>CAYPGS010000025.1:0-52847 GCA_964410395.1 uncultured bacterium
TCAACTACTGGTACGAGCAGAATCCGGATCCGAGCGATTTCTATGGCAATGTGGACTATTGGCAAGAGTACCACACGGATTGTCCTACTGGGTCAGGAGGGCCCGACTTCCTGATCGCACCGGGTGGGTACGCGCAAGCCAGTGGGCTTAGTGCCTTTCCGAATCCCTTCAATCCTAGCTGCACGATCAAGTTCACACTTCCCGCAGGCGAGGTGTCTTGTGAACTCGCGATCTTCGATATCGCAGGCCGCCGAGTCGCGACTCTGTTCGAGGGTGAATGCGATGGGCGGCAACACGAGATCGAGTGGTCAGGCAGGATGGACACAGGGGGCCATGCAGGCTCCGGAGTCTATCTCCTGTCTCTGAGAACGGGTAGCACGGTCGAGAACGCCAAACTGGTCCTGGTCCACTAAAGGAGGTCAGTCATGAAAAGGAATCTGCTGCTTGTCCTGATCGCTCTGAGCCTTCCGGTCCGGGGCCAGGCTGAAACGATCGAGATCGAAATCACACTTCAAGAAGTCCTGACGGTATCTATAGAGGCGAAGACCTATCCAGGCTTCGTGTTTGAATTGCCTGAGCAGGTCACGGAGGAGAGCTTCGTCAAAGCAAGTCTGGCGGTTCGGGCACAACGAAGCTCAGGATGCGAGGAGGATTTCTTCTCAGTTCAGGTTGCACACCTAGAAGACGGTGTTCCGATAGTCCCCGCCAGAAAGACGGGATTCGTCTCGGAAATGGGCTTCGGAGAAGCGCCGGAAGATCTCTACCTGGATCTCACGGCGATGCTGAGACACTGCCTGGCGAGTGGAATCGAGGATCCGACGCTGATTCTGGGGACAATTGGCGAGGATCAGGCCGACTGTGCCCAACTTGAAGCACTCGACCCAAGCCAAGGTCTGTGGGCGAAAGTGCAAGTTCTAACTCGCGACTAGTTGTTGATATTGCCCCGCCGGTTATCGGCGGGGCTTTACTTTCAGAATCCGCCGAGGGGCGCAGTTCCCGCAAGATCACACTGCTGCGCTAGTCGGCCTCAACTCGCCTTATGCTCCTATTTCCGGCCCGGATATCGTATAATGTTGCTGGCTGACATGGCTCACCCAGGCAAGATTCGTCAGCGCCAGGACTTGTGAGCGACAAGGGAGGCGACAGTGACTCCGGGATTTGAAGGCAGAGGCTCCGTCATGAAGTTGGATCCGAGGGATCTGATTCTCAGTCCCAGGCTCCTCGAACTCTACGATCGCATGATCGGCGAGGTCGAGATTCCCACCCTTCTCAGTCGGTCGGCCGAAGTCGTGCAGCAGGCCCTCGACGCCGAGCGCGCCACCATCTACCTGGTGCTGCCCGAAACCCAGGAGCTGGAATCCGCCGCGGTCATCGGCAACGTGGCCCGAACGATCCGGGTGCCCATCCGCGAGGATTCCCTGGCCGGCTTCTGCGCGGTCAGCCAGCGCTCCTTCGCCATTCCCGACGCCTACGGAAACCTGTCCGCCATCGATTCCAAGCTGCGATTCGATCGCTCCTGGGACGAGATCAACGACTTCCGCACCCGCGACGTGCTCTGCGCCCCCGCCATGTACCAGGGACAGGTCCACGGCGTCGTACAGGTGATCAACCGGCGCGGCGGACAGTTCGGCGAATCCGATCTGCCGCCCCTGGAAAGCCTGGCCCAGCTCATCGCCTACTCCCTCTATCATGCAAGGCTCTATCAGGAACTGGCGAGCATGAAGACCCTCAAGAAGGAGAAGGCCAAGTTCATGCGCGTGCTGGTGCACGAGCTCAAGTCGCCGGCGGCGGGAGCCAAGATGCTGGCCGGATCCCAGCGCTTCCTCAACAAGGACAAGCCCGATGTCGTCGCCGCCCTGGAGAAGATCGAGGGTCGCATGGACCGCCTGCTGGGAATGGTGGAGGACATCCTTCAGCACTCGCGCATCGGGGCGGGCGATCCCATGGGGCAGATCTCCATCTTCGATGCTCGGGAGAAGGTGCTCGCGGGCCTGGAGAACTACCGCGAGCAGGCCGAGGCCAAGGGCCTGAAGGTCATCATCGAGATGCCCGGCGACGAGGTTCCCCTGCGCTTCGACGAGCAGGGCTTCGACCTGGTCGTCTCGAATCTGCTGTCCAATGCCGTCAAGTACACGGAGCAGGGGAGGGTGGGCCTTCGCCTGAGCGTGGACGATGAGGGCATACTTATGGAAGTGAGCGACACGGGCATGGGCATCCCCGAGAAGGACATTCCGAAGATGTTCGGCGAGTTCTTCCGGGCCTCCAACGCCAAGAGCAGCGAAATCTCGGGCACGGGCGTGGGCCTGGCCGGCGTGAAGGATCTGGTGGAACGTTTCGGCGGTGGGATGGAATTGTCCAGCGAGGAGGGGGTCGGCTCCACCTTCCGAATTCGCCTGCCTCTGGCGGAATCCGCTTAACCCATTCTAATTCAACAGCTTAAATTGTGCCTTTTAGGGGCGAATTTCTCGCCAAGCAAGAATGAATCTTGCTCATTCCCGGGGATGGCGGTACTGTCGAGGTGTCATCCATCCCGCTCCGGAGAGGCTCATGGTCTATCAATTCTCCTTCGTTCCCGAAATCGGTCTCATTCGAGAAGTTATCGAAGGGGATGTCACCGCCGAGGGGCTCCTCGCCGCACTTCAGCGCTTGAGGGAGGACCCTCGCTTCAGCGCCGACATGGTCAATCTGTTGGACATGCGCCGCTGCACGATCAAGCTGCGGCCGGAGGACCTGCCCAGTCTCAAGGGTGCCTTCGATGAGACCTTCTCGGGCGGCAAGGGAAGGACCGCCTATCTTGTCGCCGATCCCAGGGCGACCGCCATGATCCTGATCTTCCGGAAACAGACGCCCTGCCGTGAATCCGCCGTGTTCTCCACGACCGAAAAGGCCCTGGACTGGCTGGGCCTTCCCATCCTCGAGGTCTGAGCGCCCGCGGAACCCTCGCTTGATCCTCGCGTTGCTCCTTCGAACTTGTTAGTCTGAGTCGGAGGAGATTCCATGGAACGATTCATGATCGAAGGACCGGTGGCCCTGCGCGGCAACGTGGAGCCAGGTGGTTCGAAAAACACGGCACTGCCTCTCATGTGCGCGGCGCTCCTGGCCCCCGGCGTGAGCGAACTCCGCAATGTTCCCGACCTTCGCGACACGCGCACCCTGATCCGGGTGCTCGAGACCCTCGGCGCGAAATGCGAGCGCGAAGGGCACACCCTGCGCATCGACGCCACGGAAGTGCCCCAACGCGAGGCGCCCTACGAGCTGGTGAAGACCATGCGCGCGTCCATCACCGTGCTCGGTCCCCTCCTGGCCCGCTTCGGCGAAGCCCGGGTCAGCATGCCCGGAGGCTGCGCCTGGGGACCGCGACCGGTGGACCTCCACCTGGAGGGCCTCGAACGCCTCAGCGCGAAGATCGAACTGGACCACGGATACATCGACGCCCGCTGGCCCGACGGCGGACGGCTCAAGGGCGCCGAGATCAGCTTCCGCATTTCCAGCGTGGGCGCCACCGAGAACGTGCTCATGGCCGCGGTACTCGCCGAGGGTCGTTCGGTGCTGCGCAATGCCGCCCGCGAACCCGACGTGACCAGCCTCGCCGAGGGCCTCATCCGCATGGGAGCGAAGATCGAGGGCGTCGGCACCTCGACCCTGTTGGTCGACGGTGTGGATTCCCTCGAGCCCTTGAACTTCGACGTGCCGCCGGACCGCATCGAGGTGGGCACCTTCCTCACCGCCGCGCCCGCCACCGGAGGCGAGATCACGGTGACCGGCTGCATTCCCGATCATCAGAGCGCTTTGCTCGAAGTCTTCAGGGCCGGCGGCCTCGACATGGAAGTGGGCGAGGACTTCATTCGCGTGGACGGCCGCAGGCCCATGAATCCGGTGGAAGTGGTCACCGCGCCCTATCCCGGCTTCCCCACCGACATGCAGGCCCAGGTCATGGCCGCCTGCGCGCGTTCGGCGGGCGTGAGCACGCTCACCGAGACCATCTACCTGGACCGATTCACCCACGTGGCCGAGCTGCGGAGACTCGGCGCCAAGATCCGCCTGGACGGCAATGTGGCCGTGGTCACCGGCGTGGAGCGCCTGCAGGGCGCGCCGGTGATGGCCACGGACATCCGCGCGAGTTCGGCCCTGGTGCTGGCGGCCTGCGCCGCGGAAGGGCGGACCACCGTGAGCCGCATCTATCACATCGATCGTGGGTACGAACGCATCGAGGAGCGCATGAATGCTCTCGGCGCGCGAATCCTGCGTGAAGAGGAGCCCGCTTGAAGCATCTGATCATCGGCAGCGCCGGGCACGTGGACCACGGCAAGACCCGCCTCATCGGCCGGCTCACCGGAATCAACACCGATCGGCTCAAGGAGGAGCAGGCGAGGGGCATATCCATCGAGCTGGGCTTCGCCAGCCTGATCCTCGGTGACGTTCACGCCGGCATCGTGGACGTTCCCGGCCACGAGAAGTTCGTTCGGACCATGGTGGCCGGAGCCGGTGGCATGGACATGGCCATGCTCGTGGTGGCCGCCGACGAGGGCGTCATGCCCCAGACCCGCGAGCACGTGGAGGTGCTCGACCTGCTCGGCGTGGACCGCGCGGTGGTGGCCATGAACAAGGTCGACCTCGTGGAGCGGGAACTTGCCGAACTGGCCGCCGAGGAGATCGTCGAGTATCTGGAAGACACGAGTCTGGCCGGCGCGCCGGTCATCCTGGTGTCGGCCGAAACCGGCGAGGGCGTGGACGAACTGCGCGACACGCTCGCCAAGGTCGCCGCCGAACTTCCCCAGCGTGACAGCCATGGAAGCTATCGCATGCCCATCGACCGTGTCTTCACCATCAAGGGCATGGGCACGGTGGTCACGGGTACCAGCTGGAGCGGACATCTGCGCGTGGGCGATCAGCTTGAACTGCTGCCGCGGGGAATCCCGGTGCGCGTCCGCGAACTTCAGGTGCACGAGGAATCGGTGCAGGAGGCCATCGCCGGGCAACGCACGGCCGTGGCCCTGCACGGCGTGAAGCACGACGAACTCATCCGCGGCGAGGTGCTGGCCACGCCGGGACGTTTCAGCTCCTCCCACATGATGACCCTGCGCGTGAAGGCCCTGCCGTCCTTGGGTCGTCCCCTGAAGCAGCGCGCGCGCATCCGTTTCCATTTCGGTACCCAGGAGGTGCTCGGGCGTCTCATTCTGCTCGATCGCGAGGAGTTGCCGCCGGGCGGCGAGGCCCTGGCCCAGGCGCGCCTCGAGGAGGAGGCGGTGGCGGCGCCGGGGGATCGCATCATCCTGCGCTTCTATTCGCCCATGCGCACGGTGGCCGGCGCTACGGTCATCGAGGCGGAGGCGCCCAAGCGCCGCCACGGTCGCGAGACCGACCTGGAGGCCGTGCGACTGCGCGAGGCGGGGGATCCCGAAGAGATCCTCGAGCGTGCGAGCCTTGAGGCCGGCATGGCCGGTCTCGCCGAGAAGGACGCCATGGCCCTCGCCGACAAGTACGGCGACGTGGAAGTCGTGAAGAAGATGCTGGATGAGGGCAAGCTGCTCCGCCTGGGCAAGTCGCTCTTCCATGCCGACAACGTCGCGCGACTGTCCGGCGAGATCTCCCGCGTGGCCGGAGAACATCATGACGCGCGGCCCCTGGCTTGGGGACCGGCACGCGAGTCGCTGAGGAGCGCCCTGGCGCCCGAACTGCCCCAGGCAAGTTTCCAGAAGATGCTCGAGCACCTCGAGAGCACCGGCCGCCTGCGACTGCGCGGCGAGGGCGTGCGCGTTTCGTCGGATGATCCTGCCCCCAACGAGGCCATGCTCGATGCCGTGGAAAGGGCCGAGTCGACCTGGAAGTCCGCGGGACTCAAGGCCCACGGCCTGATCTCGGATCTCGATGCGGCCATCGCCGGGGACCTGGTGGACTACCTCGTCGGGCGCGGGTCCCTGGTGCGCATCGACGGCGACTTCTTGATTCACGTCGAAGCGCTGGGAAGCTTCCGTGCCGGCCTTCGCAAGCTCTTCGAGAGCAGCGAAGTTCTCACGGTGGGTGAGATCGGCGGGCACTTCGACATCAGCCGCAAGGTATCGGTGCCGCTGCTGGAGCACTGCGACCGTCAGGGCTGGACCGTCCGCAAGGAATCGGAGCGCCGGGCTGGAGATGGCTTGTAGATTGTACACGTGTTCAACGGGAGGGTGTGGTGGAGAGCCTGCAGACCTTGGCTCGTTTCGACAGGGCACAGGAAGCATACATGTTGAAGGGCCTGCTTGAAGGACAGGGCCTGACGGCGTTTATCGCCGACGAGGAGACTGTGAACATGGCCTGGCACCTCGGGCAGGCCGTCGGCGGAATCAAGGTGCAGGTGGCGGAGAAAGACCTGGCAACGGCCAGGGAGATTCTCGCAAGCTTGAACTCTATTGAAAAGGCAGATGCCGAACGAATTCCCTCCGAACACCAGGCGAAGCAGGTACACCGCGCATTGCTCGCGGCAGGCTGGGGAATTCTGCTGCCTCCTTTGCAGCTCTATTCGATCTGGATAGGGATCAAGCTGATCGCCGGCGATCTGCCCTTGGCGAAGGAGCTCCGACCACGCCTGACCCTGGCCATGCTGCTCGACCTCTATGTTCTCGTCTGGGTCGTCGCCTGGAGCATTGCGATTACCCGTTGATAACTATCTGAAGGGAGTGCCGTGTCGATCGAAGTGAGTCCCATCGGAACCGTGCGCGGTGGCAAGACGAAGGCCTCCGACTACCAGTGGGGGCAGGTCCGTGCGCGCATCGAGCTGGATGCCGATCGATTCGACGCGGAATCTTTTGCTGGCCTCGACGAGTTCTCGCACATACTCGTGGTATTCCATTTCCATGCGGCGGATCCCGACCGCGAGGAGCGGGGCGCCAGACATCCGAGGGAGAACGAGGCCTGGCCGAAGGTGGGTATCTTCGCCCAGCGGGGCAAGGACAGGCCCAATCGTCTCGGCGTGTCGATCTGCAGGCTCGTCGAGGTCGAAGGCGCGAACCTGACCGTGGAAGGTCTCGATGCCATCGACGGCAGTCCGGTGCTCGACATCAAGCCGCACATGAGCGGCTTCGCCCCTCGCGGCCCCCTGCGCGAGCCGAAGTGGGCCCTGGAGATCATGGACGACTACTGGGAGTAGAGCATGGATACCCTTTCCATCTTCGTGACCCTACTTCTCATCATGGATCCCTTCGGGAATATTCCCGTCTTCCTGCCCATCCTCGAACGGATTCCCGAAGCCCGTCGTCGCAAGGTTCTGGTGCGGGAGCTGTTCCTGGCTCTGGGGGTCATCGTCGCCGCGGTTTTCGGCGGTAGTGCGGTGATGAGCTTCCTGGGCCTGCGCCAGCAGTCGGTGAGCATCGCGGGGGGAATCATCCTCTTCCTAATCGCCCTGCGCATGGTCTTCCCCACTCGACAAGGACAGACCCAGGACGAACTCGAGGGCGAACCCTTCCTGGTGCCCCTGGCCATTCCGCTCATCGCCGGCCCATCGCTATTGGCAGTGCTGCTGCTTTTCTCCACCGGAGCCGAGGGGAATCTGTCGCAGCTCCTGCTGGCCGCCTTCCTGGCCTGGGCGACGGTCTTCGTGATCCTCTTCAGCTCGACCTTCCTCTACAAGGTTCTCTCCCGCCGGGGGCTCGTGGCCCTGGAACGACTCATGGGCATGGTGCTCATCGCGCTGGCGGTGCAGCTCTTTCTCGACGGTCTCGCTGGATACCTGGCGGGAGGATGACATGAACCGTCCGCCCGCCGAGTTCCGAACCGATAGCCTCTATCTGCGGCCTCCGAAAGTGGATGATGCCGAGGCCATCTTCCGCGCCTACGCCGGCGATTCCGAAGTGACCCGCTACCTGATCTGGCCTCCCTACACCGAGATCGAAGATCTCCGCGCCTACCTGCGCGAGAGCGCCGCGAACCGCGAGGGCGGAAACCTCCATCCCGATGTTGATGAGACTCCGCGTGACTGCCACTGCTACTCGATCGTGAAATCCTAGTGTCGAAAGAACCGGAGGGGAGACGATGATGAAGTGGATCCCATGCTTGCTCGCGATCCTCGCCCTGAGTGCCTGTGGTGGCGCGGAGAAGAAGGACCCTCCGGCCATCTCGGCGGAGCTTCAGGCCGAACTCGAGGACTGGTTCGCCGAGTACGGCAAGCCTCCCGCGGAGTTCGTACTCGGACTCTTCCACAAGCACGATGTGGTGGTGCTCGGTGAACAGCACACCATCAAGCACGATCCGCTCTTCGTTCAGGAACTGCTCGGACGCCTGCATGAGGCCGATGTGAAGGTCTTCGCCACGGAGTTTGCACGACGGACCGATCAGGCGCGCATCGACTCCCTGCTGAGCTCGTCGGAGTGGAACGAGGACCTGGCCCGCGAAATCCAGTTCCGCATGTTCATGCCCTGGGGCTATTGCGAGTATCTCGATGTCCTGAAGGCCGCCTGGCGCGTGAATCGCGATGGATATCCGCTGCGACTGATCGGCGTGAACAACACCCTCGACTACAGCCACTTCAAGAGCGAGGCCGATTGGAGTGACGATAGGATCTGGGAAAAGGTTCTGGGAAACCAGACCGAGGCCGACTGGGCCGAGGCGGTGCTGGCCGAGGTTCGAAGGGGCGAGAAGGTGCTCGTCTACTCCGGCATCAATCACGCCTTCACCGGATTCCGTCAGCCGAAAGTGGAGAAGGGCGAGTTCGCCGGCGAGAGCCGGCTGCGTATGGGCTACGTGCTTCGCGAGGCCTTGGGCGCTCGCGCGGTCACCGTCTATCTCCACGCGCCCTGGCACGGAGCGGCAGGCTATCAGGACGCCATGGTGCATCCGGCCGGCGGACGGCTGGACGCCTTCATGCTCGCCCGTGACGATGGGCCCTTCCCCGTGGGCTTCGAAACCGCGGCCTCGCCCCTCGCGCACCTGCCCATCGAGGATGCCGTCTACATGCACGGTCACGAAGGATTCTGCATGGCCGATTTCGCCGACGGCTGGATCTATCGGAAACCGATCAGCGAGTTCGAGCCGGTCACCTACATCGAGGCATGGATCCACAAGGGGAACGTGGAGGAGGCGCGCTCGATGGCGATGAATCCGATCTGGCGCGACTTCGATGTGGTGCAGTTCAATAGGGGCTGTCAGAGTTACCAGGACGATTTCGAGCGCTATTACGGTCACCTCCGCTAATAACGAATTCAAGTCTCGCGGAACTATTCGCCCACCCAGCGCGGTAAGGTGGAAATAACCATTCGGCGATGTCGAGCTCCTGCGATTCAAACCTGCAAGTCTTGATATCCTATGGAATTACTCCTATCCAATGTTGATTTTCTCGGGCTTTGTATTACTAGTGTGAGCATGATTCAATCCCGAAGGAGTGGCTCATGAAAATCGGCATCCTGGGCAGCGGCGAGGTGGGGCAGGTAATCGGTGCGGGTTTCGCGGACCGGGGCTATGAGGTGATGTTGGGCACCCGCGATCCTCACCAAGAGAAGGTTCGCAACTGGCTCGAGAAGACCGGTGGTAGGATTTCCACGGGAACCTTCGCCGAGACCGCGGAGTTCTGCGACGTGGCCGTGCTGGCCACCCTCTGGACAGGCACCTAAAACGCCGTGCAACTTGCCGATCCCGACAACCTCGCCGGCAAGCCGGTGTTGGACGCCACCAATCCTCTGGATTTTTCTGGCGGCATGCCGCCCAAACTCGACACCAACGGTGGCCCCTCCGCTGGTGAACAGATTCAGGCCTGGTTGCCGGAATCCCTCGTGGTGAAGGCTTTCAACATCGTCGGTAATCCTCACATGGTCGCCCCCGATTTCCCCGGCGGCCCTCCCGACATGTTCATCTGCGGCAACGACGCTTCCGCCAAGGTCACCGTGATCCAGCTTCTCGAGGAATTCGGATGGCCCGTCATCGACCTGGGGGGTATCGAGGCATCGAAGTATCTGGAGTCCCTGGCCATGATGTGGATCCTCCAGTACTTCGCCACCGGATCGGGCGACCACGCCTTCAAGCTCCTGCGCAAGTAGCCCGACGACTTCTCTTTCCGAGAACTTCATGCTAGTTTGTCCGGGAGAGGAGGCGTCTCCATGCGCATGCTCGTACCCACCCTCGTCATGGGCGCTCTGGCCGTCGGCCTGCTCGCACTGGGATGGTCCCGCGGCCAGGGCGAGTCCGTCGCCGGGTTGCGCGCCGCCGGCACGATGCTCTGGCAGATCATCCCCCTGCTCATCTTCGCCTTCATAGTGGCAGGCATGATCCAGACGCTTCTGCCCCAGGAGCTCATCTCCCGCTGGGTGGGAGAGTCTTCCGGCTGGCGGGGCATCCTGCTGGGCTCGGTGGCCGGCGGGCTCGCACCGGGCGGCCCCTATGTCAGCCTGCCCATCGCCGCCGGGCTCATGCGCTCGGGCGCCGGCGTGGGCACCATGGTGGCCTTTCTCACGGGATGGTCTCTCTGGGCCGTGGGCCGGTTGCCCATGGAGGTGGGCATCCTGGGATGGCGCCTCACGCTCATCCGCTTCGCTTCGGTACTGGTTTTCCCGCCCCTGGCTGGCTTTATTGCTCAGTACTTCTTCGGAAAGGGAAACTGAGCCGGTGCCGCCCAAGATCGAGTCCTTCGACTTCCACACGGGAAGACTGATCGCGCGCAAGTACGCCATCGTCGGCCTATTGGGCGGCGGATGGGAGGGCGAGGTCTATCGCGTCGTCGAGAGGGGCACGAAGATCGAGCGGGCCGCGAAGTTCTTCTTTCCCGAGCGCAATCCCGGCGGCAAGACGGCGAGGCTCTACGCACGCAAGCTGCACCGGCTGCGGCACTGCGCACTGCCCATCCAGTATCACACCGAGGAGACCATCACCTTCCGGCGCACGCCCATTACCGCGCTCATCTCCGAGTACGTCGAGGGCGATCTGCTCAGCGAGTTTCTCGCGCGCCAACCGGGACGGCGGGTACGCCCCTTCGAGGGTCTTCACCTGCTCCACGCATTGGCCAAGGGCATGGCCGAGATCCATCGGGCCGGGGAGTACCACGGCGACCTTCACCCCGAGAACGTCATCGTGAGTCGAAGCGGCCTGAGCTTCGAACTGAAGCTGCTCGACCTGTTCCATCTGGATGACAGCAAGGCCGAGAACCGACGCACCGACGTGCTGGACGCCATCCGCATCTTCTATGATGCCCTGGGAGGTCGGCGACTCTATTCCCGACAGCCCGCAGCGGTGAAGGAGATCGTCTGCGGATTGAAGCGCACGCTCATCCTGAAGAAATTCCCCACCATGAACCGGCTGGTCAAACACCTGGAGAACATGACCTGGTAGGGGCTACCAGAGGGCCTTGAGCCGGCCGAAGCTCATGGCTTCGCTGGCGCTGGGCACGAAGTAGTCCGAGCCGTTGGGCTGCCAGGCCCAATCGAAGTCGGCCTGCGTCTCCGACAGGTTCGTGAGTCGAAACTTCACCGCGGTGGTCTCCGGCTGGGCCTCGGCCCGGATCTGAACCATCACGTAGGCATCGCCATCCACCGCGGGCACGGTGACGGACAGGTCCGCATCCTCCATGTGATGAATCTCGGTCAAATCCAAGGGCCCCAGATGCGCGATGAGGGCGCGGTCGAAACCGTCGTCACCCTCGGGGGCGCGCAGGTAGTGATCGGCCGAGTCCGGATGCAGCTCGTAGAAGAGTAGGTCCGCGAGGCCCTCGCCAACATGATCCTGGTAGGGCGCGTCGAGCACCTGGGCCGCGGCGAAATCGAAGGCCTCCACGTTCGCCCCGCCGGCGATGTCCGCCTGGCTGGCCAGGGCGAGGGAGGCGCTGCCCGAAGGCAGGCCGTAGGGGTCCACATAGTCCGCGGCCGCGAGGGCGGGCAGCAGCAGCAAGAGCAGCAGCGCGCGCATCAACGGTCCTCCTGGAAGGGAGATCCCTCGGAGTCGCAGTCGCCGAAGGCGCCCATGTCGCCGCAGGCCGCGCCCAGGGCGGGGCTCGCGGCGTCCACGCGCCAGTCGCCCGCATCGGAATCGCAGAAGAGCGGATCCTCCTCGATGTAGTCGTTGCCCGGCACGCCGTGGAGGTTTTCCTCGTTGTCCCAGAACAGGGTGCAGCTGAGTCCGGGCGGCAGGCCCCAGGCTGTGAAGCATCCCCTGAGATTGCCCGCGAGGATGGACCGTTCCAGGGTCAGCGGCAGTCCACTCTCGGTATAGAGGGCCGCGATGACGTGGTCGACCAGGGTCATGTTCGAAAGGGAGCCGCCACCTTCCAGAACGTGGATGCCATACCAGTTCGCACCCTCGATGAGGCAGAAGTCCGCCTCCAGTGTTCCTCCTTCAAGCCGTATGCCGTAGTCGCCGCCGCTGATTTCGCATGACTCCAGGCGCAGGATCTGCCCCGCGCCCTCGACGCTATGCACACCCTTGCCCGCGCCGCCGGCGAATCGGCAGCCGCGGAAGGTGGCGCCGGATGCGTCGAGGAGGGCGCCGGCATCGGCCGCGCCGACTATCGCGATGCCCTCGATGAGGCAATCGTCGCTTCGACCGGCCAGGTAGAAGCCGATCTCGTTGCGGTCCGCGCTCACGTTGAGCCAGAGCGGCCCCTCGCCGGGATAGGGGGCGAGGTAGAGATCGCGCTCATCGAGGACCATGGCCGCGCTGCCCTGGGGCGTGTTTTGAGCCGTGAGGAAGTAGTCGCGCTGGCGCAGGTAGAGCGTGTCCAGGCCTTCGGACTCGCACCAGTCGATGCCTTCCTGCACCGTATCCATGTATTGATCGCCGAGGCCATCGCCCACCACGCCGGGAATGACGCAGAGGCTGCGGGGGGCCATGCGCAGATCCATCTCGCTGATCTCCCCCGGCCAGATGGTGTCGGCCTGGGGGTATCCCTCGAAGAGGTCGCCGGCGCCGTAGTGGGTCTCGCTCTGGAAGGCCAGAGCCGACTGGATTCCCCATGGCACGGTCTCGAAGTGGAAGACGCTGGAGGGCGGATCGGCGATGAGCGTGTCGACCCCGAGGACGGCCAGGGAGTCCACATCCAGAAGGTTGCCGTCCAGATCGCGCACGGTGACGATGAGCTCGCCGAATCGTTCTTCCACGGGCAGGGCCTTGCGGGCCTGCACGGGATTCTGCGTGTCGTAGTCGAAGACGTTCACGGTGAAGATCACCGAATCCACGCCCACCAGGCTGCTGGGAGCCACCCAGCTGACGAGGGAGTCGTTGGCCACGTCGTCCACCCAGCTGCCCAGTCCTGCGGCGCTCCAGCTGAAGCCGAGATCGTCCCCTTCCGGATCGTTGGCGCTGATGTAGAGGCTGAGGGTATCCAGCGGCACGACCTCTTCCGGCGTCACCACGATGTCGCCCAGCACGGGACGCTCGTTCACCGGCAGGTCTTCCACCTGCAGGCTGCATCCGGCCGCCAGGGCCGCGAGGATGGGGAGGATCATCCAGACATATGAGTGGGGGAATCGGCGCATGATCTGCGCTATGATAGTGCAGGCCACCGGCGAGATAAAGGAGTTTGCTTGAAGCAGGATGACGCCGCCCTACTCGACCAACTGAGAAGTCCCGAAGGCGGGGGCCTGCTCGCAGCTCTCGGCGAGACCGATCCGAAGGACTGGACCCGCCCGGCCTTCGTGCAGCGGCTGCGCCGGGATCACAGCGCCGAACTGGCGCGCCTGGCCCTGCGCGTGGGCGAGGCCCGGCTCAGGGCCGCGGCCAAGTTTCCCCGGGCGGGCGAGCTCTTCTTCACCCCCGAGCTGCTGGAACAGGCCAGCGCCCATCCGCCGGCCCTCCACCGGGCCCGTCGCCTGGCGCCTGAGGGCCGGGTGCTCGACCTGGGTTGCGGCGCGGGGGGCGACCTGAGCCGGATGGCCCTGGCCGGCGCCCAGGCGCTGGGCATGGAGCGGGACCCCCTGGCCCTGGCCATGGCCCAGGCGAATCTGCAAGTCCTGGGACTCGAGGCGGAGACCCTGCTCGGCGAGTATCCGGCCGATGCTCCCCCCGAACATGAAGCGCTCTTCGCGGATCCCGCCCGCCGCGAAGGGGGTCGCCGACCCGGCGGATCCGGACGGGCCGGGCGCTACGGCCGTGCCGCCGATTTCTCGCCAGCTCCCTCTTCCCTGGGTCCCTTGCTTCGCAGGGCCAGGGCCTGGTGCATCAAGTGGGGACCGGCCCTGGACCTGTCCCATGAAGCGCTGAGCGATACCGCAGGCCCACTGGCCGGCCTCGAGCGGCAGGACTACGAACTGGAGCTGGTCTCCTGGAAAGGAGAGCTTCGCGAGGCGGCCCTCTGGGGAGGCGACATCGACCGGGCGCGGGCCGCGGCCACGGTGCTCGAGGGCGAGCTGGATGACTTCCTAACCCACCGCTACGAGGGCGAACCGGGCCAGGCGTCACCGCCGGTGGAAGCGCCAGGGGAGTTCATCCACGAACCGGACGCCGCTCTCATTCGCGCCGATCTTCTGAACGACTTCGCCCATGGCCACGAGCTCTGGCTCCTGGCCGAGCAGATCGCCTACCTGAGCTCCGACCTTGAACTGAACAGCCCCTTCCTGCGCAGCTATCGGCGGCTGGAGAGCTTCCCCTTCAGCCTTTCGCGGGTGCAGGAGGCCCTGGACCGCCGGAAGATCGGCGAGCTGGTGCTGAAGAAGCGTGGCTTCCCCATGGCGCCGGAGGAGTTGCGTGGCCGACTACGACTTACTGGCGACGCCTCGGCGGTGCTCATCCTGCATCGAAGTCCCGAAGGGCACCTGGCCCACCTGTGCGAGACCCGGTAAACACCGTTTAAAATCTTGAAATCCTTTAAAACTAGGACTTTATCGAAGATGTCAGTTTTTCTTTTATTGGTAATTTTTCGTGAACCTGACCTATAATCCTTCTGGGCTCGGGCTCCCCATAAAACCTGGGAGGGATCATGCGAGATCTTCATCGACGCCTTCTCCTCTTGGAAGGCCGAGACCTCCATACCCCGTGGCTTGACCTCGACCTCGCCGGGGGCAGCGACGCCGTCGAACAATTGCGCGACGGCATTCGCGACGCTTCTCACGGCGAGGATCACGTCCTCTTCGAAGGGCAGCCGGGAACTTCCAAACATCGACTCGCTCGCCTCGTCCACATGCTGTCCCCGCGCGCCGAACGCGTGCTCGTGCTCTTCGATCCACAGGGTCTCGGCGAGGAGGATTGCGGTTTACTGTTGTTCGGTCCGCGTTCGACGGACCAGGGTCCCCTGAGACAGGGTCTGGTTGAAAAAGCCAAGGATGGCTCCCTGATTCTCGAGGAGATCGGCCAGCTCAACATGGCCTGCCAGCGCGCGCTGGTCGCCCAGCTCGACGGTCCGCTGCGACTGCTTGCGACGAGCTCCGAAGACCTGGAAGCCAAGGTGCGCAGTGGCGAATTCAACTCGGAACTGCTGAAGAAACTGGAAGGCACACGCATTCGCGTGCCGACCCTCGGAGAACGCCGCGAGGACATCCCCTCGCTCTTCCGGGCATACCTGCGTCACTACGGCGAGCGATTCCGCATGCCCGTCCGCGACGTGGATCCGGAAGTGGAGCGCTTCCTCCTGCGTCACAATTGGAAGGGCCAGCTGCTCGAGCTGAGACGCTCGGTGGAGATGGCCGTGCTGCGCGCCCAGGGCGGGAAACTGGCCCTGGCCGATTTCCATCTGGGAGGCATGGAGGCGCACAATCTTCCGCAGAACTACAAGCGGGCGAAGAAGATCGTCGAGCGCGACTTCAAGCGACGTTTCCTGGGGCATCTGCTAGAGAAGAGCAAGGGCCGGGTTGGAAAGGCCGCCGAGCTGGCGGGCATTCCCAGGCCTTCCTTCTCGAACATGCTGAGGGAAGTCGATCTGGTGGCCGCGGAATTCAAGAAGAAGAGCGCCGCCAAGTCGGGCTAAAAATCTCGATAGACTAGCGGATATCTGCTATACTGGACCTTCCGACATCCAATCCAAAGAGAGGTAGCTATGCTTCGCAAGGGCGCGTATTTCCTTATCCTGACCAGTCTTGTCTTCAGCCTGCCGGCCTTCGCCCAGGATCAGGTGCTCGTGGAGTACTACCAGGGCAGCTATCACTTCGACTATGAGCAGTGGCCCTGGGGGAGCTACAACGGAACCTTCGACGCCACGGGCGAGATTCTCGATCCCATCAACGGTTGGGCCGAGGGACAGACCGAGAGCGTGGGCGGCCGCATGGAGACCATCTCCGACACCCTGACGGTCTGGGGCTATGGCGCGGTGCTCAATCCGGATGAGACGGTGGACGTGGCCGCGGTGTTCACCCGTACCGCCGGCAGCGAGATCCTGCCGGGCACCTATTCGGTGGATACATCCAATTACATGACCATCTTCGGATTCTTCGACGACGTGGGCGAGTTCGAGATTCCCGACGGCGACATCGCGGGCTGGCTCGACACCCTGGAGGCCACCCACAAGTTCTTCAGCACCAGCGGTTCGATCACCTTCACCGAGGTGGACGAGAACGGGCTCGCCGGCACCTTCACCGGCAGCATGGCCGATCCCTACGACTTCACCATCGTGACGGTGGACAACGCCAGCTTCGACATGGACGGCCACACCGTGACCGGTCTGCCCGAGACGCCCGCCTTCGCGGCCCTCGGCAACTTCCCCAATCCCTTCAACCCGAAGACGACCCTTCGTTTCGAGATGCCCGTGGACGGCTACCTCAATGTGCGCGTCTTCGATGTTCGGGGACGAGAGCTGCGCGTGCTCGCTGACGACTTCGTGGGCGCCGGTCCCGTGGAGCTGGTCTGGGACGGTCGGGACGCTCGCGACCGCACCCTGCCGGGCGGCGTCTATCTCTACAAGATCGACACGCCCACGGGTTCGGATTCCGGGAAAATGGTGATGCTGAAATAGCTGCCAGCTGCCCGTCAGGAAGATGACCATGCTTCGCAACTTGCTGCTCGCATCGATAATTCTACTCGCTCCGTCGAATTCCTCGGCGGAGCGATTCCTTGTCGGGGATCATCGCGAGGTGGTGAAGGCCGTGGCAGGGCGAGTGGACCCGGCCCAGCATGCTTGCGGCGCGCACATCGATCTGTGGCAGGACTATCTCTCCCGGCCCCATCCGGATCTCGCGACCCTGCGAGGCTACTTCGAGGAGGCCGCCGCGGAGTTCGGCGTGCCGGCCGAGCTGCTCATGGCCATCGGCCGAGTGGAGAGCAACTGGACGCAGATAGGGCCATCCATCGACCAGGGCTGGGGCATCATGCACCTGGTGGACAACGACTACGAGCGCACCCTGCACGACGCCGCGCGATTGCTGAACACGACCCCGCAGGTTCTCAAAGATGACGCGCGGCAGAATATCCGCGGAGCGGCGGCCCTGCTTGCGGAGCATGCCGGTATCGATCGCGCGGAATTCGAACTCGCCGACTGGTTCGATGCGGCCGCTCGCCTCAGCGCCTTGGGAAGTGGCGAACTGGAAGCCATGCAGGCGCGACGCTACTTCCAAGTGTTGCGTGATGGATCGAGCTCGACCACGCTCTGGGGTGAAAGGCTGCGGCTCGATGCGCATTCGGAGTTGCAGGTCCCCGCGGCTCCCGAGCACGATCGTTCCTGGGAGTATCCTCCCGCCATTCCCAACTACACGCCCTGCAATCATACCGACGGACGCAACCACGTGGTCGACACCTGGGTGAACCACTGGATCGGCGTGGGCACCTATGCGGGGGCCATCGCCTGGTTCCACAATTGCGACGCGCAAGTGAGCGCGCACTTCGTGATTCGAAACTACGATGGCGAGATCACCCAGGTGGTCTACCTGGCCGACACGGCCTGGCACTGCGGCGCCGCGGGCTATCCCTACAACAACAGCCGCAGCATCGGCGTAGAGCACGAGGCCACGGTGAGCGATCCGGACCAGTGGAACAGCCAGCCCATGCTCGAAGCCTCGACGCTCATGGCCCACGTGCTCTGCAGCGAGTACGGCATTCCGCTCCTGCGCTCGATGCCCGGCATTCAGGGGCACAACGACATGCCGGGCACGGCCACCCAGTGCCCCGGCAACCTGCCCTGGGACATCTGGATGAGCTATCTACTCAGTCCGGTCGCGGTGGATGCGCCGAGCTTTGCACCTCGACTCGCCGCCTGGCCGAACCCCTTCAACCCGCGCACGACGGTCGCCTTCAGCCTGGCCGAAGCCGGGCGCGTGGAACTGGCGATCTACGATGCAGCCGGCCGCCTCGTTCGGGAATTGTACCCGGGTACAATCCTCGACGCCGGCGAACACGAGATCGTATGGGACGGCCGCGACGACGCGGGCCGCTCGCTGCCCAGCGGCGTCTACCTGTGCCAAATCGCCGCACCCAATCGCACGGCGACCACCAAGCTAGTCATGTTGAAGTAGATAGAAGCGAATACGTGTTCGAGCACTACTTGAGAAGCACTAGCTTCGTAACATCCGAAAAGCCCTGACCTTTTACTGCGGCGAAGTAGATACCGCTCGGGAGAGGCAATCCCGCTCCATCATATCCGTTCCACATGCGAGTATGGGTTCCGGCTGGAAGTAACTCGTCGATCAAGTTGATCAAACATCTTCCCGAGCTGTCGTGAATGCTGAGGGTCACGTATTGAGGTTCGGGAAGGGCGAACATGATAGTGGTCGAAGGATTGAAGGGATTCGGAAAGGCATGGAGATTGGCCGCCGTCACAAGTGGGAGCTGATCGACGGCCGTGCCCGGTGAAGGATCCCAGCGAGCAATGCTTTCGCTGGGATGCCCCCCCGCGTACTCAAAATCGCCGCCGACATAGAGAGCGCCTTGAAAGACTTCGGAAGCCCGAGCCCGGTAGCTGAGCCCCGAGCCCAGCGGCGCCCAGAAAGCGCCGTTCCACAGGGCGATGTGATTGACAGGCACACCTGCCGCTGTCCAGAACTCCCCGCAGACGTAGAGTTGTCCGTCAAGGATGGAAAAGCTGTTCACGTCAGTATGGGAAGATAGGTCGATGCCACTCCCGACCGGACTCCAATCCTCGCCGTCCCAGCAAGCGACAAGATTGGCAGGCTGTCCTCCGGCCAGGTCAAAGTTCCCACCCGCAAACAGCATTCCCTCGAAGACGATCAGGTCCGCAACGTAATCGTTGACCCCTAGTCCGAGAGGATCCCAACTCTGTCCGTTCCATTCCGCAAGCAAACCGGGGAAGTACTCGGAATAGGCGATGAGCTTGCCGTTGAATTCAATCATGACCCCCGAGCGCGTGGAGCCGGGAATGCCCATGGAGTGCCATTCCTCACCGTCGAAGCGAACGAGTGTCCCCAGAGGCCGATTGTCCGCCATGTCGAAGACACCGGACACATAAAGTTCGTCCTGGAAGACAGACAAGTTGTGGACTGTAGCATTAAACGTACCTTGAGCGGACCAGCTACTGCCATCCCATCGAGCGAGTCTCCGCGCTTCCTGCCCCCCTGCGTAGTGAAAGTTGCCACCTGCGATTAGATCTCCCTGATAAACAGTTAAGCACGTGACATCATTATCAATGCCTGAGTCTAACGTGGACCAAGCTTGTCCATTCCAGCTTACGATGTTACTGACTGGCAGGTTGCCTGCCCAGTCAAAATCACCACACACAATAAGATCACAATTGTATTCAATAAGCTCACCAATGTAAGCGTTGGGGATACCTAAGTCAGAAAATCCATCCCACCAGTATTCATCGCCTGGAACGCGATGAGCTGCGAAGATTGACTGCGATTGCGATTCCTGAGAACCTAGCAATACAAGTATGGCACAAGGAACTACAAACAGTATGATCTTCATGTCCACAAGGCTCCTTCAATAGCGTAGCTAATTATAGCATAGTTACCATCATATGAATAGCATCGTGAAATAGTTTCTATTTTTTATCGGATATGCATTCTGAAGTGGTTCAGCAATTGATGATGTCATTGGGATAAGGCCATTGATGGCCTTGAGGGGGAAGATGAACAATCCACGCGCAATCAGTTTCCTGATCAATGCACTTGTCGCTGTCATCCTGCTCACAATGCCAATGTCCAGTTCGGCTGAGATGATACAAGACGAGATCATTGTTCGGTACTTCAGTCGACCCGATTCCGTGAGCCTTCAGAGCAAATCCATCGATACTGGGGACACATACATTGACAGTCTCTTGAACCAATGGCCCATTGACGATTTCGAGTTTCTTTGGCCCGAACAGTCCGAGCATAGCACTTTTTTGAAGGACTGCATGCTTGTCGTCTATTCGGATACCCTATCCGTGGGCGCAATTGACTCTTTGACCCAAAGCCTTGCATCCAGAAACGGAGTAAAGAGATCGTATCCTAACTGCTATTTACTTTTCCATCAGTTTAACGAACCTGATGATAGGGATTTCGATGAGCAATGGTATCTAAAAAACAACACCGATGAGGACAGTGACATCGATTGGATCCGTTTCTGGAACTATTGCGCAACAGATTTTGCAAGCCTCTCGGTCGTAGCCCTTATTGATGTGAGCGGAATCTTCAAGCCTTCTTTCGATGCACCTCCTCAAGACTCTCTCTTGGCCCTCAAGGACTTGAAATGGAAGAACGTGTGGTTCAATCCCGCTGAGGATCAACCGCCCTATGGGGTGTTCGATCAAGATGATCTCGACGATGAGGACGGGGACGAAAATTGGACCGGTGGTTTTCCCAGGTTTACGGACGATGTTGTAGGGTGGGATTTTACAATAAGAAGAGATGGCGTGAATATAGATCTTGCGGGACTTGACTGTACCTATCCTGCCGGAACCGACACCTTTCCTGTATCTGCTGGTTACGAGGACGGGAACCCATTTCCCCATGTCTATAAACCACACAGCTCAAGGATCGCAGGGATCATCTCTGCCGAGACAGATTCTGACGATGAAGAAGGAATCGCGGGAATCGCAGGATTCACCGACTCTCTGAAAGTGATGTACTTGAAGATTGGTATTACGCAGCCGAAACTGACACGCTCGATTCAAGCGTTGGAATACTGTGCAGGTATGAAACCCGATGTCGTTTCGATGTCTTGGGGAACAGATGAGACGGGAGGCCATGCAGATGATCTGCAAGAGGCATTGGCCAATTGTGCAGACTCCTCAATAGTGCTTGTCGCGTCAGGGGGTAACTATACAACTCACAACACCTACGATATGCGGCTTCCCGCCACTGATCCACATACTGTTGCTGTAGGCGGAACAAATGACAATGACCGATGGTGGGATGGCAGTTGCTATGAGACGACAGCGGGAGAGTCAGGGATTGACATTGCCGCACCAGGCGAGGAAATCTACTCCACCTATGCTGAGTTCGCGGTTGCTGTGGGAGACACTTGCGAGATTGAGTATGGGTATGAGGCGGACGATGGAACTAGTTACGCAGCCCCCATGGTCGCCGCCGCGGCTGCATTATTGGTATCGAGGGATCCTGACAACTTCCGCGGGGAGCCGGACCTCGTCAAAGCTCGCCTGCAGAACTCAGCTCAGAAAGTACATGCAAACCTGACCTATTCGGATGGGAGCTCGGAGAAGCTCGGCCACGGGCGACTCAACTTGTTTTATGCCATGTACTACAACGATCCGGACAGTTCCCGGACCATTCTGGAGTCTCCCGACAGCACTTCGCTCTTCATCTGCCCCGGCGAGGCGGATATCGATCTGGAGATCAAAGTCGAGATACGAGACGAGTTCGGAAACTTGGTTTCGGGTCATCCAAGTGAATTCGCCAAGGCAATCAGCCTGGAACCCTTAGTGGGAGAGCAGTCTGCCCTCACCTTTGATTCTCTGACGATCGACAGTCTGACCATCGACAAGGATCTTCAAGAAGACCTGGAAGCTATCTTCTTTCCCGGAGCTGAAGACTTCATCTATCTGGAGAAGGCCACGGTGGCAAGTGGTATCTATTCAGAAGAGTTCGACCACTTACTTGGCTGGGGAAAAGTCCAAATTGTTGCGACCGTTCTAGATTCCGATCTCGACCGAGTGACCACGGAGGGCGCCCCAGGTAAGTACAAGATGCACTCCTCCTACCTGTCTCGAATCATCGGGGAAATCCTTACCGTGACAACTGTCGACCTGGACAACAATGGCGTGGTCAACATCGCCGACTATGCCAGCTTCTCGTCCCACTACGGTACGACTGAGAGCGACCCCGGCTACCTTCAAGGGGTTGACTACGATGATGACGGGGACGTCGACAGCGCTGACCGAGATACCTTCCTCGACCACTATGGCCACTAGATGGGAGATGCGACATGAAAACCTTGAGTCACTCGATTCGAATCGTTCAGTTGCTCCTGCTCTCGCTGGTCGCCATGGCGGGGGCCTGGAGCCTTGAGATCTTGGAGGAAGACTCGCAGTCGATTCGCTTCGCGCTAAGGAGCGCTGCTGATCTGCCCTTCACCGCAGTGGCCGTCGAAGCGGATGTTCAGGGACTTCAATTCACGGGCACGGAAGATGCCTATTCCTCAGCCGAGGGAACTCTTCTAAGCATTCGTTGTGGCGAAGGTCGTCTGCTAGTGTTGTTGGCTTCGCGGACCTTGTCCGCCGAGGTGCCGGAGGACGGAGGCAGTGAAGTGTACGCCCAGTTTTCACTCGCCAAGACGGAGGCAGACTGGTCGGTATCTGACTTCAGTTTCGAAGCTCTTGCCGCGGGACCAAGCGAGATCGTTTTAAGCGAGAACGCCGAAGACGAAGTAAGCTCTGCACCCGGACCGGAGTTCTCGGTGCATCCGAACCCGGCAAACGCCAGCCTTGTGTTCCAGATCAGCAGCGGGCCGAATGAACAGTGGGACATCTCGGTCTTCGATGTCCAAGGGCATCGGGTTGCCGACCTGGGACATCTTTCGACAGGCGTGGAGGGGATGGCTCAGATTCGATGGAACGGACGGTCCGACCGGGGCGAAGAGCAGTCCTCAGGAGTCTACTTCGTCAGGGCTGACAGTCCCCAGCGCGGGCACATGAATCGGAAAGTACTTCTATTGAAGTAGCTGGTCAGTCGGTGCGGCTCGTATCCGGAATCGTCACCACCACGTCGCCTGAAACCTGGCACTGGCATGCCAGCCGGCTCTCGTTGGTCACCTCGAGGGCGCGGTCGAGGGTGTCCTCCTCTTCGGGATCCATGTCGTTCAGGTACTCGGCGCCCTCTTCCACGATCACGTGGCAGGTGCCGCAGTTGCAACTTCCGCCGCAGTTGTGCTTGAGGGGGATGTCGAAGTTCTCGGCTGCTTCGAGGATGGTGCCTCCGTCGGCGATCTCCACCTCGAAATTATCCGGCAGGAAGGTGACCTTGGGCATGGTGCTCCTTGGCGGGAATCAGATGGCCGTCTGGCCGGCGTGATCTTGCGACGCGCCGCGAAGTTTCCGCACTGCTTCGATTACCATCTTCAGGGCTCGATCGCAATCCTCTTCCGTGCTGAATCGTCCGAATCCGAAACGCAGGCTGGCCTGGGCCAGCTCGGGATCGAGCCCCATGGCCATGAGCACGTGGGAAGGGTCGGTGCTGGCGAAGGTGCAGGCGCTGCCGCTGGACACCGCCAGGTTGCGCAGGCCCATGCGCAGGGCGTCGCCGTCGACGCCCTCGAAAGCCACGTTCAGATTGCCGGCCAGGCGTTCGTCGGCGTGTCCGTTCAGGTGGATGTCCGGCAAGGCTTCCTGCAGGCCCTGCCAGAACCCATCGCGGAGGCCGAGCAGGAAGGCGTGCTCCTTATCCATCTCCTCGGCGGCCAGGGTCGCCGCCTTGCCCAGGCCGACGATGGACGGCACGTCGTGTGTGCCCGAACGGATCGATTCTTCCTGATCCCCGCCGTGCAGGATCGGCGTGGGCCGCACGCGTGGATTGCGCCGCCGCAGGTAGAGCGCGCCCACGCCCTTGGGACCGTAGACCTTGTGTCCCGAGATGCTCATGAGATCGATGTTCATCTCGCCGACATCCAGGGGGAACTTGCCGAAGCCCTGGGCCGCGTCCACGTGGAACAGTGCGCCTCTCAAGCGCGTGAGCCGTCCGATCTCCTCCAGAGCATGGATCACGCCGATCTCGTTGTTGGCCGCCGCCAGACTCACCAGCACGGTATCGTCACGCAGGGCCCTGGCGAGTTCGCTCGGATCGATCATTCCCTGGGAATCGACCTTCAGCCAGGTCACGTCCCAGCCGTGCACGATCAGATACTTGAGGGGCTCGAGCACGGCCTTGTGCTCGGTGGGGCAGGAGATGATGTGCCGCCCCTTCTTGATGTAGGCCTCGGCCACGCCCTTGATCGCCAGGTTGTTGCTCTCGGTGGCCCCGCTGGTGAAGATGATCTCGCGCTTGCCCGCGCCGATGAGCTCGGCCACTTCCTGACGGGCCTGGTCCACCGCCTCCTTGGCCATCCAGCCGAAGCTGTGGCCGCTGCTGGCGTTCCCGAATCGCTCGGTGAACCAGGGCAGCATGGCATCCAGCACCCGGGGGTCCACCGGCGTGGTCGCCTGATAGTCCATGTAGATGGGTTTGTTCACGGCATTGAGTTTAGTGGATTTTGGTCGGGAAAGGCAAACGATGGACCTCACCCGGGACCTGAACTACAAACCATGTGTGAATTATTCCGAGAATCTTTGTAGAATCCGCTTTGGTAAGTGAGTATTTACTCCTTCTGGCTGGTAGCTGGTAGCGGGTCGCTGGCAGCTCCAGGCTCCTTGCTGGCGGCCAGCAGAATCATCCCAGCGAGGAAGAACAGCGCGGTCGCCAAGACCGACCAGCGCGATGACCCCGTCGCCTGATTGATGAAGGCGAAGAGGATGGGCCCAAGGATCGCGCTGAACTTCGCGAAGATGGAGTAGAAGCCGTAATACTCGGCACTGCGTCCTTCGGGGATGTAGCTGCTGAACAGGCTGCGGCTGAGCGCCTGACTGCCGCCGAGGCAGAGACCCACGCCCGCGCCGAGTATCCAGAACTCGGTGGCCGTGCGGATGAAGTAGGCCCAGGTCACCAGAGCCGTCCACATGACTAGGCTCAGCAGGATGGCCTTGCGCGCGCCCCAGAGGCCCGCCAGGCGTCCGAAGGTCAGGGCGCCGAAGATGCCGATGGCCTGCACCAGCAGCAGTGCGCCCATGAGGGTGCCGCGGCCGAGGCCCATCTCTTCGGCGCCGAAGATGGAGGCCATCTTCACCACGGTCTGGATGGCGTCGTTGTAGAGCAGGAAGGCGGCCAGGAAGAGCAGGAGGTCGCGGTAGCCCATGGCCTCGCGCAGGGTGCCCAGGCTGCGTCGAACAGCCGTGGAGAAGATCTGCTTCACCGGAACCTTCTCCTGCTCCGGCTCCTCGAGACCGCGCCAGGCCAGCAGCCCGAAACCGCCCCACCAGAGGCCCGCCGAAGCCAGAGCCAATCGCACCGCCGTGCCCGATTCCAGGCCGAAGGCAGCGTGCTTCTGTACGAGGATAAGGTCGGCCAGCAACACGAGCCCGCCGCCGAGGTATCCCCAGGCGTATCCGCGGGCGCTGAGCCTGTCGCGTTCCCGTGGTCCCGCGAGGATGGGCAGGAAGGCGTCGTAGAAGATGTTGGCCGAGACGAATCCCATGGAGGCCACGAGGTAGAGGCCGAGGGTCCAGGCCACGCGACCGGGCAGGGCGGTGAAGAGCATCACCGTGGCCAGCGAGCCCGGCAGGAAGAAGGCCGCGAGCCAGCGCCGCCGGTTGCCTCGCAGGTCGGCCATGGCCCCGAGCAGTGGCGCGGTGAGAAAGACCAACAACGCTCCGAGACCCGAGGCGTAGCCCCAGAGACTGGTGGCGCTCCACTGGGTGCCCATCCAGGTCACGCCGCCCTCGGGAACCACGGCCTCGGCGAACCAGACCGGCAAGAGCGCCGCCAGGATCACCGTGGCGAAGGCCGAGTTCGCCCAGTCGTAGAGCATCCAGGAACGCTGCCCGCGGCTCATGTCCGGTCCTTGTGGAAGAATTCGTAGATGTCGGTGGCCTCCGCCGTGGCCACCACCAGTTCACGGGGTCCATGGGCGCCCATGACAAGGGTCTTCTCGATGTCGGCGGTGCGGCTGGGACCGGTGATGAGGGTGAGCGCGTGCCCGGTGCGCCGATGCCAGGGATGCATGGGCAGCTGCAGGAACTCGCCGAGGGTGTCGAAGACCGCGTTCTCGGCCACGAGCACGTAGTGCGTCTCGGCCAGGATGGCCGCGCGCCGCGCGCCCGTCCGCGATCCCGTGAGGATGACCGTGCCCGTCTCGGCGATGAGTCCGTCGGCCAGGGTGAAGCCCTTCTCGCCCTCGCGAACGTGGGGGAAGGGCGGATGGTCCAGCCCCGCGCGGAAGAGGAAGCTGCGAAGATCCGCAGTGTTCTCGCAGACGATCCAGCGGGTGCCGTTCTCGTCGAAGCGCCGCTTCAGCAGGTCTTCCTGCTCGAAGGTCATGAGCGCCTCCTCTCGGCGAGCAACGATCGGAAACTTCGGCCCTCGCCGCGGGGCAGACTTCGTCCCTCGGACCAGGATGGTGTGAGCCCGCGTAGAAAGGCGCCGGGAAGGCGGCGCCCCAGCCATGCGAAGAGGCGAAACAGCCGCGGCCGGCGGGTGAGTCTGCCGAAGAACCGCCAGGCCACACGCTGGATCCAGGGATCCCTGGCGGCCTTCTCGGCGCGGGCGTTCCGTATGAGATCGGGCAGGGGAATCGAGGCCGGGCAGATGTCCGCGCAGGCGTCGCAGAGGGAGCAGGCGTCGGACATGCTTCCGCCGGGTTCGTGACCTTCGGCGCCGTCGAGCAGGAAGGGCGTGGTGAGGATGCCGATGGGCCCGGGATAGACGCTGCCATAGCCGTGCCCGCCCACGCGACGAAACACGGGGCAGACGTTGAGGCAGGCGCCGCAGCGGATGCAGGCCAGGGCCATGGCATCGGAACGCGCCGCCAGCTTGCGGCGACCGTTGTCCAGGAAGATCACGTGCACCCGCTGGGGGCCCGAACCCGTGGGCGCCGGCGCGGTGATCATGGACACGTAGCTGGTGGCTCGCTGACCGGTGCCGTTTGCGGGCAGCATGCGCAGGACGATGTCGAGGTCGAGGGTGCGGGGCAGGATCTTCTCGATGCCCGTGATCATGATGTGCATGGGCGGCACCGTGCTCGAGAGCGTGATGTTGCCCTCGTTCTCCACGATGACCATGGTGCCCGTATCGGCCACCACGAAGTTCGCACCGGTGATGCCCGCATCGGCCTGCAGGAACTTCTCGCGCAGGTGCGTGCGGGCCGCGGCGGTGAGGGTTTCGGGATCCTCGCTGTAGGGAATGCCCAGCTTCTCCTCGAAGAGTCGACCGATCTGCCGGCGATTCAGGTGAAGGGCCGGTGCCGTGATGTGGCTGGGCGCCTCGCCGCGGAGCTGCACGATGAACTCGCCGAGGTCGGTTTCCAGAACCTCCACGCCGGCCGACTCCAGAGCCCGATTCAGGTCGATCTCCTCGCTCACCATGCTCTTGCCCTTGACCACCAGCCGGGCGTCCTCGCAGAGTTCCGTGACGATGCGGCGGGCCTCCTCGGCGTCGGCGGCCATGTGAACCCGAATGCCCGCGGCCTCGAGCCGCGTCGCGGCCTCTTCGAGGAGCTCCTCCATTCGATTCACGCTCTCTTCGCGGATCTTGCCGAGCTGCAT
Organism: uncultured bacterium; assembly: GCA_964410395.1. Classification (GTDB taxonomy): domain Bacteria; phylum Krumholzibacteriota; class Krumholzibacteriia; order JACNKJ01; family JACNKJ01; genus JACNKJ01. The sequence goes on from CAYPGS010000025.1 coordinate 27,554, forward strand.
GCGCTGGATTTCGAAATTCCGGGTGGTTTCCGCGATGTGATTGCGCTTCTGGATGCTCAGGCCCGTGGCCCTGTGCAGATTCTCGCGAAGTTGAACATCACGGGCCGCCTCGCGGGCGTTCAGGCGCAGGTGCAGGTCAGGCTTCATGGCCCTCCCCGGCGAGCACCTCGGCCAGGTGCATCACGCGAAGGGAAATCTCACGATGCTCGGCCCGGGATTGCAGATGCATGAGGCAGCTGGGCTCCGTGCCGATGAGAACCTCGCATCCGGCATCCTTCGCGGCGGCGATTCGCGCGTCGGCCTGCATCAGGGAAAACTCGGGCATCTTCACCGAGTAGACGCCCCCGAAACCGCAGCAGTCCAGATCGGGCTGATCCACGAGGTCGAGCCCCTCCACGGCGGACAGGAGCATGCGCGGCTCCTCGCGCAGGCGCAGTTCACGCAGCGCGTGACATGAATCCTGGAAGGCCGCCCGGGCGTGAAGTTTCGCGCCGAAGTTCACCCGGTGCAGGCGTTCGACCAGAAAATGGGACAGCTCGAAGACCCTAGGCACCAGTTCGGCCAGGGCACTGGCCTCGCCGGGGTGAAGGTCTTCCATGACGGGATAGCGGCGCACCATGGCCACGCAGCTTCCCGAGGGCGCCACCACCGCGTCGAAGTCGCGGAAGGTGTCCAGGAAGTGGCGGGCCGCCGGCAGACACTCGGCGGGATGGCCCGCGTTGAAGGCCGGCTGCCCGCAGCAGGTCTGATTCTCGGGGTAGTGCCAGTCCAGACCCATGCGGTCCAGCAGCCGGGCCGTGGCCAGGCCGGCCTGGGGGCGCAGGTGCTCCACGAAACAGGGGATGAAAAGCCCGAGTCGCATGGCGGAAGACTAGCGCAGGGGCTCGCCTGCAGGAAGCGAAACCGGCAACCTTGACTTGGGAGCGACAACTGGCTTGAATGGTGCCTTCGCCCATCCCATCGAAAGGTCTCTCTCTTCGTGCGGTTTCTCATTCTTCTGATCTGCCTGGCCGTCCTCGCACCTCCGGTCCTCGCCGAGGACGCCGCCGCTGCGCCCGACAGCCTGCCCAAGGCCTACTTCTATCACGGTCTGTCCTACGGCTCGGAGTCGAACATTCATCCCCTGCAGCTGATTCTCAACGGTGGCTTCGGCATCATGCAGATCTCCAATCGGAGCAATCGGCTGGCGGACGTCGATTTCGAGGGCGGCTGGGACCTGCTCTGGAACAACATGTTCGATCCCATCGGCGCCATCGAGAACGAGGGTTGGGGGAATTTCGTGCGCAAGGAGATCCTGCCCTTCGCCACGGGCATCGAGAGCGCGCGCTATTGGCCCAACTACACGCAGCACCTCATCGGCGGTGGCATGAGCTATCGCATGATGATCGAGTGGTACCGGCACCATGATTTCGCGCACCCCAAGCTCTGGTCCGCGGGAACCATCACCGTGTATCACCTGCTCAACGAGGTGGTGGAGAACAGCTACCTCGAGGGCTACAGCACCGACCCGGTGGCCGACCTATACCTCTTCGATCCTCTCAGCTGCGTGCTCTTCAGCTCGGATCGAGTCTCGCGATTTTTCGGCGAAACCCTGAACATGCGCGACTGGTCCTATCAGTTCGCCTACGATCCGGGCAATGGAAGCATCGAGAACATGGGGCAGAACTTCTCCATGAAGTGGAAGCCGCCCTTCTGGGACAGCACCAGTTTCTTCTACACCTTCGGTACCCACGGTGAAGGAGGGCTGAGCTGGGAGCTGGATCGGGGCTACAGCTTCTCGGCGGCGGCGGGCTTCAAGGCGGCCGAGCTCTTCGATGACGACGATGGCGCCCTGGGGGCCGAACTGGAGGGTGTAGCCGGGCTCTTCCTGGACCGGCACGGCTCGCTCATGGCCTCGCTCATGCTGGCCAGCACCAAGGACTACGCCATGAGGGCGAACATCTATCCGGGATTGATCGACATCGGCGGATGGTCGCCCGGCCTCTTCGTGGCCCTGAACCGCGACGAGAAGTGGCTGGCCGGCATCCACATCGCCTGGCCTTCCTGGCAGCCGGTGGCCCTGGCGGGGGGATTCTAGGACCAGCTCTCCCGGTGCACGCGCTCCCCATCGTATTGACTCCGCGAATCCTTGCTCTCGGCCGGATGCCCGATGGCCACCAGGCTCAGAATCTCCATGGAATCGGGAATGCCCAATAGGGGCCGGATGGCCTGCTTGCGTTCCTCGCGGGGATGCATCCCCAGCCAGCAGGAGCCGAGGCCCTGGGCCGTGGCGGCCAGCAGAATGTTCTGCGTGGCCGCCGAGCAGTCCTGGATCCAGTACTCGCCGTAGCAGTCCGGATCGCCCAGCACCGCGATGCAGAGATTCGCCTCGCGCAGCATGGCCGCGTAGGGATGGGCCTCGGCGATGGCGTCGAGCTTCTCTCGTTCGCGAATGACGATAAAGTGCCAGGGCTTCATGTTGCGCGCGGACGGGGCCGCCATGGCCGCGCGAAGGAGCTCGAGTTCCTGCGCCTCGCTCACGGCTTCGTCGGTGAACTGGCGGATGCTTCGACGCGCGAAGATGAGATCGAGACCCATCAGTAGAGTGCCTTGAACTGTCCCAGGCTCATCTCCTCAACGGCGACACCCACCGGGGTGATGATCGGCGTGATCTCTTCGTAGAGGAAGATGTTACGGCCCTCACCAGTGCCGACGACGAAGTAGTCGATGTTGAAGGAGAAGGCGCTGGGAATCTCCGGCGGCTGGGGCTCCGCCGTGTAGAGGGTGAGACCGTTCGTGAACAGACCGCTGGAGCGCCAGAACTGCGTGGGGGCGCCGTTCTCCCAAAGGAAGCCTATATCGGGCTGGTGGATGATGTACTCGCCGCCCGAATGGGAACCGAGTATGGCTCCGTAGGCGGAAGCCGTGATGGAGTAGTCGAGTACCGTGTAGCTGCCGTCGGGGACTTCCGCGCTGTATTCCCCGGTGGTGACGAAGGTGCCCTGCTCGGTACCGGTGCCTCCGTTGATCCAGAGCCACTGGATGTCGGCATGGGCGATGGTGGCGGTGAGTATCGCCAGAACCGTGATGAGCATCCTCTTCATAACAACCCCTCCCTGTTTCCGATGCCGTATCAAATCGCGATGCCATACAATTATAGGATCCGGCCGGGGGAGGGTCTACGGGAAAAGGAACGCGGGATCAGCCGACTTTCTGAATCAAGGTTTCCTGAAGCACATTCCACTCCTCGCGCAGACGGTCCAAGGCGGCCGCCGACTCGTTGAGATTGCTGTCGGCTCCCATCTGCTCGAGCTTGTAGGACAGATCCGCCACACGCTCCGCACCCAACTGGGCCATGCTGCCCTTGAGCGAATGCGCGGCCTGGCGCAGCGCGGGGGCGTCCTGATCGTTCACCGCCAGGATCACGGCTTCCACCATGGCCGGCGCTTCCTGAAGGATCATCTCCTGCAGCATGGTCAGCATCTCGCGATCGCCGGCGAGGCGCTCGAGGGCGAGGTCTTCGTTGAGGATCTGCACTTCTTTCTCCTTTGTCGATTCCGGTGAGGTCGGTTCGCTCATGTTGGGTTTCCCGACCTGTCTCGCGATGACTTTGCGCACTTCTTCCACACGGATGGGTTTGCTTACGTAGTCGTTCATACCCGCCTTGAGGAAGCGCTCGCGGTCGCCCTTCATGGCGTGGGCCGTCATGGCGACGATGGGCAGGTGCATCCAGAGGGGATTCTTCCGAATGGCCGCGGTTGCTTCGAGGCCGTCCATGACGGGCATTTGGACATCCATGAAGATGAGTTCGGGCAATCCCTGCTCCAGGGCTTCCAGAGCCACCTTTCCATTTTCGGCCAGCCGCACCCGGTGCCCCGCCTTCTTCAGCATGGTACCGGCGACCTTCTGGTTCACCGGGTTGTCCTCCACCAGCAGGATGTCCAAGACCCCGAGACTCGAAGGACCGCTGGGCTGGGGAGGCGAATCCAAACGGCCGGTCTTGGTCTCCGCGCGACGGCACTCCCGACTCAGGGCGCTGATCAGGTGCACGCGCCTCACGGGTTTGGTCAGGTGTGAGGACCAACCCATGCGGCGGTTGCGCACCACGGTGCCCAGGTTGTCGAGAGTCGCCAGCATGATGACCGGCGGCGGAACGTGCTCGAGATTCAAGCGGATGGCCTGAAGCACATCCAGTCCCCGCATGTCCGGCAACTGGGCGGACATGAGGATGAGATCCGGGCATCGGCCATTCGTGCGGCAGGTCTCCAGCCGGTCCAGAGCCTCCTTGCCGGACTCCGTGGCGAAGACATCACAGCCGAGGCTCTGGAGCATCTCGCGCAGGTCTTCCCGGCTGCGGGCCTCGTTCTCCACGATCATGATGCGACGGCCCCGCAGGTCCACGTCGCCCCCGTCGGCCATTTCGGAGTCGGCCTTGCGGAAGACCGCGGTGAAATGGAAGCTGCTGCCCGAACCCACGGCGCTCTCGGCCCAGATCACGCCACCCATCTTCTCCACGAGATCTCGGGATATGGCCAGGCCGAGACCGGTGCCCCCGTACTTGCGCGTGGTGCTGCTGTCCGCTTGGGAGAAGGCGTGGAAGATGGTGTCGAGCTTGTGGGAGGGAATGCCGATTCCCGTGTCCACGACACTGCAGTGCAGTCCGGCTTTCACGTCGTCGTCGCTCGCTAGCTTCACCTGCATGAGCACCTCGCCCTTCTCGGTGAACTTGATGGCGTTGCCGACGAGGTTCAGGAAGATCTGCTGTACCCGGTGGGGGTCGCCGAGCAGTCGTTTGGGCAGTTTCGGATCCAGGTTCAGGATGAGATCCAGGCCCTTCTCCTTGGCCTTGCCCGACATGATGTTCGAAACCCTTTCGAGGGTTTCCTCGAGATCGAACTCCGTTTCCTCCAGGGTAAGCTGCCCGGCTTCGATCTTGGAAAGATCGAGGATGTCATTGAGCAGAGCGAGTAGGTGATCGGCCGATCCCTGGATGGTCGAGAGGTAGTCGCCCACCTCGTTGTCGCGATTCGATCCCAGAGCGAGCTCGGTCATGCCGATGATGCCGTTCATGGGAGTTCGAATCTCGTGGCTCATGTTCGCCAGGAACTCGCTCTTGATCTGATTGGCGCTCTCCGCTTCCTTCAGGGCCGCGCTGAGGCGGTCGTTGGTTTCCAGCATCTGCAGGCGGGTCTTCTGTCGATAGGCCCGGTTCCGCCTGAGGAAGTAGGCCCAGATACCCATGCCCAGCATACCCACCGACCAGAGGGCGAGATGGATGGGAAAGATCGAGGCCCGGTGCTCCTGAGATCCCTTGAGGAAGGGCTCGAGATCCATCGAGATGCTGATGCCCCCGGCGATGCTGCCCACCTCGTAGTACTCGCTCTGATGGCAGGACAGGCAGGCCTCGGTGGTGGGGGATGGCAGGAAGTAGCGGAAGCGGGGTCCGCTCTCGGAATCCACGGCGCCCCAGGCTTCCGTGGCGCCGGCCCTCAGGTCGAGCATGGCCTGACGCTCCCACTCATCGGGCGCGTTCTCGGGCAGTATGGGATCGAGGGATACGTTCCGCGCCTCGAAATGGAGATGCGCGTTGGGCATGTCGTGAATGGAACGGGCCATCTCGCCGCCGGCGAGTTTCTGCAGCTGGGACCCGTCCGGCGCTTCGAAGAGCTCGTTACCCGTAATGGCTTCGTGGTTCTCGCCGACCTTCACGTAGACGCCACCCACGTGGGTGTTCCAGTCACGCACCTGCCTCTCGTGGCGCGCGCTGATCTCGGCCGCGATGCGAGCGCTCTCGAGCGTCTCGGAATCCTGGTAGCGGAAGTTCCAGAAGAGAGAGGCGAGGATGGCCGCCGACCACATGAACATCAGCAGTCCGGCATAGCCGATACTGTGCTTGATGAAATGTAGAAGTCTGCGTTCGGACATAGGTGGCCGTTCCCTTTTCGGGGTGCTTTCCCATGGCGACATCAACATCGGTGCCAGCTACATGGGATTTCGGCCCATACTTGCCTTTCCTAAACCCTTGTGTTTCAGTGGGTACTCGGGATTCAGCGAAAGACGTCCTGAATCTTTCGAAAAGAGGCATCCGGTCCGAAATCGGCCTGGGCAAATCCGGCCCTATGAGGGAGAAAGATGGAAGAAAATTCCCCATGAGGGAGCGTAGGGTATCGAGCGATGAAATCGAGTTCGAAGGCATGAAGAAACAGACTCGAGCGACGGTGTTGGCCCTCGCGGCGGTGGCCCTCTGGTCCACGGTGGCCACGGCTTTCAAGCTGACCCTGCGCTCGGCGAGTCCGGTGGAACTGCTCCTGGTGGCGGCGCCGGTTTCCGCGCTCATCCTCGGAGCGGCGCTCCTGGTGCGCGGCGTCTCTCCGGCGAGCATCATGGAGCCCCGAGGACTTCGTCGATCGGCCTTCATCGGGTTGCTCAATCCCTTTCTCTACTACCTCATCCTCTTCGAAGCCTACGACCGGCTTCCCGGACAGGTGGCCCAACCGCTCAACTTCACCTGGGCCATCGCCCTGACCCTCCTGTCCGTGCTCATGCTCGGACAGCGCATACGCGCGGCCAGCTGGGCGGGCATCTTGGTGAGCTTCTTCGGCGTGCTCATCCTGTCCACGGGAGGCGACCTGCGGGCCATGGACTTCGGCGACCCTCTCGGAGTGGGCCTGGCCCTGTCGACCTCGCTGCTCTGGGCGCTCTACTGGATCCTGAACATGAAGGATCCGCGCCCTCCGGTTCAGAAGCTATTCCTGGGCTTTCTCTTCGGCTCGATCTACGTGTGGGTGTTCGCGGTCCTGAGGGGACTGGAGATATCTATTCCGGCCGCGGGGCTTTGGGGCGGCGCCTATGTGGGCGTCTTCGAGATGGGGTTGACCTTCCTGCTATGGCTCTCGGCGCTTGAGATCTCCGAGAACACCGCTCGCATCTCGAACCTGATCTTCCTGGCACCCTTCCTGTCGCTGGTGCTGTTGGGCGCTGTGGCGGGGGAGCGCATCCTGGCCTCGTCGATCATCGGGCTCGTTTTCATCGTGGGAGGCATCGGCATCCAGCGGCGCTGGGGCTAGCGCTCTCGACCGCCGAGCTGCGAGACGAGCATTCCCGCAAGCATGATTCCGCAGCCGATCAGCTCCCGCGCGCCGAAGCTTTCCGAAAGCAGGAGCCATCCTCCCAGCAGGGCGAAGACCGTTTCCAGACTCAGCAGGATCGCCGCATGACTGGGGTGCGCCCTCCGCTGAGCCACCACCTGCAGAGTATAGGCGATGCCCGTGGAGGCCAGTCCCGCGTAGAGGATGGGGACCGCCGCGTCCAGGACCGCCGGGGTGCTCCAGGTCTCGGTGAAAGCGCCGGTGATCAGGCTCAGGATCGACACCGCGAAGAACTGCGTGGAGGCCAGGGCCAGGGGATCCTGCCGCTTCACGAAACGGCCGATGAGCTGCACGTGCAGGGCCCAGAACACCGCACCGCCGAGCACCAGAAGGTCGCCGCCCCCCATGCGAAGGCCCTCCTGCACGCTGAGCAGGTAGAGCCCGACCACGGCGAGGAGGGCGCCGGTCCAGGTGTTTCGCCGGGTACGCTGTCCGATGAACAGACCCAGGATGGGCACCAGGATCACATAGAGCCCGGTGATGAAGCCCGCCTTGCCCGCGCTGGTGCTCACGATGCCCCACTGCTGCAAGGATGCGCCGCCGAAGAGCACGGCGCCGGCGATGAGGCCATCGCGTAGAAGCTGCCCGAAGCCCGCGGCTCGAGGCCCGTGGCCCGTGGCCCTCCGCCAGGCGATGAAGGGCAGCAGCACGGCGCCGCCGAGGGCGAAGCGAACACCGTTGAAATAGAAGGGGCCCAGGTGTTCCATGCCCGCCCGCTGGGCCACGAAGGCGAAGCCCCAGATGGCCGCGGAAAGCAGCAGCAGAATGTCGGCGTTGAGGGTTTCGCGTTTCATCTCAACCCGCCAGCTTCGCGAATTCGGCACTCAGGCGGTTGAGCGCGAGCCAGGCGAAAAGCAGCAGTGAGAGGATGAGTCCCGCATTGGCCCAGAGGCCGTTCCTGAGCTCGCCCAGTTCCTTCCGGTTGTTCATGACGAGCAGGGTGCCAGCCAGGAAGGGCATGAAGAGTGCCCCCAGAGCCGCATAGGCGATGACCAGCCAGACCGGCTTGCCCAGGAGCAGAAGCAGCATGGGCGGGAAGGTCATGAAGAGAACATAGGTGCGGTAGAGGCGGCTGCGGGCGTCGGTGTACCGGGGCATCTCGTCGGCCGTCGCGCCGCGCATCAATCCCACATAGTTGCCGAAGAGATAGGGAACGCCCTGCCAGACACCAAGCAGGCTCGTGGCCACCGCGCCCCAGAAACCGATGAGGAAGACCAGCTCTCCGGGGCGCCCGAAGCGCTCGGCCAGGATCACGGCCATCTCCAGCACGCCCTTGCTGCCGCTGATGGTGATGCCCCGCGGCAAGAGGATCATTCCCCCGAGCAGGATGATCGCGATGCCGAAGAGCCCGGTGAGCAGATAGCCCACGCCCAGGTCCACGCGGGCACCGCGCATCCATTCGCGACCGCGCCAGCCCTTTTCGGCGAGCCAGTAGTTGTAGCTGAGAAGGGTGAGGGTGCCGCCCACGCCGCCGATGACACCCAGCACGAAGATGGTGGATCCCTCGGGCAGGGACGGAATGAGGAAACCGCGCAGGGTTTCGCCGGCGGGCGGCGCCTGCAGGGCCGCGCTGCCCACGATGGCCAGGAACATCAGGCCGATGGCCCACTTCATGGCGCTCTCGAAGAGGCCGTAGCCGCCACGCCACACGAAGGCCAGACCGGCCAGGGCGTGGAGCATGGCCCAGACCTGCACCGAGAGCTGGGGAAAGAGCGCGTGGGCGGCCAGCCCGCAGGCGCTCATGAGCGCGGCGGCGACGATGAAGGTCCAGACGAGGAGATAGGCCAGGAAGAGGATCTTCACCGGGCGGCCCAGCATCTTCATCCAGCCTTCGAGGACGGTCTCGCCGGTGGCCAGCTGCCAGCGCGCCACCCCCTCGGCCAGCACGAACTTGAGCAGGGCGCCGAGCACGGCGGTCCAGAGCAGGGGAAGTCCGTAGAGGGCGCCGGCCTTGGCGGCGGCCACCAGGTCTCCCGCGCCCACGCCGGTGGCGGCCACCACGAGGCCCGGCCCCACCATGCGCAGCGTGTCGACGAATCTGCGCGGCGGGGTTTGGCTCATGGCGTCCTTTCGGATGAACTAGTAGGCCTTGGCGAAGAGCACGCGGCGCTTGGACGGCTTGCCGCTGTAGACGCAGACACCGTCCTCGAAGTCGTCGTCCAGGGGGATGGCCCGGATGGTCGCCTTGGTCTCTTCCTGGATGGCCTCTTCGGTCTCGGTGCTGCCGTCCCAGTGGGCATAGAGGAAGCCGCTCTCGCTTTCGAGTACTTCCTTGAACTGATCCCAACTGTCCACATTGCGCGTGTTGTCGGCGCGGAACTGAACCGCGCGGTCGAACATGGCCTGCTGGATGGTCGACAGGCGCTCGTTCACGGCGAGGGCCACGCCGTCCACGGGGAAGCCCTTCTTCTCGCGCATGTCGCGACGTGCGCTGAAGACCGACTTCTTCTCCAGGTCCTTGGGGCCGATCTCCAGGCGCAGGGGCACGCCCTTCATTTCCCATTCGGCGTACTTCCAGCCGGGCTTGAAGTTGTCCCGGTCGTCCACGTGGATGCGGATGCCTGCCTCGCTGAGGATCTTGCCCACGCGATGGGCCTCGGCCACCGTAGCGCTACGCTCCTCGTCGCTCTTGTAGATGGGCACGATGACCGCCTGGATGGGCGCCAGGCGCGGAGGCAGGATGAGCCCATCGTCGTCGCCATGGGCCATGACGATGGCGCCCACCAGGCGCGTGGACACGCCCCAGCTCGTGGCCCAGACGTGCTCGCGCTGCCCGGACTCGTTCTGGTAGGTCACGTCGAAGGCCTTGGCGAAGTTCTGGCCCAGGTTGTGGCTGGTGCCCGCCTGCAGGGCCTTCTTGTCGCCCATGAGCGATTCGATGCAATAGGTGCGCACGGCGCCGGCGAACTTCTCGCGCTCGGTCTTGATTCCCTTGATCACGGGCACGGCCATCTCGGTCTCCGCGAAATCCGCGTAGACGTCGAGCATGCGCAGGGTTTCCTCTTCGGCCTCCTCGGCGGTGGCATGGGCCGTGTGGCCCTCCTGCCAGAGGAACTCGGTGGTGCGCAGGAAGAGGCGCGTGCGCATTTCCCAGCGCACGACATTGGCCCACTGGTTGATGAGCAGGGGCAGATCGCGGTGGCTCTGGATCCACTTGCGGTACATGTCCCAGATGATGGTCTCGCTGGTGGGGCGCAGCACCAGGGGCTCTTCCAGCTTCTTGCCGCCGCCGTGGGTGACCACGGCGAGTTCGGGACTGAAGCCCTCGACGTGCTCGGCTTCCTTGTGGAGGAAGCTCTCGGGGATGAGCATGGGGAAGTAGGCGTTCACGTGGCCGGTTGCCTTGAAACGGCGGTCCAGACCCTCGCGCATGTTTTCCCAGAGGCCGTAGCCGTAGGGACGGATCACCATGGATCCCTTCACCGGCGAGTAGTCGGCCAATTCGGCCTTCTGAACGACGTCCGTGTACCAGCGCGAGTAATCTTCGCTCTGCTTAGCGATGCCCTCTGCCATGATCATCCTCCGGTGGCGGATCGCTCGGCGCGACCCTGGAACTTACAAAAATCGCCGGGATTTCCCGGCCGAATCATAGTAGGGAGGGCACAAAAAAATAGCAACCGCGCCAGTCATTCGTTGTCGCGGCTGCTATCCTAATTACCCCTGCTTGTCCTGGTATATTGCAGGCCGAGTGCCAACTCGCGCTATCCCAGCACTTTTTTTCGACGCCCGTAACAGGTTGATATCGTTGAGGTTGCCATGGCGCTGCAGGTCTCTTAGAAGTCCCTTCGAAAAAGACCCTTCCGGGTCCCGGGTTTCTGTCCTTTCATGGGGACAGGCTTCGATTGGAAAAGGGGACAGTCTCATGGAGCATCGCAAGACCGACACGGGCTACTTCCTGCGCTTCGAGACGGGCGAGGACATCGTCGCCGCGCTCACGGAGTTCCTGACCGAGAGAAAGATCGCCTTCGGGGCGCTCCGGGGCATCGGAGCCCTGGACAGGGCCGAGCTCGGCTTCTTCGACCGATCCAGCCAGGCCTACCTTCGCCGGGAATTCGACGAGGATTTCGAGATCGCCAGCCTCATGGGCAACGTGAGCCTGGTGGACGGCCACCCCTTCGCGCACATCCACGTGGCGCTTTCCGACTCCGAGTACCGACTGGTGGGGGGACACCTTTTCTACGGCCGCGTGTCGGTCACCTGCGAGATGGATCTCACCGTACATTCCGGTGAAGTGCATCGCGTCGATGACGGTGGATCGGGACTGAAGCTTATGGTACTGAGAACTGAGAACTGAGAGCTCAGAACTCAGAACTCAGTAGATGCTGCGGATCACTGTCCAACTCGTAAGCTCCGAATCACCTTCCGGTACCGAGGTGGGCCCCCAGCCCCCGCAGCCGCTCTGCTGAACTCTCACATCGGTGAGGAATCCCGGATCCACGATTTCGAACTCGGTGATCCAGACGATTTCCGGCTCGGTCTGCCACCACTGAAGACGCCAGACTTGCAGCGTGTACTCTCCCGGCGCCAGGGTGAAGTCGAAGACGAGATCGAAGGGACAGGTGCAGTACTGGGGCTCCAGCAGGATTTCCACTTCCACCAGGGTCACCGTGCCGCACTCCAGGTCGAGTTCGCCCTCGATGACCGATCCGCAGTTGAATTCCGCGCCGTTGTTCAGCACGCGTACGTCGTGGCCCGAGATTTCCAGAAGAAACTCTTCGCCGAATGAGGGCAGCGCAAGAAGCAGCAGCAGCCAGAACGCGTAGATCATCTTCATCGTTCACCTCCCTGCGGATGCGCCCAGAGTATAGGCCCGGCCGGCGGGGGCGGCAACTCAACCGATCCAGCGACTGATCTTGAGCATGATGGTGTTCTCGGGCTCCAGGCGAAAGTTGGCCTCGAGGTCGCGCCAGGGCTGGAAATCGAGCTGCTGGGTCTCGATCCAGTCGAAGTGGGAGCGGGCCCAGACCAGATAGAGCGTCGACCCGGGACGATACTCCCAGCGCAAGACCGCATTGAGATTCAGCGACTCCATGGTGAAGTCGTAGCCGGGATCGCTGTGGGGCGAGGGTCTGAAGTCGCGGGTGCCCTCGGAGATCAGGATGCGGTAACGCTCGTAATTTCCCCAGAACATGAAGGGCTGCAGGTAGGTCTCGAGGGTGAGCGTATTGGAGAAGTTGTAGTTGAAGCGGGCCGTCAGATCGAGGGAGCGCTGCTCCAGTTCCGCGAAGATGTAGTCGCCGCCAGACTCTTCCACGAACTGCGCATCCTGGGTCACATGGCGCCACTCGGGCTCCACCGACAGGTTCAGGGCCTCGCCCATTCGAAGACGCAGCTCTCCGCCGGTACGATATCCGCCGCCACCATCGCGGAAGCGCTGGACGATGAGACGGTAGAGACCGAAGAGCTTCTGCCGCGGCGGACTGTGGGCCCAGAGCACGGCCCAGTGGTTACCGCGCCTCAGTGTGCGGAGGCCCTGGTTTCCGTCGGAGTCCCAGGTTTCCCAGTCGTCATAGTGCTGGTTCTGCAAGCCGGCCTCGAGGCCGAGCTCCCAGAAGCTTCTCAGCTCGAAATCCGTTTCGATGCGAAGACCGTGATCGAGCTTGTCCCAGTTCCAGGCGGTGTCGTAGTTCAGCTCGACATGGCAATCCATGGAGTTGAAGGGGCCGCGCGCCTCGTGGGCCTCGAACTTCACCCAGACGCCATTGCTGCGATAGGCGTTGCGACTGAGGTATCCCAGGTCGTTGAGTTCCAGAGTGGGATCCACGTGGTGAGTCCAGACGCCGAACTTCACGTTCCGTCCGCCGCCGTCGAACCAGGCGTTCCAGCCCAGGCCGGTCCGATCCTCGTGGTCCTCGACGACGCTGCTACCCACGATGGTCTGACCCGTGCTCCTGAATCCGTTCTCGCTGCGCCATGAGTTGCCGAAGCTGAAGGAGCTGGAGGCGTAGTCCTGCCTGCGCAGGATCGATGTGCACATGAGCCGGATGCGATGACGTCCCTCCAGGGATTCCTTGGCGATGTTCCCCACGAAGTAGTGGCTCATGGGCTCCACGAGGCGATTGCGCTCCTCGCCGTTTCCGTCGACGACCCTGGCGAACTCCTCGTCGGTGAGCGCGCTGATGATGCCGAAGGTCGCTCCCCGATCGGTCTTCCCGGTGATCTTCGCCGCGCCGAGTATGGTGGTGTTCTCGGGCCAGAGGATGACCTCGTCCTCATCCTCCACGTCGAAACGCTGGGGCTCTCGTCCGATGCGCCGGCTGTGGAAGGCGTTGAGATAGGGATTGGTGGCGAAGATGTCGCGGCCCTCGATGAAGAAGGGACGCTTCTCGGGAAAGAAGGTTTCGAAGGCGGTCAGATTGAGTTCAGCGGGATCCGCCTCCACCTGCCCGAAGTCCGGATTCACCGTCGCATCCACGGTGATGTTGCTGCTGAGTCCCCACTTGAGGTCGGCTCCGCCGCGGAATCGGTTCTCGGGATCCTCGCCGGGCTCCGTGTGATGAGTGGCGGCCACGTAGGGCAGGGCCTCCAGCGCGAGGCTGGCGTTGACATCCTTCAGGCCCACGAGGTGTCCCGCCCGGGAAACCAGGCCCTGCTCGCCCTTCTTCATGGGCATCCAGAAGATCTCCTCGTGGAGCCTCGGTATCTCGCGCTTCACATGGAGTCCCCAGACCATCTCGTCCTTCTCCACGAAGCGGAAGAGCTTGAAGGGCAGGCGCATCTCGCCGCTCCAGCCGGCCTCGTGACGATGCACGGCCGATTGCCACACCGCGTCCCAACTGGAATCGTCGCTGCTGTCGCTGCTCAGGAACACGTCGATCTGCGTGCCCGCCGCGCTGAGCCCGAAGACGTAGCTGGACAGATGATCGTGGCGCGAGTCGAAGGATATGAAGATCACGTCCGACTGGTTCGTGTTGTCCCGTCGGCCGGCGTTGGCCACGATGGCGGTGGGGTTATCGTCCAGGCAGTCGAATCCAACGTAGAGCGCCTCCTCATCGTAGAGAAAGCGCACGCGAGTCCTTTGACTGGGCAGGGCCCCTTCCAGGGGCTCTAACTGGATGAAATCCTCGATGGCTGCCGCCCGTCTCCAGACCGCCTCCTCGGGACGGCCGTCGATGACAGGAGGCCGATCGATGCGCTGGGCCCTCGCGACCTTGCCGAGCTTCGTGTCGGCGTAGGGCTCGCCGGGATCCATGACGTATCCCTCCGCCTGCGCGGTGGCTGCGCAGAGCATGGCCAGTAGAATGACGGAAATCGCTCGCATGGTCTTCTCCGGATCGTGGACTGGCGAAGGAGACTAGCGGCCGCCGCGGGATCTTTCAAGCCACATGGAAACGCCTCCCCCGGCAGGGGGAGGCGCTCGGGCTGGTAGCTGTTCGCCCGCAGCTAGTAGAATGGCCACGCTTCCTTTTCGATGAGGATGTCCGCCACCTCGCGTCTCAGCATCACCGTGTTCACGGGATTGTGCTTCACCGTGCGGCGCAGGCCCGCCAGGGTGGTGGTGAGCATGTCGCCGGCCACGGCCGTGGCGAGCACGTCCCGTCCGCGGATCTCGATGCGGTGCATGGCCTCGTTGCAGAAGACCTTCGTGAGCTTGGCCGCGATCTGCGCGTTCTCGTCCTCGCCCCTGGCGGCGAGCTTCTCGGTGCGCTTCACCGCGGAGTCCATGCCGTAGAGGTCCATGATCATGTCGGACAGGAATCCGAGGATCTCCTCGTGCTCCATGGGGTTCTTGAGCTTCTCGCCCATCTCCTGGGCCACGGTGCCGAGGCCCAGCAGCACGGCCTTCTTGGCCTTGCCCACCAGCTCCTTCTCTTCCGACATGAAGCTGTCGTCGGAATCGTCGTCCATGGAGGGCATGCCCATGAGCTCGTCGAGCAGGGCCTTGGCCTGGACGAAGATGGGCAGCTCGCCCTTGGCGCCCTTCTTCAGCATCTCGCCCGCGATGATCATGCGGTTGATCTCGTTGGTGCCTTCGAAGATGCGGTTGATGCGACTGTCCCGGTAGAAGCGCTCGGCGTCGTACTCCTGCGAGTAGCCGTAGCCGCCGTAGATCTGCACGGCCTCGTCCACGCAGTAGTCCAGCACCTCCGAGCAGAAGACCTTCATCATCGAGCACTCGGTCATGTACTCGCGCACACCTACGTCGATGGTCTTGGCGTCGTACTTCTCGTCGCTCTTGTCCAGGGTGCCGATGTTCTGGTCGATGTATCCCGCGGTACGGTAGACCATGGACTGGGCCGCGAAGCAGCGCGCCGCGCCCTCGCCGATCTTGTGCTTGATCATGCCGAAGTTGGTGATGGGCTGACCGAACTGCTGGCGCTCCTTGCCGTAGGCCACGGCATCGACAATGGCATGGATGGCTCCACCCACGGCTCCGGCGCCAAGCTTGAAGCGCCCGACATTGAGGATGTTGAAGGCGATCTGCGCGCCGCGGCCGATGCGCCCGAGCACGTTCTCGGCGGGGACCTTCACGTCCTCCATCACTAGGGTGCGGGTGGACGAGCCCTTGATGCCCAGCTTCTTCTCCTCGGTGCCGGTGGAGAGGCCGGGCATGTCCTTGTCCATGATGAAGGCGGTGAACTTGTCGCCGTCGACCTTCGCGAAGACGATGAAGATGTCGGCGAAGCCCGCATTGGTGATGAACATCTTCTCGCCGTTGATGACGTAGTGGCTGCCGTCCTCGCTCAGCACTGCCTTGCTCTTGGCGTTCATGGCGTCGGTGCCGCTGCCCGCCTCGGTGAGGGCGTAGGCGCCGAGCAGTTCGCCCGTGGCCAGTCCCGGCAGGTACTTCTCTTTCTGCTCCTTGGTGCCGAAGTAGACGATGGGCAATGTGCCGATACCCGTGTGTGCGCCGTAGGCCACCTGGAAGCTGCCGCTCTTGGCCAGCTTCTCGGCCATGAGCATGGACACGGCCTTGGTCTGCGCGAAGCCGCCGAACTCCTCGGGTATGTCCACCGAAAGCAGGCCCAGCTTGCCGGCCTCCTTGAGCGTGGCGCCCATGGCGCCTTCCTTTAGCGACTCAAGATCATCGATCTGCGGCAGGACGCTGCCCTCCACGAAGTCGTAGATGAGTTTGCCGATCATCTTCTCTTCGTCGTTGAATTCCTCGGGAATGAAGACCTTTTCCAGGGGATGGTCCTCGGTCAGGAATGAACAACCCTTGATGATTCCGTTCTCCGACATCTCGCGTCCTTCTTTCTACTGCAGGTTCTCGAAGATTCCCGCGGCGCCCATGCCGCCGCCCACGCACATCGTTACCATAGCATACCGTCCGCCCCGACGGCCAAGCTCATAGAGAGCCTGGGTGCTCAGTTTGGCACCCGTGCAGCCCAGGGGATGACCCAGGGCGATGGCGCCGCCGTTGACGTTGGTGATTTCCGGATTCATGCCCAGTTTTCGCATAACCGCCAGGCCCTGGGCGGCGAAGGCCTCGTTGAGCTCGATGAGGTCGATGTCCTCGAGGGAGAGTCCCGCCTTTTCCAGAGCCTTGGGCACCGCATAGACCGGTCCGAGGCCCATGAGTTCGGGCTCGTTACCCGCCACCGCGTAGCTCACCAGTCGAGCCATGGGTTTGAGGCCCTGAGCCTTGGCGAAATCGGCATCGCAGACCATGAGGACCGCGGCCCCGTCGCTCATCTGGCTGGAGTTACCCGCGGTCACCGTGCCGCCCTGCTTGAACACGGGGCGCAGCTTCGCGAGGGCCTCGGCGCTGCTGTCGGCTCGGGGGCCCTCGTCGGTGTCGAAGGTCATCTCCCGGCTGTCCAGTTTGCCGCCCTTGCCGCTGGGTTTCGTGACATCGAAGGTCAGCGGCGTGATCTCGTCCTTGAAGAGCCCGCCCTCGATGGCGGCCGCCGCCCGCTGGTGGCTCTGCAGCGCGAAGGCGTCCTGATCCTCGCGGCTGATGCCGTCCTGTTCGGCCACGCGCTCGGCGGTGAGGCCCATGTTCAGATAGCTGTCGGCGTAGTCGTCCACGAGTTTCGCATTGGGACGGTACTGGGCGCCGCCCATGGGAATCAGGCTCATGGACTCGCTTCCGCCGGCGATCACGCAGTCGGCCGTGCCCGAACCCACCTTGAGGGCCGCCAGGTGCACGGCCTCCAGGCCGCTGGAGCAGTAGCGGTTGAGGGTCATGGCGCAGGTTTCCTTGTTCAAGCCTCCCAGGAAGACCACCTGCCGGGCCATGTTCAGGCCCTGCTCGCCTTCGGGGAAGGCGCATCCGAGGATGAGGTCGTCCACCAGGGCGGGGTCCAGGCCCGTGCGTTCCATGAGGCCGGCCACCACGGCTCCGGCCATGTCGTCGGGGCGCACATGCGCCAGGCTTCCTCGTGGGGCCTTGCCCACCGCGCTGCGAGTGGCGGCGACGATGACGGTGTCTCTCATACCCATCTCCTCCTAGTTCCTGAGCGGCTTGCCGGTCTTGAGGATCGCCTGCATGCGCTCGAGGGTCTTGCGTTCGCCGAGCAGCGACAGGAAATGCTCGCGTTCGAGATCGAGCAGATACTGCTCACTGACCTTCTGCTTGCCGGTGAGATCGCCACCGCAGAGGATGGTTCCCACCTTCAGGCCGATCTTTCGATCGTGTTCGCTGATGAACTTCCCGTCCTGCATGTTGTGCAGCACCGCCTCCAGAATCGCGATACCCGCCCTTCCCATCACGGGGATGTCCGTGCGCGGACGTCCCTGCTTGAAGCCTTCCCGCGCGATGGACAGGACCGTCTGCTTCGCGTCGCCGATCAATCGTTCCCGATTGATGGAGAAGTCGTCGGTCTCCCTCAGGAATCCCAGATCCTGGGCCTCCATGGCGCTGGTGGCCACCTTGGCCATGCCGATGGTCTCGAAGGTCTTCTGCAGAACGGGCAGCAGGTCCTTGGAGTTGCTGTGGCGCTCGAGGTTGCGAAGGTAGAGTTCCTTGCAGCCGCCACCCGCGGGGAGTACGCCGGCGCCCACTTCCACGAGGCCGATATAGGTTTCGGCGCTGGCCCGGGTGCGCTGGCCGTGCAGCACGAACTCGGCTCCGCCACCGAGGCAGAGGCCGTGCGGCGCGACGACGGTGGGGACGGGCGCGTACTTCAGGGCCATGGTCGCGCGCTGGAAGGCGGCGATCATGATGTTCAGGTCGTCCCACTCCTGCTCCAGGGCCTCCTGCAGCACGAGCATGAGATTCGCGCCCACCGAGAAGTTCTCGCCCTGGTTGGCGACCACGAGGCCGTCGAAGTTCTTCTCAACCTCGGCCACGGCCTTGCCCACCATGCCGATGATGTCCGGGCCGAGGGTGTTCATCTTGGAGTGGAACTCCAGGCAGGCCACGCCGTCGCCCAGATCCACCAGGCTCGCTCCGGCGTTGCCCTTGACCTCGGCGCCGGCGGCCTTGATGTGGGCGAGCTTGATGCGTCCCGGATCGGAAGCCTGCTCCCGGTAGTCGCCCGCGGAAGGATCCCAGACCGACACCTTTCCGTCGGCGATCCTGTAGAAGCCGCCCGCCTTCTTCTCGAGCATGGTCTCGATCCAGGCCGGCAGTTCGAGGCCTTCCTCCTTCATGCGACCGGCGACCTCGGCGAAGCCGAGAGCGTCCCACTTCTGGAAGGGGCCGAGTTCCCAGCCGAATCCCCAGCGCATGCCGTCGTCGATGGGGGATGGATCGTCGGCGATCTCGCCCACCCGGAACGCGCAGTACTGGAAGAGGCGGCTGAGGGTGCGCCAGGTGAATTCGGCTGCGCGACCCTTGCTGGTCAGCACGGCGGGCAGGCGCTCGGCGATCTCGTCCATGTTGCGGATGGCTTCCAGTTCGGGAAACTTGGCGCGCTGCTTCTCGCGGTACTCCATGTTCGCGAGATCGAGGGTCAGGATGACGCGCTTGCCCTCGGCGTCCTTGCTCTTCTTGTAGAAGCCGCCGCCGCTCTTGTCGCCCAGGTAGCCCGCCTCGAGCATCTTCTCGAGCATGGGCGGCGTGGCGAATATGTCGCGGGACTCGTCGTCGGGACAGCCGTCGTAGACGTTGCCCGCCACGGCCACGAAGGTGTCCAGGCCCACGAGGTCGGCGGTGCGGAAGCTGGCGCTCTTGGGGTGTCCGACGATGGGCCCCGTGAGGAAATCGATCTCCTCGACGGTGAGCTTCTGTTCTTCCATGGCGGCGATGGCGTCCATCATGCCGAAGACGCCGATGCGGTTGGCCACGAAGTTGGGGGTGTCCTTGGCCACCACGATGCCCTTGCCCAGCACGCGATCGGCGAAGTCCGTGAACTCGGCGAGCAGGGTGGGGTCGGTGTCGGCGGTGGCGATGGTTTCCAGCAGATATAGGTAGCGGGGCGGATTGAAGAAGTGGGTGCCCAGGAAGTGTCGCCGGAAGTCCTCGTCGAGGCCCTCGGCCATGGCCGTGATGGAGATACCCGAAGTGTTCGAGCTGACGAGAGTTCCGGGACGCCGATGCTCGGCCACCCGGGCCAGCACCGAGCGCTTGATCTCGAGGTCCTCCTTGACCACCTCGACGATCCAGTCGGCCTCGGCGATGCGCTCGAAGTCGTCGTCGAAGTTACCGATCTCGATGAGTTCGGACAGTCCCTTCCGATAGAAGGGCGCGGGTCGGGCCTTCAGGGCGGCCTTCAGTGCGTTTTCGCTGAAGCTGTTCCGGAATCTCGGATCGGACGGGTCGTCTCCCTCCCCGGGCTGGGGCGGTACGATGTCCAGCATCAGCGAGGGTATTCCCGCGTTGGCCAGGTGTGCCGCGATGGCGCTTCCCATCACTCCACTGCCTAAAACGGCCACTTTCTCAATGTTCAGGGCCACGTCAAGCCTCCAATTGAATTTCATTCAACCCCATGGACACGACAAAGTCTCCCGCCATCGGCATGCCACTCGCAAGAGAAATCTGTAGCAAAGATCGTGAAGAATACTCAGTCCGTGACGAATTGATCGTTTTTGCTTACTTTTGGCCAGCCGATTTTTGCTTACTTTTGGCCAGCCGATAGGATAAATTCGAACTTCTGCTTGGGACCAATGCGCGAGGTTAGGTGGGATGGACGCCGCTGAATGCATCGACCTGAACAATAAACGTGAACGTATCCTGAACGCTGCCATCAACGCTTTCAGCAGCCAGGGATTCTACCGCACACGTATAACCGACATCGCTCGCGCCGCGAAGGTGGCCGACGGTACGGTCTACCTCTATTTCGAAAGCAAGGAGCAACTCCTCGCCGCGATCTTCAATGAGAGCATGAAGAGCTTCGTTGCAAGCGGTGAGAAGGACGTGCGCGAGATAGACGATCCCCAGGAGCGCTTGCTCTACGTGTTGCGACTCCACCTGCAGAACATCGGGAAGGATCGACAGCTCGCCACGGTGTTCCAGGTTGAGATGCGCCACTCCGCGCACTTCATGAAAGAGACCAGTCGTGCGGAACTTCGCGACTACCTCAAGGGCATCCAGGAGATCCTGGAGGAGGGCAAGGGTCGCGGAATGTATCGCAAGGATCTCGACTCCTGGTTCGCCGCCAAGAGTATTTTCGCCCTGCTCGACGAGGCCGCCACGAACTGGGTTTTGAGTGAAAACGACTACGCCCTCGAGGACGAGGCCGATCGCATCATGGAGTTCATCACGAAAGGAATGAAGTAAACAGAACGGACTGTCGTGGTCCGCACGGCAGATCCTTCCCCTCTCGGATAATCCTGCCCCTCACGCTTCGCTGTGCTACATTGTTCGCCTAGCTCTGTGAGGTGAACATGCGCCGCCTTCTGCTTTCCCTTTTTCTCCTGATATTCGCCATGCCCGCTCATGCCGACTGGATCTGGCCACCCGACGCGGAGACCTCTGCGCTCGTCGAGGAAAACCTCTCGCGACACTACCAATCCGAACTCTTGAGGGATTGGCTCGCCCGCGCGCCCGTCGACGAAAGCCATGCCATGGAGTTCCTGCTGGCCTGGCTTCCCTCCTCGGACCTCGGCTCATGGCCGGCGGACATGCTCATCGAAAACGTGAAGCTGGCCCTTGAGGCCCGCCGTCCCGGCACCGACGACTTCACCTTCCACGCCTTCGTGCTTCCCCATCGGGTGAGCCAGGAGCCGCCCTCACGCTGGCGTCCTGAACTACGGAGCCTGCTCGTCGAGCGTGTGGCCGGACTGGACGACAACGAAGCGGCCCTCGAGGTGAACCGATTTTGCCGCGAGTGGGCCACCTTCAAACCTTCGTCTCGAAGAGACCAGCCTCCGCTCACCACCATGAAGCGCGGTATCGGCCGCTGCGAGGAGGAGACCATCCTGCTGGTCTGCGCTCTGCGCAGCGTGGGACTGCCCGCGCGCCAGTGCTACACGCCCTTCTGGACCACCGGCGACAACAACCACGCCTGGGTGGAGGTGCTGGGCGAAGACGGCTGGCACTATCTCGGCGCCTGCGAACCCGACGCCTGCCTGGATCAGGCCTGGTTCACGGGCACGGCCAGGCGGGCTGGCCTGGTGCTGTCCATCGGATACGGCGAGGCGCCGGTGCCCGAAGCCTTGCAGAGTTTTCTCTACCGCCAGACCGGCGGGTCCACGGTGCTCAATAGCTGCGACGTCTACACCGAAGCCGGATGGCTGGTCGTGAAGGGCCCCGGCGACGAGCTCGAGGCCGAGCCTCCCTGGGCCTGGGTCCACGTCTTCAACTTCGGCGCACCCATGGTGCTCGGCCGCACGCGTATCGGCGACGCCATCGCTCTGGGTCCCGGGGACTTCCTCGTCACCTCGGAAGTGGCCGGACGAGTCTGGACGGGTCTGGCCCGCATCGAGCCGGGCAAGACCACCGAACTCCATCTCAAGCAGGGACACTTCCTCCTCGACGGTCCGGTGTGGCTTCGCTATCCGGAACCCGAAGGCGCCGCCGCCGGCGGTTGCGAGCGGGGCAAGGACGACCCGGCCTGGATCGCCCATCGCCAGCGACTGTCCGAGCGCGACGCCGAACGCGCGGGCCGGGCCGAGATCGGAGAGGCCTGGCGGAAGCTGGCCGAGGAGCATCCCGAGACCGAGGCCCTGATGGCGAAGCTCGAGGAGGCGGGGGCCGCCCAGGGGGAATGGGCCGAAGCCGTCACCGCCCTCTGCTGCGAGCATCAGTCCCTGGCCCTCGAACTCACCCTGCAGATGGACGTGAAGGATTTCTACGAGATCGATCTGGTGGCTCTGGAGGACATCCTCGACGAGATTCTGCCCTTCGCCGAGACCACGAGTCTGGCCGACACCCTCTTCGACGAATTCGTGCTGTCGCCGCGCATTCTTTTCCAGGCGGGAACCATGGACTGGTGGACCGGCCTGCCCGGCTTCGGGGACACCTCTCCCGAGGATCTGCTCGCGCGATTCCGCGAGCATGTCCAGAAGGCCGAGGATACCCGGGGCGGACAGGTCGCCACGCCCGCACAGACCTGGCGTTCGGGTTGGGCCGATCAGATCTCGGCCCGGGTCTGTCTGGCCGGTCTGCTGCGCAGGCACGGTTGGCCGGCCCGGGTGGAGCGCGGTCTGCAGGGCGTGGACGTCTGGGACGGCGCCTGGCGCACCCTCCTGCCTTTCCCGCTGGAAGAGGACGAGGAGGAGATCGCCTCCAGCCCCGAAGCCTACCTGGCCGTGGACTACTTCGCCGGCGGCGCGCGCTTCGACAAGATCGAGACCTGGCGCCAGACCAACCTCAGCCGATTCACCGACGGCCACTTCGAGCCCTGGTACACGGGACAGATCTCCGAAGGCGGGGGCCTGGTGGACTGGGAACTCCCCGCCGGGGACTGGTGGATCTTCGCGGGACTTCGCAACGGCCGAGGCGAGCCGCGATTCGTATCCAGCGACTTCTCCCTAGCCTCGGGCGACAGCCTGCGCTTCTCCGTGGACTTCGGCATTCCCCTGGCCGAACTCGAAGGGGACGACCTGGTGCGCCGCGAGTACGACGCCTCCCGAAAACTCTACCTGAAGCGCCGCGGCGAGAGTCGGGCCCTGAGCCGCTTCGCTCCCGGCAAGGCCAAGCTGCTCATCCTGGGGCTCGCTCAGCACGAACCGACCATCCGCCATCTCGAGTCTCTGGGCACTCCCGAGGACCTGGCGATGATTCCCGTGATGATTCGGGAGAAGGGGCACAGGCCCCACAAGCGAGCCTGGATTCTCAGCCCGGGCGAAGCGGAGCGCCGATTCGGCGTGAAGAATCTCGAGCAGCAGCTGCCGCTCAGCATACTCATCGACGAGAAGGGGGAAACGCTGCTCTGGCTGCCGGGCATGCGTCTGGATCTTTCGGGGCACCTGTCCACGATCCGCTGAGGGAGCTGACATTGGATTGGCTCATCATGCGAGATGTGCTGAAGCGACTTGTTAATTCTAGACCTAGAGGGAATCCCTAATACTCTCACAGCTAAAAGACATGCGGGCCATATATGGACTATTATCATCTAAAACTGATTATCTAAGGTCTATAGTTGAGTTGGAGTGGCGAAATGTAGAAGGGTCTTGCAGAAGGCGGATACAGCTAAGTCTGTATGGCCATGATGTAGTCCATCTCTGCCGAGCTTGCTTTCCGCCCCACCACTTGACAAGGCACCCCCTTGCTGGATTATTCTGTTGTGAGGCCGCAGTGATTTCATCTCATTGTGCCGATTCAGTAGTACAACGCAAGGAGGGGATCTGTTGGAGTTTTTAGTGATTTGGCTTGTATGTGGAATCATTGCAGCAATCATTGGAACGAACAAAGGTAGGAGCGGATGTGGATGGTTCTTAGTGGGTGTCTTGCTGGGGCCACTGGGGATCATCCTCGCGTTAGTAGTTGCAAAGGATACCGAAGAAGTTGAGAAACGGAACATACAGTCCGGCGAGATGAAGAAATGCCCCTTCTGCGCTGAACTCGTCCGAAAGGAAGCAGTCGTCTGCAAGCATTGTGGTATGAGCCTATAGCAATCCTCAATCTACAGGGAACTGGAGGTGGATGATGAAGAATCTACTGTTCATATCAATCGCAGTGTTCGTGATTGGCTTCAGTCTTGTTGCAACCCCAGCCAACGCGGATTTCAAAGGTGATTTTACTTCTCTCATGAATATTGAATATGGTCGAGTTTGTGAAGTTAAGCTTGAAGGCTGGGTCACGAAGACGATACGTGTGGACTGGACGTCCGAGACAGTTCTCTTTCATACCATGAAGGTGTTCTCGGAAATCGGTGACGCTAAAGAGCTACTCTATGCGGACGGCGTACGGTACTTCAAGTTTCCCAATGACGTGGGTGGCTATAACATCATCGACTGGAAAACGGGAGAGAAGCGTTCAGTAAGCGAAAGTGCTCCCTACTTCTTCCCGAACTAGCCTCGTTGTTGCATCCAATGCAGCGCAGTTGAAGCAACGGCATGAAGCTCCTGTTGTGAAATCTGGATTCAAACTGATGCAGGTGAGAGGATCTGTTCTTTCAGACTGCAGGTAGGTTGTCGAATGAATCTGGCAATACTCATAGTACTGGGAATCGCATTGCTTACCCCCCTTGCGAGCAATTCCGTTGCCTCGACCTCCACGGTGGATAATGTCAAAGGCGAAATCTCTTTTGATTGGAGCATGTCGATTCCCATCGGTATGAGCTGGGGCTGCGCTTGGTCACCTTTTCCAGGTTTCGAAATCGTGGGGATAATATCGGTAATTGAGTTTAAAACGAACTCACCCTACGATGATCTTGAGTCCTATGGGTTCATGCCGAATCGGGGGACATTCTATTCGTATGGACTCGGCCCTCGCTTAGTCTTCAGCCATAGTGTCGACACCCCGAGGGGAGTGAAAAAGGAACGGTTCTTTTTGGGCTGCTTCTGGAGGAACTACATCGGCAGCGGGCGGACAGGTGACGCCCTTGACTGTCTCTATTGCTCTGACTGGAGCTTAACCTGTGAGTATCCCATGAACACCTACCTCATGTTCGGAGCCCACCACGGCAACACACAGATTACATTTGAGTACAGGTTGTCTGATGAGCATGGGGAGTCTGTCTACACGGGCAGTGATCCCTATGGATTGGGAGACACCTGGCATGATGAGTGGGTGGGACTAGAGGCTCCGTCGTGGATCATCCAAGTCGGCCATGTATGGAGTTTTGAGTATTGATTCCAAGGAACCGCATTTAGGTTTCCCGATCAGCACGCTCAGGTCTGAGAGTGTAATTTAAACTGTGTAAACGGTCATGGTGTAGACTTCCGATCCAGGA
>CAYPGS010000026.1:0-50480 GCA_964410395.1 uncultured bacterium
TACTCCACCTTGAGCGAAAACAGCGCAACCGAAGGTGGAAACGTCTGGTCGAGCCATCCCGTGCGTTTCTGGTTCGACATCATCGCCTTCGCCAATGATGGAGCTGCTTTCGCCTGGTATGGAGGAGGCCAACCCGACATCGCCTGCACCGACATCTTCGGCAATGTGGAGGGCGACTGGGTCGGTCCCCTCGCCGGCATGGAGTCGAGTGACGGCAACTTGCACGCGGATCCCGAGTTCTGCGGCAACCTGGGGACCTGGGACTTCCGGCTACAGGAAGATTCTCCCTGTGCCCTGGGGAACAACGGTTGCGCCTCGAACATCGGTGCTTTCGGAGCCGAGTGTGGCACCTCGTCCTCAGCGATCACCAACTGGGGAGAGGTCAAATCGCTGTACTAGATCTCATTCTTGATGAAGACCCGGCGCCATGCGCCGGGTCTTCTATTTCTCCAATGCGCTCCGGATGCCCTTGAGTTCATCGAGGATTTCTTCCAGACCGCTCTCACCGGAGAGGGCGGGCACGCCCTCGCTGCCGGCGGCGTCGGGGCTCATGGCTCCGCGGAACTTGCGCAGTCGCGCCGCTACGAGATCGTAGATCTCGTGCACGTTCTCCAAGCCCACCAGGCTCTCCTCGGCTCCCGTGGAACCGCTCATCCCGGCGGTCTGGATGTTCAGGCTGCCGATATTGAATAGGTAGCGGTCGAAGAGGCCCCGATTGATCTTGATGTTCGTCACCGTGCGGAAGGGCACATGCTTCACCGACTTGGTGATGATTCCCACATGCACGATCACCTCGTCGTCGTGGATCTCGTAGCGCAGGCTCCGGCAATAGGGGCCGAGCAGCAGGATAGCCCCCACCCAGAACAGGGCCGCCCCCGCGCCGAAGATGCTCGTGAAGATGGCACCGCCCTTGGGCTCGTCCAGGGCGATGAGTCCTCCGAGGGCGAAGGCGAAGATGAGAATGAGCACGGCGATGATGCTGTAGATGAGAATGAGCTTGCTGAGGTACCGGCCGCTGGGTTTGAGTTCCTGCATGGTCGCTCCTTAACGTAGGGCTCTATTGGGGAACGGGGGGTCCGAGTATGATGTCCATCAAGGCGTAGAGATACTGCTGATTGAAGGTGATGGGTTCCTTGTCGGTATCCACTCGGTGGACGATGACCAGGTCCCGTCCGGGTATCACGGCCAGCATGTGCACGCCCGCACCCGTGTGGAAGAACCAGGGACCGCCGGCGGGATCGTCCTCGGGAATCACGTACCAGAGTTGTCCGTAGTGGATGCCCCACTCCTCGCTGAGTACCGAGTAGGAACGCACGCTCTCGGCGATCCAGGCTGCGGGCACGATTTGCTCGCCTTCCCACATGCCGCCCTGCAGATAGAGCTGGCCGTAGCGGGCCATGTCCCGCGCGCTCATGCGCATGTGATAGGCGGGATGGTCGGACTTCTCCTTCTCGAAGTGATAGAGGCCATCCTCGGCATCGAAGTGCTCCATGCCCAAGGGGCGTGCGATTTCCTCCGCGAAGGCTTCGAAAATCTTCCGGCCGGTCTTCTTCTCGTAGATGACCCCGAGGGCGTTGAAGTCCCAGTTGTTGTAGTAGAACTCCTCGCCGGGGGAGTGGCTGCCCCGCGACGGTCTCGTGCTGATCATGGACGCGGCTTCTCCTGCCGCTTCATGATAGATGCCCGAACGAGATTTCAGGAGCTGCCGAACGGTGGCGAGTTTCTCGTCGTCGGTGAGCGCAGGTTCGATATCATCGAGGCCGAGTTCGGCGAGGGTGGCGTCCAGGTCGATCTCTCCCGCCTCGACGGCCCGGCCGAGCAGTGAGTTCAGCATGGATTTCCGGATGGAATGGATCCAGTATTCCCGGTCCACCTCGCCCCAGGAGAGCAGGGTCTTCCCGTCGTGTAGAACGAGCAGGGCCGCCGATCCCGCCTCCTCGCAGAGCGCCTTGGCCTGGACGATGGCCTCCGTCGGAACGCCGGCCGCCTCGGGAGTCGTGGGTTCGAATAGTGCCAGGGTCGGTGAGCTAAGCAGTAGAATAATTGCAGTGAGCAGCACGATTGAGGTGTTTCCCGATACGCGCATCATTCCCTCCCGAAGAAACGTAATCGGGCTCAGAATGACCCTTTGCGCGTTGGGATTCAAGTCGAAGCGAGACGTCGGCGCCCCCGGCGACTTCTATTTGAGAAGCGTCATCCTTCGCGTGAGCACCTCGTCCGCCGTGACGAGACGATACAGATAGAGACCGCTGGGTAAACTGCTTCCCCTGTCGTCCCGTCCATCCCAGGCGAACTCGTGGCTGCCGGCATCCATGGTAGCCGCGTCGAGCAGGGTCCTCACCTTGCGGCCACGGGAGTCGAAGATGGACAGCGTGGCGGAGGAAGAGCGTGGCAGTTCGAAGCGAAGTCGCGTGGATGGATTGAAGGGGTTGGGACTGTTCGGGTGCAGAATCGACGCCAGCGCGCTTCCGGCGCTCTCGGGCGCGGAGGTGGAGGAGGGCATGCCGAAGTAGAAGTCATCGGAGAAGACATAGTACCACTCGTCACCGGGGAGGGCCTCGGTCTCGGTGATCTCGACGCTGTGGAAGCCGTCGGTGTCGATGACGCCGTAGAACTGATGCGCGTAGTCCAGGGGCCTGTCCTCGAAATCCACCACGGTGCTTCCGTCTAGGATCAGGTTCACTCGGGCTCCGTAGGTGTTGGTTTCCAGCCAGCCGCCGGCGCCGTAGATGAGTTCGTCGCCGGTCATGATCCAGCCGTCGCTGATACCGGCGTTCCAGTCTCCATGGGGCAGTTCGAAGAATCCGTATATTCCTGTTCGAACCGGACCCGTTCCCGTGGTGACTCCCGAGTTCACGTTATTGGCTGTCCAGGTGATGCCCTGGTTGTAGACCGTGTAGGCCGTGTAGGGGCTTCGAACATGCCCCCAGGCTCCATCATCCTCGAAACCCTCGTGGATGGGCGTGATTCCCAGGGCAGCCAGATCCGCCTCGAACAAGGCCTGACTGCTGTACTGGGTGATCAGGGCCTGCGCCGGACCTAGAATCGTCAGGCTCAACAGGACGACGGCAAGTTTTCTCATGTCATTTCCTCCACGCTTCGATCACGATTTAACACCCACAGATAGAAATTATGGCACTCCGAAATCGGTCGATCAACTTGGAATGGGATAAGAGAAAAAAGGATCCTGGAGTCTGCATTTCGCAGAGATAGATTTGGGTAAGAAAAAACCCGCCCACCATGAGGGGGCGGGTCCATGGAGCGATGGCTTGTGCTAGTACAGACTCTTCACGGTGCTCCAGTCACTGCTGTCGGCGGGGGTGCTGTCGTCGCACTCGGCATAGACGTTGTCGAAGCCGGCCTCCCAGCCGTTGTTCTGGGGATCCACCTCGAGGCAGAGCGAGATACGGTGGTAACCGCAGGGCACCAGCAGGGTGATGGTGGTCCAGTCGATCCAATCCATGCCCGCGGGCGACACGTACTCGACGTT
Organism: uncultured bacterium; assembly: GCA_964410395.1. GTDB lineage: Bacteria > Krumholzibacteriota > Krumholzibacteriia > JACNKJ01 > JACNKJ01 > JACNKJ01. The sequence goes on from CAYPGS010000026.1 coordinate 3,491, forward strand.
GCCGTCGATCATCACGACCACCCGGCCCGTTCCCGGAGTGGCGTCGATGATGTGCAGGAAGTAGTCGAAGGTGATCAGGCAGTTGCTCATGCCGGTGGGATCGTCCACGCCGCACTGGAAATCCTGCTCGAAACAGGCGATGCCCGCGCTGTCGCTCCAGGGGCTCTGGATGTGGCCATAGGCGCCGGGATTACCGCCGGCCGCCTGCGCGCCGATGGTCCAGGTGGGAGGCGCGGAGAGGGTCCAGTCGGTGTTTCCCAGGTCGAATTCGCCGTTGCTGATCTGGGCCGAAGCGCCGACGGCGGCGAAGAGGGCCAGGCCGAGAATGAGATTTCTGATTGCCGTGTTCATGATGCGTCCTTTCGATGACGGTTATCTGTCGACTTCTGGATACAAGTCTAAGATTTCATCGAATTGACGCCAACATTGTGGCCATTGGCTTCGTGAGCGGGATTACATTTGGACGAATTATGTTGAACTACTTGAGCAGCAGTAGTTTGTGGCTCAGGCTTTGATCCCCGGCCTGGAGTCTTGCGAAATAGACCCCGCTGGCTCGTCCCTCGGCATCCCAGCGGACCTCATGCCGTCCACTGTCGTGATGGCCGTCGAGCAGGGTCTCCAAACGTCTTCCCTGCAGGTCGAAGATATCCAGCCTCACCCGTCCCGCCTCGGGCAGGGCGAAGCGAAGCGCGACCGATGGATTGAAGGGGTTGGGCCAGGGGGCCTCGAACTCGAAGACGCTCGGCGCTTCGGAATCGACGCCCACCGCGTCGAAGGCGCTGTTGCGTTCGCCCGGTGTTCCCAGGGGGGCGACCGAGGAGGCCCAGCTTTCCGGCAGGGAGTTGTCGAGCTCGGGGTGGATGAGTTCCAGGGTGGGGCCGAAGCCGTCGGCCAGGGGCGGCCAGGGGGGACCGTCCTCGTAATCGACGCGGTCCACCAGATTGCCGCTCGCGTCGAAGAGCCTGACGGCCTCGCCGTTGCCGCTGAAGCCGAAACCCAGATCGCCGAAGACATTGCTCAGATCGGGAAAGGCCTCGGTGAATAGCGCCAGGTCTTCGCAGAAGATCAGATAGCTGCCCGAATTTATGACGGTCTCTTCAGGAAGGGTGAAGACGTGAAGGTCGTCTCCGTCCTTCAGGGCCCAGCCGTCCACATGAACATCGACCGGCGTGGGATTGTGGATCTCGATCCAATCGCCCGGATCTCCCGAGTCGGGGCCGTGATAGTTGATCTCGTTGATGACCATGCGCGAAGGCGCGTCGAGTTCGAAATGTGCGGTGAGGCTGCTGTCGCCCAGAGCCCAGACCAGCGCGAGACTGTCCTCGAGAGCCGGGTCGGACCATCCGGCGAAACGGAATCCGGGGGCGGCCCGGGCCTCGAGCCGGACGGTCGTACCGAGGAAATAGTCCCCGCTCCAGAGGGTGTCGACCTCGATGCCCTCCAGCTCGATGGATCCCGCGCCCGGGGGATCCATTGCAAGAGTCAAGCGCCAGTCATCGCCCAGGCTGAACTTCTCGCGCAGATGCTCGCGGGCCCAGGCGGGTCGCTCCTGGATGAACTCGGCGACCACGGCGAGCTGGTCATGCCAGTACTGGGTGTCCCGGTCCCAGCGTTCCATATGAAGTGGAATCTCGGGCTCGATGCGGAAGGTGAGGCTGTCCATGAGAGCACCGAAGTGCTCGGGCCGGAGCACGCTGTTCAGGTAGTCGGCGTATCGATTCACGAAGCGCTTTCGCCAATCCGTGTTTCTGAGCAGGTTCCTCAGGAGGAAGGTGGCCCAGGGCTGGTTCTGCTCGCCCCAGCCGTTGGCGTCGGTGGCCCAGGATAGGGTGTCGAACTGGTAGTCCTCCCAGAATCCGAGACACACGTCCAGATCGTAGAGGAGCCATCGCCAGCGACTCACGGGTTCGCGCGTTCGCCAGAACTTGATGTTGCCGCCCGGCCAGTCCGTGTTGCCCAGGTAGATTTCGAAGATGCAGTAGGCGGCGTAGTTGTCCACGTCCATCTGGCTCTTCACGTACTCGAAGTGTGCAGAATCGGCCAGGCTGTTGGCCTCGATGTAATCCAGCATGGCCAGGTAGTCGTCGGCGTTGCCTTCCTGGACCTCGTCGCGGAACTCGATGATGTCGAGATTGTCGGGATCCACCCCGAAATGATCGGCCAGGTAGAACCGGTCCAGCCTTTCACGGAGATTGTAGATGCCCCAGTAGAGAGCGTTCATGTAGACCCGCACGGGCGTTGAGGCCTGTCGCTCCAGACCCGCCACATCCGTGATTCGCTGGGCGAGGGCGTCGCGCATCACGGTGCCCGGCCATTCGTTTCCGGAATTGCGCAGGATGAGCCGTTTGAAGCTGGATAGCTCACGCTCTTCGAAGAGGGGATAGTCGATGGTCGGTTGTCCATAGCCTCCCCTGGGAATCAGGCGCAACGATTTCTGCGAGAAGGCCCGTGAGTAACCCCCGTGGATCTTCAGCCCCAGCTCCATTCCGAAACCCAGGGTTCCATCCGGCAGCACGTAGTCCAGATGGAATGGCTTCTCCCAGTCCTCCCAGAAGTTCGCGCCGAAGAAGGGCCATTCGGGATCGTACTCATCGCCGAGTACATAGAAGCCCTCGACCTCGTCCCAGATGTTCACCTTGTCGCTGATTAGCGAGACCATGGGCAAGACGCTGGGCTCGTCGAAAATGTAACTCTTGGACACGATGGGGCTGGGCAGCTTTCCCTCCTCGAAAGCCCTGGCCCTCACCGCCTTGTTTCCGCTCAGGTAGATGGCATGCTGGTAGAGAAGGGATGAGTCCGTGGGCACGGTGCTGTCGTGGGTGTAGTAGATCACCGCATCGGGCGAAGGGCTCGTGAGCCAGACATAGAGCTCGTCCGAATAGTATCCGCTTTCGGCCGAAAACTCGGGAGCCGCGGCGATCTCCGGCGCGCCGTTTCCATCGTTGGGCCGCTTCGGTGTCGGTTCCGGAAAGATGAGCCAGTCCTCCGCGCCGTCCGGAAAGCGTCCGTAGGAATAGTCAATAGGCAGGGCGGGCAGGTCGACCCTGTCCTCGAGAGCTCCATTGGGTCGGGTAAGGAGAATGGATTCCCCATCCGAGTCGATGGCGAAATCGGTGTGCAGGAATGGCAGGAAGTCGGTGAGGTCCGCCGAGAGTCCCTTGGGATCCATCGGCGATTCGCTGAGGCCGAGAGTGAGGAAGGGGATCAGACTCATGTCGTTCCAGGGTTCCTCGTTGTGAACTTCCAGAGCGAGCAGGTTCTCGTCTGCCTGGAGCAGTGAAACCGGATCCGGGAAGAGTTGAAAATCGGGCCACAGTCCTCGATAGAGCCCGGCCTCATGCTCGAGGTCGCAGGTGGTATCGAAGAAGAGTTCCTCTCCCGGATAGCCCAGGTTCCGTCGTGCGACCTCCACGCCGTTGAGATAGGCCACATAGCCGTCGTCGTAGTCCACGTGCATGAGCAGGGCCACGACGTGATGCAGATCCTCGACGCCGAACCAGCAACGCACATAGCAGGTGATGGCATCGGCGTTGATGAAGGTGGCGTCGTCTCCGTCACCGTTGCCGAATCCGCTGGGACCTTCCGACCAGGTGGTGTCGCTGAACTCGGGAAGCATCCAGCCTTCCGGTGGGGCCTCGAGTCCCTCGAAGTAGCGCCACATTGCCCCGCGGTCGATCTCGGTCTCCCAATGGGGGACCCAGAGTAATCGATCCTTTCCGGATGCCATGACCAGGAGCATGGAATCGGGTGGCAGGGGGAGATCCGGGAAGCTCCAGCGATAGGGATCGCCGGTGTCGTCGGAAAGCCACCATCCGCCGAGGTTCACCGTATCGGCGCCGGCGTTGATGAGCTCGATCCAATCCTCGAAGTCACCGTCCTCGTCCCGATAGGTCTCCAGGTTCGAGGACTGGACCTCATTGATGAGCAACTGCGCCGAGAGCAGCGCGGGCAGTGCAAGAAGCAGGATGACGAGGATCGTGCGAGGCATAGCTTCCGAGTTTCCGGGGTCAATTGCCCTATTATACCTCATCGTCCGGTCTGCCATAAGTGAACTTCTGAAAAAGCCTCCCCCGGTTATCCGAAGGAGGCATTTCTTGAATCGAAACAGGGTTCTAGAAGAAGGTCGCGAAGCCGAATCCGGCATTCAATCCCTTCATCTTGTAGGTGTCGGGGTCCACACCGAGCTCGGTCAGGCCGAAGTAGTAGTCCACGCCGAGATCCAGGAAGAAGTAGTCCGTGATTGGGTAGAGGTAGCCGCCTTCGAAGATCAGCGCGGTCATGGCGTCGTACTCGGTGTCGCTTGAGTCGGACATCTTCGAGTAGTCGTATCCGGCACCCACGTAGAGATAGTTGATGAAGTACTTGACGCCACCGGCGAACCCGGTGGTGCTCATGTCATTGTCCGAATCGATGGTGTACTTGGTGTAGTTGAGTCCCGCGTAGACCATCAGGTTGTCCATGAAGAAATAGCCGCCACTCGGAGCAATGGTGATCTGTGAGTCTTCGGCGTCCTCAGTCATGTTCTTGTAGTAGTTCACGGTTCCACCAATGCCCTTGGTGCCCGCGGCGAACTGCGCGCTGGCCATTCCGACCGTGAAAGTCAAAATCACCATGGCAAGCAGGATTTTTTCATGGTTCTCTCCTCCGAATTGGCCCAAGGCCAGATAGCACCTGATCAGGATGCAGTTGCGCCCCTCGAAAGGAGCTCGAGTTGACTGTCGTCGCCTCGCATTCGGATCAAGGGAAGAGCAAGCGGCGACATACGTCAAGGAAAACCGTTGCGAAAAATCGCATCATCTCTAATCCCGTAATTTGACTGAGATTGTGTTCGAATCAGGGCTTTTCCAGCGTATCGACCGCCGCCCGGAAAGCGCGAATGTGATCGGGACCCGTACCGCAGCAGCCTCCGACGATCTGAGCGCCGGCGTGGATCATGTCACTGGCCAGTTTCGCCATGAACTCCGGTGTTTCCCGATAGACGACCTTGCCACCTTCGAGTTCGGGAAGCCCGGCGTTGGCCTGGAAGATGAGAGGAAGTTCGCAGGCCTCCCGGAACGCACGGGCGACTTCCAGCATTCGCTCGGCCCCATTCCCGCAATTGGATCCGACGAGATCCGCACCGGCTTCCGACAGCCCCTCGGCGGCCATGGAGACGTCCTGCCCCATGATGGTGAAGAAGCCTCGCGGCGTGAAGTCGAAGGTCATGGTGGCCAGGACCGGAAGGTCCGGGGCCGCGCTTTTGGCGGCAGAGATGGCGAGCCTCGCCTCGGCGAGGTCGGTCATGGTTTCCACGCAGATGAGTTCCGCGCCGCCGGAGGCCAGGGCCGCCACCTGGCGATGGAATCCCTCTTCCACTTCCTCGGGGTCGGCTTCGCCGTAGGGGGCGAGGAGCTTTCCGCAGGGTCCCACGGAGGCGGACACGTAGGCTCGGTCGCCGACCACGCCGCTCGCGATTTCCGCCGCCCGTCGATTGATCTCTTCACAGCGATCATCGAGTCCGTACTCGGCGAGCTTGATGGGCGAGCCGCCGAAACTGTTGGTCTGCACCAGATCGGCGCCGGCCTCGAAGTAGAGGCGAGCCACCTCCTCAAGCTGTTCCGGGCGCGAGAGATTCCACTCCTCGGGCGGGTCCCCGCTCCTGAGGCCCCGCGCCATGAGCAGCGAGCCCATGGCGCCGTCGGCCACGAGAATGTCCCCTCGAGCGATCCTGTCGAGCAGGGGAGGCTTCACGAGTCGGCCTCCATGAGGGCGCCTACGCGATCCACGGCGCTGACGCCGTCGAAGGCATAGGCGTCGGCGCCGATCTCGTCGGCGAACTCCCCCGACACCGGGGCTCCTCCCACGATGGTGCGGATCTTCCCCTTCAGTCCACGCTCCTCCAGGATTCGCACCACCTCGCCCATGGCCGGCATGGTGGTGGTGAGCAGTGCGCTCATGCCGATGACCCGGGCGTCCCTCTCCACCGCTGTGTCGACGAAAGTTTCCGGCGCGACATCGTTGCCCAGGTCGATGACCTCGAAGCCAGCGCCTCGAAGCATGATGCCCACCAGATTCTTGCCGATGTCGTGCAGGTCGCCCCGTACGGTACCTATGACCGCCGACCCGCGATGGGGAATGTCCCCCGCTTCGAGCAGGGGAGTCAGCAGATCGAGACCGGCATACATGGCCTTGGCTGCCAGGAGTACGTTGGGCAGGAAGATCTCGTGTCGGCGGAACTGCTCGCCGACCACGGCCATGCCGGCGACGAGGGCCTCGTCGAGAATGGTCTTCGCCTCGATGCCATCGTCCAGCTGCCGCTGAACGCCCGCGGCGACATCGGCAGCGTTTCCCTGCTCCAGGGCCTGGGCGATCTCCTCCATGTTCGTCATGCTAGTCTCCTTGTTTCAGACCGAGAATGCGGTCCCTGCACTCCCTCGATTCGCAGTCCACGCAGAAAAGATAGTCGTCGTCGAACTCGTGAATGGACGCCTCTCCTCCCACGATGACGCCGGAAATCGATTTGAGCGGCTCCATGAGAGAACTAGGACGAAGGGTGATGCCCACCTTGCCCGGATCCAGGGCCTCGAAGAGCCTGCCCTGGCCGCTCACATGCCATCCGCAGTAACCGGGAGAGTAGCGCAGGCAACGATCATCCTCGTCGAGGATGCCTTTCGCTCTCCAACTTTCGCGGGCCTCCTTCTCGAGCCGCATCGCCGCGATCTCCGCCGCCTCCGAAGCCGCGCTGTCCAGCATGGAGCCCAGGGGGAACTCGCGGCGGCCGAAAAGCTCATCGATCTTCTCGCTTACTACGCTTCCCAGGGTCAAGGCGAAGAGGGCCAGGCTCGTGGATCGCGGGAAGATTTCCGCGAGGGGACTGGCCTCCGCGTTCTTCCCCTCCCCCGGATAGATCGACTCGAAGTCGTCACGAGAGATCTCTCTGTAGAGTCCCCGTCCTTCGGCGCAGCCGCGAAACAAAGCCAGGGCCTCTTCAGCCAGTCCGCGAAAGGAACTCGCCGACGGATGCGCGGGATCCACGCCCTGGGCCCGCAGCAGTTCATCGATGCTCGGGCAGAGTTCCTCGCCTTGCCAGTTGAGCACTACCCCCAAGGTTCACGCTCCGGAAGCTTGTCCATGCCGTGACGTCGGGCCTCGGCCTCCATGAGGTCGATGAGTTCCTTCTTGGTCTCATCCGGCAGGTCCGTGGGCTGCCAGTCCGCCACCTTCGCCTCCACATCGGCGTGGGCGCGCTCGCCCAGGGTGAGCGATCCCTCTTCCTTCCAGCGCGAGAGATTGGCGCGCACGATGGAGGGGCCTGGCCAGTAGTGTTCCTCACGCATGTACTTCATGGTGTGCTCGGAGATGAGCAGATGACCTTCCTGGAGCATCTCCTCGAATCGCGGCAGGGCTGGGAAATCCTCTTTCGGCTCCACGCCGCGGATCATGCGCAGGGCCAGCCCCGCGATCTCGTTGTCGACCACGAGCTTCTCCAGGCTCTGACAGCTTTCGAAGTCGAGCATGCCCGGCCCCGAGATGCTGTTCACGCCCGAGAGCGCGGCCAGGGTCACGCCCATGGAGCTTTCCAGGCCGGCCTGGGCGTCCAGGTCCTTGGCGTCGCTGAGTCCGATGTAGGCCTGGGTGGGCAGTCCGAGATGCTTGCCGATCTCCGAGTAGGCGCAGTCGATCATCTGGGTTTCCACGGCGCCCATGGGCGTCGTCTCGTAGCGTATGTCGAAAGCGGCCGGCGATCCGCCGTAGAGGGCGGGACATCCCGGAGCGGCCAACTGGCTGATGACGATGCCGCTGAGCGTTTCGGCCGTGTGCTGCACGATGGAACCCACCAGGGTGATGGGAGCCATGAAGCCCGAGAGAGGCATGGAGATGTATTCCACCGGGATGCCGGCCCGCGCGCAGTCGATGAGATTCTGCGAGGTCACCTCGCTCCACTTGAGCGGGGCCGTGGGACAGCAGGAGAAGACCGTGAGGGGCTGGCTGGCAAGCGCCTCCTCGGAGCCGCGCACGGCCACCTGCAGGTTCTTCATCAGCTCGAAGGACTCGATGGTGAAGGCGCCGGTGACCACGGGCTTCTCGCCATAGAGAAGGCTGAGGAAGAGACGATAGCTGTCGGAGATCCCCTCGTGCACGTCGGCGGGAATGAAGGCCGTGCTCTGGGCGGCGATGTTGTCCAGGGCCTCCACGAGCTTCACGTGGCGCACGTAGTCGGAGCTGTCGGGCTTGCGGATCTTGCCGCTCTCGAAATCGAGCAGATTGATGGCCGCGGAGCCCGGCGTGAAATGCACCTGGTCGCCGCACATGTCATGGGTGCGCCGCCCGAGACCGTCGTAGAGCTCGAATGAGGAAGCGGCCGTGCCCAGGGCCCGATCGATGAGCTCGCCGGGGAATCGCACGCGCCCGGCCGACGCATCCACATGGGCACCGTGGTCGCCGAGGAGCTCGGTCACCTCGTCATTGTGAATGGCCATCCCCAGTTTCGCGAGGATGTCCCTCGCCTCGCCGAGGATTCGCTCGATCATGGCGTCGTCGAGAAATCGCAGCTTGGGTCTCACCATCGCTCCTTCCACTTGGGGATTCGAGCATAGGCGAGGGCGTGTTCGGGATCAATAGAAGCGCCGCTTGAGATCACCCCAATGCGTGTTTTCCTGGACCTCCGGCACCGAAGTCGGACCGAGACAGCTGACCGGCCAGGCGCCGATGAGATCGCAATCCGGATTCGGTGGCGAATGGGGACCACAGGGAGATCCTTCCCAGAGGCCGAAGTCGCCCGACTGGGGATAGCAGAACAAGGGGTCCAGGCCGATGTTGCCGTCCATGCCCAGGAGTTCGGCCAGGGGGCCAACCCAATTCCCGTCGGGATTTCCGAAGAGATCACAACACGCCATCTGGGGAGCCGATTCGCACAGGATGACCTCGCTGCCCGTGTTGTGCATGAAGATGCATCCCTCGAAACGATAGTCATCGCCCTCGTGAAGCCTGACGGCCGCTCCGAAATGGCCGCTGTTTCCGTAGAAGGTGCAGTTCTCGAACTCCGCCGCGCCGGTGATGTCGGCCACGGCTCCGCCGAGTTCGGCCGCGTTGCTCCAGAAGGTGCAGCCCACGAAATGGACCTCGGAATCGTCGATGGCGACGGCGCCACCCAGCAGCGCGGAGTTATCCTTGAAGACGCAGTCCCGGAAGGTCAGGTCTTCGCATCCCCAGATGGTCGCGCCGCCGCCGTCGTTGGCGACGCCGGCCGTGATGGTAAGCCCTTCGATGACCGTGGGGGCGCCCGTGAGTTCGTAGCAGACGAAGGCGTTGCCCTGATTCCAGGCGTCGATGATCACGCAGGAGGGGTCGCCCGTCTCGCTGCGTAGGGTGATACCGGCGTCCATGTTGATCATCCAGGTCTGATACTCGCCGCAGGCGACGAGCACGGTGTCGCCGGGCTCGGCCACCATGATCCCGGCCTGGATGGAGGGGATCTCGTCGGGAACATGGATGGTGGCGGATGAAGCGGGCAGAATCGCGAGCAGGGCGGCGCTGATCGCGAGAAGAAGACCTCTCGACATTCTAATCTCCCTGAGGAAAACTCTTCAAACTTCGTTGAAAACGTATTTTACCGGATCTGCCTAGATAATTCTAGACCCGAAGGTGTTGATAGGGGAGGATCCTTTTCGAGTCGACTCATTTCGCCGAGCACGATGTCCGACGGAGGTGGAGGATGAGCAATTCGCGATGGCCGAGAAAACAACTGTCACTCTTGACGATGCTGACAGTGGGACTGCTATTCATACCCTGGCAGGGCAATGCCTCAGGGCCCGATGCCAGCGCGAGAGGCGGAGTCTACGACATATGAGGAAAATGCGTCGGGAATTCTTAACCAGGCGCCTGAGATCCATACCGGATATCATGCCCTCGCTTGCGAATTCCAGAACAAGACCGGCTCGTGGATCGAACTGAAGGAATTGTCTCTACCCATCGGAGTCGACACGCGGTCGGCGGGCGACTGGTACTTTTTCGGGAATCTCCTCTGCGGGGCGGAACCCGGTCCCCCTGAAAGCGCCGACAGGACCGGAACTTTCACCGCCGGCGGCGATCCCAACGAGTACACGATCATCAGTTTGCTGGGAGAAGAAATTCGCATCGCTCCCGGTGAATGCTTCGCTATCGGAATCCAGGTCCGCTATGTCGAGTATGACCTCCTCGTGGGGGCAGTGCCGGCCGTTCCCGGGGCGTTGAGCTGGGAGTGGGACGGAAACTCCTGGACTCCCCTCGAAGCCGACGAGAACCGAACCGCCCTCATCCAGGTGGGTGGCGACTTCATGGACACCAGCGATCTGCTCGTGCTCCCTGACGGCAGCGGCACTTTCGCCACCATCCAGCAGGCCATCGACGCGGTGACTCCTGGCGGCACCGTGCGATTGGCCAACGGCCTCTTCAAGGGACCTGGGAACTACCGACTCGAGTTCGGCGGCAAGAATCTGACTCTTCGTTCCGTATCGGAGAATCCGGAGATCTGCATCATCGAATGCCCGACCATTCCCGATGGTCGACTTATCGCCGGCGGTATCCTGTTCACCAGCAACGAGGGTCCGGCGGCCATCGTGGACGGCATCACCATCCGCGGCGGCGTTCAGGAATTCGGCGCGGGCATCCTCATCGTGGACAGCTCACCGACGATCCGCAATTGTATCCTCGAGGACGGATACTCCGCTCTCGGTGCGGGCATCTACGTATCGAAGGGCTCGCCGGAAATCATCGGCTGCCTCTTTCGTGGAAACTACGCCGAGTGGGCGGGAGGGGGACTCTTCTTCGAGGTCTCCGATGGTCTGGTTTCCTATTGTCGATTCGAGCACAACCTCGCAGGCAACTACGGCGGGGGTGCACTCTTCGGCGAATGCGATGGTGCGACCCTCGAGCACTCGATCTTCTACCAGAATACCTCCGATGGCTTCGGTGGCGGTATCGCCCTGGGCGAAACCGCCATGATGATCAGCAATTGTACCCTCTCTGAAAACCTGGCACCCAAGGGTAGCGGGATCTATCTGGAAGGGATTGGTCCGGACATCTGGATGACCATCATCAGCTTCGGAAACTCCGAGGCTCTCTGGTCGGATGTGCCCCGATCGGTTCCCGAGTTCGTCTGCTGCGATATCTTCGGCAACACGGGCGGCGACTGGGATGGGCCCATCTCTGACCAACTCGGCACCGACGGCAACTTCAGCCTAGATCCCGAGTACTGCGGCGAACTGGGCACGGGCGATCTGACCCTGCAGGACGACTCTCCCTGCGCGCCCGGCGGCAACGACTGCGGATTGCTCATCGGCGGCGATACCGTGGAGTGCGATGACACGGTGACGGCCTCGACCACATGGAGCAGCTTGAAACAGCTTTACTAGGATGGGATGAAGACACTCGAACACGGTGGTGGTCATGAAGGATCGCTCTCGGCGTAGTCTTCCCGTGAGCCTGTTGACGCTGCTGATTTCGTCTCTCCTTGTTCCCGACGCCACCTGGGGCGAGATCGTGGCACTCCCGCCCGGGGCGTCCGCTACCATGGATATCCCACGGGAGCTCCGTTGGGACTACGAGCACAACACCTCCGGCATTCTCGACATGGACGCCACCCACGTGGGCAACGGAAGCTCATGGCAGGAGGTGGTGGCGACCATCCACAACGATTCGGGCCATTGGCTGAGACTGCGCGAGCTCTCCTTTCCGGCCATGTTCATGGACTGGAAGGGCGACTGGCACTGGCACATCTGGACTGGCCTTCCCGGCCCCGGTCCGCCTCCCGGCGAGCCGGGCACTCCCGACTTCACCGGCACTTTTCCGCCTCCCGAGGGCATCTGGGACTACACCGTTCTGCCCCTGGACGCCTGGGAGATCTACATCGCCCCCGGGGAATACTTCTCCGCGGGGTATGGATCGCCCGAAGGACATCGAGGCGTACGCGATGTGACCACGGGCGATACCTATCACTGGTGGAACGACGGCTGGAATCGCTGCGAGAACAACGGCTACACCCTGCTCATCCAGATCATGGCCGAATACGTGGACACAGGCGAAATCGTCGTCTACCCGGACGGGACGGGAGTCTACCCGACCATACAGCAGGCCATCGACGCGGTGCTGCCCGGGGGCACGGTGCTGCTGGCCGACGGCGTATTCACCGGCCCGGGCAACATGGACCTGAACTTCCATGGCAAGCACCTCACCCTCAAATCCACTTCGGAGGATCCATCGACTTGCATCATCGACTGCAGCGACCCTCCTCGGGGACGCGACGCGAGGGGGCTGCGATTCGTTTCCGGAGAGGGACCGGGGGCGGTGGTCGAACACATCACCATCCAGAACGGATGGATCGAGGGCGGACCGGGAATCTGGATCTCGAACAGTTCGCCCACCATCCGGCACTGCGTCTTCGACAACGGATACTGCATCGAGGGCGGGGGAATCCTCATCGACAAGGGCTCTCCCGAGATCGTCGGGTGCACCTTCATGAACGGAGAGGCCGGATACGGGGGAGGCATCTCAGCTCGACTGGCCTCGCCCGCCATCCGCCATTGCCGATTCGAGTCCAACCAGGCGGGCATAGCGGGGGGAGCCATCTACATGGTCGGATGCCCGGATGCCACCCTCGAGCACTGCATCTTCTACGACAACCTTGCCAAGGACGGCGCCGGAATCTTCCTGGGGAACTCACCGTTGCAGATCACATCCTGCACCTTCGCGGAAAATGCGGCCGCCAACGGAAGTGGCCTTTTCGTGAATGGCGATGGGCCCGTCATCTGGACAAGCCTCGTCGCATTCGGACAAGGGGATGCACTTTTCTGCGTTCCCACCGGGCGAACCCTGCCGGAGCTCGTGTGCTGCGACCTCTTCGGCAACATCGGTGGAGACTGGACGGGATGCATCGCGGATCAACTGGGAATCGACGGCAACTTCAGCGATGATCCGCAGTTCTGCGCCGAATTGGGCACGGGAGAACTGACCCTCCAGGACGACTCTCCCTGCGCTCCGGGAGGCAACGACTGCGGACTGCTCATCGGCGGCGAATCCGTGGAATGCGACGACACGGTGACGGCCGCGACCACATGGAGCCGATTGAAACAACTCTACTAGTGGGGGGATGATTCGGCTATAATCTGATGCGTGGGGACCCCCGCGAGCCGGGGCGATGACGCCGGGTACCCGAGAACAGGGGACATTCCGCATGCGTCCTGCGCAGTTCAAATCCCTTTTCGCCGCCGCCCTTCTGTCGGCTTTCACGGTCCTGTTCCTCAGGATCGACGAGAACCCGGACCCCACCGAATCGCTTCAGAGAATTCCCGCCCATCACAACTGCCGATTCTGGGGGGGCATCGCTTCACGCCTCGACTCGCTCGTGATTCATGATCAGGTCATCACGCAACCCCAGTCCCTCGAGAATCTCAGCCCCAGCAATCCCAATGGCTGGGCCCTCATCCACTTCCCCGGCGAAGGCGATCTGCCGGTTATCCGCAGGGGACCGAATCCGGCCATCGAGGATCCCATCTACGACATGGCCGTGGCGAGGGCGGGCGCAGACTCCGCGCGCATCGTCATCGGGCACGTTCGCAACTGCACCAGCGGGCTCTGCGACATTCCCAATCCCCATCCCTTCTATCGTTTCTACAATGAGAAGCACTGGTTCCTGGGGCACAACGGCAGCATCGACAAGGAAGTGCTGCTGGATTTGATCCGCCCCGAGTTCCTGGCCGCCAATCCGCCGGTGAACGGTTCGAACTTCGAGGAGTGGATCGACAGCGAACTCTACTTCCTCTACATCCTCCAGACCCTCGAGGACTACGATTGGCAGATGGCGCCGGCCATGGGCGAGGTGGTGGAGTGGTTGCGGGTGCGCATCATCGGCGACATCGAACAGCTCAACTTCGTCATGACCGACGGTACGACCCTCTGGGCCTACCGCGAGGGCATCGCCCTCTTCTATCACTTCAATACCGAGGGCATCGTGCATTCGGCGGTGGCCTCCAAGCATCCTCCCGAGGAGCAGGGGCCCTGGACCGAGATGGTGGACGGGCAGCTCATCACCCTGCGGCAGGGCATCCCGCCCATCCTCCAGAACGTGGAAGACTACTTCACCCACACCCAGGCGGGTGAGGCTCCGGCTCCGGCGGTGAACCTGGCGGCCTGGCCCAACCCCTTCAATCCCAGCACCACCCTGAGTTGGACTTTGCCCGAACGGGCCTACTGCCGGGTGAGCATCCACGACGTGAAGGGCCGTGAGGTGGCCGAGCTGGCCGAGGGCGTCATGGCGGCCGGGGACTACGAGCGGGGCTGGGCGGCCCGGGACGAGCGTGGCGGGCCCCTGTCCAGCGGGGTCTATATCCTACGGCTCCGGGCGGGGCGGTTCTCCGCCTCCGAGAAGCTCGTGCTTCTTCAATAGAAAGCCTTTCATTCCCGGGCCGATTGCCTATACTGCGGCCATCCGACATCTCCCCCAAAACGCACGGAAGGAGCAGGGATGGCCCTGGAATTCGGCCCCCGCCGCGCCCGAACTCTGAAGGTCCTGGATGCCATGGGCGGAATGGATCCCGCGCTGAGCCCGCAGGATGCCCCCCACTGGGAACGCTTCGACCTCGTCTACCGCTCTCTCTGCGCCGTGCTCTACAACTTCGTGCCCATGAGCGGTCATCCGGGCGGATCCATTTCCTCGGGCCGCTTCGCCGCCTCGCTGCTCTTCCGCTGGATGGACTATGACGCCTCCGATCCCGAACGGGCCGAGAACGACCTGATCTCCTACGCCGCGGGGCACAAGGCTCTGGGCGTCTACGCCATGTGGGCCCTGCGCGACGAGGTCATGCGCCTGGCTGCGCCCGACCTGCTTCCCGGCGACGTCAGGCAGCGCCTCCGTCTGGAGGATCTGCTGGGCTTCCGCCGCAATCCCGCCACCGACACGCCCCTGTTCACCAGGTTCGGGAGCAAGCCCCTGGACGGGCATCCCACGCCGGCCACGCCCTACCTGAAGCTGGCCACCGGCGCTTCCGGCATCGGATTCGCCTCCAGCGTGGGGCTGGGCTTCGCCGCCCGCGACGTCTGGGGCGCCGATGCGCCGAAGGTCCACATCGTCGAGGGCGAGGGCGGCATGACCGCCGGACGGGTAAGCGAGGCCCTGGCCGCCGGTGGCACCGCATCCCTGGACAATCTCATCCTGCATCTGGACTGGAACCAGGCCTCCATCGACTCGGACTGGGTCTGCCGCGAGGGCGACCGTCCCGGCGACTACGTGCAGTGGGATCCCCGGGAATTGGCCTACCTCCACGATTGGAATGTGCTGGAAGTCGCCGACGGCAGCGATCTGGCCCAGGTGCATGCCGCCCAGCGCCTGGCCCTCGACATGGACAGCGGTCAGCCCACGGCCATCGTCTATCGCACGGTGAAGGGATGGCGCTACGGCATCGAAGGGAAGGCTTCCCACGGCGCCGGACACAAGTTCGGATCGGATGGCTACTACGAGGCCCTTCAGCCCCTCTCGGAGGCCACGGGCGTGGACTTCCCGGCCTGTCCCGACACCCAGGACCCGGTCGAGGTCGAAGCCGCCTACTGGGCCACCCTCGAGAGTTTCCGCGGAGTCATGGAGGCCGAGGGCGACATGCTCTCCTTCCTGGGCGAACAGCTCGCCGAATCGCGCCGCCGGCTGAATGACAAGACTCTCACCTCGCGGAAGCCCGAGCTGCGCCTGGATTCCGTTTGGGAGAAAGCCAATAGCCTGGGCCTGGAAACGCCCGAGGAACTGCGCCTCGAGGCGGGCAGCTCCGCCACCCTGCGCGGACAGCTGGGCAAGATCCTCAACTGGTACAACCACGCCTCCGGCGGGGCCATCCTGTCGGCGGCGGCCGACCTGCTCGGATCCACCAGCGTTCTCACCGCCGGCAAGGGCTTCGGCGAAGGGTTCTATCACAGTGGGAGCAATCCCGAGAGCCGCATCCTCTCGGTGGGGGGCATCTGCGAGGACGGCATCAGCGGCGTCATGAGCGGCATCTCCGCCTACGGATCGCACCTGGCCGTGGCCAGCAGCTACGGAGCCTTCATCGCCGCCCTGGGACACGTCTCGGCCCGCCTTCACGCCATCGGCATGCAGGCCATGACCGAGCGCATGCCCGAGGAGCCCCTGCGGCCCCTCATGCTGGTCTGTGCCCACGCGGGCATGAAGACCGGCGAGGATGGCCCCACCCACGCCGATCCCCAGGCCCTACAGCTGCTGCAGGAGAACTTCCCGGCGGGTTCGGCCCTCACGCTGACGCCCTTCGATCCCCAGGAGCTCTGGCCGCTGATCACCCGGGCCCTGCAGATCCGTCCCGCGCTCATCGCGCCTTTCGTGACCCGGCCGAACGAGAAGATCCTCGATCGGGAGGGCCTCGGCCTGGCACCGGCCGCCGACGCGGCTCAGGGACTCTATCGGTTGCGCGCCCCCAAGGGACGTCCGGACGCCACCCTCGTGCTTCAGGGCAGCGGAGTCACCTACGCCTTCCTGGAGGAGGCCCTGCCCCTGCTCGAGAAGGAGGGCGTGGATCTGGAACTCTTCTACGTGGCCAGCGCGGAACTCTTCGACGCGCTGCCCGAAGAGCGGCGCAGGGAGATCTATCCGGAGGGAAGCGCCAGGGTGGCCATGGGCATCACCGGCTTCACGCCGGCAACCCTGCACCGTTGGATTCTGTCCGAGGTGGGACGCGCCGCGACCCTGCATCCCTTCAAGGGCGGGCACTTCCTGGGCAGCGGTCAGGCCGACAAGGTCATCGCCCAGGCGGGCATGGACGGCAGGAGCCAGGCCGCGGCCGTCCTGCGATACGTGGAGTCACGCACGGGGACGGCCTCCCGGAACTGATCAGCTCTTCACCTTGCTGACCTCGCCGAGTTTCACCCGGACCCGGTGCCTGGCGCCGTCGTCCTCCAGGGGCAGGGTGTCGCCCTCCAGACCGCGCCCGTCCAGTTCGACGGACTGCACGCGGCCGCTTCCCTCCACCTCGATCTGGTAGATGGCCCGTCCGAAACTGTAGGAGAGCCCGAAGCCCTTCCAGTCCTTGGGAATGCTCGGGGCGAGTCGCAGACTGGAGCCGGTCAGCTCCAGGCCCAGCACGTCCTCCAGCCAGACTCGGAAGTACCAGCTGGCCGCGCCGGTGTACCAGGACCATCCGCCCATGCCCACATGACCTTCGAGGCGATAGACGTCGGCCGCGATGACGTAGGGCTCCACGCGATAGCGATGGGCGCCCTCGCCGTCGAGGGCGTGGGTGATGGGATTGAGCAGGTCGAGGATCTCCACGGCCTCCTCGCCGCGTCCCCGCATGGCGAAGGCCTTGGCCAGCCAGGTGGCCGCGTGGGTGTACTGCCCGCCGTTCTCGCGGACGCCCGGCGGATAGCTCTTGATGTAGCCCGGATCCATGTCCCACTTCTCGAAGGGCGGGGCGAAGAGGAGCACCATGCGGTCCTCGCGTCGAACCAGCTCCTCCCTGGCCGAATCCAGGGCCCGGTCGGTGCGCTCCGGATCGCCGAGCCCCGAGATGGCGGCCCAGGACTGGCTCAGGGAATCCAGACGGGCCTCCTCGCTTCCCTTGGACCCCAGGGGCGTGCCGTCGTCGAAGAAGGCACGCAGGTACCAGTCGCCGTCCCAGGCGTTCTTCTCGACATTGGCGGCCAGTTGCTGGGCGCGACCGAGATAACCCTCGGCTTCTTCCTCGCGACCGAGTCGACGGCAGATGCGTGCGAAGCTCTGCAGCACGTCGCCCAGGAACCAGGCCATCCAGACGCTCTCGCCCTTGCCGCCCAGGCCCACGCGATTCATGCCGTCGTTCCAGTCACCGCTGCCCATGAGGGGCAGGCCCCGCTCGCCGAGGTTCAGTCCTCTCTGGATGGCCAGGCGGCAGTGCTCGAAGAGGGTTGCGCTCTCCACGGTCTCTGCGGGCTGCACGAAGATCTCGTGCTGCTCGTCGGTGAGAGGCGCGGCCTCCAGGAATGGCACCTGCTCGTGCAGGATGGCCTCGTCGTCCATCATCTCCACGTAGCGGGCGGTGACGTAGGGCAGCCAGAGCAGATCGTCCGAGCAGCGTGAACGGATGCCCGCGCCGTTTTGCGGATGCCACCAGTGCTGCACGTCGCCTTCGCGGAACTGTCGGGCCGCCGCACGCAGAATCTGCTCACGCACGAGCTGAGGCGAGTTGTGGAGCAGGGCCATGGAATCCTGGAGCTGATCGCGGAAGCCCACGGCGCCGCCGGACTGGTAGAGCGCCGAGCGTCCCCAGATCCGGCAGCTCAGGGCCTGATAGGGGAGCCAGCGGTTGAGCATGATGTTGGCGCGTTCGTCGGGGGTTTCCACCTGCACGGCGCCGAGGAGCTTGTCCCACCAGCCGGTGGTGACCTGGTAGGCCTCTTCGCGGCGCTTCGCGTCGGAGAAGCGAGCCACCAGGGCCATGACCTCTTCCCTGGACGCGCCCTGTCCGAGCAGGATGCAGAATTCGCGATCCTCGCCCGGATCCAGCTCGACGCTCGACTGCAGAGCGGCGCAGGGATCGAGCCCGGCGCCGACGCGTCCCGAAAGCCCCTCGCCCTTCAGGGCGCCTGGATTGGAAGGACGGCCGTTGCGACCCAGGAACTCCACCCGATCGCCGCTGTGCTGCTCCGCCCGTGGACTCATGGCCGCGAAGGCGAGGCGGTGTCCGAAATCGGAATGGTAGCGATTCCGCGCGAAAAGGATGCCGGCCTTCTCTTCCCACTGGGTGACCACGTGGAGCTGTGTGTCCTCGCGATTCTCGCCGAGTGTCCACTCGGTGTAGTAGGTCACGGAGAGCTTGCGGCGGCGTCCGCTGTTGTTGCGAAGGCGCAGCCGCTGCACGCGCAGGGGCTGTCCGCCGGCGTCGTCCATGGGAACGAAGGTGAGCAGGTCCTGCTCGATGGCGTGGCTGTTGTGCTCGAAGCGGGTGTAGCCAGCCCCGTGACGGATGCGATAGGGCTCGCTCTCGCGGATGGGAAGAGGCGTGGGCGACCAGAGCCGCCCCGACTCGTCGTCGCGGATGAGGATGGCATCCGAGGGCGGATCCGAAACGGGATCGTTGGCCCAGGCGTTGAGCCGGTTCTGCTGGCTGTTGCCGAACCAGCAGAAACCGCCGCCGGACTCGCTGACCATGGCGCCGAATTCGGGATTGGCCATCACGTTCACCCAGGGGGCGGGCGTCTGCTCGCCCTCGTTCAGGGTGATCACGTACTCGCGGCCGTCGGGGGTGAATCCGCCCAGTCCGTTCTCGTGGATGAGCTCCTGATAGGGCAGTTTGAAGGAGGGCTCCTCCGGCAGCAGCTCGAAACGCAGAGGAGTCGGCACCGCGCTCCACTTCACCGGCAGACCGAACTGCTGGGGCAGGGGACCTCGGGCCGCCACGAGATGCACGTGGGAAGCGGCCAGCAGCAGGTGAAGATCGTCCTCGGAAAGCTGATCGGCCCGGCGCAGGAAGACGCCGCCGGGAGTATCCACGCCCGTGTACATGCTGTTGGCCTGCACGAGGCGCATGAGCTGTTCCTGAAGCGGCTTGTCGTAGCTCGCCCCCTCCTCGTTGAGGATGACCAGGTCGGCGACGAGTCCGTTCTTCCGCCAGTAGTTGTGGGCAAGCAGGAGCTGGCGCACGAGGGACATGTCGCGCAGCTGTCCCACGCTCACGGCCACGATGGGCAGGTCGCCCGAGATTCCATGGGCCCAGAGGTTCTGCTGCCCCAGACGGTTCTGGCGCAGCCGATCTTCCGGCGCGCGGAACTGCCGGCTGGGGTAGATCACGTGGGCGGCGAGCTGCTGGAAGCGTCGGGCCTCGTCGGGCTGGATACGCAGATGACGCAGCTGCAGCTGTGCGTGTCGCCAGGCCAGCTCCAGTTCCCGGGCGATGGCTTTCTCGTCGCCGTAGCGATCCAGGATGGCCAGGACCCCGTCACGACTCTCCGAGGCGGCCAGGAGCAGGTTGAAGCGCACCCGGGTCTGGGGCTCGATCACGATGGATTTGCGCAGGCTGAAGATGGAATCCAGAACCCGTCCCTTGCCACCGGAGAGCGGCGCTTCCAGGGCGGCGGGATCGGAGGCGTCGCGTCCGCGCCAGAGGAAGCTGCGCCGATCGGTCTCGTACTGAAGGCCGGCCTCGGCGCGATGCTCGAAGAGGAGGCGGTGCCCCGCCCAGATGGCCTGCCCGTCCGGATCCTTGGGTCGGCGCTGGGCGAGCAGCGCCTCGGCCTCGGGGACGAATTCGGTTTCCACGAAGAGCTTGGAGTAGGCCTGGTGCTGACGGTCCGCCCGGTGTTCCGCCAGGGCCAACTCGTAGAAGCTCGTGATCTCCAGGCGCCGCGTCGAATTCGTACGATTGCTCAGAGTGATCTGCCGGATCTCCAGATCGTCCTCGGGAGCCACGATGATTTCGGTCTCGCAGTGGATGCCATGGTCGAGGCGCCGGAAACGCGCCCGGTCCGCCGCGAAATTCACGCTGAACTCCGCGCCTTCCTCGCCCAGCGGTTGATAGGTGTTGCTCCAGATCTCGCCGCTATCCTCGTCGCGGAAGAAGCAGAAGCTGCCCCAGTTGTCCCGGGTTCCGTCGGCCCGCCATCGGGTGAGATTGACGCCGTTCCAACGGGAGAATCCGCCGCCGGAAGCCGTGAGCATGATGTTCATGTTGCCGTTGCCCAGCAGCAGGGTCTGGGGCGTGCGGGTGTGGGGCGTCTCGAAGTTGCGGGTGGCGGGGGCCACGTCGGCCGGCAGCATGCGTGTGGCGGTCCACTGGCGGAGGGGCACCTTGTACAGGGGCGGCGCTACGGGGATGCGCTCATAGAGCAGGGGTTCGGTGGCCTCGACCCTGGGATCGGCGTGGAAGCGGTCCTGGAGGATGCCGTCGAAGAGGAAGTTGCTCAGGGCCAGGAACCCCATGGCCTGATGATGGATCATGTAGGCGTGGACCACCACTCCGTGCTCGCCCGCCCGCCTGCGTTGGCGCCCGTAGTCGATGGATTCGAAGAATCCGTAGTGTCCGTAGAGGTCCTGGGATTCCAGCTTGCGGAGATTGGCGATGGATTCCTTGGGCCTGATGGGCACGGCCAGCAGGGTGGAGTAGGGGGAGACCACGAGGTCATCGTCGAGACCGCGCTTGAGCCCCAGACCCGGTGATCCGAATGCCTTGTACTGATAGGTGTTCTGCGCGCCCAGGTCGCTGAAGGCAGACTCGGAAATGCCCCAGGGCACCTTCTGCTGGTTGCCGTAGTGAATCTGCAGATCCACGGCGTCGCGACAGGATTTGTCCAGAAGCGATTTCTCGAAGACCCGCTGGAAGAGGGTCGGCATGAGGTACTCGAACATGGTGCCGCCCCAGCTGAGCAGCACGCGCTTGCGGTTGACCATGCCGTAGGGCCGTGAAAGGGATAGCCAGTGGTCGGCGGGTACGTCGCCACGGGCGATGGCCACGAAGCTGGTCAGGCGGGCTTCGCTGGCCAGGAGGTCGTAGTAGGAACCGTCCAGGGTCTCATCGCCCACCTTGTAGCCGATGGAGAAGAGTCGCCGCTCGCGGTCGTAGAGGAAGCGCATGTTCATGCCCGCGGCCAGTTCCCGAGCGCGCACGATGAGACGCTCGGCCTGGTCCATTCGCAGGGCCGCCCGCTCGTGACAGGCGCGGAAGCTGGCTTCGAGCCGTTCGATCCAACGGCGGCTGCTGTCCTGGATCTCTTCCTTGGCGGCCAGGGCGAAGATACGATTCAGCGCGGGAATCTTCCCGCTCGCAAGTTCGGCCATGGACGGCGCATGGTCGAGCAGGGCCTCCCATTCGGCCTGTCCCTCCTCGCCCAGATGGGGCAGGAGTTCCTGAGGCACCTCGGCGAGAAGCTCCATCCAGGCCAGGTAGCGGTCGGCGAGAATGGACAGGCTCTCCAGGTCTTCCCGCAGCTTGCCATTCCAATACGAGGCCTCGGCCACCTCGCCTCGGCTGCCCATGCCGGCACCGAGAATCAACTCGCCGGCATGACGCGAGGCTTCGCGGATCTGTCCCAGGCGGCTGAGCAGTTTCGCCGAGGGTCGGGAGAGCAGACGGTCCAGGGCGTCCAGGACCTGCAGTGGCTCGGGAGCCAGGCGCGAGGGATCGATGCTTTCCATGAGCAGGCGCAGGGAATCGAAGGGTCCGCTGAAGGAGGCCTCGCGCAGGAGTGGCCTGGCATAGATATCGCGGATGCCCGGTCCCAGGGCCCAGAGACTTCCCAGCAGGTTTCCGCTGTCCACCGTGGACACGTATCGAGGCTCGAGGGGGTGGAGGTCGTTCAGGTCGTACCAGTTGAGCAGATGTCCGTGATAGCGCTCGAGCTTGTCGAGGTTGTCGAAGGTCCTCTCGATGCGATCCACCGCGTCGTCGGGGCGGATGAAGCCGAAGTCCTGGGCGGCCAGGGAGGAGAGCATCCAGAGGCCGATGTTGGTGGGACTGGTGCGCATGGCCAGGCCACCGTCGTAGGAGACCTGGAAGTTGTCCGGGGGCAGCCAGTGGGTATCCTCGCCGATGAAGTCGTCGAAGTAGCGCCAGGTGCGGCGGGCCACCCGCCGGAGGTAGAGGTGGTCCCGGCGGGAAAGGCCGCTGAGGGATTCGTTTTCCCGGTCCGGCCGATTGAGGCGAAGGGCCAGCACGGGACCCGCGAGCCAGAGGGCCAGGAATGGCAGCGCGGGCCAGAGGCCCGGCGCGTCGACCAGGAGGATTCCGGTGAGGAGCAGCACTGCCAGGGCCGCGCCCACGGAAACGCGGATGAGGAAGCCCGCGGCCTGCCCGCCCGCATGGGCCTTGGCCATGGCGGCGGTGGTCCACTCGAGCATCTTCTTGCCGCTGATGAAGCGGCGGTGAAGAGCGCGGAAGGTGGCGTCGAGGGTCATCCAGGACTGATGGGGGAGCAGGGCCGTGTCCGAAAGTGTCCGCACGAAGTCGTAGCCCAGCTCGCGCCGGGAGAGCTTCATCCACTGGCTCGGCGTGAGCAGCCAGGTGCTGAGTCTCGTGAGCACGGGGAAGAGCAGGACGAGTCCCGCCAGCACCGCCGCGGCCGCGGCGATGGACGCGCCGGCGAACCAGGTCAAGGGAAGCAGCGTGAGCAGCGCTGGCAGGGCCATGCTGCGGCGGAGGTTGTCGAAGACCTTCCAGCGGCTGAGAGGGTCGAGAGGGTTGGCCGTCTTCTTGCCGTCGCTCCCGGGCACCCGCGGACTCGACCAGTCGGCGATCTGCCAGTCTCCGCGAATCCAGCGGTGCTGCCGCATGGCGAAGGATCGGTAGTCGGCGGGGAAGTCGTCGTAGAGTTCGATGTCGGTGGCCAGTCCCACGCGGACGTGAGCTCCCTCGATGAGGTCGTGGCTGAGGATGGTCTGCTCGGGGAATCGATCGGTGAGCACATGATGGAAGGCGCGCAGATCGTAGATGCCCTTGCCGTGGTAGGAGCCCTCGCCCGCCAGATCCTGGTACACGTCGGAGACAGCCCGCGTGTAGGGATCGGTGCCGGTGGGGTCGGTGTAGATTCGCGAGAAGAGGCTGGTCATGGCGCTGGGCAGGCCCGTGCTCACCCTAGGCTGGATGAGGGTGTAGCCGTCGATGACACGGGATCCGTCGTCGCTGAGCCAGGGACGGTTGAGAGGATGGGCCAGGGTCTCCACCATGCGACGGGCCGTGTCCCGTGGCAGTTCGGTGTCGGCGTCCAGGGTGATGACGAAGCGCACGTTGTCCAGCAGCCTCGCATCGCCCGCCTGAATGAGCCCGTCGCCGGCGCGGGGCGTCTCGCCGCTGAGCAGCCGGTTCAGCTCTTCGAGCTTGCCGCGCTTGCGTTCCCATCCGATGTAGCGGCCTTCCGACTCGCACCACTCCCGTCCACGATGGAAGAAGAAGAAACGGTTCTCGCCGTGACGCCGGCCCAGCTCCTCCACGGCGGACTTGGCGTGGGCCAGGATCTCCTCGTCCCGCGGCGTGGTCTCGCTGTCGGCGTCGGTGAAGTCGCCGAAGAGACCGTAGAGCAGGTTGTCGCCGGGATTGGCCAGGTAGCGGATCTCGAGCTTGCGCAGTTCCTCGTCGATGACCTCCTCGCTGATGGACAGCATGGGCACGACCACGAGGGTGCGGAACTCGTCGGGAATACCCGTGCGCTTGAAGGACATCTTCGGCAGGGCGCGGGGGGTGAGCGATCGGGAGATGGTGTAGTTGAGCAGCTGCAGGGAGAGCTGACTGGCGGGGAAGGCCGCCAGCACCAGGATGGGCAGCAGCCAGCCGAGACCCACGCCGGTGGCCAGACCGATCCAGGCCAGAGCGACGAGGATGGACAGGGTCATGAAGCCCAGGGTGCCCAGGTAGAAGGGTGAGGCGCGACGGGTGATCTGTCGGCGGGCGCGCCTGCGCCAGGAGTCGAGGGTGGAGAGGGCGTCGAGCAGGGCGGGTCGTCCCTTGCCCACGAGCCACCAGCCCACATGGCCCAGACGTTCCTCGCTCTCCTGGCCGTGGGCCGCGGCGGCCATGTCCGTGGCCTTGCGAGCCACCTCCTCCTCGCCGAGCTTCTTGGCACGGGCGATTTCCTCCACGGCGTTGCGGTAGCTGTCGCGGGTGGCGAAGTCCATCCTGGAGAAGTGCCCGCTGGGATCCTGCACCAGCACCTTCTCCACCATGCTCTGCTGCTCGAAGATCTCGCGCCAATCCAGCAGGGTGAGCTGCCGCAGACTAGTGATGGCGTTGCCGATGGAGGCGCGGTCGGCGGCCTGCTCGGACTGCTCCCTCTGCAGCATCTCGGCCAGGGGGATGGCCATCTTCTGTTCCAGCCAGGTGCGCACGGGCACAAGGGCCGCGTCCTCGTCGAATAGGTGACTGGTGATCTGCGAGGCGAAGTGGGGACTGGGTTCGGGGTGCTGCTCGGCCATCTCGGCCAGGATGCGCAGGAGCTGATTCGGATCCCGCCGGCTGGCGGCGAGAAGTCGGTGGGCCCAGAAGTCCGCGCTCTCGCGTTCGTGCAGTCGGCGGTCCACACGCTGGGTGAGGCGACAGAGCCCGGTGAGCAGGGCGATGCGCAGCATCATGGGGAAGGCCCAGAGCTCGCCGATGGTCAGGGCCGACACGGACTGGTAGGCCTCGAGGAAATCGCCGATGTTGTGACGATCCAGCCAGCCGTCGGTGTGCTGGATCATCTCCTTGGCCATGTTGTAGATGCGCGGCAGTCCGCGATGTGGATCGCTGTCGAGCACCGGCAGTTCCCGGTAGAAGCCCTTGGGCAGATTCAGGCGCACGTCGTTGATCTGCCCCTGCACGATGTAGGCGTTGTCGAGGATCCATTCGGCCGAGGTGGAAATGCGCTGATCGAGCTTGGACACGTCCTCCAGGCCTCGGCGCACCTCCTGGATGACCCGTTCGCAGCGATCCAGGCGCTTGAGCAGCGACTCCTCCTTGCCCTTGCTCGGGCGCACCTTGTGGCGGGTGGCCAGCTCTCTTGCATGTTGCCGGAACTGATTGCTGGTCAAGGGGGTTTGGCGCGTCTCTTCATCCGGAATCTTATGCTTCCTGTCCGGATGGAAGGTGAAGATGGAGGGCTGCACCTCGCCGATACGGCGCAGGACCGGCAGTTCGCCGGCCAGGGAGGAGAAGCGGGCCTGGAGCATCAGCATGTTCTCGCCGGTGACCAGGTAGCGAGCGTAGGTGTTCAGGGGGGCGCGGGCGATGCCGAAGGGAGCGCCGATTCCCCGCTGAATGCGCACCTGCCCCGTTCGGCTCTTGCGGAGAACCGCCACCCTGCGGTAGCCCCGCCGCCTCAGCTGCTCCAGTGCACGCGCGGCGTCCTCCTGCTCACGGAAGAAGCCAAGCAGCACTCCCTGCTTGTTCCTGGATAAACTCATCGCACCCGCCAGATTGCATTGGAATTCAACGGAAAACGCTGCCAGGAGCGATTTTGCGCCAAGTGATCGAAATCGACAAGCTCCAAAACGCCGGCGAAACCCGGGGAGCAGGAAAAAGGCCCCGGCGGTGCCGGGGCCTTTCGCAACGGAATGGAATCGCTGCTACTTCTCGTCCTCGTAGGCCTTCCGGCTACGGTCGGGAGCCGGTCCGAAGTCGGGCTTCTCGGGGGGATGCTTCTTGTGAAGCTTCATCACCTCGAGGATACCCCGCTCCAGCTGGGCATCGATGCCGCGGGCCAGATCCTGGGGGAGGTTGTCCACCTCGATGTCGGGATCCACGCCATGGCCCTCCAGGCCCCAGCCGTCCTTGCTGTCCCACCAGGCGAACTCCGGATGGGTCACCGCGCCGCCGTCCACGAAGGGCTTCACGCCGCGGATGCCTACCACGCCGCCCCAGGACCGCTTGCCGATCACCGGCGCCAGTCCCTCGAGCTGCACGGCCGCGGGGAAGATGTCGCCGTCGGAGCCCGCGTTCTCATTGGTGAGAACCACGAAGGGTCCATTGAGCACCCGGTAGGGATAGGTGCTCATGGAGCCGTAGCGCATGCGATCCCAGCTGATGATGCTGCGCTGGAAGCGCGCGAGGATGAGCTGCGACACGAAGCCGCCGCCGTTCCAGCGGGTGTCGACGATCATCCCTTCCTTCTCGAGCTGGGGGTAGAACCAGGTGTCGAACTCGACCATGCCTCGTCCGCCCATGTCGGGAATATGGATGTAGCCGATCTTGCCGTCGGTCTTCTCGAGCACGTACTCGCGGTTCTGGCGGACCCAGTCCGCGTAGACGAGCTGGAAGTTGTTGTAGATGGGACGCACGACCACGTGGCGTGTGTCCTCGGAGCCAAGGCTGTCGACCACCGTGAGCATGACCTCGCGGCCCGCCAGGTTCTCGAAGGCAGCCTCGAAGGGATGATCCTCGGGGAAGGACAGCATGTTGACCTCGAGGATGTAGTCGCCCTCGTCGATGTTCACGCCCGGCTCGTCGAGGGGTGAGCGAACGCGATCGGGATGTCCGCCGCGATAGATATGATCCACGCGGAAGGCCTCGCCCTCGCGCACGAACTCCGCGCCGAGCAGGCCGGTACCGCGCCACTGGGCTCCGGGCTTGTTGTCACCGCCCCAGACGTAGGTGTGACCCGTGGACAGCTCGCCGATCATCTCGGCGATGAGGTCGCGCAGGTCGGTGCGGCGGGCCAGGCGGGGGAGCATGCTCGCGTACTGGTCGCGGACCGCTTCCCAGTCCAGGCCGTGCATGTTCTCGTCCCAGTAGAAATCACGAAGCCCACGCCAGGCTTCATGGAAGATCTGCTTCCATTCCTCGGTGGGATCCAGGTCGATGACCGCGCCGCTGAGGTCGACGGCCGCATCGGAGAGGTCTCCGGGGGGCGCTGCGGTGCCCACCACGAAGAGCTGTCCGCGGCCCTTGCTCACGGCCATCTTGCCGGCGCCCGGCTGAAGGTCGTAACTGAAGGCGCCCGCCATGAACATGGAGGGATCATCCTCGCCGATGCTGTAGCTCATTAGGTTCACACCGCCACCGGGGCCGTTATCGGCCCAACTGGTACCGGCCAGGCCGGTCATGGGGGCGGAGTGATAGAAGATCTTGCCCGAGACCGCGCCGAGGCCCCAGTAGCCGCCGGCGGGGATGGGAAGCTCCACGAAGCGATCCGCGATGCCATCGAAGTCGATCTCGACAGGCTCCAGCTTGTCTTCGTCTTCCTCGTCTTCGGCCTCATCGTCATCGCCTTCGGCTTCCTCTTCGCTCTCTTCTTCGGCCTCGGCATCGTCGCCTTCAGCCTCTTTACCCTCTGTTTCGGAATCACCTTCCGCATCGGCTTCGGCATCTTCTTCCGCTTCGTCTTCAGCTTCTTCCTCCTCCTCCTCCACGGGCGGGATTCCCGCCTGATCCAGGAAGGGGTTTTCCACGTCGGGACGGAGGAAGAGCATGTAGGCCTTGGTGGCCTGGTCGATGATGGTCTCGAAATCGCGATTGCCGATGAGAGGATCGATGCTGCGGTTGCTCAGGAAGTAGAGGTACTTGCCCTCGGGATCCCAGGCGGGGGAGTAGTCGTCGGTCATCTCACCGGTGACGTCGTGGCTCTCGCCTTCCTGGGTGTCGTAGATGTGGATGGTTCCGTTGCCGATCATGTTGTTGGTGGTGTAGGCCAGCCAGCGGCCGTCGGGGCTCCACTGGTACTCGTGGATTTCCCAGCCCTCGCTGTGGGCGATTTCCATGGGCTCGGCGTCCTCGGCCTCGAGGTCCAGAATGAAGAGGCCGTGGGTGATGTCGCCATAGGCCAGCCAACGGTCGTCCGGCGATATGCGGGGCATGAAGTATCCGCCCCGATCGCCCGCGGCCTTGATGGTCTTCACCTCGCCGCGGCCCCAGGCGTCGGCGCTGACGATGGCTTCCTCGCCGCTTTCATCGGTCACGTAGATCACGCGCTCGCCCTCGTCCAAGTAGTTGAAGCGGCTTTCCCTCGCGCCGCTGCCACGGGTCACGGGCAGCGTGACGCCGTCTTCGACGGGGATGGTGAACATCTCACCACGGCTCACGATCATCACGCGCTCGCCGTCGGGGGAGAGGCCGTACTCCGTGAGATACTGGCCCGCGTTGGGATAGCGCTTCCGAGTGAAGCTGCGTTCGCTGGGCAGATCGATCTCGAGGGTGGTCTCGTCATCCGTGCTCGGATTGTAGAGATGGATGTCGCCGGCCAGTCCGAAGACGATGCGACCCGAGGGACCCATGGCGGGGAAGCGGGCGTCCCAGGTGTCGTGGTCGGTGAGGCGCTTGCGACGGCTGCCATCGGCCTTCATGGACCAGAGGTTAGCCGTGCCGCCCTTGTCGCTCAGGAAGTAGATCTTGCCGCCATGCCACATGGGGAAGAGGTCGATGCCGTCGAAGTCGGTGACTTCCCGATAGTCCTGTTTGCCGGGGTCGCCCACCCAGATCTCGGGAGCCGTGCCGCCGCGATAGCGTTTCCAGGTGCCGCCGCCCCAGGTGCGGGTAAAGGCCCAGTCGCCGCTATCCGGATCGATGGCCAGGAAATTGGCCCGGCCGATGGGCACCTGCATCACGTCGCCGCCGCGGGCGGGGATCATGTACATCTCGGGATCGAAATGCGCGCTATGCCGTGAAGCCCGGAAGAGGATCTTCTCGCCGTCGGGCGACCATCCCACGCAGTTGTCGCTGCCTGGGTGCCAGGTCAGGCGCCGAGGTTCTCCGCCTTCGACGGGGATCACGAAGAGGTCGACGTTGCCGTCGTACTGGGCGGAATAGGCGATGGACTTTCCGTCCGGGGAGATCTGGGGACTGAACTCCCGGCCTTCATGGGATGTGATCCGATGGATGGATCCAACCCTGTCCCCGTCGATGCGCCCCGTCCAGAGGTCACCCTCGGCGGTGAAGACCAGCAGGTCGCCATGAATGTCCGGGTTGCCCAGATATCCCGGGCGCGCCCAGGCCGTCAGGGCCGTGGCGAAGATTAGGACCAGAGCCAGATTGATCCGCATAGAGCCGCTACTCATCGTTCCTCCTTGGAGAGGCTATGGGGGCGAATACAAGATCGAGGGGAACGCAAAAGGAGCGCCGTTCCCGTTGGGAACGGCGGAGTCGCGTCTTGGGACGATCCGGAGTGACCGGATGCTGCGCTCCCCCGTAAGAGCGATACGATAACGCTTCACATGTAAAGAAGTTACCGGATTAGGGCGAGATTTCTCAAGCCATCAGACATTGTGCTATAATGGTGGCCTCGAATTGGGGATGGGGTCTTCGATATCGGGCGATTCCAGTTTCTGCAACTAAAGGACCATCAATGAGTTCGGCGCGTTTTCTAATGTCGATTCTTGGAGCGCTGTCCCTCCTCGTCCTGTGCGTTCCTCAGGTCCTGGCCCAGACCGCGCCTCAGGACTACTACATGGGCATCGACCCGGACAGCCTCGCCTACATCTACGAGAACTACTGGTCCGATCACTACGTGCCCTGCACCATCACCATCGACGGTCAGCTCTGGCCCGAATGTCGGGTGCGCATCCGTGGCGACTCGTCGAGGGAGCTGCCGAAGAAGTCGCTGAAGATCAAGACCGACGGCGCGCTCTTCCCCAACGGCAACGACGTGATGAACTTCAACGCCGACTGGTATGATCCCTCCTACATGCGTGTCGTCATGGCATCCCGTTTCTTCGAGGCCGCGGGCGTGCCCAGTTTCTCCGCGGAACATGGCCGGCTCCATCTCAACGGAAGCTTCTGGGGCCTCTACGTGATCGTGCAGAACATGGACGAGGTCTTCCTGCTCGAGAATGGCCTGGACCCGAACGGGAACCTCTACAAGGCCACCAAGGATGGAGCATCCCTCTTCTACGGGGAGCCGGTGGATTTGCGATGGGAGAAGAAGTCCAACGAGCTCGCGCCCTGGGACGACCTCTACTCGCTGATCGATAGCCTGCACTTCGTGCCGGACGATCGTTTCGGAACCTGGGCAGCCGACAATCTGGAGATCGACGAGATCGCGAGCATTTTCGCCGGAAACGCCCTGCTCGCCAACGGCAGCACCTACTACCACAACTACTACATGTACCATGATATCAACGGTACGGGTAAATGGCAGATGTTCCCCTGGGATCTCGACAAGATCTTCGCCCAGTACGGAGAGAGCTATCCCTATCATCGATCTAGCACTGCCTGGCTCCACGACAATCCCCTCGTTGAACGCTTCTACGTCACCGACTCCACCTTCGATCTCTTCCACGCTCGCCTGGACGAGCTCGTGGCCACCAGCTTCAACCCGGACTTCTTCTATCCAATGATGGACAGCCTCCAGCTGGCCCTGGAGGAGTCGGTGCTGAACGACCACACCGACGACATCCAGAACATCGAGGACTGGTACTGGGTTCTGAACAACGAGCGCGTGGTGGGCATCGAGGGGCGCATCGTGGACACCCAGAATCAGCTGGACCACTTCCCCCGGCCCATGCGCGTGGAACCCACGCCACATGCCTATCAGGATTCGATTCCCTTCAACTGGCACCCGGCCAGCGATCCCGACGGCGATCCGGTGACCTACACCCTGAAGTACTCGTTGAACTACACCTTCCCCGACGGCTCGACCTATGTGCATGAGGAGCTCGCCGACACCAGCTACACCCTTCGCATGGCCCCGCCGGAGGGCAACTACTACTGGCGGCTCTACTCCTGCGACGGCGACTCACTGCACGACGTGGAAGGTTGGGATTCCTATGGAACCTTCCGTGTGGACAACGGCACGGTGCTTCCCGCGGTGATCTCCAGCGATATGACTCTCACGAGCTACGGTTCGCCCTACTTCGTCAACGAGGATCTGGTCGTGGAGTCTGGAGTCACGGTGACCATCTTCCCGGCCGCTGAGATTCGCCTTGCCGAGGACGTGAAGTTCACCGTGCGGGGCGTCCTGGAGGCCGAAGGGACGGCGATCAATCCCATCCATTTCCGTCGCGACATCTTTCAGGAAGGGCGATGGGGAGCACTCTGCTTCGACTGGGCCGATGGGCCGTCCACCCTCGAGCATGTTCATATCGAAGGCGCGTCGGTGGGCGGCGACTATGTCTGGGAGAAGTCGGCGGTCTCCAGCTATCGCACCGATCTGGTGCTGGACAACGTGACCTTCGACAATTGCAGACAGAGCGTGTACTCGCAGGATGCCAATCTCGTTCTCAAGGACTGCCTCTTCCTCGACACCAACCAGCTCGAGATACTCAACGTCAAGTACGGTACGGCGACCATCGAGCGATGCGAGTTCCACAACGCCGGCGTCGATGGCGATGCTCTCGACTTCGATACGGTGGACTACGGCCTCATCCGGGATTGCACTTTCTACGGACTTCCTGGCAGCGACGACCTCATCGATCTGGGCGACGAGTGCGTCGAGGTGATCCTGGAGAACAACGTGATCGTCGGCGCGCCGGACAAGGGCGTGTCGGTGGGAGAGAAGAGCCATGCGGTTCTATTCCGCAACTTCATCGCGGACTGCGCCATCGGCGTGGCGGTGAAGGATTCATCCGTCTGCGAGCTCGACCGGAACACCTTCCGGGAGAATCTCACGGCCCTGTCGGTCTATGAAAAGATCTTCGGAGCGGGCGGCGGATTCGCCTACGCCAGCAACTGCATCTTCTCGGAGAGCATCAGCGACGATGTGGCGGTGGACGCGCTGTCCACGGGCGAGGTGAGCTACTCCCTCTCGGACACCGAAGCTCTGGTTGGAGTGGAGAACCTGTTCGAGGATCCTCTCTTCCGCGATCCCGGCGCCGGTGACTTCCGACTGCAACTGAGTTCGCCCTGCGTCGACTCGGGAGATCCCGCCAGCCCCCTCGATCCCGACGAGACCCGGGCCGACATGGGTGCCTACTACTTCGATCAGGCCCCGCTGGCCCTGGTGATCAACGAGATCAACTACCATTCGGCGCCTGACTTCGATTGCCAGGACTGGGTGGAGATCCACAATCCCCTGAATGTTCCCGTGGAGGTGGGGGGACTCAAGTTCAAGGACGCCGGACACAGTTTCGTCATTCCCGAGGGCACATTCATCGGCGCCCATAACTATCTGGTGCTCGTCGAGAATCGTGTGGCCTTCGAGGCCTTCCACAGCAACGTTCCCAACCTGGTGGGCGATCTCGGATTCGGTTTCAGCGGTACCGGCGAGCTCCTTCTACTCACGGGGGCCGATGACACGGTCTACGACTGGGTCATCTACGGCAGCCAGCCACCCTGGCCTCTGGAGCCGGACGGACTGGGTCCCACGCTCGAACTCATCGACTACCTCTCGGACAACACGCTTCCGGAGAGTTGGGGGGCATCGATGGGCCACGGCACTCCGGGTCGCACCAACAGTCTCACCGATCCCACGGCGGTGGATCCGGAAGGGACTCCGCGGGTGACGAGTCTCGCGGAGGCCTTCCCCAATCCCTTCAATCCCCACTGCACGATTCGATTCAGCCTCGCCGAGAGCCTCCCGGTGCGTTTGAGCATTCATGACCTCCAGGGCAGGCGAGTGACGATTCTCGCCGACGAGGCCTTGAGCCCCGGTCACCACGAACGCATCTGGGACGGACGTGACGCGCGGGGGCGGCCCAGCGCCAGCGGCATCTACTTCCTCCGGCTCGAAGCCGGCCAGAAGCGGATGTCCAAAAAGCTGGTATTGCTGCGATAAACCGTTGATTTTGTGTCCATTAACCGACCTATCACTCTTTTTGCGACAAATCCCTCCAGATTCGCTAGACTTCTAGTGGGGACATGGATTTCCCCATTTGGCTCATGCGGAAAGGAGGACCATGAATTCCGCGGTTCCTACGACTCCCGAAAGGAAACTGATTCTCAAGGACGGCAGCGAGGTCAGTATTCGTCCCATCCTTCTGGAGGACCTTGACGCCATCTGTGAATTCTTCGCTGCTCTTCCCGAGGGGGATCGCGCCTATCTGCGCTTTGACGTCACCGACCGGCAGGTGGTGGAGGATCGTCTGCGCGAGATCCAGAACTGGGGGCGCCTCAAGCGCCTCGTGGCCTGTGCGGGTGAGAAGATCGTCGGAACGGGGGTGCTCGAACTCAAGGATTCCGAGAAGGAGTTCGACCTGGCCGAGGTTCGACTCATCGTGGGTCATGACTATCAACGCCGGGGCCTGGGAATGCTCCTGGCACGTGAACTCTACTTCCTGGCGGCCCGCGAGAGGATCCGCGAGGTGCGCGCACGCGCGCTTCGCCCTCAGGAGGCCGCGCTTTCGATTCTGAGGCGACTCGGATTCCAGGAAGTGGAGGTTCTCGAAGACGCCGCCACAGACAGGTACGGAAAGCTGCAGGACGTGATCGTTCTCGCCTGCCCACTAGAGGGTCTCTGGAAGGAGATGGAGATCCTCGTCGAGGACTTCGACATCCAGCATAGATAGCCACACTTGAACACACGGCCCTTCCACTCTACAGTATCGAGGCCGTAGCCGACCCGGGCGCGGAGCGTCCGGGTCGTTCTTTGGGGGAAGGGCATGGCGAGTTCCGATTCCACGAGCAACTCCGGCAAGCCTAGGCCGCGGGCCGCCCAGTACACCGAGGGAAGCGTCATCCGTTCGGTGCTGAACATGGGCTTCCCCTCCATGATCGGCTTCGCCGCCACCAACGTCTACGACATCGTGGACATGTTCTGGGTGGCCAAGCTCGGCGCCTCCAGCGTGGCCGCCGTGACCCTCTTCTTCTCCTTCTACTGGGTGATCAGCTCGGCCAACATGATCGCCGGCGCCGGATCCGTGGCGGTGATCTCGCGCCGCTTCGGCGAGGACGACATCCCCGGTACCGAGGCGGCCATCAAGGAGTCCATCCTGCTCAAGCTGGGCATCGCCCTGATCGTGGGATTCGTCGGCTACGGCTTCCTCTGGCCCGTGCTGCGCCTGCTCGGTGCGGAGGGCGAGATCCTGACGCTATCGGCCAGCTACGGCAGCGTACAGTTGCTGGGTCTCGGTGTGAGCTTCTCGAGCTTCACCATCTACACGGCGCTTCGGGGTGTGGGGGAGCCGCGCAAGGCCATGGTGCTCATGATCGCGGGAGTGATCCTGAACATCGCCCTGGATCCCTTCCTCATCTTCGGCTGGGGTCCCTTCCCTCGATTGGAAGTGGCCGGCGCGGCCTGGGCCTCGATCATCTCCTACGGCTTCACCTTCATCGCGGGCCTGGTGATCTTCTATGGCGGATTCAGCGCCGTGCGCCTGCACCTGCGTGGCGCCGATCGGGTGCGCATGAGCCGAATGATGCACATCCTGCGCATCGGTCTGCCCGCGGGCTTCAACAGCTTCTCCTTCTCCCTGGGACGCGCGGTGATCATGCCCATGGTGGCCGCCTTCGGGGCCAATGTGGTGGCGGTCTACGGCATGTCCATGCGGGTGACGGCCCTGGGCATCATGATCATCGTGGGCATGGGCCTCGGGCTCTCAGCCCTCATCGGGCAGAATCTCGGCGCGGGCAAGCCGGAGCGAGCCTGGGATACCTCCATCGCCTCGATCCGCTTCCTGGTGGGCGTGACCAGCGTCTTCTCCTTCGCGGTGATCCTGCTGGCACGGCCCATCACCTGGGCCTTCTTCCAGGATCCGGACATCCTCGCCATGGGCGTGCCCACCCTGCGAATCTTCGCCCTCGGCCTGCCCTTCGCCGCCCTGGGGATCACCTTCGACATGTCCTGCAGCGGCGCGGGCGAGAATCGCGCGCCCATGCTCTTTTCCATGCTCCACACCTGGGCCCTGCAGATTCCCTTCATACTCATCGCCACGAAACTGCTCGGCCTTGGCTACCAGAGCGTGTGGTGGGCCATGCTGCTGTCGGGAGTGCTGGGGCCCGGATTCTTCTGGTTCACCTACTTCCGGCGGCGGACCTGGCTGGCGAGGAAGGTCTGACGGACAATCAACTGAGAACTGAGAACTGAGAACTGAGAACTAAGAACTAAGAACTAAGAACTAAGAACTAAGAACTAAGAACTAAGAACTAAGAGAACACCCTCCCCGATCGCTCGAGGAGGGTGTTTCGTTCTCAGTCCACAGTTCTCAGTTCTAGTCGCTTCCCTTGGGAAGCGGACGAACACTGTTACTGTGACACTCCGGGCAGGATCGTTCCTTGGGCACCTTGGGATCGTAGGGTCCCTGGTACTTATGCCCGCAGCTCAGGCAGTGGAAGGTCACGGTGGACTCAGCCAATGGGCACCTCCTTCCCTTCACTCTGGCGGCGCTCGAGGATCCTGGCGCGCTGTTTCTCCTTGCGGGCCGAAACCTTGCCCATCTCCTCGTCCAGGATGCGCTGCGTCTCCTCGATCTCCTCGAGAGTGACGAACTTGCGCATGCGATCCAGATCCTTCATCACCTTGGCGAACTTGCTGCCCTGGGCCGCGCTGATCCACTCGAGCTGCAGGCGTTCGGGCCTGATGCCGAGTTTCTCGAGACGGTTCCAGAGCTTCTCCACGCGCTTCTGTGTCCACTGCACCGCATTGATGTAGTGGCAGTCGGAGAAGTGGCAGCCGCTGACCAGCACCATGGACGCGCCCTGACGGAAGGCCTCGAGCACGAAGTCCTCGTCCACGCGGCCCGAACACATGGTGCGGATGAGCCGCGCGTGGGCCGGGTACTGGGAGCGGTTGGTTCCCGCCAGGTCCGCGCCCGGATAGGAGCACCAGTTGCAGGCGAAGGTGACCACCTTCTCGTGGGCCTTCTCCGCGCAGATGGCCTCGATCTGGGCGTAGATCTGATCGTCGTCGTAATGACGCATCTTGATGACGTCGGTGGGACACTCCGAGGCGCAGGTACCGCAGCCGGCACAGGCAGCCTCGATGACCTCGGGCCAGATTCCCGCCTTCTTGTCGGCCTTGGTGATGGCCCCGTAGGGGCAGACCGTGGCGCAGATGCCGCACTGCGTGCAGTATGTGTGATCGATCACCGAGGTAATGGCCTCGATGGTCACCTTGCCCGCGTTCAGCAGGATGCTCGCACGGCTTGAGGCCGCGCTGGCCTGCGTCACCGAGTCCTTCACGTCCTTGGGGAACTCGTTGCAGCCCGCGAAATAGACGCCTCGGCTGGGAGCATCCACCGGCTTGAGCTTAGGATGGCTTTCAAGATAGAAACCGTCCGAAGTGTTCGAGAGGTTCAGCAGCTTCTTGATGACGCCGCCGTCCCGCCGCGGGATGAGCCCCGTGGCCAGCACGACCATGTCCAGCTCGTGCTTCTCGAGCTTGCCGGTGGTGGTGTTCTCCACGGTGATCCTGAGATTGTTCGTCTCCGGATCTTCCTCGATGGCGCCGGGGAGCCCGCGAACGTAGCGCACGCCCTCGTCCTTGCTGCGCCGGTAGAGATCCTCAAATCCCTTGCCGAATGCTCGGATGTCCATGTAGAACACCGAACTCTCGCTGTCGGGATAGTGATCCGCCAGAAGCAGCGTGGACTTGACCGTGTTCATGCAGCAGATGTTGCTGCAGTAGGGATTGCCCTTGGGGGACAGGTCCCTCGATCCCACGCACTGGATGAAGCCGATGCGCTTGGGGCGCTCCTTGTCGGAAGGCCGCATGAAGTGGCCTTCGGTGGGTCCGCCCGCGCAGATCAGCCGCTCGAACTCCATCGCCGTGATGACGTTCGGGTACTGGGTGTATCCGTACTCGTCGTACTCGGTGGGATCGTAGACATCCGCGCCGGTGGCCACGATGATCGCGCCCACCTCGACGTTGATGAACTCGTCCTCCATGTCGTAGTCGATGCAGCCTTTCTCGCAGACATCCTTGCACTTGCCGCAGGCGATGGGATTGGTGCCAAGGCAGTTGTCCATGTCGATGAGGAAGGACGAGGGCACCGACTGCGGGAAGGGGATATAGATCGCCTTCCGGCTGGAGAGACCCTCCTGGTACTCGTCGGGAACGGCCACGGGACAGACCTCGACGCAGTCGCCGCAGGCGGTGCATTCGACTTCGTCCACGTACTTGGCCTTCTTGCGCACCGTCACGTGGAAATTGCCCACGAATCCGGTGACGTTTTCAACTTCGCTGCTGGTGAGGAGCTTGATCTTGGGATGCCGACCGACATCCATCATTTTGGGCCCCAGAATTCATATAGAGCAATCCATTGTGGGATAGGTCTTGTCCAACGCGGCCATGATCCCACCGATGCTCGCCTCCTTTTCCACCAGATAGACGTAGTGTCCCGCATCGGCCAGGTCGAGCGCGGACTGTATTCCCGCGACTCCCCCTCCAACGACCAGTGCGGCTTTCGTCACCGGAACTTCGGTCTCGATCTGAGGCTCCAGGAACCGGGCCCGGGCCACCGAAGAGGCGACCAGGTCCTTGGCCTTGGCGGTGGCCTCCTCCTTCTGTCCCGAGTGCACCCAGCTCACGTGTTCACGGATGTTGGCCATTTCCAGGAGGTAGGGGTTCAGTCCCGCCTCCTTCAGGCAATTCCGGAAGGTGGGCTCGTGGATCTTCGGGGTGCAGGATGCCACCACGACGCGATTGAGCTTGTGCTCGTTCACCGCCTTGATGATCTCCATCTGCCCGGGATCCGCGCAGGTGTATTTGTTCCCTATCACCGCCACCACATCGGGCAGGGTTGCCGCGAATTTCGCGACCTCCGCCGTGTCGACCGTGCCGGCGATGTTCTTTCCGCAATCGCAGACGAACACGCCGATGCGAAGGTCCTGCGGTTTTACCATGAACCATTACCTCCATCGATGGACTCGGCCACAACGGTGGCGAAGTCGCGGATTTGGAGACTGCTCAATCGATCATCCTTTTCGCTGGCCTGGGCGCAGCGCAAATGAATCTGGCACTTGGGACAGGCCGTCACCAGGGTCTCTGCCCCCGCGTCGGCCGCCTCCCGGAGCCTTTCGGTCTGGATGCGCTTGGACACCGCGTTGCAGTGCATCCATCCGGAAGTTCCGCAGCAGACGCTGTCCTTCCCGTGATGCTCCATCTCGTGGAAGCTATCGCCGAAGATCTGGCCGAGGGCCGACCGTGGCGCCTCATACTCGTCGAGATGCCGGCTCAGACGACAGGGATCCTGGAAGGTCACATCGCCCTTCAGGCCACCGAACTCGACGCCGCCATTCTCGTTCCTGCGCGCGAGATACTCGGAGAGGTGGAGTGCCTCGTAGGGCACGTCGCCGGCTAGCTTGGGATAGATTTCGCGAAGCATGAACACGCATTCCGGGCAGGACGAGACTACCGTCTTGGCACCCGTCGCCGCGATCTTGTCCACGTTCTTCCTGGCGAGCCCCGCGGCGCTTTCCTCGTCGCCGCTCCAGTAGAGGTCGTGGCCGCAGCAGAGTTCGTCGGGCAGCAGCACGGGCTCTTCGCCCAGGGCGTTGAGCACGCGAAGCGTGTCCTTGCCGATGCGCTGGGTGTCGGTGCCAAGATGCGTGTAGTAGCTGTCGTAGTAGGGGAGGCATCCGGTGAAGTAGAGCAGCTCGCCTTCGCTGGCAGTCTTCGCCTCTTCGGGCACCCAGCCCAGGCGATTCTGCTCCCGGCCGTTCTGGCTCATGATGCGCATCATGTGCTGGAACACCGCGCCGTGGCTGCAGGCCGGGTCCGCGCCGTCCGCGCGCAGAACCTCGCGTCCCTTTCGGGTGAACTGGGAGTAGTCCACCTCCGAGGGGCAGACCAGGCTGCATAGCTTGCAGGTGAGGCAGAGGTTGAACTTGGCCGGAGCCTGTCCTTCCGGAGCGTGGACCGCGTGGGTCACCACCATGCGCGGTGAGAACTCCTCGTCGTAGCGGGAGACGGGGCAGACGCCCGTGCACTTGCCGCAGTCCTGGCAGAGGGTGGCGTGGGTCTCGCGGAGGGCTTCCCTGAGTATCATGCTTCCACCTCCGTGAGCTGGGGCAGGGGTCCACGGGGTCCGGTCGCCTCTAGCTGGTCGCGAAACTCCTGTACCGACTCGAGAATCATGTCCGCCTTGCCGGGCGGGAAGAATCTCACCCGGAAACGGCTGGATTCCACGCCGAGCATGTCCAGGATGGGATCCACGCGCCCGATGGTGTTCTCGAGCACCTCGGTGCCGGTGCCGTAGTGGCAGTCGCCCTCCTCGCAGGCCGCGATGAAGACGCCGTCGGCGCCCGATTCGAAAGCCTGGAATATGAAGGACGGGTGAATGCGACCCGTGCAGAGGCTTCTCAGCACGGCGCTGCCCTCGGGCAGTTCGCGCTCTTCCTCGAGCCCGAGCGGGAAGCACCACTTGCAGGAGAAGACCATCAGGCGAGGTTTCCATTTGCCTTCGATGGTTTTCATGAGCTCACCTCCACGCTCTCCCTGAGAAGGGCGTCGATCTCCCGGCGGACGAAATCGTTCCGGAAGTATCCCGGGACCATGGCCTGGGTCGGGCAGAGGGGCACGCAGTTGCCGCATCCCTTGCAGCGATCCGCGAGCACCCTGGCCACCTGAACTTCCTCGCCACGGGGCTCCATGATGATGGCCTCGTAGTCGCAGCCCTTGACGCAGTCCTCGCAGCCGCGGCAGAGCTTCTCGTTCACCTGGCAGACCAGGCTCGAGAGCTTCATGCCCAGGCGCTCGACCACCTTCTTGCCCTCCCGGCGGCTCTTCCATTCCAGAGCCACCGGTTCGGGCCGGAGGGGCAGGGGGAACTGCTCGTCATTGTCGGGAATGCGCAGGAAGAGCGGCACGCTGTGCTCGCTCTCGTCGAAGGAGAGCAGGCCGATGCGGTATCGACAGTCGCCGGCACAGGTCTGACACTCGTCGCAGGGCCCGCAGCGCAGGCAGCGACCGGCTTCGGCCACCGCCATGTCCTGGGCGAAACCGAGTTCGACCTCGTCGAAGCCGCCGCGTTTTTCCACGGGAAGTTCGGGCTGCACCGCGCGTCTGCGTTCGCTGGGAAGGGGCGGTTGCACGCCCACCTCGATGGGGCGGGAAGTGTCGTCGCCGAAGCTGCGTCCCTCCAGCCAGGCATGGGCGGCCTTGGCGGCGCGATGTCCCTGGGCGATGGCGCCAATGACCGTATCGGGGCCCAGCACCAGGTCGCCCGCGGCGAAGACGCCCTCCACGTCGGTCATCAGGCTCTTCGAGTCGGCCTCGAGGGTGCCCCAGCTGCTCTTCTTGAAGGGCAGATTCTCGGGCAGCAGGTCCAGGTTCGCTTCCTGGCTGATGGCCGGAACGATGAGGTCGGCCTCCACCGTGAAGGTCTCGCCCTTGATGGGCACCGGGCGGCGGCGACCGCTTTCGTCCGGTTCGCCCAGCTCCATCTTCTGGCAGAGCAGTCCGGTGACCTTGCCCTTCTTGCCCACCACTTCCATGGGACCGGCCAGGAAGGTGAAGGTGACGCCCTCGTTCTCGGCCTCGACCACTTCCTCGGGCACGGCGGGCATCTCATCCTTGGTGCGCCGGTAGACCACTTCGACCTTCTCGAAGCCGAGGCGACGGGCCGTCCGGGCCGCGTCCATGGCGCTCATGCCGCCGCCCACGACGATGAGGCTCTTGCCCCTGGGAATCTCCTCGCCCCGACTTGCCATGCGCAGGAAGGTGAGGCAGTCGAAGACGCCCGCGTTCTCCCGCTCGCCGGGCACGTTCATCCTCTTGCCCAGGGCGGCGCCCAGGGCGAGGATGACGGCGGCGTATCCCTCGTCGCGGATCTCTTCCAGCGTGATGTCCTTGCCCACGCGCACGCCCGTCTTGATCTCCACGCCCAGAGATTCGATATGGGCGACCTCGCCGGCCACGATCTCGCGGGGCAGGCGGAAGGAGGGGATGCACTGGACGAGCATGCCGCCGGCGGTCTCGTCGGATTCGTAGACCGTGACGCCGTATCCCAGGTGGGCCAGATCGAAGGCCGCGGCCAGTCCGGCCGGGCCCGCGCCGATGACCGCCACCTTCTCCGGCCTGCTCCCGGCCACGCGCACCGGCGCCGGTCCCGGATTGTCCAACTCCCAGTCGGCCACGAAGCGTTTGAGCAAACGAATGGCCAGGGGGTCGTCCAGGTCGCTGCGACGGCAGTTCAGTTCGCAGGGATGGGTGCAGACGCGCCCGCAGATGCCGGGCAGGGGACAGTCCTTGCGCACGAGTTCCACCGCCTCGCGGAACTTGCCGTCGGCGATGAGACCCACGTAGCCCTTCACGTTCACACCTGCCGGACAGGCGGCGTGGCAGGGGGAGGCGTCGATGCGCTGGAGCAGGCGGGGACCGTAGCGTCCTCCGAGATCCATTTGGATGCCGCCCGTTTCCAGGGCCTGCCAGAAACTCTCCGGGAATCCCGATTTCCAGAGGGGCTTGACCAAGCTTCCTCCTCAGACGGCCGGCCGGGCCGGCGCCGTGCTAGCCCACGGGGGCCAGGATTTTTTGTCCTTCCTCGAAGCCCGTTGCGAAGGCCTTGAGGTTGAGTTCGATGGTGCTGCCGGGTACCGAGCTCTCCACCGCTTTCTCCACCGCTTCCCGGTCGACGACGCCCGTCACGGCCGAGGTGAATCCCACCACGACGATGTTCTGGACGATGCGGTTGCCGAGTTCCTCGGCCAGGCGCGCGGCCTGGATGCCGTAGGCGTTCACTTCCGGACGATCGTGGGGGCTCACCAGATCGCTGTCGTAGACGAGGGTGCCGCCGTCCTTGAGCTCGTCCGCGTACTTCTCATATCCCTCGCGGCTCAGCGCGATGAGGATGTCGGTGCCGGTGAGATAGGGATAGGCGATGAAGTCGTCGTCCACGATGAGGGCCGAGGCGCAGGCGCTGCCGCGCGCCTCGGGGCCGAAGCTCTGGGTCATGGTCGAGTGGATGCCGGCGAAGATGGCGGCCGCCTTGCCGAAGATGTATCCGGTCAGGATGACGCCCTGTCCGCCGTAGCCGGTGATTCGGATCTCCTTCCTAGGCATGGAGCTCCTCCTTGCACATTTCACAGGCTTCCTCGTGGAGGTAGTACTTCTCTCCGAGCGTGGCATCGTGCTGCTCCATGCTCTTCATCCTCCAGGTGGGACGATCCCGATCGACGAACTTGCCCACCGTGATCTTGTTCTGATAGCCGATGTCGATCTCCCTCGGATCGGCTCCGTGCTCGATCTCCGCGTTGTCGTGGTAGAAGCGCATGAGATCGTAGCCGCTGCCCAGCTTGTTTCGCCGCGCGTAGAGCGTGGAGCAGGGGGCGATGGCCTCCACGAAGCTGAAACCGGGCTTGAGCAGGGCTTCCTTCAGGGAGTCGGTTAGACGCCGCACGTGCAGGGCCGTCCAGCGGGC
Source organism: uncultured bacterium (assembly GCA_964410395.1). Taxonomy (GTDB): domain Bacteria; phylum Krumholzibacteriota; class Krumholzibacteriia; order JACNKJ01; family JACNKJ01; genus JACNKJ01. Next base: position 46,098 of record CAYPGS010000026.1, read on the forward strand.
CACGTAGGTGGCGCCGCAGGCTTCCATGAGGTGGGGCAGGTTGAAGGGCTGCTCGTAAGCGCCGTGGGGCGTCGTGGACGTGTTGGCCGTATGGGGCGTGGTGGGGGCCACCTGCCCGCCGGTCATGCCGTAGATGAAGTTGTTCACGCAGACCACGGTGATGTCCATGTTCCGCCGCGCGGCATGGATGATGTGGTTGCCGCCGATGGCGAAGAGATCGCCGTCGCCGCTGAAGACCACGACCTTGAGCTTGGGGTTGGCCAGCTTCAGACCCGTGGCGAAGGGGATGGCCCTGCCGTGGGTGGTGTGGTAGCTGTCCAGCTTCACGTAGCCCGCCACGCGGCCCGTGCAGCCGATGCCCGAGACGATGGCCACGTCGTCGTAGTCGATGCCGGCCTTCTCGATGGCCTCGGCGAAGCACTTCACCACCGTGCCGATGCCGCAGGTGGCGCACCAGATGTGCGGCAGCCTGTCGGACCGGAGCAGGTGGTCCATGGGGTGGCGATCTTCCTCTACCGCGTCGTAGCAGGCGTCAATCGTCTTCTCGCTCATTTCGCCGCCTCCTCGATGGCCCGGAGGATGTCATCCGGGTTGTGCACGGTGCCTCCCATGTGGGGCACTAGGATGGTTTCGGCCTTGCCCTCGGCGCAGCGCTCGACTTCGAGGCTGATCTGGCCGTAGTTGATCTCGGGGACCACGATGGCCTTCACCTGTTCGGCCAGTTCCTTCACGCGCCAGTCGGGGAAGGGCCAGACCGTGAGCAGGCGAACCGTGCCCACCTTGATGCCCTTGGCCCGGGCCGCGTCGATGGCCGCCCTCGAGACCCGCGAGGTGATGCCATAGGAGAGCAGGATGATTTCCGCGCCCTCGACCTCTTCCTCTTCGATCATGACGATGTCGCGGGCCTTGTCGCGGATCTTGTCGCAGAGACGCCTCACGAGGGTGTCCTGCACCTTGGGATCCATGGCGGGATAGCCGCGATCGTCGTGGGTGAGACCCGTGATGTGATAGCGGTGCCCCTCGCCGGCGTGGGCCATGGAGGGGATCTGATCCTCGCCGACCTCGTAGGGCAGGTATTCGCCCTTGGGCTTGTCGGTCATCTTGCGCGGAAGGATCTTGATCTGGTCCGCCTCGGGAATGACCACTCGCTCGGTCATGTGACCGATGCACTCGTCGAGCATCACGAAGACCGGCGTCCGGTACTTCTCGGCGAGGTTGAAGGCCTCGATGGTCAGGGTGAAGGCCTCCTGAGGGCTCTGGGGTGCCAGGGCGATGATCTCGTAGTCACCGTGCGATCCCCAGCGGGCCTGCATGATGTCCTGCTGGCCGACCATGGTGGGCAGGCCCGTGGACGGGCCGGCGCGCTGCACGTTCACGATGACGCAGGGCGTCTCGGTCATGGCCGCCAGGCCGATGTTCTCCATCATCAGGCTGAAGCCCGGTCCGCTGGTCACGGTCATGGATTTCGCGCCGCCCCAGGTGGCGCCCAGGATGGCGGTGACCGAGGCGATCTCGTCCTCCATCTGGATGAAGGTGCCGCCGAGGGTCGGAATGCGCCGCGCGTATCGCTCGACCACTTCCGTGGACGGTGTGATCGGATAGCCCGCGACGAAATCGCATCCCGCGGCCAGCGCGCCTTCGGTACAGGCATGGTCGCCGTCGAGATAGTGGCTGCCCGTGAGCACTCGTTTGGGATCAGCTAGCTTCACTTCGCACCTCCCCTTCCTTCTTCTCCGGCAGGACGAAGATGGCGAAGTCGGGGCAGATCACCTCGCAGAGATCGCAGTCGACGCAGCGGTCGGCCTGCTTCACTTCCGGATAGTGATAACCCTTCGCGTTGAATTCGCTGGACATGACGAGCACGTCCCGCGGACAGAACTCCGCGCAGAACTCGCAGCCTTTGCAGCGTTCGATGATGATGTGGATGTCGCCACGCGGGACTTTGATATCGTGGACATCGAGGGGCTCGCGCCAATACCGCGGCATCTTGTCCTCTTCCCGGTGAGGGTGGAAGAGCTAGGTTAGTAACCGCTTACTCCGACCCTTACCCTGAGCTGGAAGTGATGCTTCCCCACAAGTCGAACCGTGAGAAAGCCGGGCCGACAGAACGATCCAAGGACCGTCTTTATTTAGGGTTAAAGATACACGGGTCTTGAGATCTTGTAAACATCAAAATTGCGCCAGGAATACGGGTTTTCCCCAAATTTCCGAGAAAGGGAAACTTGCAGAGGGCTCATCGAGCACTCCGCTTCGGCAGGAGGACACCTCTCCCGATGGCAGTATCTTGGGCCTGCCTCAGAGTCGGCTCGATGAGCCCTCTGCAAGTTTCTCTGCCGAAAAGAATCCCCGTGCCGAACCCGAGGCTCTCTGCCAGGCAATTTGTTATAATGACGGTCCACCCCGAAAGGACACCATGCGCAAGGCACTGCTTCTCCTTCTCATCGCCGGGGCGAGTCTGGCTTCCACCGGCGTTCACACGACCTATCTCTGGCACATGCATCAGCCCATCTACTGGCCGGACGAGAGCGCATGGACACCCGGACGTTACCAGACCGCCTACGAGACCCTGACGGGGGGCTATTGCCAGAACGATCTGGCCGAGATCTTCGGCAAGGACGACCGCATCGGCGACTACCAGTGGTATCCCCGGGACGCGGTGGCCAGCATGCTGGATCTGCCCGAGGCGGGGGCACAGGTGTCCTTCGCCGGGGCGCTGGTCGAAAACATCGAGAGCCTGGCTCAGGCCGGCTGGGACGGCGGCGCCTATGCGACCGATTGGTACTCCCACTACCGCGAGGCCAGGGGCTGGAACACGAACGCGGGGGAGCCAAGGCTCGAGCCTCTGTTGGTGGGCTTTCATCACGCCATCACGCCGCTTATGGACGAGGCCGCCTTCCGCATGGAGCTCGCCTGCGCGATGGCCATCTATGATGACGCCTGGGGCGACTCGAACTTCTCGCGGGGTTTCTTCCCCGCCGAAATGTGCTTCAGCGAAAGACTCATTCCCGCCCTCGTCGACGCGGGCATCGATTGGTCGGTGGTGGGCGACCTGCACATCGCGCGGGCCTGCGAGAACTATCCCTATCAGGCGAACCTGGACAACTGCGATCCGCCCAACCGAGCCGATCAGATGAATCCGCCCCAGAGCGACTGGACCAACCACAGCATTCCCCGAGGCGTGACGCTCAAGGTTCCCTATCCCTACGGATTCACGCCGCATCGGGCCGAGTATGTGGACCCGACCACCGGCGAGGTCTCGAACATGGTGGTGGTGCCGGCCGCCAACGCCATGAGCTGGGACGAGGGCTACGGCATGTTCGGCACGGGCTCCATCGACGCCATCGCTCACACGAACGACCTGGCCCGTCCCATGTTGATCATGCTGGCCCACGACGGCGACAACGCCTGGAGCGGCGGGCACAGCTACTACTACGAGTCGGTGCCGAACTTCTCCCACGCCGCCGCGGCTGCGGGCTACGCGCCGAGCACCGTGGCCACCTATCTCGCGCAGCATCCGGTACCCATCGACGACGTGGTGCATGTGGAGGACGGCGGTTGGGTGAACGCCGACGGAGATTTCGGCAGTCCGCAGTTCATCAACTGGAACTGGCCCCTGGTGGACGTTTCGGGCGACTTCGACATTCCCGGCGGGTGGGCCGAGGACGAGCGCAACTGGGCCGTGCTCACCGCGGCGCAAAACGTGGTGGAGACGGCCGACGCCATCGGCGGCGCGCCCGACCCCGAGCGCGTGGTCTTTCCCCTCGGCGGAGCCAGCGCCGTGGAGCGTGCCTGGCACTTCCTGCTCGCGGGCTACGAGAGCGGCTACATGTACTACGGCTCGTCCCTGGACATGGAAGTGAAGGCCACCCTGGCCTGCAATAAGGCCCTTGACGCGGCCCTGCCGGTGGTGGAGGGCGGCGGTGATACCGTGGCTCCCACGATCTGGCTGCCCCAGCGCCTGCCCTGGAATCCGGGCGGCAAGGGCGGCGGCAGTCTTTGGGGATATCCCGGCGGAGAGGGCGCATCCATGAGCCGCGACTTCTTCGTCTGGACCTTCGCTCACGACGTCTCAGGACTCGCGCGGGTGGAGCTGATGATCCGCGAGGATCTGGACGGACACAACGACCCGACCAGCCACGACAACGAACTCTACGCCGGCGGCGCCGAGGTGGGCGCCTGGACGGCCCTGGCCATGAACCATCGCGTGATGCCCCTGGGCGAACCCTGGGACATCCCGGGCATCGATTTCACGGTGCTGCCCCATCGCATCGCCGACGAGTACTGGATCGAGCTGACGGGCTACGAGGACATCCTCCTGGACTACTACGTGGAGGCCGAGGATTCCCTGGGCAACGTGAAGCGCAGCCCCATCCAGCATGTCTA
>CAYPGS010000027.1:0-11718 GCA_964410395.1 uncultured bacterium
CCATGCCTGATTACTGCAATGCGGCAGCATCCAGGCTCGAAAGGAGACTCAATGCGTTTGCTCGTTCTCATCACCCTGCTCGGCATTGCGGGATTCACTTCCGCAGCTGTTCTGAATGTGCCTGAAGACTACGTAACGATCCAGGAGGCGATCAATTCCGCAGAGGATGGCGATCGTATTGAGGTCGCTCCGGGTGTCTACTTCGGGGGAGGCAATGTGAACCTGGACTTCCTTCAGAAGTCGATTTCCCTGATTGGAGTTTCGGGCCCTGAAGCGACAAGCATCGACTGCCAGAATGGCTCCAGGGCCTTCGACCTTTCGGGGGAAAGGGCGATACAGTGCAGCATCGAAGGCTTCACGGTGATGAACGCCGATCCGGGAGGGGGATACCCCAGCGGCAACGGGGGAGCCATGCGTCTTAGCGGCCTCACCATTACGCTCGAGAACTGCGTGTTCAGCCAGAACCGGTCGGGCTACCACGGGGGAGCTATCTGGCTGAATCACTCGGACATGATCATCAGAGGCTGCAGTTTCGTCGAGAATCAGGCCCCAAGCGGCCCCCACGCCCATGCTGGGGCAATCCTTGTCCAGGACTATTGCAATGTCCTCATTGAAGATTCGAGCTTCATCGGCAACATCGCCCATGAGAATGCCGGGGCGCTGTTCGTGAATGGGAGCGACGATGTGCAGGTGGTAAACTGCCTCTTCAGCCACAACACCTCGAGCACCGGTTCTGGTGCAGGGATATATGCCGCTGGCCCAGTTCACGCGATCAATCTGACCCTGGTCGGGAATCATGCGGGTTCGGGAACAGGTGGCGGAATCTACGTGTCCGATGGAGCCAGCCAATTGACGCTCGAGAACTCGATCATTGCCTTCTCTACGGCGGGAGAGGCGATCTACAGTTCCGATCCGGGAAACACATCCATCCTTTGCAGTGATCTGTACGGGAATTCCGGCGGCGACTGGACGGGAAACATCGCGGGTCAGCACGGGTCGGAGGGCAACATCTCAGAAGACCCCCTGTTCTGCGACTACGGATTCGCTGACTTCTCGCTGGAAACCCTTTCGCCATGCGCCCCGGCCAACAACGACTGTGGGTTGCTCATGGGCAGCTCGCCCGTCGGCTGTTCCACTCTGGTGCGACACAGCACCTGGGGAAAGGTCAAAGCGAGCTTCTGAGCCCTGGAGGTCGAGAGTCCTTAGAACTCGTTCCTTAGGCCCGGGTCCACGGTGCGACCCCTCCCGCTAGGATGGGATCCCCGAACGACATCGGGAAACGACAGCAAGGCTAAAGAGAGACGGAGGGATGAAAAAGTGAATCGAATCGAACAGTTGCTGATGCAAAACAGTTGCTGATGCAAATCACCAGGGCGCTGGCTCTTTTCGGAAGTCTTCTGATCCTTGTACTTATCGTCTTCCTGGCCTTCTCCCTGAACGGAGGCGGTGAGAACCCAAGTGAAGTCACCCTGGATGAGATCCTTGCAGTCACCCAACCTGCCAAAGCAGATGACAGCAGTGCATCCCTGTCGGGGGCGGCCGACATGGAGATTCCCGATTCGGTGAGAAGAAATCTGGATGGCGAAAACGTGGAGATAGTACTGGCCTGGGTCGAGGATATGAATGCGGCTGACCGCGCCGATTTCTTCGACAATCTTGATAAGGTACTGAAACAGGCGTACTGGCAGAAGGCCGATGCCGATGTGGCAAGACTGTTCAATACCTATCACGCTTTGAAGCTGGAGAAGATGAGCCAGACGGAATTCGAACTGATTGGTGGCGAGTACAAGGAGATGGCGCGAAAGGCAGCCGTGCTCGCGGCCATTCTCGGCCTCGCTATTCTTTTTGTGCTCGCGACCATGATCATCATGCTAAAATCCATCGAAACGAACACCCGCGCCTCTGCGGAACTCTAGATCCGGGAGGAGTCAGTGGAGTCGAACTCTGCATCCGCTTTGCTGGTTCTCGCCGGCACCCTGCTGGGAGGATTCATCTCCATGGCCCTGCAGTGGCAGAGGAATCGGCACGAGTTCGCCAGGTTCGAACTGGAGCACAAGGCAGAGTACGCCGCCGAGGAGACCGCACGCCGGCTGCTGGAGCACAGGGGTTACACGGATAGGAGCTTCAAGGCCATACAGTACAGTCTCGGTGGCTTCGAGGCCGACGAGCTGCGCAGGCTCCTGGTGAGGGCCGGTGCCGTCCGCGTCCGGCGCCCCGACGGCGGCGAATGGTGGTATCTGATCGGCCGGGAACCCGAGAGGATCGCCCGCCTCGAGGCGCGGAGACAGGCGCAGGATGAGGAGCAGGCGGGCTGAGCGCCGGCTCATCCTTCCCCCATTCGAACACGACTTGAACCCGCCGCGGGCATCCATTAAAGTCGCTTCCGTCCGGAATCCGCCGACCGTGCGGATCCGCTAGCATCACATCCCGGGAGAGTCCGAATGCCAGAACTCGAAGTCCTCGAACAGGGCCGCGGAGAACTGCTCCAGCCGCCCGATCTCGCCGCCTTCCGCGCCTGGAACCGCGACCAGAAGTCGATGGCGCTGGAAGACAAGCTCATGACCGAGAAGGAAGCCGTCAGCAGGTTCGTGAAGGACGGCGACTACATCGGATTCGAACTCTACGGCACATGCCGCGCGCCTCTCAACGTGGTGCGCGAAATCGTGCGTCAGGGTCCGAAGGATCTGCGTCTCGTAGGCCAGGGTCTGCAGGACGTCGACTTCCTCGTGGCCGCCGGACTCGTGAAGGCCATGGACCTGACCTATGTGGGATACGAAGTGCACGGGCTTTCGCCTGTGCTCCGCACCGCGGCCGAGAAGAAGGGACTGCAGCTGGTCGAATGGAGCAACGCGGCCATCGCCTGGCGATTCAAGGCGGCGGCCATGGGGGTGCCCTTCCTGCCCATCAGCAGCATGCTCGGTACCGACACCTTCAATTACTCGGCCGGCAAGGTGGCCGAGTGTCCCTTCACGAACAAGAGGGTCATGCTGCTGCCGGCTCTCATCCTCGACTGCGGCATCATCCACGTGCACAAGGCCGACAAGTACGGCAACTGCTTCCTCGAGGGCATCAGCGGTTTCGCCCTCGAGATGGCCCGCGCCAGCAAGCGGGTGATCATCAGCGCCGAGGAGATCGTGGACACCGACGAGTTCCGCACCTATCCCGACCGCAACGTGATTCCCTACTTCCTGGTCGATGCCGTCGTGCACGGGCCCTTCGCCAGCCATCCCGGCGAGATGCCCAATCTCTACGGCCGAGACGAACCGGCAATCATGGAATGGCTCAAGCTGGGCAAGGACGAGGAGGCCGTGAACGCATACCTGCAGAAGCACTGTTACGACCTCGAGGATCATGCGGCTTATCTCGAAATGATCGGCGGCGAGGGCAAGATGCAAGAACTGCGCGACATCGCCGTAGGGAGGGACTAATGGCCAGCGAATACAACGCCAACGAATTGCTCATCTCCCTGTCGGCCCGACTCATGGAGGACCGTTCCAGCGCCTTCATCGGCACCGGCGTGCCCATGCTGGCCGCGTCCCTGGCCAAACGCCTCTACGCGCCGGACCTTGTCAGCGTCTTCGAGTTCGGAGGCATCGGCTCGACCCTGAAATACCTGCCCCGGGGCGTGGGGGAGTCGAAGACCTTCTACCGGGCCCTTGTGGCCACCGGTATCTGTGATGTCATGGAGAACGCGGCCCGCGGGTTCGTGACTTACGGATTCCTCGGCGGCGCCCAGATCGACATGTACGGAAATCTGAACAGTACGGTGATCGGCGATCACGACAAGCCCAAGGTGCGAATGCCCGGCAGCGGCGGCGGCAACGACGTGGGAAGCTTCTGCTGGAAGACCATCGCCGTGATGCGCCACGAGAAGACGCGCTTCATCCCGAAGCTAGACTTCTACACCACGCCGGGATATCTCACCGGACCCGGCGCCCGCGAGGCGGCAGGCCTCTTCCCCGAGACGGGACCCTACCGTGTGGTCACGAATCTGGCCACCTTGGGATATGACGAGGAGAGCTGCCGCATGAAGCTGCTGGCCCTCAATCCGGGCGTGGAGCTGGAGCAGGTGGTGGAGAATACGGGCTTCGAACTGGTCATCCCCGAGGAGGTGGGGCGCAACGATCCGCCCACCGACGAGGAGCTTCGCGCGCTTCGCGAAGAGATCGACCCGGACGGGCTCTACATCTAAGCGAATCAAAGGGCCGGCGCTGATTCGCCGGCCCTTGTCGTATCTAGGATGTCTGCTTCGGCCCTCGGCTTGGCGCGGGCGGTTCGCCGGCGGCCTTGCCGGCGTCGAAATCGAACTCGGGCTCGTTGAGCCGCGGGGGCCCGTCCACGGGCAGGGTGAAGCTGAATACGCTTCCCTTGCCCGGTTCGCTCTCCACCCAGATCTCGCCGCCGTGAAGGTTTACGTAGTGGCGGGCCAGGTCCAGGCCGAGGCCGGTGCCGTTCTCCATGAGTGCCATGGGATTGTCACTGCGATGGAAGCGGTGGAAGACCTTGTCCAGATCGCTGGCGCTGATTCCGATGCCCGTGTCGCTCACTTCCACCAGTACGTTGTCGCCTCGCCGCTGGCAGCTGATTTCCACCTCGCCGCCCGGCTTGTTGTACTTCACCGCATTGGTGAGCAGATTCCAGATCACCTGCTGGATGCGAAATCCGTCCATGCGCATGGTGGGGAGGGTCTGTCGCTCGCGCACGATGAGCTTCACGTTCTTCTTCTGGGCGCGGGCCTGTACCGTGCCGATTGCCTCGGCGATGACCTCGCTCAGATCCGTCCGCTGCAGATTGAGGCGGTTCTGGCTGTCCTGATTCGCGGAGAAATCGAGCAGATCCTCGATGAGCTGCTGCAGTTTGAGACTCTGATCGTAGACGACCTTCGTGAATTCCTCACGAACCTCCCCGGGCAGTTCGCCGGTGCTCAGTTGCTCGGAATAGGCGATGATTGAGGTCAGCGGCGTCTTCAGTTCGTGGCTCACCTTCGCGAGCACATCCAGCTTCTTCTTGCTCTCCTCGATCATGCGCAGGTTCGATCGACGCAGCTCGGTGAGCAGCTCGTTGCGCTGACGAAGATAGATCCCGCTGATGGCGTTCTTGCCCTTGTTCAGCAACCGGCTCAAGCGATTCAGATTGTCGTGGAGCATTTCGGGATCGCTGCGTTGGGACACCTCGTCCCAGACGAGCTCGCCCATGAGGTCGAGCACCTGTTGCATGGCCTCGATGGGCTCGCCGCCCTTGGCTCCGCGGTCGCCCGCGAAATCGATGAAGAAGGTGTAGAGGAAATCGTTCTCGTAGCGCAGCGACTGGAGGATGGGATCCAGGTAGCTCCAAGCCACCTTGTTCAATTCGGCGCGGTCCATGTCCTGGAAATGCCCGTGGCCGGACTCGGCCAGAGCAGAGGCCATCTTCGACTGGACGGCAGGAAGAGACTCCTCGAAAATCTCGAGCAGAGAGGCAGTTTTTGCCACGGTCGCTCCTGAATAGCGGTTAGTATCCACGAGAACCCTCTCCGAGGGTGCCCCATGCTTCCTTTTGATTCCCGATCCTTCCCGGTATAATCTCCCATCCGGCGCGGCTCCGGGAGTCGCGCCCATCCGGGAAGGATGAAGCAGAAAGCGAGCAAAAAGCATGTCAGGACTTTCGCACATGGACGAGCGGGGACGCGCCCGCATGGTGGACGTGGGGGGCAAGGAAATCAGCGCACGCAAGGCCATCGCCTCCGGCCGCGTGGAGTTGGGGGAGTCCGCCTTCAGGGCCTTGCTGGAGAACCGCGCGAGCAAGGGTGACGCCCTCTCGGTGGCCCAGGTCGCCGGCATTCTGGCCGCGAAGAAGACCGGCGAACTCATACCGCTGTGTCATCCCCTGCCGCTGTCCCAGGTGGGAGTGGAGTTCGAACTGCTCGAGGACGATCGTGCCGTGCGCATCACGGCCTCGGCGGCCTGCGAGGGCGTGACCGGGGTGGAGATGGAAGCCCTCACCGCGGTGAGCCTGGCCGCTCTCACGCTCTACGATATGCTCAAGGCCTTGGACAAGGGCATCCGCATCACCGATGTGAAACTGCTCGAGAAGTCCGGCGGCAAGAGCGGTCACTGGAAGCGGGAGAGCCCATGAAGGGACCGTCCAAGGTCTTCGTGAGCGTGGCCGAGGCGCTGTCGCTCATCGAATCGAAGCTTCCGGCGCCGGAGCGAGAAGGCGTAGTCATTTCCGAAGCGGCCGGCCGCGTGCTGGCCGAGGAGATCGTGGCGCCGGAGGCCCTGCCCGCCTTCTCCAACAGCGCCATGGACGGCTACGCGGTGCGCGCCGCCGAGGTCGCCGGCGCCCAGCCGGAAACTCCGGTGGACCTTCCCCTCGCCGGCGAGATCGCCGCGGGCGAGATGCCGCCAGCGAACTGGCCCGTGGGAAGCTGCCTGCGCATCCTCACCGGCGCGCCGGTGCCCGAGGGCGCGGACGGCGTGGTGCCGGTGGAGTCCACCGAGGAGGTCGAGGACGGCATTCGTTTCTTCGCCGACCTCGAGGCCACGGGTACGAACATTCGTCCCGCCGGAGAAGATGTGATGAACGGCGACCGGCTCCTCGCGCCCGGACATCTGATTCGCCCCGCGGAGATCGCACTGCTCGCGGCCCTGGGCCTCGAAAGCATCCAGGTGACGCGCAGGCCCCGGGTGGGATTCATGGCCACCGGCGACGAGTTGCTGGCTCTCGGCGAGGCGCTGCGTCCAGGGGCCATCCGGAACAGCAACACGCCCATGATTCTTTCCATGCTCGCCGATCTCGGACTGGAGGGCCTCGATCTCGGCGTCGCGCCCGACGACGAGGCCGGATTGCGGTCGATACTGGAGCCGGCCCTGAAAGACTGCGACCTGCTCATCAGTTCGGGAGGCGTTTCGGCGGGCCGCTACGACCTGGTGGGCAGGGTGCTCGAGGATCTCGGAGCCGAATGGGTCTTTCACAAGATCGCCCAGCAACCGGGCAAGCCCCTGGCCTTCATGACCTGGAACGGCAAGCCCATCTTCGGCCTGCCGGGAAATCCCGTGTCGGGATTCTTCACCTTCTGGTACTACGCGGCTCCCGCCCTTCGCAAGATGATGGGACAGACCGACGCACACCCGCGGCATATCATCGCGCGATTGAAGGGCGAGATCTCCGGCAAGCCGGGGAAGGCTTTCTTCGGAAGGGCACTGACGACATGGGTGGGGGATCACTACGAGGCCGAGCCGAAGCCACCTCATGGCAGCCACGTATTCAGCAGCCTGACCGGCGCTAACAGCTTCATCATATTGCAGCCGGGTACGGGGAAGCTCGCCGAAGGCGCCGAGGTCACCGTGGCGTTCTGGGGCTAGGCAGGAGAGACTACTCTTCCAGCTCTCCTAGCGGCACTTCGCTGAGCACCGGCACGGGTTCCTCCGCATCGAAATCCACGGCCACCCGCTGGACCCCGTATCCGCGTGCAATGAGCTCGAGGGTCTGTCTCGCCGACTCCTCGACCTTCGACCGCAGGGCCTTGGCCTGATCCACGGCGAGGACATGCACGTCCTCCTTGGCGCGCTCCTTGAGCTGGTTCTTCACCTTCACGTCGAAACGGTCGCCGAGCACCTTGCTCAGAAGGCCGGGCAGGGCCCAACTGAGCAGCTCGCCCTGCTGCTCGTCATAGAAGGACAGATCGCGCAGGCGGATCTCCGGCTTCACCGGCGGCATGCTGATTCGGTGAATGCCCGCCTCCTCGCGCATGCCGAATGCCGGATCGCGCAGGTCGTATCGGAAGTCCACTTCGAACTCGAAGATCATGACCATCTTCTTGGGGCCGAGCAGCCAGCTCCAGTACTTCTCGCCCGACTCGCCGAAGCGATGGTCCTCGGCGCTCACGATCTCCTTGGCGAGGATGCGGAAGACCGACAGCTCGCCGATGGACTGCATCTGCTTGATCTGCCGACCGATGCTCACACGCGCCTCGCGCGGGGGCTTGCCGCGCCGGCTCATCCGCCAGAGGACACCGAAGGCCGCCGCGCCGACGAGCCCGAAAATCAATCCGAATGCAAATCCGCTCATGGTTCTCCTAGGCAGGTTCCGGCGCCTGGCCGCCCTGCCGCAATTCGCGTTCGGCCCGCGTCGAGGGAGGCTCCGAGGCGCTAGCATAGACATTGGAATAGGTGATGTTAAGGGGAAGATGGACTTGAACCTGAACGTGAACTTGAACGGAGCAGTCCATGTTCACGTTGACGTTCAGGTATTTTTGTGGCGTAGGACGCCACAAAAAAAACCTGCAGGAGCTTCGCCGAGACGAAGACCCCCGCAGGAGGGTGAGAGAAAGTCCAAGTCTAGTCGATGCCGGAAAGGGCTGTCAAGACCCCCGGCTCAGGAACCTCGGGGCCAGTAGAGGATCCGGCCGCAATTCTCGCAATGGAGGATTTTTTCCTGATTCTCGGCGGACGTGTAAGCCGTTGGAATCACGGCGAAACAGCCGAGGCAGATGTTCCCGGTCACGGGCACCACGGCCCGTCCCAGGCGCTTGGACGCGCGCTCGTAACGGCTGAGCAGCACCTTGTCGATGCCCGTGGCCAGCTCGTCGCGGGCGGCCTGGAGATCCTCAAGACCCTCCATGGCGAAACCCATTTCCTCGAGCTTCTTGGCGTGGGTCTGATCCTTGGTCTCGCGAATCATGTCGTCGAGATCCTGAAGGGCCACGAGGCGGAGAAGGTGTTCGGTCATCGGGGACATCATTCCTCCTCCAGGATGGCTTTGAACTCGTCGAACTTCTTCAAGGCCATGAGCTTCTCGCGGGAAGCATCCTCGCGGATAAGCTCCACCACCTGTCCGAGGGCGGGCAGGTAGCGATTGTCCTTCTCCACGGGTGGGGCGATGAACATGAAGAAGAGGTGCACGGGCTTGCCGTCGATGGCGCCGTAATCCACACCCTTCTGCGAGACGGCCAGCAGAGCCATCAGCTTGGGGATGGCCAGCGAACGGCCGTGGGGAAAGGCCACGCCGCTTCCGAGCCCGGTACTGCCCAGGCTTTCGCGGTTTTTGAGCATTCCCAGGATGACTTCGCGGTCGCGGATGACGCCGGCTTCGACGGCGTGATCGACCATCTCCTGCAGCGCATCATCGCGATTTTTCGCTTTGAGTTTGGGAATGAAGAGATCGGGACTGAACAGCGAAATGAGTTCTTCGCGTGTCATGGGGGGGGAACTCCCTTGGCTATCGATATCGGTTTGGGTCACCGGCCTCCCTTCCCTGGACGGGAATGGCAAGTTCATACAGGCTAACAAACGGACCCCATTCGGACAAGCCTCTCCAGAAGACTTTTCCCCTTCCGCCCGCTCTGCTAGGATGCCGCCATGTGCGCATCCAGCCTGGATAGGACGGGCCGCGTGGTTCGGGCCGAAAGCGGTCGCTTCATGGTGGTGGCAGGCGGCCTAACCGTGCCGTGCCGACTCCGGGGCCGCCTGAAGAAGGAGAAGCTGGGCCGCAAGCGAAATCTGGTGGTGGGCGACGAGGTGCGCATCCGACTGACGGGCCCCGAGGGAGCCGTCGAGAGCGAGGGTGTGGTGGAGGAGATCCTCCCACGGCGCAACATGATCTCGCGCCTGGCCGCCGGAAAGCGCCGGCAGGAGCAGATCCTCATGGCCAATCTGGACCGGATCTTCCTGGTCATGGCCGTGCGGGAACCCACCTTCGCCGGCATCCTGCTCGACCGCTTTCTGGCCGCGGTGGAGCACCGCAAGCTCGAGGCTCATATCTGCCTGAACAAGTGCGACCTGGATCCCGGCGGCGAGGCGGAGTCAGCACTCCGACCTTACCGCAGGGCCGGCTATGAATGTCACCTGCTGAGTGCCGTGGAGGGCCTGGGTCTCGACGAACTCGTGGCGGCCATGAAAGAACGGGTGAGTTTCTTCCTGGGGCCCTCCGGTGCGGGAAAAAGCACCCTTCTGGCGGCCATCCAACCGGGTCTCGAGCTGGCCACCCAGACCGTGAGCCGGGGTTCGGGCATGGGACGGCACACCACCACGCGCACCGAGCTGCATCCCCTTGATTTCGGCGGATATGTGGCTGATTCGCCGGGGGTTCGCGAGTTCGGGCTCTGGGGCGTCGAGGCGCGGGAGCTGGCCGCATGCTTCCCGGAATTCCACGAGTATCTCGGCAACTGCCGATTTCCCGATTGCAGCCACTCCCACGAGCCCGATTGCGCCGTACTGGAGGCCTTGAGCGAAGGCCAGCTAGATGCAAGCAGGCACTCAAGTTACCTCAGAATCCTCGAAGAGATCCGGGACGGCGACTTAACTTTCTGAGGTGGCCGTCTTGACCCGCAATTGACTGTCTGATAAGGTTGTTAACCGGAAGGCCCTGTCTTCCGTGCAGTTTTGTACTTTTTTCAAGGGGGCCTGTTTTGCGAGGCAAAGTAAAGTGGTTCGACGAAGCCAAGGGATATGGTTTCATCGAACAGGAGTCCGGTGAGGACATTTTCGTCCACTTCTCCCAGATCCAGGGCGAAGGCTTCCGGACTCTCAGTGAGGGCCAGGAGGTCGAATTCGAAGTCAGCCAGGGCCCCAAAGGTCCACTGGCCACAAATGTGACCAAGATGTAAGCTCGGCCGAATCAAGTCCTTGACCCCCGCGCTCTGCGGGGGTTCTTTTTTGGCATGCAAAGTCTACCCTCTCCCTACATTCTCGTCGGCGACGAGATCTTCGCCCACGACGAGGCCAAGGTGTCCGCCAGTGACCGCGGATTCCTCTACGGCGACGGCATCTACGAAACCCTGCGCATCTACGGCGGCGTGCCCTTCGAAATGGAGGAGCACCTCGAACGCCTGCACGAGTCGGCCGAAGCCCTCTACATGCATCTGCCCTGGAGCGACGCGGAACTATCGGACAAGATCCGCCGCACACTCGAGGCCAACGAAACGACCGAAGGGCGTTTGCGCATCACCGTGACCCGCGGCGAGGGCGACGTGCGCGCCAGGCCGGAGGAACTGCGAAGTCCGGAAATCGTCATCCGGGCACAGCCATACGAGCCACCCGGCGAGGATTTCTACCGACAGGGCGTCAGCGTGGAGATCAGCGAGCGCATCAGGAATCTGCCCGGCGCGCTGGATCCCGCCATCAAGAGTGGCAACCTGCTCAACAACCTCCTGGCCCGTTTCGAAATGCGGAAGCGAGACACTTTCGAGATCCTTCTGCCCAATTCCCGCGGCGAACTCACCGAAGGATCCCTGTCGAACATCTTCCTGGTTGATCACCCCTCGCGCCTGCTGACTCCTTCGGCGGAGAGCGGAATCCTGCTGGGTATCACACGCAAGTGGGTCATGGATCTGGCTCGTGGCCTGGACATGGAGGTGGTGGAGAAGGCCGTGATGCCCGAGGAACTCATGGAGGCGAAGGAGGCCTTCATCACGGCGAGCACCCTGGAGATTCTTCCCGTGAGAGAAGTGGAAGGTAGAACCATCGGCACCGGTGATGCGGGTCCCGAAACCCTCAAGCTGCTGGACGCTTATCGTCAGCGAGTGCGCGAATACTGCGCAAAGTTCCGCTGGCCCGATTCCACTACCTGAGCTTATCCAAATCGGCGCAAAAAAAGGCCCCGTCCCGCGAAGGACAGGGCCTCTTTGCGCGGGCATCCCACAGATTGCTGGCACCCGATGGTGCGCAAAGAAAAAGGCCCCGTCCCGAAGGACAGGGCCTCTTTGCGCGGGCATCCCACAGATTGCTGGCACCCGATGGT
>CAYPGS010000027.1:11818-22052 GCA_964410395.1 uncultured bacterium
CGAAGGACAGGGCCTCTTTGCGCGGGCATCCCACAGATTGCTGGCACCCGATGGTGCGCAAGAAAAAGGCCCCGTCCCGAAGGACAGGGCCTCTTTTCTCTACCCGAAGCGGCCGCCCGGTAGCAATTCTCGATTCCGACTAATTGCCGGTACCCATCTGATCCTTGGGATCCGTCGTGTAAGGATCGGAGGTATTGAGAAGTACTTCCACGCCACCGGAGAATCCGCTTTCATTGCCGCTCTGGTCCAGCGCGGTCACCTTGTAAGTCACGATCATCGGGCTATCCGCCACGACACGATCGTAGAAACCGGCGCTGGGAACTTCAGTGAGCGACTGGAAGCCGGGCTGACCAGCCTGACGATAAACCTTGTAGCCGGCCAAGTCCGACTCATGGTTCGGACGCCAAGTCAGGTGAACCGTGTTGCCCGAAACCTGCACCATCACTTTGCCAGGTGCGGCAGGGGCGACAAGATCTCCCCCGGGATCGGGTTCGATCGGGGTGGAGCTATTGCCAGAACAAGCTACCACCAGAAAGGCGGACACCGTTGCCAAGGCAATTAGCATCAGAGTCTTACGCATTGTCCGTTCTCCTTTCAAATGCTCAGAACGCGCGTCTTGCGTTTGACAGAGAGAGGCCGCGGGGAAACGGGAGGTCGAAGCTAAGTCAGCAGGTCAGGTCGTCCCCCCGCAGCCGAGCCCCCTTCAGCAAACGCGGTGCCAGAGCGAAAACGCCGTTTTCGGGGTCGCTAAGTCGTTGGAAAACAAGCAAGAAGCGAGGATGGTCAGAACTCAGAAACCCTTCTCGGGAAGCTTGGGGACCCGGAGGAAGCCCGTGCCGGAAGAACCGCCGAGGCCGAAAGGGAGGGGAAGAATGTTCCTCTTGCCCCTTCCACTTGACAATTTTGGCGCGCCTTGACTAATCTGGTATCCGAGAAGGACTTGTGAGCAGTTCCTATTCAGGGGAAGGAGTAGGTCCATGACGAAGGCTCAAATCGTTGAGGAAATCGTCCAAAAGACCGGCCTTACGAAAAAGGATGTCGCGGAGGCGGTGGATCAGTTCCTGAAATCCATTTCAGATGCGCTGGCCGAAGGCAAGCATTTGGAAATCAGGGGATTCGGAACTTTCAAGGTGAAGCGTCGCAAGGCGCGCATGGCCCGCAATCCTCGCACCGGCGATCCCGTTCCCGTGCCAGAGCGTTTTGTTCCCGTTTTCAAGGTGAGCAAAGAACTGAAGGACATGGTAGCCACTGCCAATCCCATCGCGGAAGAGGGCGAGCTCTAAAGCCGTCTGTCCTTTCCTGTTAGAATTGAAAGAGCCTCCCCGGCGGGGGAGGCTCTATTCTATTGGGACGCTAAAGCGAACTAGTTATCGAGCAGGTAGGAGAGGGTAAGGCTGATGTCCAGGTTATGGGTCAGCGTGCTCTCGTAGAAAACGCTCTCGGGTTCGGAATCCTTGATCCAGGCGCCGGTCCAGCCCACGTCTCCCCGCAGATACAGGTCGTCAAAGAGGTTGCGGCGCGCGCCCAGGCCGAGCTGAAGGCTGTTGCTGTTGCGATAGTCTTCGGCCGTGTAACGATTGAAACTGCCCACGCCGGCCAGCAGGTGCACGAAGAATCCGCGCATGGGAAGCAGATCGTAGGTCAGATTGAGCTGGGTGCGCGAGACGTAGTCGTCGGCGCCAAAGGGAAAGCCTCCGATGCCGTCCAGGTTGCTCGAACGCGCGTAGTGGAACTGGAATCCCAGGTAGGGGATGAAGCGCATGTCGGCGCGGAATCCGTAGGCCAGCGCATTGTCATACTCCAGCGCGCTGTCGTACTTCAGGAAGCCCACGTAGGGAGCGAGCTCGAGGCTGGGCAGTTCCTGGAAGGCGAGAGCCCCGCCCGCGGAGGCGAGGATCAACAGAGCGGCCAGGGCCGCGACATTCATCTTCATGGATCGTCCTTAGGGATTCGAGTCCTGGGGCCGGGCAGGCTTAGATTAGGGCAGCGAGGTCGGGAAATCAAGCCCTGCCCTGCACCGCGAGCCTCGGGCCACGGGCCTCGGGCCGTGAGCCTCGGGCCTCGGGCCACGAGCACCTTGCCTAGTGTCCCGGGCTTCACTAGACTCGGCGGGTCAGGAAAGGAGTCCCGTGAAATTCACCGTCGCCATGGCGCAGATCGATCCCGCTCTGGGTCTGCCCGAACAGAATCTAGAGCTTCATCTCCAGCGAGCCGATGCGGCCTTGTCCGAAGGCGCCGAGCTGCTGGTCTTTCCCGAGCTCAGCCTCACGGGATACCTGGTCAAGGACATGGTTCCCGACCTGGCCCTCGCCCCCGACGATCCCTTCCTGGCGCCGCTCTATGAAGTTTCCGGCAAGCTCGATGTGGTTTTCGGATTCGTGGAGGATCTGCCCGGCGGAAATCATTGCAACAGCCTGGCATGGCTGTCCGGCGGCAAGCTCCTGCATGTGCATCGAAAACTCTACCTGCCCACCTACGGCATGTTCGAGGAAGGTCGGTACTTCGCCAGCGGTCAGCGCATGCAGGCCTTCGAGACTCGTTTTGGCCGCATGGCCATGGCTGTCTGCGAGGATCTCTGGCATCCCTCGGTGCCATACCTGGCCTATCTCGACGGTGCCCTGGGCCTCGTGGTGGGATCGGCCAGCCCCACCCGGGGGGTGGAGGACGGGCCCCTGCCGCCCAACGCCGAGTTCTGGCGACGCCTGCTCGAACACGATGCGAGCATCTACGGCGGCTTCCTGGCCTTCGCGAATCGCTACGGGGTGGAGGACGGCATCAACTTCTGGGGCGGCAGCCGGCTCGTCGGTCCTTCCGGGGAAACCCTCGCTGAAGGCCCGCTGCACGAGGAAGCCCTGGTCGTCGGCGAGATGGACATGTCCGCCCTGCGCCGTCGCCGGGACGAGTTCTCGCTGCTGCGCGACGAGAAGCCCGAGCTCACCTTCCGCAATCTCGAGCGCATCCTGCGCGAGCGTGCCGGGCTGGAGGACGGGTCGTGACCGGTCCCTTCGAGCGCATCGACTACGAGCTCGTCCGAAAGATCCTGCTGCAGTTCCTGCGCAGCGAGGTGGGACGCACGGGTCTGGAGCGCGGCATCCTGGGGCTCTCCGGCGGACTCGATTCGGCCCTGGTCTGTTACCTGGCCGCCGAGGCCCTGGGATCCGAGAAGGTCATCGCCGTGTCCATGCCCTACAGCGCCAGCTCTCCCCAGAGCCTGGAGCACGCGAAACTCGTGGCCCGGGAGACGGGCGTGGAGTTTCTCATCCGCGAGATCACGCCCATGGTGGACGCCTACTTCATGGGACAGTCCGAGGCCAGCAGCCTGCGCCGGGGCAACAAGATGGCCCGTGAGCGCATGAGCATCCTCTACGATCTGTCGGCGGAGCGCGGCGCCCTGGTGCTGGGCACCAGCAACAAGAGCGAGCTCTTCCTGGGCTACGGCACGGCCTTCGGCGACCTGGCCAGCGCGGTGAATCCCATCGGCGATCTCTTCAAGACCGAGGTGCGTCACCTATCGCGTCTCGTGGGCGTACCCGCGGAGATCGTCGACAAGCCGCCCAGCGCCGACCTCTGGGCGGGCCAGAGCGACGAGGATGAGCTGGGCTTCAGCTACGAAGAGGTGGACCCGCTGCTGCGCATGATGCTCGACGAGCGCCGCTCCGAGCGCGAGTGCGTGGAGACCGGCTACGACGCGGCCATGGTCCGGCGCGTGCACGAGATGATACGCAAGTCGCAGTTCAAGCGGCGCCTGCCGGTCATCGCCAAGGTGTCGCGGCGCACGGTGGATCGCGATTTCCGCTATCCCCGCGATTGGGGAAGCTGATGGCGGGCAAGCTCATCCTCGTGCCCACTCCCCTGGGCAACCTGGAGGACATCACCCTTCGCGCCCTGCGAATCCTGAAGGAGGCCGACCTGGTGGCCGCCGAGGACACCCGCCACACGGGCCGCCTGCTTTCCCATTTCGAGATCAAGGCCCGCTTCATGAGCTTCCACGAGCACAACGAGGCGCGGCAGAGCCAGGAGATCGTGAAACTGCTCGCGGAGGGCAAGACCGTGGCCCTGGTGAGCGACGCGGGCACGCCGGGTGTGAGCGATCCCGGTTTTCGCGCGGTGAGGGCGGTGCTGGCGGCCGGCCACGATCTGGAGGCCCTTCCCGGTCCCACGGCCCTGATTCCCGCGCTGGTGCTCAGCGGACTGCCGGCATCCCGATTCATATTCGAAGGATTCCTGCCCCGAAAGGCCGGTGCGCTCAGGCGCAGCTTCGAAGCCCTCGAGGGTGAGACCCGCACGGTCATCTATTACGAATCGGTGCACCGCATCGCCAAGAGCGCGGCCATGCTGGCCGAGATGTATCCCGACAGACCCGTGGCCCTCGTGCGCGAGATCAGCAAGATGCACGAGGAGGTCATTCGCGTCAGCGCCAGGGACTTGCTCTCGCGGCTGGAAACGAAACCCGTGAAAGGCGAACTGGTATTGCTGGTGGGTCCCGATTCTTGACTTACCCCCCGCAGGGGAATAGTCTCGCAGCTTACAAGGAGGGCGGATGTTCAAAGAGCGCGTCCAGCAGATAGGCAGGAGGCCGCTGGAGCCCATGGCGGAGCTGCTGCTGCGCATGGGATTGACTCCCAACGCCCTGACCATGACCGGCGTGGTGCTGTCGGTGGGGGCCGGGCTGGCCATCATCCGCGGACGACTGATCAGCGCGGGCATCCTGCTGCTGGCCGGCGGACTCTGCGACATCCTCGACGGGAGCATGGCAAGGCGTGGGGGCAAGAGCACCGTTCGCGGCGCATTCCTCGATTCCACCCTGGATCGCGTCAGCGAGATCGCCGTCTTCTTCGGACTTCTTCTCTACTGGAACGGCAACCTAGCCTTCCAGGCCTGGACCTTCCTGGCTCTCACCGGTTCGCTCATGACCAGCTACGCCCGCGCCCGGGCCGAAGGGCTGGGGCTCAGCGCCAAGGTGGGGCTTCTGGAACGTCCCGAGCGTGTGATTCTGCTCATCCTGGCACTGCTGCTGAACTCATGGACCATCCTGGGACGCGGCTCTCTGGAATGGGTCGTCGTGCTGCTGGCCGTCCTCACCTGGTTCACGACCATGCAGCGGCTCGTGCACGTGTTGATTCGCAATCATGAGTCCTGATTTCCGACGCATCGAAGGCGGCCTCTTCATCACCCTGGAAGGCGGCGAGGGGAGTGGCAAGAGCACCCTCATGAACCGTCTTCGGGAATTCCTGGAAAGCGAAGGCTACGAGGTCAGCGAGACCCGCGAACCGGGAGGACCGCCCATCGCCGAGCGCGTGCGCGAGATCCTGCTGGATCCGGACTGCCAGGCCATGGACGCGCGCACGGAACTCTTCCTCTATCTGGCCTCTCGCAGGCAGAACGTGGTGGAGGAGATCCGCCCCGTGCTCGAGCGGGGAGGCGTGGTGCTCAGCGACCGTTTCCTCGACGCCAGCGTGGCCTATCAGGGAGGCGGCCGGCGCCTGGGCTTCGAGTTGGTGGACCGACTCAATCGGGAAGCCGTGGAAGACACCATGCCCGATCTCACCCTGCTGCTCGATCTGGATCCCGAACTGGGACTTGCCCGCGGACCCGGAGTTTCAGATGAGGATCGCGACAATGGCGATCGCATCGAGCGGGAAGGTTCTCAGTTCCATCGGCGGGTGCGCCAGGCCTATCAGGAAGCCGCGAGAAGGTCGCCGGAACGTTTCGTGCATCTCGATGCGACGGAATCGGCGGAAAGCGTTGCGGAATCAGCTCTGAAGGCCCTTCGGAACCTTCTGGCCGGCAAACCGTAAGCCGCCAATCTTGCCGTGGTCGCTGTGCTCACCTACATTTAAGCCAGCATTCCGCCCAATCGACCGGAGATTCCCATGAAAAAGCGACTGATCACCAGCGCCCTCTTCATCGCCGCACTTCTCGCCGCGGGCCTCGCCTTCGGATACCCGCGCGGGCGCAACAACGAGGCCTACAAGGATCTCGAGCGCTTCACCCTGGCCTATCAGCGAATCCTGACGGCCTACGTGGAGGAGGTCGACAGCGACCTGCTCGTGGACAAGGCCATCGAGGCCATGGTCGATGAGCTCGACGCCTTCAGCGCCGTTCTCGAGGAAGACCGCTACGACGACCTCATGACCCGCTCCAAGCAGGAGTTCGGAGGTCTGGGCATCGTCATCGGCCTGCGCGACGATTTCCCCACGGTCATCAGTCCCATCGAAGATACGCCGGCCGCGCGACTGGGCATCCGCGGCGGTGATCGCATCGAGGAGATCGAGGGCGACTATACCGAGGGATGGAAGATCCAGGACGCGGTGGATCGTCTGCGCGGCGAAAAGGGAAGCGACGTCACCATCGGCATACGCCGTTTCGGTGAGGACGAGCTGATTCCCTACACCATCACCCGCGACATCATCGTGGTGACCAGCGTGCCCTACTCCTTCAAGGTCGAGGGGGACCTGGGCTACGTGCGCGTGAGCAACTTCGGCGAGAAGACCGCCGACGAACTCCGCGAGGCCGTGGAGCAGCTTGAGGAAGCAGGCATCGAAGGTCTGGTGGTCGATCTTCGCAACAATCCCGGCGGACTGCTCGACGCGGCCCGTGAGGTCAGCGAATTCTTCCTGGAATCCGGACAGCTCATCGTGAGCACCCGCCATCGCGACGGCGTGCTGGGCCAGGAACTCTACGCACGGGGCGGCAAGCACAAGGCCGGCGAGTACCCGGTGGTGGTGCTCATCAACGAGGGCTCGGCCAGTGCCAGCGAGATCGTGGCCGGCGCCGTTCAGGACTGGGACCGCGGACTGGTCGTGGGGCGCAACTCCTTCGGCAAGGGCAGCGTGCAGAGCATCTTCCCCCTGTCCGAAACCGAGGCGCTCAAGCTCACCACGGCCAAGTACTACACGCCCAGCGGTCGCTGCATCCATCGCGACGAGTACAACCACAAGTTCAGCGATGCCGAGAACGATACCCTCACCTGGGAGCACATCACCTCCGTACCTGAAGAGGAATTGCCCCCTTACGCCACCATGCGCCTGAATCGCACGGTGCGTGGAGGCGGCGGCATCATGCCCGACCTGATCGTGGAGCTTGAGGAATATTCCGACCTGGCCCTTGATCTGGAACGGCGTGCTGCCTTCTTTAATTTCGCCGTGGAACTGGCGGCCGAACGTGAGATCGGTCCGGACTTCGTCGCCGACGACGCGGTCCTGGACCGATTCGAGGAATTCCTGGCCGGGCGCGAGATCGAATACGAGACGGAGCAGTTCGAGACTGAGCGCGAGTACCTGTCCATGGCAATCCGGCGCGAGCTCTTCTACAACCAGTTCGGCGCCGCCGAGGCCTACCGCTCCACCCTGGAGAGCGACCTTCCACTTCAGGAGGCCCTGGAGCTGCTTCGCGAGAATCGCACGGTGGACCGTCTGCTGGCCTCCGTGGAGGAACTGAAAGAGGACTAGGCTCCCCGCCACCGGCGGCGGCAGCCGCCCGGAGGCGAGGGATGTACGAGGCCACACTCATCATTGACGCCGATGCCGGTGTACTCGCCCTGCGCGAGGACACCCACGTCGCCAATGAGCTCGCCCTCCGCGCCTGGAAGGAATGGAAGGAATCCGGTTCCTGCTCCTCGGCCTTCGAAACCCTCGACATGGACATGGTGGACGACTACATCCGCAGCCAGTCCGTGGATCCCTACTTCCTCGACTTCTACGATTTCGTCTCCGAGCGGAAGATCCTCTTCGGCGTGGCCACGCAGCGCCTGGGACGCATCGTGGAGACCATCCTTCGCCGGGAAGGCTTGAACGGCGTGCCCGTCTTCGCCAACAAGCTGGACGTGGAACCCTTCACCATCCGCCTGAGCTTTCCCCACTACAAGGTGCTGGGCTGCGATCTCTGTCCGAGCTGCAACGTCTATCACCTGCGCCGCTTCCGTCGTCCCGACGCGCCCCTCATCTTCGTGGGCGACAAGGAGCACGACTTCTGCAGCTGCATCGAGGCCGATCTGGCCTTCGCGCGCAACGGTCTGCATCGGAAGCTCGAGAGAGAGGGCGTGGAGCACGTGCACTTCGAGCACCTGCGCGACGTGGAACGCCAGCTCATGAAGATGATCATGTCGGGAGAGTTGGCCGAACTTCCGCGCAAGAAGATCGAGCTGCTCAGTCCGCCACCCGTCGATGAAGATGGGAAGCTGCGCGGCCCAGAATCTCGTAGTTGATGGTTCCCGCCAGGCCCGCCAGGGTCTCGGCGCTGATCTCCTCGTCACCCTGTCTGCCGATGAGCACGGCTTCGTCGCCGCGAAGGGCTTCGGGTATGTGGCTGAGATCCACGAGGGTCAGGTTCATCATCACCCGTCCACGAATGGGAGCCCGCTTGCCGCGCACCAGCACCCAGGCGCTGCCGAGCCCGCGATCGTAGCCGTCCGAGTATCCCACCGGTAGCACCCCGAGGCGCGCCGGCGCTTCGGTCTTCCAGCTGCAGCCGTAGCCGACATAGCTGCCCGCGGGCAGTTCCTTCACCTGGATGATCCGCGCCTTCCATGTCATCGCCGGCTGCAGATCCAGATTGTTGCGGCCCTCGGCGCGGGCGCTCACCAGGGTCTCGCGACTGGGCCAGTGCCCGTAGAGCGAGATGCCCACGCGCAGCAGGTCACCACGAGTCTCGGGGAAGAGGATGCCGGCGGCCGAACAGGACTGATGCAGCATCTCCGGATCGACGCCGCCCGCCCGCAGGCTCGCCACCGCCGCCTCGAAGCGGCGCATCTGATTCAGGGCATAGCTGTGATCGGTGGTGTCCTCGATGTTGGCGAAGTGACTGTGCACGCCTTCCACCCGGATGTGCTCGCACTCGCCGAGGCGCGCGGCCAACTCGTCGAGTCGATCCTCGGGGAAACCCTGACGGTTGACGCCGGTCTCGACCTTGAGGTGCACGGGCACCCGTGCCCCGAGTCGCGAGCCTCGAGCCTCGAGTTCCTCGAGGCCTTCGAGGTCGAAGACGGTGAAGCGAGCGCCGGCCGCGAGCAGATCGGAGAGCATTTCCGGGGGCACCCAGGACAGGATCAGCGTCTTCAAACCGGAGGTCGGGTGCAGGTCCCCTAGGGCGAGGGCCTCCTCGGGGGAGTGCACGCCGAACCAGCGCTGTCCCTCGTCCACGAGAATGCGCGAGACCTCGGCCAGTCCGTGCCCGTAGGCATTGGCCTTGAGCACGGGCAGCAGCTCGGCCGACCCGGCCAGGTCCTTGAAGATTCTGTAGTTGTTCAGAAGGCTGGATCGCGAGATTTCGATCCAGGTGGCTCTGTTCATGGGGCTCCGCCTCGCTTGCTTCCCTTTCGCCGCGGGAGTATACCTTGATTCGACCAGAAATCACGGTTCAAATCGCTGTCGCTCGCACGATAGTACGCCAGCTGAGTCGCTGCTCGCTTTTCCAATGCTCACCTATCTACGGATAGGCTCCGCTTGGTAAAGCTGCGCGCCACCTCACCTGGCGTACTCTTGTGCGTTTGATCTCGCGATTTCTGGTCGATTCAAGGTATAGTGCTCGAACCCGCGAGGGAAAACGACTATCTCGCGCCATCCTACGAAGAGCCTATGAACGGATTCCCGGATAAACAAGGGCGCATCGACGCCCTACGAAACCTGCTGCGCGGCGGCGGCGCGGCCTGCGCGCCCATGGCCGGCATCACCGATCGCCCATTCCGGCGAATCTGCCGGCGCATGGGATCCCTCTACGTGACCACCGAACTGCTCTCCAGCGAAGGCTGGAGCCGCGGCAGCGAGAAGACATTGAAGATGGCCTCCTTCGGCGAGGAGGAACGTCCCCTGGGCATCCAGCTATTCGGGGCCGATCCGGGGGCCATGGCCGAGTCGGCGAAGCGGGCCGCGGAACTGGGCCCGGACTTCATCGACATCAACTTCGGTTGTCCCGTGAAGAAGATCGTCAAGAGCGGTGGTGGTTCGGCCTGCATGAAGGATCTGCCCCTCATGGAGGAAATCGTACGCGCCGTGGACGAGGCCGTCGACCTTCCGGTGAGCATGAAGATTCGCGCGGGTTGGGACGAGCAGCACCTCAACGCCCCGGAGGCCGCGGTCATGGCCGAGCGCGCCGGGCTGGCATTCGTCACCGTGCACGGGCGCAGCCGCACGCAGTTCTTCAAGGGTCTGGCCGACCTGGGTATCATCCGCGAGACCCGCGAGGCCGTGAGTATTCCCATCGTGGGAAACGGCGACGTGGTGGACGCGGCCAGCTA
>CAYPGS010000027.1:22152-40295 GCA_964410395.1 uncultured bacterium
GTGGAGGGCATCCTCCAGGACTGGCTGGCGCGGCAGGAGGGCGCGTGAGCAAGAAACCCGATGCAGAGAATCCGAAGAGCCCTGCCGGGCGAAGTGTGTATGGCCTTATGGGCTGGCTGTGGATCATCCTGCTGCTGGTGGCCTGCACTCCGAAGATTCCGCCGCCGGGAGATCGCACACCCGAGCCTCCGCCACCCTCGCCGGCCGCGGCCCTCGTGAACGAGGGGCTCGAACTGGCCCGCGACGGCGATTACCTCGAGGCCATCGGTCGTCTTCGCGATGCCGTCGAGGTCGATGCTCGCTTCGCCGAGGCCCATGCGCGATTGGGTATCCTCTATCGCCGCGTGGGGGAGCTGGATCAGGCCCGCGAGTCTATGGGTCGAGCCCTGACCCTCGATCCTCGGAACTCCGAGTACATGTACGCCATGGGTACGGTGCTCTTCGACCAGGAGCACTACCGCCGGGCGGCGAGTTCCTTCCGCGAGAGCTGGAAGGAGGACGGGCGCCTCAGTTCGCTCTTTTCCCTGGCCGAGACCTATCTGCGCATGGGCAAGAAGGATCAGGCCGTCGACGCCTGGCGCGAGTATCTGCGGCGTGACGCCGACAGCGTCTGGGGCAAGGAGGCCGCCCGCCGCCTGGAGGAGTTGACCGCCGAGGATGATCCACGTGGGCGATGATGTCCTCATCCGCGCGCGGGGTCTGGGCCTAGAGCGCGGTGGGCGCACATTGCTCGAGGGCATCGATCTGGATCTGCGTCGCGGCGAGCACTGGCTCATCTGGGGACCCAGCGGCGCGGGAAAGACCAGTCTGGCTCGACTTCTCGCGGGACTCGCGAGTCCCAGTTCGGGCGAATTGAGTTTCGCCTCGCCACCGCCTCACCCCATGCTCTTTCAGGATCCCGATGCCCAACTCGCGGCCGCCACGGTGGAAACCGAGGTCGCCCTGGGCGCTCGGCGTGGGGGTGAAGAGCCCGCAGCCGCCCGGGCCCGCGTGAAAGACACCCTGCGACAGTTCCGGCTGGAAGACTTCGCCGCTCGCAATCCGCACTCCCTTTCGGGAGGGGAGAAGCGCCGGCTCGGCCTGGCCGCCCTCACGGTGATGGACCGCGACCTGCTGATCCTCGATGAACCCGAACTCCATCTCGACGAGCCCAGCTGGGCCGAGTGCCTTCGCTCTCTCGATGCCTGGCGCGCCGCTTCGCCACGTTTGCTGCTAGAAATCAGCCGGGATCCCGCGCGGGCCGAGGTGGCCGACGGCATCATCCTGATTCGCGAGGGCAGGCTGGTGGCCGCAGGACCCTCTCGCGATGTCTACGAATCATATCGAGCGCCGGATCTGCCGAGGGTCGAGGCCTTCGATACACAGTCGCCCGAACCGGCGATTCGAAGCTCAGCAAGAACCGGCGAGCCGCTCATCGAGGCGCGTGGGCTGGGCCTCGATCTTCCCGGCGGGGGGGGGCTGTTCAGGGACCTTGACATCCTGCTGCGCAGGGGTGAGCGGGTACTACTAAGGGGCGGTAACGGCAGCGGTAAGAGCACCTTGCTCTTGATGCTCGCAGGTCTGGCCGACACGGAACGGGGCGAGATTCGGCGCGCCGAAGGTCTCGAATCGGTGCTCGCCCTGCAGGATCCCGAGCGCACCTTCTTCGCCGAATCAGTGGAAGAGGAGATCGCCTACGGACCTTCCAGGCGCGGCCTCTCGGGCGATGAGATCGAGAAGCGTGTCGCTGGGGCTATGGCCGCCCTGGGACTGCCCTCGGAGCTCCGATCGCGCGATCCCATCAGTCTGTCGGCGGGCGAGATGCGCCGGCTGGCTCTGGCCTCGCTATTCGCCCTGGATCCTGATTTCCTCTTCTTGGACGAGCCTGCCGCGGGCATGGATCCAGCAAACGCCCGCCGATTCACCGATTCGCTCTTCGACAGCGGTCGCGGATTCCTCTGGGCCGATTGCAGAGTTCCCCGGGAGCTTGAAGCGAGATTCGATCGCCGCTATACCTTGTTCGGGGGAGAACTGGCGGAGGTGGACTCGTGAAGGTATGGCTCGCCCGAGCCTGGAAATACCTGAAGTTCCTCAAGAACGAGTACGGCCGGGACCGCTGTGGACAGGCGGCCGCGGCCCTGGCCTTCGGCACGCTGCTGTCCATCGTACCCCTGGCGGCACTGCTCACCTGGCTGCTTCGCCCCTACGACTGGAGCCTGGACGGAGTGCTGGAGTTTCTCTCGCGCTACTTCCTTCCCACTCCGGAATTCCAGAGCATCATCACCGAAGCCATCGAGCGATACGCGGGCAACGCGGGCGCCATGGGCCTTTTCGGTCTCGCCTTCTTCCTCTTCGTGGCCTGGGGCATGCTGATGAGCGTGGAGGGCGTGTTCAACGACATCTGGCATGTGGAGAACCGTCGCGGGCAGGTGCACAAGCTGGGTACCTTCTGGGCGGCCGTGATCTTCGCGCCCCTGCTCTTCATCGCCAGCGCCACGCTGAACCAGAATCTATCCCGGTCCGCGATTCTCGGACCCCTCGTCGAGAATGGACATTTCGAGTGGCTCTTCGCCGACCTGGTGCCCTTCCTCCTGCTCGTCACGAGTCTGGGCCTGGGCTACCTGCTCTTGCCCCACACCACCGTTCGCAAGCGAGCGGCGGGCATCGGCGCCCTGGTGGCGGCGGTGCTCTACCAGGTGGCCAGGTGGATCTTCGTCTGGTATCTGGATCGAATCGCCACCTTCGACACGATATACGGGATTCTCGGAGTCATCCCCGCATTTCTGATGTGGCTCTTCTTCGTCTGGAGCGTTGTGCTCATCGGGGCGGAGGTGTCCTACACCGTGGATCGGCCCTGGGAAGAACTCGAGCGGGGCTGATTTCGATCCCGGCATGTGCTAAATTGAAAGCGCCCCGCACTTCCCTCCCAAGGAAGGTCTATGGACAAGATCATCGAACGTATCCGTCAGTCCTCGGACTCCCATCGCAGGGATCTGAACGAACTCCTTCGCGTGCCGAGCATCAGCAACGACCCGGAACACAAGGCCGACATGGAATCCGCCGCGAAATGGTTGCTCACGCGAATGCAGGACCTGGGCATCCGCAGCGAGATCATTCCCACACCGGGCCATTCCATCGTCTACGGCGAGCATCTGCAGGCCGAAGGCGCGCCCACGGTGCTGGTCTACGGACACTACGATGTGCAGCCGGTGGATCCCCTCGAACTCTGGGATACGCCGCCCTTCGAGCCCGATGAGCGCGAGGGCGCCATCTTCGCCCGGGGAAGTTCCGATGACAAGGGACAGCTGCTCATCCACCTTCTCGCCGCTCAGGAGATTCTCGGCGAGACCGGCGGGCTCCCGGTGAATCTGAAAATCCTGCTCGAGGGTGAGGAAGAGGTGGGCAGTCCCAACCTCAAGCCCTTCATCGAGGCCAATGTCGACAAGCTGGCCTGCGACGCGGTGATGGTCAGCGACACCAGCTTCTTCTCCCGCGAAGTGCCGAGCATGCTCTACGGCCTGCGCGGCCTCTGCTATATCGAAGTGCTGCTCAGGGGGCCCAACCGCGACCTGCACAGCGGCGAGTTCGGCGGTGCGGTGGCCAATCCGGTGGATGCCCTGGCTCGCATGATCGCGGCCCTTCACGACGAGGATCGACGTGTGGTGGTGCCCGGCTTCTACGACAAGGTGCGTGCGCTCGAGAACCGCGAGCGCGAAGCCTTCGCCGGCCTGCCCTACGACGAGGCCGAGTACAAGAAGGAACTGGAAGTGTCGGCCCTCGAAGGTGAAGAGGGCTTCACGACTCTCGAGCGTCTCTGGGCTCGTCCGACCCTGGAACTCAACGGTATCTGGGGTGGTTTTTCCGGGGAGGGCGCGAAGACGGTGCTGCCGGCGGAGGCCGGCGCCAAGATTTCATGTCGTCTGGTGCCCGATCAGGATCCCGACGAAATCGCCGACCTTCTCGAAGCGCGGCTCCGTGAGCTCGCCCCTGCGGGAGTGACCCTGGAATTCATCCGCCATCATGGAGGCAATCCCTTCCTGGCCGAGCCGGACAATCCCTACGTGGAGGCCGGCGCCCGGGCCATCGAAAAGGCCTTCGGCAAAGTGCCGGTGCTGGTGCGCGGCGGAGGCAGCGTGCCGGTGACCGAAACCTTCCAGAGTCTGCTGGGCGTGCCCTGCGTGATGATGGGCGTGGGCCTGCCGGATGACCGTCTGCACTCGCCGAACGAGAAGATCGATCTGGAGCAGTTCCACAAGGGCATCGAAGCGGCGGCCTGGTTCCTGCATGAGGCGGGAGGGGTGAAATGACCGAAGCTACCATTGAAAAGGGGAAAGCCGTGGGAAACATCGTCACCAATTTCGATCTGAGCGACGAACAGAAGATGATCCGCGACATGATCCGCGATTTCGCGGTGAAGGAAGTGGAGCCGGTGGCCATCGAGCTGGATGAGAAGGCCGAGTTCCCCAAGGCCGCCATGGACAAGCTTGCCGAACTCGGCATCCTCGGCATGACGGTTCCCCAGGAGTATGGTGGCGGCGGAATGGACTACCTCAGCTTCGCCCTGGTGGTGGAGGAGCTCAGCCGCGTCTGCGCGAGCACGGGTATCAGCGTGGCGGCGGCCATGGGCCTGGGCATCGCGCCGATTCTCATGAACGGCAGCGAGGAGCAGAAGCAGAAGTGGCTGCCGAAACTGGCCGCGGGAGAGTATCTCGGCGCTTTCGGGCTCACCGAGCCCGGTGCGGGCAGCGACTCGGGCGCCACGGCCACCACGGCCGTACTGGATGGCGACCACTGGGTGATCAACGGGCGCAAGCAGTTCATCACCAATGCCACCTACGCCGGTCTAATCACCATTACCGCGCGCACCGATCCCAGTTCGAAGGGAAGCCAGGGCATCAGCGCCATCGTGGTGCCGACCGACACACCCGGCTACAGCCTGGGCACCAAGGAGAACAAGCTGGGTATCCGCGCCAGCGACACGCGGGAACTCATCTTCGAGGACTGCCGCGTACCGGCCGACAACCTGCTCGGCGAGAAGGACACGGGATTCCCCACCTTCATGAAAACCCTCGAGGGTGGACGAATCAGCATCGGCGCCATGGCCCTCGGCATCGCCCAGGGCTCCCTGGACAAAGCCGCCGTCTACGCCCAGGAGCGCGAGCAGTTCGGCAAGCCCATTGCGAGGTTCCAGTCCATCGGCAACAAGCTGGCAGACATGGCCACGGAGATTCAGGCGGCGAGGCACCTGGTGTATCACGCGGCGCGGCTCAAGGACGCCGGTCTTCCCTTCGGACGCGAAGCCTCCATGGGGAAGCTCTTCGCCAGCGAGGTGGCCAGCCGCTGCGCGAGCCACGCCATTCAGATCCACGGCGGATACGGATACTCCAAGGAGTATCATGTGGAGCGCTACTACCGGGACGCCAAGCTCTGCGAAATCGGCGAGGGCACCAGCGAGGTGCAGCGCATCGTCATCGCGAGGAAGGTGCTGGAGGAGTACGCGATCTAGGGCCGCCCGCTTCACGCTATCAGCCCCCGTCCGATTTCGGGCGGGGGTTTTGCTTTGGCTAATCCCTTGGCGGAATTATACTTCCACAAGGCCGTAAACGAGTTTCCCGTATCGCGCGTCATTGCTGTGAACCGAGGAGAGCGACGGTGAATGCGAAACGGAAACATCGGCAAGACCTGGACCTGGCGGCGAGAGCGGCGGGCGGTGATCAAGGTGCCTGGCGCGAGATCTACGACGACAGTTCCGATTCCCTTTTCAACTTCCTTTGCTTCCAGACCGGCGACCGCGAGGCCGCCAAGGATCTGTTGCAGGAGACCTTCGTCACGGCCATGAGAGCCGTCGAGAACTATCGAGGCGAAGGACCCCTGCATGCCTGGCTTCGAAGCATCGCCTTGCGCAAGACACTGGACTGGCGAAGGAGTCTCGCGCGCCGAGCCCGAAAGCACCTGCGATTCGCGGAAGAGTCGGTGCGCGAAACTGAACAGAGTTCCGATCCGAGTCTTCAATCCGAGGAAGACATTCTCCAGAAGGCCCTGAACTCGCTGTCGCCCAAGCAACGGGCGGTCATGCTGCTGCGCGAGTTGGAGGAACTGTCCTTCAGGGAGGTGGGCGAGGAGCTCGGATGCGCGGAGGCCACGGCGCGAGTGCACTACCACCGTGCCGCCGAAACCCTCCGCAGAAAACTCTCGGGCTCGGAGTTCGGGGATCTTGTCGATGGAACGGAAGGAATGCGGCCATGAAAAAGCTCTTCGACCCAAACCGTCACAAGTTGAGCGAAGGCGAGAAGGAATTCATCTGGCGTCGGATCAACGAACCCGAAGATCTGCGAGCTGCGCGCCGGACGACACTCTGGCGTCGCTGGGGATACTCCGGCGCCGTGGTGCTGGCGGCGCTGCTGGTGACCATCCTCTGGCGTCCGGAAGATCAGGTGGAGAAGCTCCACTCGGTGCCCGTGCCCAGCGAGATGGCGCCGCAGGCGATGGCACCCGCGGCACGGGGAACGACCGAACGGAAAGCCCCGGGCACCCTCGAGGAAGGCAGGGACGAGCCCATCGTACTCGACGAGAAGGCTCCCGGTACGGCAAGCGAGATGACGGCCGCAGCGAAATCCGCGGCCCCGGTGGAGCCGGAAACGAACTCCGCCGTCGCCCCTACGGAGCCGGCTCGCCGGGATGCCGCGGTTTCGATGTCCGAGAAGGCCGCGAGCACTGATCTGGCACTGGAGTTCAGCGAGTCGGACATGACGCCGACCCTTGCCGAGATTCAGGTGGAGCCCGCGCCGGTTGAGGAGTTCACTGCGAAATCGAGAGGTACTCGTTCCGATGCAGCTATTCGATTCGGTAGTGTGAAGGGAATCGTCATCGACCGGGAGTCCGGCGTTCCCCTTCCTTACGTGAACATCGTGGTGGTGGGGACGAACTACGGATGCTCGTCCAGGGAAGACGGGAGCTTCGAGATTCGCCTGCCCGAAGGCAGCTATACCTTGAAGTGTCTCTACATGGGATACGAGGATCTGCTGGCCGAAAACGTCGTTATTCAGAGCGGCTATGTAGACAGCCTGCAGTTCGCGCTGGTCTCGATTCCGGCGATCTCCGTCGATGCAATCATCGTAGAGGGGGAAGAAGCACTCGTAGACATCGGCACCAGCGTCGCGGTAAAACTCGGCTCCCGCGATGAGTCGCATGTGCGGGGTGGGCGATTGGGTGTAGTCAAATTGATGGCCCAGGCCCCCGCGGCGACGGAATACTACGGATACGATGATCGCGACGATCGCTACCCACTTCGCCCCCGCCCGCGCTGCTGGGTGCCGCCCTACTATCACAATCCCAACGGAGAACCTTTCGACGCCATGTACTTCGAACACTACGGCACCAACCCCTTCGTGATGACCGAAGAGGACGCTCAGTCCACCTTCGCCCTCGATGTGGACAATGCCTCCTACACCTTGGCACGAAGCTATCTGGAGCGCGGCGAACTGCCGCCGAAGGACGCCATCCGCGTGGAGGAGTTCATCAACTACTTCGAGCAGGGCTACGAGAGCTGCGAAGACGGAACCTTCTGCGTGAATGTCGACGGCGCTCCTTCGCGCTTCGGTGATGGCTATCACCTGCTCCGGGTGGGGGTGCAGACCCGCGAGCTCCGCGATCGCGAACGGAAGCCCGCGAATCTGATCTTCGTGGTCGACACTTCCGGCTCCATGGATCGCGAAAACCGCCTCGGCCTGGTGAAGCGAGCGCTTCTCATCCTACTGGACGAACTGCGGGATTCGGACACCGTAGGCATCATCGAGTACGGCTCCCAGGCGCGAGTGGTGCTTCGGCCCACCGCCGTGGAAGATCGCCGCCGCATCGAACGCGCATTGAACTCCCTGGTCGCCAGTGGAAGCACCAATGCGGAGGCCGGACTCTGGCTGGGCTATGAAATGGCGGCGAAGCTCGATACCCGGAGCACCAACACGCGCATCATCCTCTGCAGTGACGGCGTGGCCAACACCGGCGAGACCCAGGCCGAGAAGATTCTCGAACGGGTGCGCCTGGAATCGGACCGCGGCATCGCCCTCTCGTCCATCGGCTTTGGTATGGGTAACTACAACGATGTGCTCATGGAAAAGCTGGCTGACAAGGGTGACGGCAACTACTACTACGTGGACGCGCTCGAGGAGGCCGCGCGGGTCTTCCGCGAGAATCTCACGGGCACGCTGCAGACCGTGGCCCGCGACGCCAAGATTCAGGTCGAATTCGATCCGGAGCATGTGCTGCGCTGGCGCCTGATCGGCTACGAGAACAGGGACATCGCCGACGAGGATTTTCGCAACGACGAAATCGACGCCGGTGAGCTTGGATCCGGTCATCAGGTCACGGCGCTCTACGAAATCAAGCTTTCCGATGAGGCGGTCGAAAGCCGTGCAAACCGGCGGAGAAGTCCGAAGCTCGATCTGGGCGTGATCCATCTTCGCTACGAGCATCCCAAGCATAGCTCGAAGCCCGGAAAGGTCGAGGAATTGACCAAACCCATCGAGCTGGCCGCATTCCAGGTCAGCTACAATCGGGCGGACTCACGCCTGCAACTGACGGCCTTGGTCGCCGAGTTCGCCGAGATTCTTCGAGGAAGTTATTGGGCCAAGGGCAGCGAGCTGGAAGATCTGCTCTATCAGATCAGCTGGCTGCGCGAGGAGTTCCCCCGCGACGAAGAGGTCGAGGAACTCCATGATCTCATCCAGCGTGCGGCGCGTCTTGACCACGGAGTGGACAGGTAATAGCGGAATCGTCTACCCGGGGTGCACTGTCATCATCCTTGTCGATGGCAGTCTCCCCGGGGAGACAAAATGCTGTAGTCGCTAAATTTAACAAAGACTTACAACGCTTGAATGTGCAGGCGGTAACTTTCCCGCCCTTTGTCCGAATGAAAGGGGCGGGCAAGATTCGTGTCCCGTTACCCGCTCTCGGAGGATTTCAATGTTCGAACTCGGTCTACTCATCGTCGGCATCCTGGCCCTGGCCCTTTTTGGTGGCCTTCTTCTCACCCTGGTGGGTCTGGTCTTCAAGCTGATCCTGCTACCTTTTCACCTGCTCTTCTGGATCTTCAGGGGAATGCTCGGCGTCGCGGTGGGGCTTCTGCTCCTGCTGATCTTCCTGCCCATGCTGGGCGTCGTCCTGCCGATCTTCCTGCTTATCTTCGCGTGGCCGATCGCCCTGGTGGCGCTCATTGTCGGCCTGGTCAAACTGGCTGGCGGAGCCTCAGCCGCATAGAAAACGGGGAAGGGCGTGGGCCCTTCCCCGAATAAAAATCGGAACCCGAATGGTGGGGAGGGTGCACACCCTCCCCGTTCTCTATTTGAGCAGAACCATCTTGTGATTCAGTTTCAACTCGCCCGACTTGAACGAGGCGAAGTAGACGCCTGAAACAACCTCGGCTCCCGATTCGTCGCGCCCGTCCCAGACCACACGATGTTCGCCCGCGCCGTAGCTCGCGTCGACGATCAGATCCCGCACCTTGCGTCCGCTCAGATCGTAGACAGCCAGGTTCACGTTCATGTCCTTGCTCAAGTCGAACATGATCTCGGTCTTGGGATTGAAGGGATTCGGGTAGTTCCCCGCGATCCGCGCGAAGGACGAGGCCTGAGCATCGTCCACCGAGGTCGGGTTCCAGGGCTCCCCGAAGAAGTTCTCCAGGATGTACTCCACGTTTGAACGCAGCGCATCATGGTTCATGCGATAGGGTCGTCCGGACAGGTAGACCATCTGCGCGCCTTCGGGCCGGTAGGTTCCGCCGCCGGGGGGCTGCGCGTGCACGCCCGTGCCGCGGTCGGAGGGGAATCCCGCCGTGTCCTTGAAGAGCAGGGTGCTGTTCGGGCCCACGCTCGTGCTGAACACGTCGTTCCAGCTCTGGGATCCGGTGAAGGGGATGTTCACGAGTCCGAGCCAGTTGGACATGCAGTTGCCGAGCGACTCCTGGGTCTCGGCCCAGGTCACGCCCAGGAAGTCGGTGAGTTCGCCGTCCAGGAAGGACAGTCCCCGCCGACTCATGAGCAGCACGTTGCCGCCCACCTCGAGGTAGGAGGCGATGGGCGTCTCCTGCCAGTCGGCCAGGTCGCCATTGTAGTGGTTGCCCACCCAGATCACCGTGGAGTAGTCGCCGATGACGTCGGCGGTCACGGCGCCATGGCCGATGGGCGCGGGCAGGGTGCTCGGGTATCCGCCCGCGGGTTCGGCGAAGGTGTCCCAGAAATCGATGGCGTTATCGCCCCAGAAGGCCTTGGCCTCGTAGGCATTGTGGATGTCGGGGTTGTAGGTGTCCCAGTCCACGCCGTTCACGAGCAGAATGCCCGTTTCGAAGGTCGGGTTGGTCACCGTGGTGCGCAGCTGACGCAGGATCCACTTGTCGGGATCCAGAAGCACGGCCTCCACGTTGCCCGTGGCGTTCAGCTCATAGCTCTCGAAGGCCTGACTGTTCTGGACGGTGAACTCCTCGCTGCCCTGATCGGTGATCACTCGCACGCGGATGGGCATGGTGAAGAGTCCGGTGTTGGTCTGCACCTGGCTCACGTCGAGGGTCACGGTTCCGCCGTCAGCGCTCCAGGCGTATTCGTAGACCGGGAAGTACTCGCCGTAGATCCACTGGATGAAAAACTGATCCAGGTCGAGTCCCGAGGCGGTTTCCATCACATCGCGGAACTCCTCGGTGGTGGCGCTGTCGTGACCGTAGAGCTCCTGATACAGGGTCAGGCCGGCGAAGTAATCCTCGTCGCCCATCATGCCGCGCAGCATGTGGGGGATCCAGGAGGCCTTGTTGTAGCTGAGATTGCCGTCGAAGATGTTCTCGGTGTAGGGATCCTCCACGATGATTGTGCCCGAGCCGTAGTAGGCCGCGCCGTCCATGTAGTCGCGGTAGACCTCGACGCCCTCGGTCTGCTCCTTCCAATAGGCCTCGCACCAGGTGGCGAAGCCCTCGTTGAGCCAGATGTGACTGAAGTCGTCGCATGTGATGTAGTCGCCGAACCACTGATGTCCGGCTTCGTGGGAGATGATGTCCTCCCACCAGCCGCCCATGCTGGTCATGGTCTGATGCTCCATGCCGCCGCCCCAGGTGAAGCTGGCCATGCCGTACTTCTCATCCACGAAGGGATATTCGCCAAAGCCTTCGGCGAAGACCTCCAGCATGGGGACGGTCTTGGCGTAGTTGGTCTCCACCTGGCCGACCCAGTCGGGGAAGATGTAGAAGGCCACTTCCATGGGGTCACCGCCGGCCAGAGGCGTGTACCAGTCGGAGTACACCGTGTAGGGATGGATGGCCAGCGAGACCAGATAGGTCACGATGGGGTAGTTGGTCTTCCAGTGGAAGGTTCGCGTGGTGCCGTGATCCACGTCGCTCATGAGCAGGCCGTTGGATGCGACGATGAGGTTGTCCGGCACCGTCACGCGGATGTCCATGGAGTCGGCCTTGTCGGTGTTCAGATCCTTGCAGGGCCACCACTCGCGGGCACCGTAGGGCTCGCTTAGAGTCCAGATCATGTCCTGGCCTCCGTAGTAGTCCCAGCCGAAGGCACCGCCCGAAGGATTGCCGCTGTAGTCGACGCTCACCGTCACCGTTTCGCCGAGATTGTAGCTTCGGTCCAGATCCACCGTGAGCATGTTGCTCGCGTGGTTCCAGGTGGTGGGGCCGCCGCCCGCGGTGGCCGCGCTCACGGTCATGTTGTACTTGAGGTTCAATTCCACCATCGAGATGGGGTCGCCCACGACTTCCATGGTCGCGCTGAGGGTTCCCGACAGGATGCGCGTGTCGGGATCCAGGTCGATGTCGAGGTCATAGTGGAGGACATCGAACTGTTCCTGGTTGAAGCTGCGCTCGGATTCGAGCATGAGCAGCCTCTTGGCTGAGATTTCCTTGGTCTCCGCCTCGCGCAGGCGATGCTGCATGAGTTCGCGGCGCAGGACCTCCGAGGGATCCTCGTCGACGAACTCGGCGGCCAAGGGGGGGGTGAAGGACATAACGAGAAGAACTGCAAGCAGATAGCGGCAGGCCTGGTGCATGCTGACTCCCATTGCGGATTTGAGGGGCCGCCCTGGGTACCGCGGCGCGGGACCCGCCCGAGTGAGCGACCGTTTGAATTTGCTTCATTCTAACATAATCGGCTAAGTCAATAAAGACCAAGGAGTCGCGTACGTTTTTAGCCAGGATCCCACACATTCGCAAAAGAAAACGGGAGAGGCCTGATGGCCTCTCCCGAACGATATGGGCGCTCGCGGCCTTTCCACTCACTCCGGTTCGCAGACTCACAGTCGTTCTCTGGAAAGCCGCTTCGCTTGCCGCAAAAGAAAACGGGAGGGGCCAGCTGGCCTCTCCCGAACGATTTGCGAAGCTCTAGTGAGGGGGAGGGATCTCCCTTCCCCTTACTCTTTGACTTTGATCTCCACGCGGCGGTTCTTCGCCATGCCCTCGGGCGTGTCATTGTCCGCGATAGGCTTGCGCTCGCCGAAGCCCATGGTGGTGATGCGCGAGGCGTCGATGCCCTGCTCCACCAGATAGGTCTTCACCGAAGCGGCGCGGTTCTTGGAGAGCTCCATGTTGTATTCGAAGGTGTTGCGGTTGTCGGTGTGACCGCGCACCTCGATCTCGATGTCATCGTACTGGGCCAGGGTCTTGGCCACATCGGCCAGGATCACCTTGGCGCGGGGCGAGAGCTCGGCGCTGTCGCTGGCGAAGTTGACGCCCTTGAGGATGATGGCCGGGCGTGCGGCCTTGACTTCCTTGGCGCAGCCATTGGCGTCGACCGGAGTGCCCTTGGGAGTGTCGGGGCACTGGTCTCGGACATCCGGCACGCCGTCGCCGTCATTGTCCAGATCGGGACAGCCATCGCCGTCCTGGAAGCCGTCGAAGTCCTCGGGCTTGTCGGGGCACTGATCCTGATGATCATAGATGCCGTCGCCATCGCGATCGCTCACGGGCTTGGGCTTGCTTTCGGGGCGGGGAGGCACCACCGGCGGCACGGGCTTCGCGTCGCCGCGATCGCCCCAGAAAATGGTGAAGCCGATCTGGGCTTCGAACATGCCGGTGTCGGCGTCCACGTGGTTCTTGCCCCAGATGTAGGGATTGCTCAGACCCACCGTGTCCAGGTTGTTGCCCGGGAAGAAGTGGTATCGGGCGCCAAGGTTCCAGGCCCAGTTGGGGGTCATGAACCACTCGAGGCCCAGTCCCGCGAATCCCACGAAGTTCCAGGAGTCCAATTCCTGAAGCTCGCCGTCTTCGTCATAGCCGCGGATGCTGCGACCCTCGATGAAGGGCCCCTTCATCTCGGAGTAGCTGCGGCGGTCCACCACGTAGTTGCGGATCATGCCCGCGGAAAGCTGAGCGTAGGGGGACAGGCTCTTCTTGGGAGTGAAGTGGTAGAGCAGACCCACACGCGGCTCGTGGAACACGCTGTAGAGGTCGAAGGTCGAGCCGAACTCGAATCCCGCGTCCTCGCCGCGATCCCAGATGCCAGGACGGGACCAGCCGCCCTTGTATCCAAGCTCCAGCGACCAGTTGGGCTTCAGCCCGTAACGGATGTGGGCGGAGATATTGTGATGGATATCACTGTAGTCCCTCTGGCCCCCCACCATCTTCTGTGTGCCGAATTCGAAGCCGACACCCAGCTTGTCCGTCACGTCGTCGGCGCCGGCGACCAGCGGCAGGAGGAGAAGGATAAGCCCGAAGGCCAGAACGGATTTTTTCATGAGAGCCTCCCCATGAGGATTTGAATTTCGCGCGACAGAATACTTCCCTCGCGGAATCCTGGCAACCATAACTCGCAACGTTGCAGGCAGAAACCCCTTTTTTGGGGCCTCCCACCCCGGCGCCAACGGGTCAGCGCGGGGATGATTCCAGCCATAGCAAAAAGAAAACCGGGAAGGGCCTGCGATCCCCTCCCGGCCGGGCGCTGCAGAGCTATGGGTGCTTGCCGCCCCATTCTAAAGCGTGCCCGAGGGGAGCGGTTCGATGGTCCAAGAAGATCAAATCCCCCCGGGCACTTGAGGCGGAAGGCCTGCTTGGGATTGAGAAAACACCCCTCCTTCCGCGCTCGCCTCCTAGACACGGCGGAGCCACCCTAAGTCACAAGAAATCTCCGGGCGGCGTATATGCTTTCTTGACAACGGATTGCGGTCAGATACTCTCGGCCCGAGGCCCAAAGTGACTCCCGGGCTCGAAATTGTGTCTCTGGAAGCAGGAATTCGAGGAAGCGAAGATGAAAGAGAGCGATCGCGATGATGTCCTGGTGGAGCGGGCCCAGGCCTCTCCCTCGGGAGATCTGAGGGCCTTCGAGGGACTGGTCCGGCGGCACCAGGAAGTCATCCTGGCCAACTGCCGCTACATGACCGGCTCGGCCGATGTTGCCGAGGACCTGGCCCAGGAGGTCTTCGTGAAGGCCTATTTCGCCCTGCCCCGCTTCGAGAAGCGGGCGAGTTTCGGCACCTGGGTCAAGCGCATCAAGGTGAATCACTGCCTGAATCACATCCGGAAGGCCAAGAAGGGCTCCTTCGTGGATCTGGACGATCCGGCCCTCCAGTCGGAGCCCGAGCTGCAGGTGGCCCCATCGGGGCAGGCCGATCTCGAGTCCATGGATGAGAGGGAGCGCATCCGCCATACCCTGGACCAGGTGCCCGAGAAGCTGCGCCTGCCCCTGATCCTTCGCGACCTGGACGGCCTTACCTATCAGGAGATCGCCGAGCATCTGAACATCGGCCTCTCGGCGGTGAAGATGCGCATCAAGCGGGGTCGCGAGGAATTCAGGCGGCTCTATCAACCCGATGGCGGTCCGGCCGCCGAGGAGAAACCATGAGTGACGACCCGCGCGGTCCCGAGGGCGATCCCGCCGAGGAGCCCCTCGAGGAGATTGCGGCCCTGAGAGAGGAAGCCTCTGAGCGCTTCCTCCTGCGCATCAGATCGAGCATCAACCGCCGGCGCCTGGCGTCCGAGAGTCTGGACCTTTCCTTCTCGGCCCTGGCGCGGGTCTTCATGCAGTACCTGTCCATGCTATTCGAATCGGTCACCTCCCTTGGAGAGAAGGAGCGCCGCGATGAGCGATGATTTCAGCATGCGTGATACGATCATGGAGGTCTTCCGCAGCATGGGCGAGTCGGTGGCCGACTTCGTGCCCCGGGCGGTGGCGGCCCTCATCGTCATCCTGCTGGGCCTGCTGGTGGCCAAGCTCATGGAGAAAGCCATCCGCGTGGCCTTCGAGCGCTTCAAGCTGAATGAACTGCTCGATCGGGTGGGCCTGAGCCAGACCCTGCAGAGATTCGGCATGAAGGACACGCCGGGCCGGCTCATCAGCCGGGCGGTCTATTTCCTGCTGGTGTTGCTCTTCACCCAGAGCGTCACCCAGGCCGTGGGGCTCATGGCGGTGGCCGGCGCCATCTCCGCCTTCTTCGCCTACTTGCCCAACCTCATCTCGGCCTTCCTGGTGCTGCTGCTCGGCATGATGGTGGCGCAGTTCCTCGGCCGTTCCCTGACCCAGGCCGCGCAAGATTCGGGCGTGGAGTTCGCGCCCATGCTGGGGCGCATCGTCTCGTCCATGGTGCTCTTCGTGGTGGTGCTCATGGCGGTGAGCCAGCTCAAGATCGACACGCAGATCGTGTTGGGCATCGTGCTCGTGCTACTGGCGGGACTGTCCCTGGCCTTCGCCCTCACCTTCGGACTGGGCTCCCGCGAAGTCACCCGCAACATCGTGGCGGGCTTCTATGCACGAAAACTCTTCCAGGTGGGGGAGCCCGTGGAGGTGGGCGAGGTGAAGGGCACCCTGGCAGGCATCACCGCGGTGCAGACTCTCATCGAGAGCGGCGAGGACACGCTGGCCCTTCCCAACCGGGTCTTCATGGACGAGGTGGTGAAGCAGTAGCTAGTCCGCTTCGCGTATCCGCAACGAGAACCGGGGGTCATGCGCGTGACGCATGGCCCTTTCGTTTACGCGAAAGCGTCGGCGGGCGCTGTCGATGTCACCGTCCCAATCGATGAGTCCTGCGTCCATGGCCAGTTCATCGGAGTATCCCGTGAACACCAGCTTCCAGCTCGGGGGCACCTTCCCCGGCGCGATGCGGTTCACGTGGTCGCGCAGGGCCGTGGTGCAGTTCATGGTGAGGGTATTGTAGAACTCGGGTCGCTCCTGCAACTCTACCGCCCGCTCCAGGACGTCCAGTAGCATCTCTCGGGCTTTCTCGGGACTGGCTTTCGCCGGATAGACGAAGACCTCGTCCTTCCAGATGTTGGTGCGCAGGGGAATGAGGTCGCGCTCGTCGCCGATGAGGTAGGTGAGTTCGAAGGAGCGGAAGAGCCCCCTCCAGATGGAATAGCTCTCGCCGACCTCCTTGCGTGCCTCCACCGACACGGCCAAAAAGGTCGAGTCGGCGAAACCGAAGCTCAGGAAACTGTGGGCCGGTCCGCGCCAGTCGTCGCGGAAGGGGGAGAGGATGAACCACACGCTCTCCAGCTCGCCCAGATCGAACTCGCGATCGTAATGGGAGACCGTGGCCCGCGCCTGCGCATCGTAACGCGAGTTACGGATGTTCCGGATGCTCAGCCGGTCACCCTCGATCTCGATGCCGGGCAGGACGGCGAAGTCGGGCATCCATTCGCGCTCATTGCTGGGGCTACGCGCGAGGAAGACCGCGACCAGGACGATCAGAGCCAGCAGGAGCAGCCCCAGGAAAGTCTTGAGGAGTTTTCGCATATTCCTCCCGCCCGAGCTTAGCCGCCTGGCGGCGTGGCGGCAAGGGAAGGCCACAGGCCATCGAAGTGCCGAATTGCCAGGGGATTCCCCCGATTTCGCCCCGCCAATCAAGGGTTGATTCCACCCCAGGCTTCCCTTAGCTTCGGGAAGGTTGAGCAGCTGATAGTCGGTTCATTCAGCGGAGGAATCCATGACAAGGCTATGGGGCCGAGCACTTTGCGCGGCGGGGTTGGTTCTGATCGCCATGGCGGGCATGCCGCCCGAATCCTTGGCTCAGGATGAAGCGGAGGTCGCCGAGAACCTCGAATCCCTCACTCCCGAGGAACGCGCGGCGCTTCTGGAGATGCTCGGCCAGGCACCCGTGGACGACAGCGGCGTGCAGCGAGACACGTCCACGCCGGATATCATGATTCTGCGCGCTCCGGAAACCGATCCCGAGCTCATGGACGAAGAGGCCGAAGCCCTCGAAGACACGCTGCTCATGGAAGAGGAAATCGAAGAGGGGCCCATCCCCGCCTTCCGCGATTTCCTCGAGGAAGCCGGCCCGCCCGAGGAGGACCTGCTCCCCTTCGGCTACGATTTCTTCCGCGCCGTGCCCAGCACCTTCGCGCCGGCCACCGACATCCCCGTCTCGCCGGGCTACCTCATCGGCCCCGGCGATGAACTGCACATCCGTCTCTTCGGCAAGGAGAAGGCCGCCACGAGTCCCGTGGTGGACCGCGACGGTCTCATCGACTTTCCCCAGCTCGGACCCATCTCCGTGGCCGGGCTCAGCTTCGGCGAGCTGCGCGAGAAGCTGAAGAAGGACGTGGAGGACCGCCTCATCGGCACCGAGGTGTCCATCACCATGGGGCGTCTGCGCTCCATCCAGGTCTTCATCCTCGGCGACGTGGTGC
Organism: uncultured bacterium; assembly: GCA_964410395.1. Taxonomy (GTDB): domain Bacteria; phylum Krumholzibacteriota; class Krumholzibacteriia; order JACNKJ01; family JACNKJ01; genus JACNKJ01. Next base: position 39,737 of record CAYPGS010000027.1, read on the forward strand.
AGCCGGGCAACTACATGCTCAGCGGCCTGTCGACCATGAGCCACGCCCTCTTTACCAGCGGCGGCGTGGGCGAGATCGGCAGTCTGCGAAACATCCAGCTCAAGCGCGGCGGCGAACTGGTGGGCGAGCTGGATCTCTACGACATGCTCCTTCGCGGCGACAGCTCCGGCGACATGCGCCTGCAGCCCATGGACGTGCTCTTCGTGCCGCCGACCGGGCCCCGCGTGGGCATTCGCGGCGAGGTGAAGCGCCCGGCCATCTACGAGATCGACGAGGGCATGAGCGCGGCTGGGCTCATCGAGATGGCCGGCGGGCTCCTGCCCACGGCCCATCTGGATCGCGCCCTGCTCGAGCGGGTGGAGAAGGGCAGCCGGACGGCGGTGGATCTGTCCCTGAAGGGCGGCGAGTCCGTGAAGCTGCAGGACGGCGACCTCCTGCGCGTCTACGCGGTGCCCGATCGCGAAGAGGGCGTGGTCTTCCTGGAGGGCAACGTGCAGCATCCGGGCATGCGCGGATACCGCGAGGGCATGACCCTTTCGGAGCTTGTGGGCTCCCGCGA
>CAYPGS010000027.1:40395-48566 GCA_964410395.1 uncultured bacterium
CTGATCCTGGCCGCCGGCGGGCTCACCCACGAGGCCTGGACCGGCCGCGCCGAACTGCTGCGCACCGAGCCCGAGACCAAAGAGATCCTCGGGCGCAACCTCGACCTGTCCGCGGTTCTCGCTGGCGACCTCTCCGAGAATCTCGTGCTCATGGACCTGGACACCCTGAAGATCCACAGCTTTCTCGAGATCAAGAAGCGCCCCTGGGTGGAGGTCATCGGCGAGGTGAACAACCCGGGCCGCTATCCGCTCTTCGACGGCATGCGCGTGGGCGATCTGGTCTTCGCGGGCGGCAACGTGAACGAGAAAGCCTACCTCACCAAGGCCGAACTGACGCGTTTCACCGTGGTGGACGGCGAGCGCCGCGAACTCTGGCGCCTGGACATCTCCCTCGACGACGCCCTGGCCGGCGACCTCGACGAGAACATCCAGCTGCAGCCCTACGACAATCTGCTCATCCGCCGGCTGTCCAATTGGCGCACGGCCGAGCGCGTGCGCGTGACCGGTGAGGTGGCCTTCCCGGGTACCTATCCCATCGAGGAAGGCGAGCGGCTCAGCGATCTCATCGAACGCTTCGGCGGCTTCCTCGCCGACGCCTACCTGCCCGCCGCCGTCTTCACCCGCACCAGCGTGCGCGACGTGCAGGAGGCCCAGTTCCAGCGCATGGCCGAACAGCTCGAGGGCGATCTGGCGCGCCTCAGCGTGGCCGACCCGGGCAGCGACGCCTCGGAGATCGCCAAGAAGAAGGCGGCCATCGAGGCCGGGCAGAATCTAGTAACGAGTCTGCGCGAGGCCCAGGCCCTGGGCCGCCTGGTCATCACGCTGGAAGATGTGGCCACCCTTCGCGGCTCGGAATTCGACCTGCTGCTGCAGAACGACGATCATCTCTACGTTCCCAAGCTCAACGAATTCGTGATGGTCATGGGGCAGGTTCACAATCCCATGGCCTTCAAGTACCGGAGCGACTGGAAGGTGCGCAAATACATCGACCAGGCGGGCGGCAAGACACGCTTCGCCGACTGGAAGCACACCTATGTGGTGCGCGCCGACGGATCGGTGGCCGACCGCGACGCGGAGTTGAGGCCCGGCGACGTCATCGTGGTGCCGGAGACCCTCGAACGCTTCGACGCCATGGAATTCGCCATGGATCTCAGCCAGGTGCTCTACCAGGTCGGACTGGCCGCCGCGGCGGCCCAGTCGGTAGGCTTGTTCAACTAGGGGGGCTCTCTTGAGCGATACGGAATTCCAGATGGAAGATCTGCGCGCGCTCCTGCGCCGCGTATGGAAGCCCGTGCTGATCCTGGGCATCGCCGGCGGCATCATCGGCGTGCTGCTCACCTTCGTGATCCCCAAGACCTGGCGCGCGCCGCTTCAGATTCAACTGGAAGATCCGCCAAGCAGCCAGTCGGCGAGCCTCTTCAGCGCCTATGAGAACCTTCTTCCCTCGGGCATGGGCGGCGCTACGGGCGTGCGCTCCCTGGCCCTGCTCAAGTCCTCGGACCTCGCCCTGAAGATGGCCAAGCGCACCGACGTGGCCAGCTACCTCTTCAAGCGCAAGTGGGACGCGAAGAAGAACGATTGGAAGAAGACCGAGCCCAGCGATCAGGACTACCTGGAGAAATTCCTCGAGGCCCTGCACGTGGATCAGAACGAAGTCACGGGGCTTCTTCGCATCAGCCTGAACGCGCCGGGACCGGACGAGGCCATGAGCTGGCCCATGGAATACCTGGACCTGGCCACGGTCTTCGCCCGGGATCTGGAAATCGAGCGTATCCGCGCCACGGCCGCCTCCATCGAGATCATCGCCGAGGAGCAGAGCAACCCCGGCGTGCGCGAACAGCTCTACGACAACCTCATCAACAAGACCCTGAGCGCGCAGCTCCTGCAAGCCGAGAACATCTTCACCTACCGGCTCATCTCCTCGCCGGTGCGGCCCGACTTCGCGGCCTTCCCCAAGAAGCGCGTCTTCGGCTTCTTCGGCGGTGTCATCGGGGGGCTCCTGGGCCTGGGCATCGCCTTCCTTCCCCGCAAGTCCTGAGCCCGCGGAGGCCCGGCCGATGCTGACCTTCCTGCCGATCTTCCTCATCCTCTTGGCGGGAGGCATCCTCAGCGTACTCAGACCGCGCCTCTTCCTCATGCCGAGCATCGTGCTCATGCTCGCCTGGCCCAGCGCCGGCGGCATGACCGCGAGTTGGCGCTGGATGGGCGTGCTCGGCCAGGACGGTTTCTACCTCGGCGTGCTCCTGGGGCTCGCCCTCACGATGATGGCGGGCAAGCCCAGCCGCATCCTGAAGGACTTCCCCGTGAAGAGCCTGCTGGTGCTGCTGGCCCTGCTGCTGCTCTTCGCTCTCCACCGCGCCAACTTCAGACTGCTGCGCCACTATCTGCTCGATCTCCGCGTGGCCTTCCTGCCCATCCAGGTGCTCTTCCTGGTGCAGATGATCCGAAGCGCCTTCCCGGAAGTGAAGGAGCGTGCGAGAATCCTCGGGGCTGCCATCATCCTCAACGGTCTCGTCGACTTCGCGATGATGCTCTGGCGCCAGGCCACGGGCGAGGAAGTGGGTGTGATGCCGCGCTACCGCGACCAGAGCACCATCCTCGCGGCGCTTTACCTCACCTACATGTGGCAGCTGGGAGGGAAGCACAACCGACCCTGGCCCATCGCCATGGCAATCGTATCCCTCGTGGTGAGCGGCTCTCGGGTCTTTCTGCTTCTGGTGGCGGTGTGGAAGTTCATCCAGGCGATCCGGCTGGCGATGAGCAATCGCCGCTATGCCATCGGGGTCATCGTCTTTCCTCTGCTGCTCATTCTGGTTGGCTGGGGATGGGCCTCCATGGAAGAGGCGCGCTCCTTCGATTCCACGGTGCTGCTCGAGCAGGCGGGCTTCCGCTACTTTCCGCTCATCCTCAAATGGGGAGGCATGAGCACCTGGGACAAGCTCATCGGCGAGGGCACCGGCGCCTACTTCTACATCCCCTGGTTCGAGTACTGGGGACTCAACCCCTTCAATCCCAGCATGGACTTCAACTACGGAACCCTGGTGGTAAAGTATGGGCTCATCCTCGGGCCGCTCGTGCTCGGTTTGCTCATCTGGTCCGTGGAGCGCGCGGGCATCAGGCTGCGGGGAACCTATGTGTGGCTGGCCTTCCTCAGCATCAGTCAGGTAATTCCCTGGCACGCACAGTATCATGCATTGCTGGTCTTTGGCGCGCTCGGCGGCGTGGGCCTGGCCGGTGTCGCCAGGCGTGAACCAAAACCAGAAGAGGCCACGACGTGAGTGGCCTGGGGCAACTCTGGAAGCGTGGTGGCGGGGTGCTGTCTTCGGGGTTCATTCTGGCGCTGGTTAACCTGTCCTGGTTCCTCTTCTTCAGCCTGGCCGGTCGCACGCTCAGCGCGGCGGAGTTCGGCAAGCTGGCCCTGCTTCCCACCTTCGTGAATCTCATCGTGAGCTTCGCCGACCTGGGGCTTTCGCCCGCGGCCTTCCGGCGCTTGAAGAAGAGCGGCGTCGAGGAGGGCGAGGTCCGCGAAGTCACACGCCTGGGGCTTCGGCTTCTGCTGCCCCTGGCATTGCTCTTGGGCGCCGCGGCACCATGGCTCTACGGTCTCGAGCCGAAACTCACCTTGGCCGTGTCCATGGCTTCGGCCTCCCTGGTCATGACGCGACTGGTGTCCATGGGCATCCTTCGCGCCCAGGGGCGCACGGCCCTGGCAGCCTTGCTTCAGCGGGGAAATCGTCTTCTGGTGCTGCTTCTGGTTATCCCCCTCTTCCTCTGGAAGAGCGGGCTGGATGCTTGGGCCCTGGTCTACGGGCTTTCCTGCCTGCCCTGGCTCATCTGGAGCCTCCATCTTGGCGGCGTCTTCAAGCGCGGCGTGGCCCCCGTAAGCAACGCAGGACTGCGAGCCGAGATGAAGCCCGGCATGATCTTCTGGATCCTTTCATGGGTGTCCATCGCCATGATCGAGATCGACCGGCTCATCATCGCCGGTCTGGCGAGTTTCGAGGAGCTGGGTCTCTACTACTCTGTGATCAACATCATGGCTGGCTTCCAGCTGCTGCAGACCGCCCTGGGACTCAGCCTTCCCGCCGAAATGAAGATCGCCACCCGCGACGCACTGCGACGGGCAACGCTCAAGGCATTGGTCTTCAGCGTTCTGCTGGCATTGGTCTACTTCATCGCCGGCCCCTGGCTTCTGAACCTCGCCTACGGGGGCAAGTTCAACGAGGGTCGCGCGCTGATCCTTCCCTTCATCGCACTGGGCGCGGCCCGGGCGCTCTACATGGGACCGTCCTCGAAGATTCTTCTCGGCGCCGGCCGTTCGCTGCTCGCCCGACTCTTCGGATTGACCCTGCTCTTCGCGGTGCTGCAGGTGGTGGCCATCCTCGTGGGATACGGATGGCGCGGCCTCGAGGGTATCGTCTGGTCCCTCACCCTGGTGGCGCTGCTGCGTTTTCTCGCGGTGTATCGACTCGCCGACCGGGAGGATGCTCATGCCTAGCAAATCGATCCTATACCTGGGCAGCTACGGCACGGAGAACCACGGCGACGAGGCCCTGCTCACGGCCGCTCGGAGCATCGTTGGCAGGCTGCGACCGGAGGCCGAGGCGAAGGTGCTGAGCCGCGCGCCGGGTCTTCGGACGCTTCAGGGATTGCCGGTCGTCTACTATGGGAAAAGCTCGCCTTGGCGAACCTTCACGAAGCTCATGGGCGAATTGCGAAGGGCCGAAGCATTGGTGCTCGGCGGCGGCGGTCTGCTCAACGATCACTTCCCCGGAAATCTCTTCTATTATGGCCTGCCCGTTCTGCTGGCGCGCATGCTGGGCTGCAAGGTGCTCTTCCTGGGCCTAGGCGTGGGACCCTTCCGTCGCGCCTGGCGCCGACATCTCGCGTCCTGGATTCTCGCCCGTGGGCAGGCCCTGAGCGTGCGCGACGATACATCCCTCGGCGAACTCCGCGGCCGGGCTCGCAGGACCGCGCGTGTCGGTCCCGATCTCGCCTGGAGCTTGCCTGAGGGCGAAGGCGAAAAACCCACGCCGGGCATATTGCTGTCCCTCAGGCCCTGGACGGATTGGAACGAGGACCTGGTGGTCACCCACGCCCTCGAACTCGTGTCGAATCTGCCCAAGGAACTGCCTCTTCGCCTGGTCGCCATGGACGAGCGCCGCGATCGTTCAGTTCTGGCTTGCGTGGAAGCCGCGATCGGCGAGGAGCGCAGAATCGAATGGATCGAAGCTCGCACCGAAGCGATTCTCGCGGCCTACGCCGCAACCCAGTGGGTCATCGCCATGCGCTACCACGCGGCCCTCTTCGCCGCCCGGTCGGGAGCGGCCTTGCACCTCTTGGCCTACGACGCCAAACTCCTATCCTTGGCCAAGGATCTGGGTCTCGAATCGGTGTGGACGCCCGGCGATGCCATGCCCGAGCCGGCCTTCGGGCAGGCCACCGACACGGCGGTGGAACGGCTCGTCGACGAGTCAGCGATTCACTTCGAGCTAGCGGAGAGCTGCCTATGCGAATCCTGATGATCTCCATCAGCGACGTGGTCTTCGACGGACGTGCCCAGCGCGCGGCCGAGGCACTCGCCGCCTGCCACGAGGTGGAGTTGATGGGATTCACTCGGGAAGCACGGATCCCAGAGAAGCTGAGAGAGGCGGGTCCTCGCTACCGGCTGTTGAGGCTGCGGCTGGACGGTCTGGGGCGCGCAGGCCGCATGATCGACCGCGCGCTCTTCTCGGTCTGGGCCCTGCTGCGATTGATGTTTTCGCCCTGGAAGGCCGTGCACCTGCACGAGCCTCACTTCCTGCCCATGGCGCGTTTCTGCGCCAAGCTGCGCGGGGGAAAACTCGTCTATGACGTGCGCGAGCTCTACCAGGCACGCTTCGGGCGCGAGACCTTCGAGGGGCGGGTGGAGAAGCGTTGGCAGAAGAGCGCCGACGCCATCGTGATCACGAGTCGAGAGCGCATGGAGCACTTCTTCGGAAGTTACGAGCGGAGAAATCGTCCGGCCGCCGTGGTGCGGAATCTTCCACGACTGCGTCCCGCATCCCGTCGTCTAGTCGCCGAAGCGGGGGAGGAGGGCCTGCCGCGCTTCGTCTATCACGGAAGGCTGTCACGGGCCAACAGGCACCTGGAGGAGATGATCCTGGCCTTCCGCGGACTGGACGCCTGGCTGCACATCATGGGTGCCGACTCCCAGGGAACCCGCGCCGAGCTCGAGACCCTGGTCGCTCGCGAGGGCTTGAGTCGCGTCAGCTTCCACGAGCCCTGCGCGCCGGAGGAACTCATCGCCATCTGCGAGGGCATCGATGCGGGATTCATGCCCTATCGGGACGTGGACGACAACACGGCCCTGGCCAATCCCACCAAGATGGCCGAGTACGCGGGAGCGGGCATGGCGCTCATCGCTTCGGATTTCCCGCTCATGCGCGAGGCGCTGGCGAGCCACGGCGTGGGACTGATCACCTCATTCGATTCTCCCGACAAGCTTCATGGGGTTCTGTGCGAACTGCTCGACGATCCTGCCGCCCTCGATGCCATGAAAATGGGATCAAAGCGCTGGTACGAAGCGGAATGCGATTGGGAGAAAGAAGGTCGGGCTTACGTCGAGCTCTACGAAGAGCTAGAATAGCACTCCATAGCAGCGACTTCCCTCCATGGCGTACTGACGCACCCGATGCCTGGAGAGCGGGGCGAGCAGGCGATAGGTCAGCGAGCGCTGACGCACGCGGCTGCGTGATTCCAGCATGACCAGATTGCGCCTGCGGAGCTTCGCCACCAGGGCCGCGGGGATGCATCCTCCCGCGCCGAGGGCGATGACTGAGTCTGCCGACGCCGCCTCCCGATTCATGGCCCGAGCTTCTCTTCCCAGTGCACTTCCGAGAAGCGGTCCGATACGCGCCAGGGGCGACAGTTCCTTGCCCGAGAAATGCGGCAGGGGATGAACGTCCTCGGATTCGCCGTCGGTGAAGACGCGGACCTCGCCGTCATGACCGGTCTCTCGCAATTGGGTAGCAAGCAACTTGGCCTGGGCCAGGTGCCCGCCTTCGGTGGCGAGGATGTTCACGGAGTCGGTCTTGCCGATTCCCACGCCTTCCTTGAAGGCGGCGGTGTCGAAGGACTTCTCCTCGAAGCTGCGCGGACGGAAGTTCGCGGCCTCGTCCAGTAGGGAGCCGAGTTCTGCAGGCTCCGAGGTCATGAGGCAATACCCTCGCTCGGCGAAGTATTCGGCCAGTTCTGTCTGATGGTGGTCCGCACGTTCGAGGTTGGGCACGGCAATGGCGGGGATGCCTTCGCGGGCCAGGGTAAAAAGCGTGCCCGCGCCGGCGTGTGTGATCACCAGGTCGGCGGTGCGATACTCCTCTTCGATAGTCGAGCTGAATTCGAAGTGCTCGCTGCCGCGGGGGACGAATTCCGCCGGACCGGTCTGGATACGGAAGCTCCAATCCTCGCGATCGATGGCGAGTGCGTCGGCCGCCTCGAGCAGGCCGAGGAAACGAGTGGTTCCGGTTGTGACGAGTACGCGCGGCATTGTGATCAATTCCCTTGTGTAAGATGGGATCCTAGTTTGGATACGGTGTCCGGGTCAATTCACATTGCTCGGGCCGTGTTTGGGTGTGGGAATCGAAAAGGAAAGTAATGCTTGGGATTGAGGTGACCAGTTTGACGACTCGCTACAACGGGTGTTAGGTTTTTGCTGTTGGTTGTCCTTTGGTACCTCCGAGGTGATTTGATGGTCATTCAAAAATCGAATCTCGCTAAGTGCATTCTGTTGTGTCTTGCTGCCATTTCTGTGGTAGCGGTGTTGGGTGCCTGTCAGACGAGTAGTACGAGTTCTCCCGAGACGAGTGCAATACCACTGTACCTTTGCTTCGATGACTCCACTATCGACAACTGGTATGACAATCGTGACCTCTTTGATTCCTACGATATCAAAGTCTCATTCTACATCACGCGCTTCACAATGCTGACTGAAGACCAGATCGCCAAACTTCACATTCTCGAAGACGACGGCCATAGCATCCAGTTCCACAGCACTTTTCACGAGCGTGCCGCGGAGTACTTGGAAACCCACACCATCGACGAGTACATCGAAAACGAGGTGTACATCGGGCTGGACGCGTAAGCTTCCCCGTCAAGAGGACCAGTTGAAAGCGGAGTTTCCAGCCTCCAGG
>CAYPGS010000028.1:0-2354 GCA_964410395.1 uncultured bacterium
CTCCTCGGCATGCTCGTCATCGTGGCCTACACTCCCGCCATGACCCGGTCGCCCCTGCTTTGCCTGATGGCTCCCGGCCTGGGCTTCGGCATCTTCATGGTCAATGGAACCCACTTCGTGCTGACCGGCGGCTACAGCCTCGCGGCCTTCCTCGCCTCCCTGGCTCCATTCTTCCTGGTGAGCAACCTGCTTCTCATGAACCAGTTTCCCGACCTCGAGGCCGACCGCGCGGGGGGGCGCCGTCACCTCATCATCGCCTACGGCCGCGACGCCGGGGTGCGGGCCTTCGCCCTTTTCCTGGGCGGCTGCTACCTGGCCCTGATTCTCGGAGCGCTGATCGGGCCCCTGCCCCTCTGGGCCCTGCTCGGTCTGCTCACCCTGCCCCTGGGCGCACAGGTCACCCGCGGCCTGGCGGCGGAGAAGGAAAACATCCCCGCGCTCATCCCCTTCATGGGCAAGAACGTCATGCTGACCCTTGCCACGCCCCTGCTCATGGCGGTGGGGATTTTCATTGGATAAGCCCTTCTGAGGTGGAAAGCCTTGGTGGTAGTTGGTAATTTGCCGACCTGAACAAGCCACCAGCTTCCAGCCACCAGCCAGAGGGCGCATGCCGGCTGGTCGCTACCCGCTGGGAGCTGATTCCGGAGGAATCCCATGCCCAAGATCATCGAGTGCGTTCCCAATTTCAGTGAAGGCCGCAGCCGCAGGATCATCCAGGCCATCGCCCAGTCCGTTCGCAAGGTGGAAGGCGCCACGCTGCTTGACGTGGATCCCGGCCCCGACTTCAACCGCACGGTCTACACCATCGTGGGCGAGCCCGAGCCGCTGCTGGAGGCGGTGTTCCAGGCTGTGAAAACGGGCACCGAGCTCATCGACATGACCCAGCACACGGGCGAACATCCCCGCCAGGGCGCATGCGACGTGATTCCCTTCATTCCCGTGAGCGAGGACGCGACCTGGGACGACTGCATCGAACTGTCCCACAAGATCGGCAAACGCATCGGCGAGGAATTGGGCATTCCCATCTATCTGTATGCGAAGAGCGCGCAGCGGCCCGACCGCGTGAAGATGCCCGACATCCGCAAGGGCGAGTACGAGGCCCTTGCCGAGAAGATGAAGAACCCGGACTTCAAGCCCGACTACGGCCCCTTCGAGTTCGTGCCCAAGAGCGGCGTGACCGTGACCGGCGCACGCGACTTCCTCATCGCCTACAACATCAACATGAACTCCAACGTGAAGCGGAAGGCCCACACCATCGCCCTGGATATCCGCGAGAGCGGCAGGGCCAAGCGCGACGAGAACCGCGAGATCGTGCGTGACGAGAAGGGCAAGGCCATCAAGGTGCCGGGCACCCTTCCCACAACCCAGGCCGCGGGCATGATGTTCAATGTGGACATCGCTCAGGTGAGCATGAACCTGCTCGATTATCGCAAGGTCGGCCTGCACACGGCCTACGAGGAAGTGAAGCGCCAGGCCACCAAGCAGGAAGGGCTCGAGGTCACCGGTTCGGAGATCGTGGGCGTGGTGCCCAAGCAGGCCCTGCTCGACGCGGCGATCTTCCATTGCGAAGACGCAGGCAAGCCGCTTCCCGGGAGCGAGTGGGATCAGATGGAGCTGGCCGTGGATTACCTGGGCCTCAGCGACCTCTATCCCTACAAGCTCGAGGAGAACGTCATCGAAGTGATGCTCGAGAAGGGCACGGTATCTCCCAAGGCCCTGCCGCCCACGCCCCCCGGACCGCTCATGGGTCTGGGAGTCGGCGAGTTCACCGAGGTGCTGGCCTCCAGCAGTCCGGCTCCCGGTGGCGGAAGCGTTGCGGCCCTCTGCGGCGCCCTGGCCGCGGGCCTGGCCGCCATGGTCGCCCGCCTCACCCGCGGCAAGAAGTACGCGGCGGTGGAGGGTGAGATGGCCGACAGCTGCAAGAAGGCCGACGTCCTCCGCGAACAGCTCGAGAAGAAGGTCGACGAGGACACCGAGGCCTTCAACCAGGTCATGGCCGCCTTCAAGCTGCCCAAGAAGTCCGACGATGAGTTGACCGCGCGGACCGAGGCCATCCAGGAGGCCACCAAGGGCGCCACAACGGTGCCCTACTCGGTGATGGAACTGGGACTAGAAGCGCTGGGATTCTGCGAGCGCGTGGCCGAGGTGGGAAACGAGAACAGCGCCAGCGATGCCGGCGTGGGCGCCTTGCTCGGTATGGTCTGTGTGCGTGGCGCCTACTACAACGTGCGCATCAATCTGGCCGACATCGAGGACCAGGCCTTCTGCGATGAATGGCTGAGCAAGGCGGAGAAGATTCTCGCCGAGGCGCAAACGATTCACGATCGGGCGCTCGGCTACATGGAGGCAAAGCT
>CAYPGS010000028.1:2454-47896 GCA_964410395.1 uncultured bacterium
GGGTGCTCCCAGAGCGATGATCCCACGTCCATGTTGAATCCGCTGCCGAGGGCCTGGAACCAGCGCACCTCGCCTTCGGGGTTGCTGCGCCCGAGCAGAAGCTTGCCGGAGTTGTTGCCGGTCATCAGCACGCCTGTGAAGACGAAATCGCCGCCGGCGATGTTCACCACGCCGCGCAGGGTCGCGCCCAGGACGCCGAACACTTCCCGATACCAGAGCGTCTCGCCGGCCTTGCTCACTCGCCACAGGAAGGCCGCGGTCGCCCCGCCGCCACCGATGATGTAGTCGCCGTTGTTGCACTCGCTGACCGAGTAGGCGATGCCATCGGCATGCTTGGGGCCGATGATCTGCCACTGGAGCGCGCCGTCGCCGTCCACGCACACTGCCCAGGGCAGATACCCGCCCTGCTTCGATTCGGTGAATCCCACCGTGACCAGCGCGCCCGTGGAGCTTTCCATGCAGGCCTTCGCGCCGTCATCTTGAACATCGCCGAATTCCTCGGACCAGAGTCTTTCGCCGGCCGCATCGTGCCTCACCATGAACATCTCGCTGGGAAGAAGATCGTCGCGTCGCAGCTCTCCCACGACGAGGGTTCCTCCGTCATCACAGAGCGTGAGGTCGAAACCCTTGGTGAAGAAGGCGTCGTAGAGCATGTGGCGCCAGAGCAGTTCACCCGAGGGCGTGATCTTCTGGAGGAAGGCGTGTTCGAAGAAGAGACTCTCCTCGGAGCGCACATTGCCCATGAGCAGAAAATCGCCCTCCGCGGTTTCAGCGAGATCGTAGCCCGTGGTGCCGCGGTCCTCCAGGGCCAGGCGATAGGACAATTCCAGAGCGAGCTGCTGGCCGTTTCCGGAACCATCGGTGCTGGAGTTGTCGCAGGCAGAGTTTCCGAGAAGGACGGCGATGGTGAGTGCGAGCACGGCCAGGCGTTTCATGGGCCTCCAGAGCGGATTCGAGGGCCCGCCCAAGCTAGCACAGAAGCCCTCCTTTCCCGAAAGGCTATTCATTCAGGCACTTGACTCGCCCGCCATCCCTGCGCATCGTGAAACGGTCCCACCACGAAAGCAGGCCGTCGATGAAGTCCTCGATGCTGATCGGAATCCTGACACTGGCGATCGCCCTCTCGGGCTGCGCGCTCTTCAGAGAGACTCCGAGTTCCGAGGTCCACTGGGCTCCCGATCCAGGCCTGGACAGGCTCACCACATGGATGACCGGCTCCTTCACCAGTGCCGCCCAGGCCGCGGCGGACTCCAGCTACTACGAGATCGAGCTGGAGATGGCACCCATCTGGACCGAGCTCAGCGGCGCGCGCTGGCTCTACGTGGAGCAGGCCGTGGCCACCCACAAGGCGGCTCCCTATCGCCAGCGGGTCTATCGCCTCACCCGCCTGGACGAGAACCTCTTCGAGAGCGCCGTCTACAAACTTCCGGATGAGGAAAAGTACGTCGGTGCCTACCTCGATCCCGAGCGCCTCGACGCCATCTCGCCCGCCTTCCTCATCGAACGGCAAGGCTGCTCGATCGTCCTCGAACTCATGGCCGATGGCACCTACGGCGGTTCCACACAGGGCACGGGCTGCGAGAGCACTCTGCGCGGCGCCACTTACGCCACCAGCCATGTGACCCTGCGGGCCGACCGTCTCATGAGCTGGGACCGCGGCTACGACGCCGGCGGCAACCAGGTCTGGGGGGCGCGAGACGCGGGCTACGTGTTCGAGAGGAAATGATGGCCTCGAGCCTCGGGCCACGAGCCACGAAAAGACCCTCCTCCGAAAATCGGAAGAGGGTTCGGCTTCCAGCGGAGATTACTTGAGCAGGACCAGCTTCTTCCGGTCGCGATGGCCGAATGCAGCGATGTCGACCAGATAGACTCCCGAGCCCAGACCGCTTCCGTTCCACTCCAGATGATGATCGCCCGCGTCCCGATGCTCGTCGAGCAGGGTGACCCGCAGCCTGCCGCGAATGTCGTGGACGGTCAGCTTCACCCGCCCCGCCTCGGGCAGGGTGTAGCTCAGGTTGGTCTTGGGATTGAAGGGGTTGGGCCAGGCGTGCAGGCCCAAGGGTCCGGCCGCCCATTCGGGCACGTCGTCCGGCTCGTAGTCGCCCCCGAGCAGCAGGTGCACGTAGTGGTAGTACGATCCCACCAGCAGGTCGGGCCGACCATCGTCATTGTAGTCGCAGATGCGCGGGCGCGTGCGCGCGAACATGTAGAGGTCGTAGGGCACGCTGGCGCATTCCACTGGGTATCGGTAGTTGAAGACCGGCGCCTCGTTGCTGCCGTCGTTGGGGAAGAACCAGAGCTGTCCCTCGTTGTCGCCGGAGAGCAGATCCTTGGCGCCATCGCCGTCCAGGTCGAGCATGTCGGGACTGGACCGGCTCTGGGGCACGAAGAGGTCGCCTTCGGCGCCCTGCAGGTTGCTCATGGTCTCGAATTCGGGGAGCAGATCGCTGCCCGTGTTCAGGAGCAGGTGAAACTTGCCGTAGTAGGAGCCGAGAAGCAGGTCGCGCCGGCCGTCCTCATCGTAGTCCACGATGCAGACCGAAGCCCGGGAGCCCACGTCGATGGGGACCTTCTCGCCGGGGAGGCCGAACTCCAGGGGCGTGCCCCCGTCGAAGATCTCGCCGCCGAGGTTCTTGTAGTAACGGATCGTACCGTCTGAGATGCCCACCAGAATATCGAAGTTCGAGTCGTCGTCCCAATGCGCTACGCGCGGGAAGATGCCCATGCATCAGCCGCCGGGGTATGAAAGATCCCCCATACTGCTCTGCACGTAGAACCATCCGTCGAAGAGCGGCGCATCGAGAGTGCCCTGGTTGATGTAGACGCGAATCTTGCCGTCGTCGAGCCCGCCGCCTTCGCCGACGACGAGGTCGGGCACGTGGTCACCGTCCCAGTCGAACCAGTCGGGCACCGAGTAGCCGATCACCTCGATGGGCACATCGCCGTCCTGAACCAGGATCTCCGCATCGAACTGCAGGTAGGCTGAAGCCAGGGCGGGCAGGCAGAGGGCCGCCAGGGCCAGAAGCCTGGTCAATCTGCTCATTGGCAACCTCCGGGATTGCGCTTCCACTCAATTATAGCAGGTCGAATCGGAGGACGGGAGGCTTGTTTCCATCCGAGGAATCTGTGCTAGACTCCGAGGGGCCAAGGAATTACCCGGATAAGGGAGGCGGCACGTGCGGACGACACTACTCATTCTGGCGATGCTCATGGCGACCCTCGCGGTCGCGGACGACTTCCACACTCTCCTGCACATGGAACTGGAGGCCCTCGGTCCCGGCGAGCCCGGCCGCGTGGCCGACCATCTCGGCGAGGATTTGCTCTGCCTGGTGATCTGGGACAGCCAGTGCCCCGACTGCCTCGAGAACGTGGCCCAACTCGGCGAGGTCGAAGCTCCCGACGGAGTTCGCCTGCTCGGCGTGAACTTCGACGACCTTCCCTGGGACGCGGAAGATTTCCTCGCCGCCCGCGAGCCGGACTTTCCCCAGCTTCACGACCCCGAGGCGCGTTTCGCCTCGGCCCTGGACGCCGACGACTTCAGCTTCAGCTTCGCCCTGCTCGATGGAGCCGGCGAGATAAAGGCCATCCATTATGACAGCGTGAAGGACGCGCCCCTGACCCTGCGCCAGGCCGTGGAGGCGATTCGCGGCAGCGCCATCGACTGGAAGATCAAGGCGGCAGACTCGGAAAGCTCGGGAAGCATCGTGGTGGAGATCGCGGAGGCGCCGGAAGGCGCAAAGGTGGTGCACACCGAGCGTCGCTACCCCACCTTCAAGCATTCCGGACAGCTGCGCACCCGTGGGCTATCGGTGTCGCTCGCCGGCGAGGAGCCCGACTGCGGCTGCGGCGTGAGCGGCCCATACGGCGAGAACCTTCAGATCCAGAAGAACCTGCTCTATCGCGCGAGCTATGAGCTTCAGGCGGAACTGGCCAAGGGCGTGAGCGCCGGCGCGAAGCTGCGCGTGAGCAATGAGGACCCCATCATCTTCGAGCAGGGACCCGAGTATCTCGGCAGCGAGTTCGGTAGCGTCTTCGCCGAGATCCGCCGCGAACGCCTGAGCGCACGCATGGGATACTTCAGCGATCACTTCACGCCGCTGACCCTGCAGCGCTGGGACTTCACGGACAATCCTCCCGCCGCCGGCTCGGGCGGCACGGCCTGCGGCGTCTGCGGGGCGACGGTACGCGGCGTGTCGCTGGAGGCCCTGGACGACCTGGGCCCCGCCATCACCTTCGAGGGACTGCGCCTCGAGTCGGCTCTGACCCGACGCATTCGGGTGACCGGATTCTACGCCGTGCCCCAGCGGGCGGTGGAATCCAACGGCTCGACCCTGGACAATCCCTTCGCCTACCGCCTCGACGTGCTCGGCACGCGCCTTCGCTACAGCCTGCCGGGCGAAGGCGAGATCGCCGTGCAGCACCTGAGTGCACACGAGGACGGCGAATCCTCAGATCTGCCGCCCTCCTGGTCCGAGCTCCCCCTGAGCTTCATCCACAAGAGCGAGGTCTGGTCGGTGAGCGGCAAGGTTCCTCTGGGCCTGGGGCTTCAGGTCTTCGCTGAGACGGGCCGCAGTTTCGAGCGGGTGGACATGATGAATGCGACCGGACAGAGCGCAAATGGCGCCGCCCATCTTGCGGAGTTGAGCTATCGACCGCAGAAGCACCTGCGCCTCGCGGCGGCCTATCAGAAGCTCGAACCGGAGTTCGCCTCGCCCTTCAGGCCCTGTCCTATCGGAGCAATGCCCAGGGTTTCCGCGTGTCGGTCGACTGGACGGGCGATCGTTTCGGCGTTTCGCTCTTCCACAAGGCCCTCGAGCGCGTGGAAGACGTGGAAAGCGCCATGCCCGAAGAGGTCTTCGTGACCAGCGCTCTCCTGGGATGGAAGTCGGGGACCGGCATGGCCATCGATTTCGTGAGCACCGTGTCCGAGGAGGTTCCCGGCGGCGAGCTCTGCGATTGCGAACGCTGGACCCACACCCTCACGGTCCGCAAGCGCTTCGGCCGTAGCGCGGAGCTGCAGGCGGGTCTAAGCTATGTACGAGCGGAGACAGCGTCTGCGGAGGATGCGCCACGGTCCATGATCGCCGTGCTTCAGATGACGGCGAACTTCTAAGGAGTGGGATGATGAAGTATCACGGAGGACTCCGATTCGCGCTGGCGGCCGCGCTGATTCTGGCGGCGGCGGCCTCGGCCACCATCGAAGTGAAGGTGGAGGCCGAGAGCTATATCACCCATGCCTGGAATGACAATGGCGGTGATCCCGTCCACGTGGGCTTCTGTGAGAGCGCGAGCGAGGAGTGGTGCGCGGACGGTATCGACAAGACCGGCGATTGGATTCAGATCTACGTCTACGTCCCGGCCACCGGAACCTACGACGGATACCTCGCCTTCCAGGCCCACGCGCAATCGCACCAGTACCAGGTTTCACTCTGGCAGAACGGACGCGAACACCTCACCCAGACCATGGGGTTCAGTTTCACCGGCGAAGGGGCCGGCTGAGACTTCGAGTTCCTCCGCGTTGCGGGGGACTCGCAGATCCAGCTGGAACAGGGACCGCATACGGCTCAGATCGAGTACGTCTCGGGGCCCTATCCGGATTTCGTGCGGGTGGACTACCTGGAGCTCATTCTCGATGAGAGCCCGGCGGCAGTCGGCACCTGGGGAATGGTGAAGGCGCTGTACTAGGGCAATCGTCCGGAAGAGTTGTGTTTTCGTCGGAAAGCCGCCATATTATCCCACCTGAATTCGGCCCAAGGAGCGCCTATGAAGAACGCCA
This sequence comes from uncultured bacterium, assembly GCA_964410395.1. Lineage (GTDB taxonomy): Bacteria > Krumholzibacteriota > Krumholzibacteriia > JACNKJ01 > JACNKJ01 > JACNKJ01. Next base: position 8,231 of record CAYPGS010000028.1, read on the forward strand.
TGCACGCCAAGGTGGATGCCCTCATGAAAGAGGATGGTCTCGACGCCATCGTCGCCGTGGGGAACACGCCCGAGAATCCCAATTTCTGGTACCTGGCCGGCGGGCAGAAGCTCGAAGCCGCGCTGCTCATCTGGAAGCGCGGGGGGAAGAAGCTGCTCATCGCCGGAGACATGGAGCGCGATTGCGCGGCCGAGACCGGTCTCGACTGGATCGTCCGCTCCTCGACTCCGGCCATGAAGCTGGCGAAGCAGGCCAAGAAGCCGGGCGACTACGCCCTGTCCTACATCGCCTGGGCGCTGAAGAAGCAGCGGGCCAAGGGCAAGGTGGCGGTCTACGGTAGCGACGGCGTGGAGAAGGCGGTCACCTGGCTGCCCAGGCTGAAGCGCACCCTCAAGGAAGTAGGCTGCGAACTTGTCGTCGAGAAGTCGCCGGTGGTGGAGCGCGCGCGCGTGGAGAAGAACGCCGAAGAGGCGGCATTCATTCGCGGAGCGGGCGTGGGCACCAAGGCGGCCTTCGACGCCATCCGCCGCGCCATCGGTCGCAGCACCGTGAAGGGCAAGACCCTCTACAAGAAGAACGGCGAAGCGCTCACCATCGCCGACCTGAAGAGCGAGGCCGACGTGGCCATGGCAAAACACGGCCTGGCCAACGTGCACGGCAGCATCGTGGCCCAGGGCGAAGAGGGCGGCGTGCCCCACAACGCGGGAACGAACACTCGCAAGGTGAAGGTGGGCCTGCCCATCGTCTGCGACATCTTCCCCAAGGACACGGCCACGGGATACTTCTTCGACATGACCCGCACCTTCCTGCCGGGCAAGGCGACGAAGGCACAGAGGCAGGCCTACGAGGACGTGCGCCAGGCCACCGTGCTCGGCTTCGAAGCATACGAACCGGGCATCACCTTCATGGAACTGCATCGCCGGGTGGCGCACTTCCTGGCCGAGAAGGGATACGAGAACCTCGAAACCCATCCCGGCACCCAGGTAGGCTTCTGCCACGGACTCGGTCATGGGCTCGGTCTCGAAGTGCACGAGGAGCCGAACCTGCGCACCCCGCGTCCGCTCATGCCGGGGGATGTGATCACCATCGAGCCGGGCATCTACTATCCCGAGAAGAAGCTTGGCATCCGCATCGAGGACGTGGCCCTGGTCACCGAGGCGGGACTGGAGAACCTGACGGAGTATCCGACGGTGTTTGAGGTGCCGGTGAAGTAGCCACGAGCCGCCAGCTGCCAGCGACCAGCAAGAAACCCTCCCCCGGCGCCGGGGGAGGGTTCGTGTTTCGAGCCTATTTCAGAAGCAGCATCTTCTGCGTTTGAGTGTACCCGGGTACACTCATGCGGCAAAGGTAGACGCCCGAACTTAGCTCGCCGGGTCGCCAGGAGGTCTCGTGGCGGCCGGTCTCGCGAGTTTCATCCAAGAGTCGGGCCACGCGACGACCGTCGCTGGCGAAGATCTCCAGGCGGACATGGCTTCTCTCCGGAAGATCGAAGGTGATCTTCGTCGAGGGGTTGAAGGGGTTGGGCAGGTTCGGGTGAAGCGTGAACGCGACCGGAGTCGGCAGATCATCCGCGCCTACCACGGTTTCGGGCGGCACGGCCGGGCTTTCATTCCCCGCAAAATCAACCGCAGAGATCTTATAGAAGTGATCCGGTGTTCCGCCGCTGTCGGCCCAGGCGGTCTCGATGGTACTGTGGTGCGGATTCTCGGGATTGACCGGGAAGTCCGGCGAGTCGCCGCGGTAGATCTTGAAGTAGCGGAAGTCCTCGTCCCCCGACACGTCCCAACCCAGCTCGTTACCCGTGTAGGGCAGGTAGCGGACGAAGAAACCGGAAGGCACGTTGGGGGCGAGGTTGTCCACCGAGTATCCGCTGTCAGGAGGCGCGTCGTAGTAGACACCCGGAGTTCCGGTTCGCGCCCGCACGAAGAAAGTCGACCAGACGATGCCGCCCTCTTCCGTTGAGTCGGCCAGGGTCGGTACGACGACGGAATACTCGTCCTCCGCGTCCGCGGGAACGGTCGTCAGGTGGTCCCAATCGCCCGGGGGATACCGCCGCTCGTCATCGATGCGACGATAGACCGAGTACTCGACGACGGGATCGGCCTCATCGGCGAAATCGTAGGCACTCCGGTCCCATTTCAGGCGCAGCTGCCCACCCTGGTCATCGGGAATGTCGCTGATCTGACTGATGCCAGGATACTCGTAGAGCCACTCGATGCTGAGTCCCGAGCACCTGGGATCGGGATGGAGATCCATCGGATCCACAAACAAGCTCATGCCCCACCTCAGATAGCCGATCGAGGCCGAGAAGAGCCAGCTATTCAAGGTATAGGGCTCGAAGCCGTCGTGGTAATCCACATACCATTCGTTCTCCACGTTCTGTTCGGCGCTCATGCGGAACTTGTGAGCATTGTCATCGATGTCGGGGAGCTGAACGGAATAGGCCTCCCGGTGATCCGTGACCAGCTTGCGCTCATGGACCTTGAAGGTCTGCAGCAACCCGTCTCTGTCCGCAAGATAGAGGAAGTCGCCGTACACGGAGAGCCCCCAACTGGAGTAGCCGGTAAAATAGGAGTCGATGATGGAGGGAGAGGCCGGATCGCTGATGTCCACGCGACTCACCCCTCCGGGTGAATGGGCCACATAGAGGATGTCACCGTCAGGATGGACATAGGTCACATCTTCTCCCCAGGGGGAGAAATGGTCGGTCAGGCTGAGGGAACTCGGGTTGCTGACATCAACGACACACAGGCCATCCTGGTACACGGCGACATAGGCGACATTCCCATCGACAGCCACCGATTTACTGTCTCCGGGAAGCCCGAGGTTGTCCACGAATGAAGGGTTCGTCGGATCGGTGATGTCGACGACCTTGAGTCCGCCGGACCAATCCGCCAGATAGGCATAGTTGCCCTGGACGTCCACGCTGTGACAGAAGTGCGAAGTGTTATACTGGCCGACCCATATCGGATTGGCGGGGTCGCTCACATCGATGACGAGAAGCCCCTCGTTACCCGCGGCGACATAGCAGATATTGCCGACGACATCGATACCCCAATAGTCATCGTGCCCCAAGTCGAGCAAGGCGGCCAAGGCGGGTGCGCTTGGATCACTGACATCCAGAACATGGAAGGTCGCGTCCTGACGCGTTCCCACGAAGGCGTGGTCACCGGCAAGGGCCACCGCGCGACAAATGCCGGCGCCCGTGTCGTAGCTGCCCAGAACCTCTGGCGACCAGGGGGTATCCAGGTCGAAGAGCAGAAGCTCGCTGTATTCATTCGCGACAAAGGCGAGCCTGCCTTGTGCTTCAACATGGTAGTAGACGCCCGGATTCCCAGAAGCTCCCACAGCGATTAGAGGTGAAAACTCGCGTATCGATACAACCTGGATGCCCTCGGTATTGTCCGCCACATAGGCATACCGGCCCTCGATATCCATCGCGTACCCCAATCCGGGAGTCTCGATGGTATGGAGATACTCGAGCGCTGTCGGATCACTGGCGTCATAGACAAAGAATCCTTCATCGGAAACCCAGACATAGACGTAGTCGCCGTCCACGCGAATCGAACCGGCATCATCCGGTGTGGGGGTTGTACTTAGAATGACCGGAATGCTGGGGTCTGATATATCCAGGACCACAAGCCCCACTCCGACACAAGTCAGGTAGGCGAAGTTTCCGTCGAGGACCATACTGCCTTCGTTGCCGGGAAAATCGGCGCTGTCGGATCCGCAATGTCGACCACGTCCACCCCAGAGTAAAAGGTGGTGAGGAAGGCATGGTCTCCATCCACGTAGACTCCCTTGGGAGACGCCCCTTCGGGTTCCAGGACGCCAACCTGAACAGCTGAGACTGGATTGCCAATGTCAAAAACCACCAGGCCATCAATGCCGGCAACATACAGAAGGTCGCCCTCAACCTGGAGACTGGTTGCAGGGACGCTATTGTCGGTGGCGATGAGTACAGGGCTCAAAGGACTACTGATGTCGACCACATGGAAACCATCACTGCCGGCGGCGAAGTAGGCGTAGTTGCCATCCAGGACAGCTCGCCCCCCGGAAGGTAGGGGGGTTGTGCTTGCGAGAATCGGACTCGTGGGTTCGGTGATGTCGACGACTTGAAGCGCATCGTAGGTTATATTCCAGACATAGAGGAAGTTGCCATCGGCCACGCAGCTGTTGACCCGACCTTCGATCGCGACATTGCCGACGATGCCGGGCTCGAAGGCCGGCAAACGAATTTCGCCGGCGACCGTGTCCCAGAGGGCGGTCGTGTTCGCCGTGTCGCAGTATTCCTTCGATAGGAAATCCTCGTGGAATTCATTGATCGAAAAGGCGTGAATCGGATTTGAGAGAGCGATGATCGCGAGTGCGACCATGAACCTGAGATGATGTGACATGGACGGCTCCTCGGCGGGGCCGCGCGCGAAGTTATTCGCAAATCCTCGAGCCATCTCCTCCGGGCTAAGCAAACCCATCTTCGCGACACGACGCTATGGCTCAAGGTGGTACTTCAGTATAAGATAAAAGAGCCGAGTATTGTGGGAAATATGTGACGCTTTCAGTGAGCAATCCCTTGAAGAGCGACGACGCAGGAACCTACATCGGCTCATGAAATCTATAGCCCCTTTTTTCACTGCGACTTGTGCGGCGGGCGGGGATGCGGCATCATCCTTGTCAGTTTCGAGCAGGAAAGGCAGCCATGTCGACGCAGAACTACTTCTATCCCGAACGGTCCAAGGTCAAGGAGAAGGCGGTACTGGTGGGCACGGTCCTGTCCGGACAGGAGCGCGAGGAGGAGGAGGACAACCTCCGCGAGTTGTCCATGCTTGCCAAGACCGCCGGTGCCAAGGTGCTGGGTTCGGTTTTGCAGTCGCGGCAGTCGCCGGACGTGTCCACCTTCATCGGCAGCGGCAAGGTCGACGAGATCAAGGGGCTCTGCCAGGAGCGCGAGGCCAACCTGATCATCTTCGACCACGACCTCAGCCCGGTGCAGGCCCGCAACATCGAGAAGCAGACCGGCATCAACGTTGCCGACCGCACCGAGCTTATCCTCGACATCTTCGCCCTTCGCGCGCGCAGCAGGCAGGCGCGGCTCCAGGTGGAACTGGCCCAGCTGGAGTACCTGCGTCCGAGGCTGCGGCGAATGTGGGAACATCTCTCGCGACAGGCGGGCGGCATCGGCACCCGCGGCCCCGGCGAAACGCAGATCGAGGTGGACCGTCGTCGCCTGGGCGAGAAGGTCACGCATCTGCGGCGCGAACTCGAACATCTCGCGAAGATCAGCGAGACCAAGGCCAAGAAGCGCCGCCAGGAAGCATACACCGTCGCACTGGTCGGCTACACCAACGTGGGCAAGAGCACGCTCATGCACACGCTCACCGGCAGCGATGTCTTCATCGAGGACGCCCTCTTCGCCACCCTCGACGCCACCACCCGGCGCCTGACCCTCGGCGAGAGCGAGGAACTGCTCATCACCGATACGGTGGGATTCATCCGCAAGCTGCCGCACCATCTCGTGGAGAGCTTCAAGGCGACCTTGTCGGAGGTGCGCGAGGCGGACCTGCTGCTGCACGTGGCGGATCTGTCCAGTCCCGCTCTCGAACGACAGGTTACGGCCGTGGACGAGGTACTCGGCGAGATGGACGTGGACCCCGCGGCGGCCCTTCGCATCTTCAACAAGGTCGACGACGCCGAGGAGGGGCGCGCGAACTGGGCGCAACGGCGCTGGCCCGGCAGCCTGGTGGTCAGCGCGAAATCCGGCGAAGGCCTCGACGATCTGCGAGGCGAACTGCTGAGCCGCCGCCGTCAGAGTTTCCGCGAGACTGTCCTCCGCGTGCCCCTGGGCATGGAGCGCTTGAGCGGCATCATCTATCGCGACGGTGAGGTGCTGGACGTACGCTACGACGAGCAGGGCGCGGTCTATCACCTGCGCCTGCCCGAGGATACCCTGGGCAAGTTGCTCGCCGAAGGCGTGCTGCACTGTCCGGAAGGCCAGGAAGGCTTTGAAAAATAAGCGCTTAACCGCGAACTTTCCCGAGCCTGCGGCATAGACTATCTTCTTCGCGACCCATAGATGACCTGGAGAGGGACGACATGAAGATCACCATCGCCATGCTTGCCTTGATCGCGCTCGCGACCACCGCCTTCGCGGACAACAAGCATCTGGACGCCATCTGGTTCGACGACGGCCTGCCCGAGGTCGTGCTCGGCGCCTACTTCAACATCGAGGGCACCGACACGGTGATGACCCTCGAGGCCGACACGCTCAGCGTCTATCTCATCATGTGGAACGGCGGTCTGCGCGAAGAGGGCGACGTGGCCGCCCTCGAATACATGATCGAGATTCCCGAGGGCCTAAAGCTCATGAAGGACGAGCTGCCCCGCTACAGTCACCTCTGCATCGGCACCGTGGAGAAGGGCTTCAGCCAGACCATGGAGAAGCGGCCCGGCGACGGACTGCTCGTGAACACGCTCCGCTTCTATCGTAGCGGCGAGGTGGCCGACGACGCGCGCATCCGCGTGTTGCCGCACCCCGATTCGCAGCTTCTGCAGTGGGTGGCCATGCCGGGAGGACCCCAGTCGGTGGTCAAGTACATGATGAGCGGACAGGACGCCATCCTGAATCCCAAGCTGACCAGCGCCATCGAGAGCTGGAAGCCGATTCGTAGCAACTAGCAGCAACCAGCGACCAGCTACCAGCTACCAGCTACCAGCTACCAGCTACCAGCTACCAGAAAGAGGCCCCCTCCATGCGGAGGGGGTTTTGTACATGTGTGCAATTGTGGCTAGTAAAGCGATTTGATGTTCGACCAAGTTGTCTCCTCAGTACGGAATCCCTGCTGAATGTCAAACCACTTCCATAGTCGGTACTCGGGATTCTCCGGATCGCCCACGGGGATCACATAGAAACGGACAGTATCGCGGACCAGAAGAACGTTCACTGGAGTGCCCTCGATGGTGCCCTTGAGATTGACGGTCAAATCGGTCTGATAGGTTCGGTACTGTGTTCCGTCGGGATACTCGTCGCCTTCCACCTCGATGGGATTGTCGGGCGCGGCCCAATCGCCGGCCGGAACGAAGTTCAGGTCGATACCCTCCACGCCGGGAGTGGTGCCATCCTGGCTGGGATTTCCGCTAAAGAGGGCTTCGGTGTGCTCCTTCTCCTCTTCGATGCCCCAGACTGGACCGAACTCTCCCGTGTCGTCGATAAAATAGAACTTGAAGGCCTCGTATGTGGCTCCATCGATTGCAAGCTCCTCGCCATCATAGAGGGCGTAGTCGCGATACTCGGCAAAGTCCATGTGATTCCAGATCTCAGTGAAGCTCAATATGGCATCACCAGGGCTTTCCCAAATGTATTCGGTGGTCGGGTCTTCTGTTTCCGGATCGGTGGAGCTGCTGCAACCCAGAATCAGTGAGGCGACTAGAAGCAAGGGAACAAGCGCGGTCTTCCTGGTCATCAATCCACCCCCGTCGGTCTAAAGTCCATCAGTCCGATCATATCAATTATATCGAAGAGGTCAAGTTCCGAGAAAATCTCGCCCCCATTTCGGGGGCGAGTCGCACCACTCCTCTACTGGCCCCGGTCCAGATCGAACCACTTCCAAAGCCGGAACTCGGTATCGCCTCCGAAACAGACGGGAATCACGTAGAAGCGCACCGTATCGCGAACCGTCAGAGCGTTCACGGCCCCGCGACCCTGGTCGCTCCTCAGGGTGATGGTCATGTCCGTGGTGTAGTCGCGCCAGAGCGTTCCCTCGGGATAACGGTCTCCCTCAACGGCTTCCGGATTCGTGGGGCCTTGCCATTCACCGAGGGCATGGAAGTCCAACTCGATGTGGTCGACGCCAGGCAATCGCCCGTCGCGACTGGGATTGCCGCTGAACAGCGCGGCCGTGCGCTCGACCTCCATGTCGTATCCCCAGGACGATCCGAACTCGGGGCTGGGGCTCATGAAGTAGAACTTGAACGCCTCGTAGGTTTCCCAATCGAGGTCGCAGGCCACGCCGTCGTAAAGCACGAAGTCCCGGTACTCCGCGATGTCCAAACGGCGCCAAGTTTCGGTGAAATTCATGATGAGGTTGTCGGGGGAATCATAAGACACATAGCCCTGGCCCTCGGGCTGGTCGGCAAGCATCGGCCGGGAATGCTGGCAGTTCGTGAGTGAGAGACAAATAGTGAGGCAGAACAAGGTAATCGCAGTGCGTTTCCACATGACACACCCCCCGTATTGGCGGGGCAGTGCCGGAATATATGGATTATTGATACCACGATCAAGCGATAGATTTCCGGCTGGTAGCTGGCCGCTGGAAGCCCTACACCCCCTCAACCCCCCGCATCAAGCCCTGCGCCTTGGGCGCCTGAATCCGCATGCGCTCCTCCACGCTGAAGGGCGTCACGCGCTTGGCCTCGACCAGCGGCTCGCCCAGTTCCACCGTGGCTTCCCCTTCGATCCAGAAGGGTCCGGCGCCCCGCAGTTGCGGCGCGATGCGCGCGTAGTCCTGGGGGAAGAAGACGGCCTCGAAGGTGCCGGTCTCGTCGGAGAAGGAGTAGAAGGCCATGATACGTCCATCGCTCTTGGCGCGGGTGCGTTTGCCGGTGACCTTCACGCCGGCCAGGCGAACCGCGCCCAGACGCGCGCTGTCGTCGTTGCGGAACTCCCAGGCCCGCTCGCGCAGGTTGGCGGCGCTGGTGCGCGGCCCCGTGGCCTCGAAGAGCAGGAGCGGGTGCAGCGATGGAGAGAAACCGAGCACGGCCAGTTCCTCGCGCGCGCGGCAGGCGGCATCTTCCATGTCGCCGCAGAGGGGGCGGAAGGCGTCCTCCTCGGCGCGGGCCTTCGAGTCGGTGGGCCAGAGGTCGCGGAGGCAGAGCAGCAATTCCTCGCGGCTGGCCGGCTCGCCGAGACTTTCCACGGGCAGGCCGTCGAAACCGCCGATGCGAAGGAGCAGCGCGGCCTCCCAGCGGCGGGGGCCGTCCTCGTCGCCGCGGGCGCGGGCGATGAACTCCTCGAGGGAATAGAAGGGGCAGCGCGATGCCTCCTCGGCCATCCAGCGCACGGCCGTCTCGCGAACATGACGCAGGAAGGACATCCCTATGCGCACATGACCGCCGCTCTCCACGCCGCCGGCGGGGTCGGCCGCCAGCGCGCCGCCGGTCCATCCGCCCGTGCGCGTGGTCCCCGAGTTCACGTGGGGCGGCAGGATGGTCAGGCCCAGGCGCCGCGCCTCCTCCACGTATTCGGCGGTGGAGTAGTATCCGCCGCGCTCCTCGATGACCGAGGCCATGAACTCGGCCGGATAGTGGGCCTTCCAGTAGGTCGACTCGAAGCTCTCCCGCGCGAAGCTGGCGCTGTGAGCCTTGCAGAAGGCATAGCCCGCGAAGCCGGTGATCTTCTCGAGCAGGTCTTCGGATATCTCCTTCGCGCGCTCCTCGCTCTCGCCGGCCTCGGTGAAGAGCGTGTGCGCGCCCTCGAGGAAGCGCTCCGAGAATTCCTGAAGATCGAGATGCCGCTCCTTGCCCGTCATGAGTTTTCGAAAGAGATCCGCCTCGCCCAGGGACAGCCCGCCGATCTCCCGCAGCACACGGATGACCTGCTCCTGGTAGATGAGGCAGCCCTTGGAATCACGCAGCACGGGTTCGAGCAAGGCGTGTTCATGACGCACGGGCTCCAGCCCGAGATGACGCATGAGGTACTGCCGCTTGCCGCCGTGGTTGCTCACGCCCGGGCGAATGATCGACGACAGCGCGGTGAGCGTCTCGAAGTCCTCGCAGCGCGACTGCCGCAGCAGCTGCATGATGATGGGACTCTCGATGTAGAAGCATCCTTCGGTACGACCCTCGCGGAGCATGGCGCGGGTCTTCTCGTCGGAGAAGGGGTTCACCGAGCGCCGGTCGCTCGGCTTTTTTCCAGGGTCGCCCGAGAGACGCGGCGCCAGGCCGAAGTTTTCGCGCACGCGTTCGCGGGCGGCGTCGATGACGGCCAGGCCGCGCTGCCCGAGGATGTCCATCTTCACCAGACCGGCGTCTTCCACCGCGTACATGTCCCATTGGGTGATGGCGTAGCCCTGGGCGCTGGGCTGCAGCGGCACGAAGTGTCGGATGGGCCCCGGCGCGATGACCACGCCGCAGGGATGGGTGCCCAGATGCCGCGGCAGGCCGTCGAGCTTGGCGGCCAGCTCGAAGAGGCGAGGATAGGGATCGGCGTCGAGGTCGAAGCCCCGGGCGCGGGGGTCCGCCCGCAAGGTGTCCTTCAGGTCGCGGGTGGACCCCCAGCGCGGGAGCGTTTTGATGAAGGCGTCGTGGGGTTCGGGGTCGATGCCCAAGGCGTCCATGAGTCCGCGGAAGGCGCTGCGCGGACGGAAGGTCTGCCAGCTGCCGATGAGGCCCACGCGGTCTCGTCCGTATCGTTCGTAGACGAAGTCGAGAATCTCGTAGCGGGCCTCCGAACCGAAATCGATGTCGAAGTCGGGCAGTCCCTGCCGCTCCATGTTCAGGAAGCGCTCGAAGTAGAGCCCGTGCTCCAACGGATTCACGTGGGTGATCGACAGGGCGTAGGACACCAGACTGCCCGCCGCGCTGCCGCGGCCGAGGCTCTCGAGCCCGCGGGTGCGACCGTGGCGAACCAGATCCCAGGCGATGAGGAAGTAGGCGCTCACGCCGCGGCGGCGGATCACCTCGAGCTCGTAGCGCAGGGCCGAGACCGCGCGCTGCGCCTCGGGCTTGCGGCTGCGAGGCGTGAAGCCCGTGCGCTCCCAGAGGCCGAGGTGGGCCTGATGGAAGAGGAAGCGTTCGGGGTCGCCCGGGTCCTCGCTGCCCAGGGGTTGGAAGCGTGGCGGGCGCGGACGTCCCGTGGGCACGCGATAGCGGCATCCCCGCGCGATGAGTCCCGTGTTCGCGAAGGCCTCCCGCGGCGCGGCGCCGAGGGCCCGGTGGATGGCGTCCTCGTCCATGAGCCAGGCGCTGGTCGACGCGACGGCGTCCTCCGGCAGTTCGTCGGCGCGGCAGTTCAGGCGCATGGCGCTGAGCAGACGATGGGTCTCATGGTCCTCGGGGCGCTCGAAGAATACGCCGCCGGTGGCCGCATACTCCACGCCCAGTTTCCAGGCCTGATGGATGAGCCGGCGTCGCGGCGCCTCCGGCCCCGGCCGCAGCTCGGCGAAGAGGCGCCCACCGGGATCGGCGCCTGCCAGCTGCGCGACCAGCGGCGCGTCGTCGACCAGAACGTAAAGCTCGCCCGAACGCAGGGCGCGCAGAAGGGCCTGCTCGAAACGGAAGTCCGCGTCGAGCTGCCGCGAGCTGAGAATCTCGCCGAGGATGCCATAGCCCGCCTCGCTGCGAACCAGCAGCGTGGCGCGGTCGCCCGCCCGCGAAGGCCCCGCCGGCCGCTCGCGACTGAAGCCGCCGGAGCTGACCTTGCCGCCTCGTTCGCGCAGCTCCGGCCGCGTGAGTTCCGCGCCGAGGATGGCGTGGATGCCCTCGGCCTCGCAGGCTTTCTGGAAGGGGATGGCCGCGTAGAGGCCATTGCTGTCGGTGATGGCCAGCGCGCGCTGGCCCATCCACCGCGCACGCGCGGCCAGGGCCTCGGGACGCGCTGCGCCGGAGAGCAGGGAGTAGCAGGAGTGGACATTCAGGTGGATGAACAAATCAGCCGCCAGCCACCAGCTGCCAGCCAAACCGGGTCATCACCGGCTGGTTGCTGGGAGCTGGAAGCTCGAAGCGGGAGGGGCCAAGGGAGGGGGAAGCAAAAGGAATCGCGCCGACCACGAAGGCTCGGCGCGGGAGGGTAGAAGCATTGTAGCGCAGGCCGCGGAATTGATCAAGCGCTCGATACGAGTTTCTCGAAAGCCGCCTCCACGCGGATCATGTTCGTGGTCCATAGCCCGCGCTCGCGGATGATCTCGAAGTTGCGCCGGCGCATGCTGTCGCGAAGAGGGGCATCGTCGATGAGCCGCAGCACGGCCTCGGCCAGCGCTCGGGAATCGCCGGCGGCGTAGTAGAAACCGTTTACGCCGTCTTCGATCCACTCGTGGTTGGCGGGGATGTCGCTGACCACGGGCACCGCACCGCAGGCCATGGCCTCCAGCAGGGAAACCGAGGTGGAATCCGAGCGCGAGGTCGACACGTAGACCGTGGCCGAGCGCAGCAGGTTTCCGATGGCCAGAGCGCCGAGTTTGCCGTGGAAGATGAAGGCACCCGGCGAGAGCTCTTCGGCGCGCGCCTCCAGGCGTTCTCGCTGAGGGCCGTCTCCGCAGAGATCGAAGCCCGCGACCTCGCCCGCGCGGATCCAGGGCGCGGCCTCGATGAGGTCGTCCAGACCGTAGACCGTGTGCAGGTTGCGCGTGCTGATGACCCGAGGCGGATTGGCGCGAAGTGCCTCGCTCTCGGGCGGGTGGAAGATCTCGGGCTCCACGCCGAAGTATGCCTTGAGGATACGCTCCTTCCGCACACCGGCCTCCCGCACGATATCCGAGAGGAGCTGCGCGTCGGTGGTCACGAGTCGCGCGCGTCGCAGGTTAGACCGGATCATCATGCGATGCACCGCATGATTGGGATAGTCGATGAGCATGTCCGAGCCCAGGGTCGAGACCACGAAGGGATACCCCGAAAGCGCGGCGCAGCTGCCGTAGCCGCCGGCATAGAGAGCGTTCACGAGGTCGGGCTTGAATCGTGCCAACTCGCGGCGCGCCGCGGGAATGGAGGAGAGGTATCCTAGGGTCATCGTGGGCAGGAAGCCGCGCATGCGGATCGCGGGCAACTCGCAACCTTCGGGATCTTCGTAGGAGAAGAGCAGCACTTCGTGACCGCGGCTCCGGAAGAAGCTCACCCAGCGCCTTACGTGTCCCATGCGCCCATCACCGAAGAAAGCAAGACGCATCAAGGGCTCCGCTTGCTCGCGCTGCCCGATCCGCGTCCGAAGGCTCCGGCCGCGAGACTCTTGATTCGGCGAAGCGCGGCGCGTCCGCGCAGCTTCCGAAGATTCGCCCTGATGACTTCCGGGTCGCGGAGCTTCTGAAAAAGATGACGTCGACGCATGAGGTGCAGCTCTCGCCAGGTCATCTGGGGCTGGATAAGCACCGGCACGCTCGGCGGCGTGGAGAACTGCAGGTTCTCCTCGTGATGGTATGGCTTGGACCAGTGGAAGCCCTCGGGCATGAGTCCCTCATCCCAGGCGAAGCGCTCCACCTCCGTGCCCGGATAGATGTGAATGCCCACGCCTCCGCCGATGCGCGAGATGTACTTCTTGTTCTTGCGGATGAAGCGAAGAGTCTCCATGGCCTGGTCCACGGTCTCCTCGATATGCCCGATGGTGAAGAAGACCTTGGTCTTGAAGCCCAGATCATGGCTGAGCTTCAAAATGTGCGTGACCTGCTCCGGTGTGATCTTCTTCTTCATGCGCTTGAGCATTTCCGGATGGATGGATTCCACGCCGAAGTCCAGATAGTAGCATCCCGCCTCGCGCATGGCGCGCAGCATTTCCTCGTCCACTGTGTCCACGCGGATCTCGCACTCCCAGGGCGTCACCGCGTTGCGCCGTTTGATTTCCTCGCAGAGACCCATGGTGAAACTCTTGCGCACGGTGACCAGGGCGTCCATGAATCGGATCCCCTCGGCGCCGTACTCGTCGCGAAGCTGGACCATCTCGTCGACCACGTGCTCGGGTGTGCGGAAGGTCACGCGATGATCCCAGATGGCGCCGGCCGAACAGAAGCTGCACTGATAGGGACAGCCGCGGCTGGCCATCACATGGAAGGCCCGGCCCCCCACGAACTCGTTCTCGAGCTCGTAGAGATCGTTGGGAAGCAGGTCACGGGCCGGGAAGCCGAGGCCGTCGAGGTCCTTGACCCGGGCGATGTTCTCGTTGTGGACGGCCTCGCCGTTTCGGCGCCAGCTCAGGCTGCCCACGTCACCGAAATCCTTCTCGCCCTCCAGGTGGCGGGTGCAGATTTCCGTGAAGGGCAATTCGCCCTCGCCGCGGACCACCGCGTCCAGCTCGGGAAGGTGGGCCATGGTGTCTTTGGCGGCACAGGTCACATGGGGGCCGCCAAGCACCGTGAATACCTTGGGGTCAAGTTCGCGGGCGCGCCGCACGTAGTCGAAGGCGCGGAATCGGGCGGCGGTGGTGGCGCTGATTCCCAGCACCGAGGGCCGCTCGGCGGCGAAGACCTCGTCGAAGGGCTCGTCCTGAACCTGAGGATCCAGGATGCGAACGCTAGCGCCCTTCTCGCGAAGAGAGGTGGCCAGCCAGGCCAATCCCAAAGGAGGCATGGAGCCCACGAATCCTTTGGTGTAGCTGTCTTCGGCATGAACCAATAGGACATCGGACATGCAATAAGCCTAGGCGATTCTTTAATGAATGTAAAGCCGGTGGGGTCATTGATGTTGCTCTACATATTCGTGTTTCCCGTCTCCCGTAGCATTAGCCAGGCGCCGTTGAAGTTCACGGGGATGACATACAAGGTGATAGCGGAAATGTTGCCCCAGGAGGTTAGGTATCCCTGGGTGAAGTAGTGGAGCGGCACGAAGATAATCGCCGGCAATAGCAGTGAAAGAATCCAGAACCCTGTAGCCTGATAGTTGTTCTCAGCGACGCGGATACCCCTGGCCACGCTCCACTTGATCCACATCCAGAAGCTAAGGTTTGCGATCAGCACACCCACCAGGCTCTGGACCATGATTTGGCGCCCCCCAACCAGTTTCCAGAAGAAGAAGCCGATGGCGATGGAGAGAAATATCAGTATCGTGAGGACGAGGGCGTGTAGTAGGTAGTGTCGCTTCTTCATAGTTTAATCCTATCAATTCGATCCATGCACTTCGATTCTTTTCTTGCCCGATATCCCGCGATCTTTGCTATCTTGCTCCGTTGCCAAGGAGAACCATGCCCCAGGTCACTCGAGTCATCGTCGCCATGACCGGCGCCAGCGCCACGCCCTACGCTTTCCGCCTTCTGGAAGTGCTGGCCGAGGCGAATATCGGCGTGGAGCTCATGGCCAGCCCCAACGTGGACGAACTCTGCCGCGTGGAATCGGGCACCACCCTCGCCGAGGAATTGACGAAGATCTACGGCTCCGCCCCCGGCGAAGGCGACCGCCTCGGTCAGGCCGAGGACGGCGGCCCCCTCGTGAGGCGACACGGCCTCGGCGATTTCGCCGCCGCGGCCGCCAGCGGATCGGGCAGCGGGGTGCCCATGGTGGTGCTGCCCTGCTCCACCGGCACACTCGGACGCATCGCCACCGGCGTGAGCGACAATCTCATCACCCGCGCGGCCGACGTCTGCCTCAAGGAGCGTCGCCGACTGGTACTCGTGCCCCGCGAGACGCCCTACTCGGCCATCCATCTCGAGAACATGCTCACCCTCACCCGGGCGGGCGCGGTGATCCTGCCGGCTAGCCCTGGGTTCTACTTCAGGCCAGAGGGCATCGCAGACCTGGTTGACTTCATCGTGCAGCGCGTGCTCGACCAGCTCGGCGTGGAGCTGCGCATCCTCAAGGGATGGGGCGAGGATGACTGAGGTCGCCCGCGGATTTTGGGCCCGCCTGTCCACCATCCTCGAGATGATCAAGTTCGCGCACACCCTCTTCGCGCTGCCCTTCGCTCTGCTCGCCATGATGGTGGCCGCGCGGAACTTCGAATACCCCGGCTTTCCCGGCTGGCGCGTGACCGCACTGGTGCTCTTCTGCATGGTGACGGCCCGCAACGCGGCCATGGCCTACAATCGCCTGGCCGATCGCGACATCGACGCGGCCAATCCGCGCACGGCGAGCCGGGCGCTACCCGCCGGCATGTTGAAGCCCAGCTGGGTGGGGCTCTTCGTCTTCATCAACTCGCTTCTCTTCATCACCTTCGCCGCCATGCTCAACCCTCTCGCGGGGTGGCTGAGCCCCATCGCCCTCTTCGTGGTGCTGCTCTATTCGCACACGAAACGATTCACGCCGGGCAGCCATTTCGTGCTGGGACTCTCCCTGGCCATCGCGCCGGTGGGCGCGTGGATCGCGGTGCACGGAAGTTTCGCCGGCGCGCCCTGGTTCCTGGCCCTGGCCGTGCTGCTCTGGGTGGCGGGCTTCGACATCATCTACAGCTGCCAGGACACGGAGTTCGACAAGCAGACCGGCCTCTACTCCCTCAGTGTGACCCTCGGCGAACATGTGGCCCTGCGCTATGCCGCGCGCCTGCACCTGCTCATGGTCCTTGCCATGGTGCTCTTCGCCGTGACCCACCATATGGGCTGGATCTTCTACCTTGGCCTGGCGCTGGCGGCCTGGCTGCTCATCCACGAACACCGGCTGGTGCGCGGGGGCGACCTGAGCCGCATAGACATGGCTTTCTTCCGCGTGAACAGCGTGGTGGGCCTGGTCATATTCCTGGCCGGCGCTCTCGACGTGATCTTCGGCTGACGGGAACCATCAAATCGTTGCGCCGTTCGCAACTTTTACCTAATCTTGACGCGGCCCCAACCATCGAGGAATCATGCGTCCCCTGCGTCTCGGCGTCATCTCCTTCGTGAACACCCTGCCCCTGATCCGCGGACTGGAAGTGCAGAAACCCGTGGGTTACGAGCTGGTCTATGACCGCCCCAGCGGACTGGCCGACCGGCTCCGGCATGGTGAGCTGGACTGCGCCCTGATCCCCGCCGTGGAGTTCTTCCGCGGAGTGGGCGACGCCATCGTTCCCGATCTCTGCATCGCCAGTTCGGGCCCGGTGAGGACCATCCGCTTCATCGCCCGGAGCCCCCTTCGCGAGATCCGCAAGGTGCTCGTCGACAAGAGCAGCCGGTCTTCCGTCGCCATGCTGCGGCTTCTGCTTCGGCGAACCCATGACATCGAGCCCGACTTCCATATCTACGACGTCCACCCCGAGGCTCCCTTCATGACGTCTGGCGGAGAAGAGGGCGACGCGGCCCTGGTCATCGGCGACCTGGCCATGGATCTGGAGCCCGGCGAGGTGGAACTCGACGTGGACCTGGGCGATTGGTGGCAGCGCAGCTTCCATCGACCCTTCGTCTACGCGGTCTGGGCCTGGCGCGAGCGCGCGGACGAGAAGATCGGCGACCGGCTCACCCGATTGCTGCATGCCAGCTATCAGCACGGCCTCGAGGAACTCGACCTGATCATCGAGGAAGCCGCCGTGGGTCACGGCTGGAGCGAGGAGCGCGTGCGTCGCTACCTCAAGGAACAGATCCGCTTCGAACTCGACGCCGAATCCATCGATGGCCTTCGTCTCTTCCATCGTCTCTGCGTCGAGGACCACCTCGCGCCCCACCGCCTGAGCGTGGAAAGCGCCCTCGCGGGGCTCGACCCCCAAAGCGAAGCCCTGGCGGCACCGGCTCCCTGATGCCGCGCCTCCGCGAGACCCGTCCCGACGAACTTCTGACTTTTCAGGCGGCCTGGGTCCTTACCGTGGACGGGCCCCCCATCGAGAACGGCGCCGTCGCCGTGAAGGGCGGCAAGATCCTGGCGGTCGGCCCCGCCGGCGAGATCGCCCGCGACTTCACGGGTGCGTCCGCACGTTACGAGAACGCGGGCGGCGTACTCATCCCCGGCCTGGTCAACGCCCACGCGCATCTCGAACTCAGCTACATGAAGGGGCTTGTACCTCCCCGAGAGGATTTCACCGGCTGGATCATCGACCTGGTCCGGTCCAAGCGCACCTGGACCAGCGCGGAGTTCGAGAAGTCGGCACGCGCCGGTCGCAGCGAGCTGATACGCGGCGGCTGCACGGCGGTGGGGGACATCGTCAGCGCCGAGGCCGAAGAGGGCGCCCTGGCCGTGCACCTCGAGGCCGAGCATCCCCTACGCACGCGGGCCTACCAGGAGTATCTCGGCTCCTTCGGCGAGGGGCGGCCGCCCTACGTCGCCGACGAGGAGAAGCTCTTCTATCCCGGGCTCAGCCCCCACGCACCCTACTCGTCGGACACCGATCTCTTTCGCCGCTGCTTCGCCCAGGCGCGTGAACAAGGCGTACCCTTGTCGACCCATGGCGCGGAGATTCGCTGGGAAGAGGAGTACCTCGTCGAGGGAAGCGGTCCGCTCTACGATTTCCTCGTGAAGCTGGGCTTCGCCTTCGATGAACCGCGGCCCTGGGATACCGAGCGTCCTTCGCGCCTCGCACACTGGCTGGCCGCCGAGAAGCCGCCCGGCCCCCTGCAGTTCGTGCACGGCACCTGGCTACGCGAAGACGAGTACGCGGCGCTTCGCGAACTCGGCGCGACGGTGGTCTACTGTCCCTCGTCGGTGGCCTATTTCCATGACGGTCACGATGAGCATCCGGTGGAAGATTTGCTTGCCGCCGGTATCCCGGTGGCGCTCGGCACCGACTCCCTGGCGAGCTCCACCACGCTGAACATGCCGGAGACCTGCACCCTGGCGAGGCGGGCGCACCCCAAGCTCGCACCCCAGACCATTCTCGAAATGGCCACGCGTACCGGAGCACTCAGCCTCGGTTTTCCAAACTGCGGCGTTCTGTCGCCCGGGAATGAAGCAGATTTTGTGGTCTTCGAATCTCCCGGCCTTCGACCGAAGAGCGCCGACGAAGCATTGGAACTTGCGATCCTGTCTGGTTTTGCAGTGCCTCGCTTGCACGTGATCGCGGGCGAAGCTCATGCCTTCAGCGATCTTTCTCCGCTGCGGGCCTAGACTCCACTTTTCGAATTCTGCAGAATAGCGGCGATCCCTCTCACAATCCACTCGGAGGAAACTCCCATGAACATGATCTGTCATTACGAAATTCCGTCCACCGACTTCGACAAGAGCAAGGCTTTCTACGATGGCCTCTTCGGCTGGAACGTGCAGGTTCTTCCGGATATGAACTACGCCGTCTTCGGCGAAGCCGGAAAGGGCGTCGGCGGCGGTTTCAACAAGGTCGAGACCGTGAACAACGACGGCATCCAGGTCTACATCGAGGTGGAGGACATTCCCGCCTCTCTCGCCAAGGCCAAGGAACTCGGTGGCGACGTGCTCATGGACAAGCAGCAGATCAGCGAGGAGCACGGGTACATGGCCTTCGTCACCGACAGCTGCGGGGTGAAGATCGGGCTCTGGTCAAGGACCTAGCATGAGCGAAACCAAGCATATCGAGCTGGTGGCGCCGGGCGGGATGCATCCCCGCCTGGCGCTTCTTTTTGCGCAGATGGAAGACGTGCGGGGGCACTTCAAGAGCAAGGCCGAGGGTATGAGCGTGGAGGAGCTCGACCGGAATGTGGTCGATGGATTCCTCAGTCCCGGCAAACTGCTGGCCCACTCGGCCGGCGCCGAGGAATGGTGGGTGAAGTCGCTGCTTCAGGGCGATTCGAATTGGATCCAGGATCCCGAGACCGAAGAGGTCATGGGCGGCGGGGGCAAGACCGTCGAGGAGATCTTCGCCTACATGGACGAGGTGCGCGAGCACACTCGCAAGGTGCTCGAGACCTTCGACGAGGATGCTCTCGCCCGCGAGTTTCCCTACGAAGGCGAGGAAGGCGCGCGCTACACCTTCACCGTGGAGTGGGTGCTGCACCACCTGGTCGAGCACGAGGCCCATCATCGCGGACAGTTCATGGTCTTGAAAAGGCTGGCCGCCGAACGCTAGGCACGGTTTCCCTGAAGGTCCACCCGGGTGGACTTTCGAAGATCGAAACCGTGCGAGTGTCCCACACCGTTCATAACCCACTATTTATCTGATGGTTAGCGTGTTGCCCCCGCCTACGAAGCCCTTCGTTGACAATACGAAGCACTTCGTATATGCTTCTGTCTTGAAGGAGGATTGATATGGATGATTCTGCTGCCCAGTCCGTTCCCACCAGGTCAGAACTGGAAATCCTACGAATTCTCTGGGAGCGAGGACCCAGTACCGTGCGGGATGTGTTGGAAGCGCTGAACCTCAAGAAGAAAACAGGCTATACGACAGCCCTCAAGCTCCTTCAGATCATGGCCAAGAAGGGACTCGTCGATCGTGATGAAAGCGACCGGACTCATATTTATAGAGCTCGTCACACTAAAAGCAGAACTCAAGGGCAGATACTTCGAGATCTGATCGAACGAGCATTCGGGGGATCGACATCGCACCTGGTTCTTCAGGCCCTTCGTGGAAAGAAGGCAAGTTCCGAAGAGCTGAGAGAGATTCGAGAAATGCTCGACCGACTCGAGGAGGAGATGTGATGAATCTGTCGATTGCAAGCCATATCGGCTGGTCGCTCATACATCTGCTTTGGCAGGCTGCACTGGTAGCGATCGTCGGTGCCGCGTTGCTGTGGTTATCCAGGAATCACAGCGCTGGACTGCGATCAAGAATCTGCACCTTCTCGATTATCGCGGTGCTCGTTCTTCCTGTGGCAACACTTCTTGTTCCCGAAGTGTACAAAACGAATGTCCGTGCGGGAGCCAGGTCTATTCTTCCGGATTCGCACTTCGAGTTGGAATCCGATGCACCACAAAGGACCCTCGAAGTTAAGCAGATCAACAAAGGTGAAGCGAAAAGCACTACAGGATACAAGCTAAGGGAGAGAAGCGCCTTCAATGAAAAGACCGGGAGAGTCTTTTTCTACTTCTGGATAGCTGGGGTTCTCGTTCTAGCGTCCTTCAGGGTTGGTTCGGTTCTCCGGCTAAGGCAACGCCTTCGGGCAGGAAGGAAGCCTGTTTTTTCTGAGTGGTCGACCGCCCTCTCTGAAGCACACGCGCTCTTTCCTGAACTAAAAATCCCACAGATTTCAGGAAACAAAAATGTATCTCAGCCCCTCCTTTCAATTGTAGGTGATCCCTGCATCCATGTGCCAGGAGGGAGCGTTCAGGGGCTACAGCCAGTAGATCGCAAACTTCTCATGGCTCACGAACTTGCACACCTTCTTCGAAATGACATTCCGATACAGTGGCTTCTCCTATCTGCGAAGACGCTTCTGTTCTATCACCCAGCGGTCTGGTGGCTCAGCAAGCGCTTTCGCTGGGAACGCGAACTTCATTGCGATGAGATCGTCGTGAGCAGATCTGGTGATGCTTCAAGTTTAGCGCAGGCGCTTGTCGCGCTGGATCAACTTCGAGCGAATTTTAAGTTCGGGGTCTTAGGTGGTGGAAGCTACCTGAAACATCGATTGGTTCACCTTGGCGAGTCTTCTGTCGTGCGCAGAGGGGGGCAACTCATCAGTTGGGGCTTTGTGATCACCCTAATGATGGTCCTTGTGGCGAGCGCTATGAGTGCAAAGCTTCCAAATCCAGAAAAATCGCTAAGCGAGCGGTACGAAATCCTCTCTGAAGAGCTAGAGTCGTTCAACGCTGAGTTTAGGAAAACTATGAGGGCTGCGCTGAGGGCGAGAGATTCGGAAGCGGTATTTGAGTTGATCTGTCCACATCAATTGATTTTCGGGCATACGAAAGCTCACAACTACGAGTTGGCCGATAGCATGAGAGCATTCCTGCACTCAAGGTACGAAGAAGTTTTCAGAGCCCCGGAGAATGGCGAGGAATTGTGCGGAAGCATAGGCTGGAAGAATGCGTTCTTCATGAACCAGTACAACAAGGACGGGGTTTCATCTGTCGGGGGGCCCGGGAGCAACTTCTACCCCTCTCTCGAGCTGGACTATGGAAATTTGAGCCAGCATGAAGTTGTCGAGAAATATGAGGCTACCGATTGGTTTGTACGTATAGACAGAGATACCGATCCCTTCCTGCAGATTGACATCGAACCTGACGGTATCGTCGATCTGAGCTTCGATGGCGATGAAGTCGCATCCGGGCCGAAGAGCAACGGCGACCTCTGGCATATCGAAAAGGACGAATCGGAAGACGGCACTCGCATGCAATGGCTCATCGGCCCCGCGGGCAACGACCTTCGCGCGGCGCCGCGCATCTGGATCTACCGCGATGGACCCATCTTCGCCTTCCTCATGGACACCGATGGCGATGGTCGTGGCAACCTGGGCCGGGGTGCCTGCATTCCATAGGTCGATCTCCGACCGAGGCAAGGCGTTTTCACCCGGGTACAACCTCCGGGGAACTGCCCCGCCCACGCTCCCAACTTCTTGATTTCGCATGGAATCCCGCTATAGTTTTCATATCACGAAACTATTACCGACCGTGACCGGAAGGAGGTGTCATGGCCGAGGAACGAGACGGCTGCGCGAAGCCCGCGGCGGGCCCCATCATGGAAGGCCCGGCGGAGACCGTGACCGTCGTCGAAACGGAGGTTGTGAAGGTGCAGGCAAGAGTCGGAAGGGAGGCCCCGGACTTCGAGGCCAATGGATATTTTGTCGGTGAAGGTTTCAAGCAACTGAGGCTGTCGGACTACAAGGGCAAGTGGATCGTCCTCTGCTTCTATCCGGGCGACTTCACCTTCGTCTGACCCACGGAGCTAGCGGCGGTCGCCGCGATGCATAATCAACTCATGGATCTTGGTGTGACAGTGTTATCCATGAGCACCGACAGTCACTTCGTACACAAGATCTGGCAGGAGGAGGAACTCGCAAAAATGGTCGATGGCGGCGTGCCCTTCCCCATGCTCAGCGACGGGGGGGGCAAGATCGGATCGGTCTATGGCGTCTACGACGAAATGGCGGGTGTAGACATTCGCGGGCGCTTCATCATCGATCCGGACTTCGTGATCCGCGCCATGGAGGTCCTCACACCGGAAGTCGGGCGCAATCCCGACGAGCTTGTCCGGCAGGTGAAAGCCTTCCAGCATGTGGTCGCATCAGGCGAGGTCACGCCCTCGGGCTGGCAGCCGGGTGACAAAACCCTCACGCCAGGACCGGATCTTGTGGGCAAGGTCTGGGAGCAGTGGAAGCCCTGATATCGAATTCGATGCTCGATTTTCGGTAGAGATCCGATTCGGGTTGGTTAAGCTGTGCCCATGCTGAAATCACTACCCCCCCAGGACGAGATGTACCGCGCGCTACTGCTGAAAGACGCAAGCTACGAAGGCGTCTTCATCGTGGGGGTGCGAAGCACGGGTGTCTTCTGTCGCCCCAGCTGCACGGCGCGCAAACCCAAGCGCGAGAACGTCGAGTTCTTCCCGGCTGCTCGCGAAGCCCTGGCAGCGGGATACCGCCCTTGCAAGCGCTGTCGGCCCCTGGAGCCTGCGGGCGAGGCGCCCGACTGGCTTCGCAATCTCCTCGCAGAGGTCGATAAGGACCCGTCCCGCCGCTGGCGCGATCAGGATCTTCGCGATCGCGGTCTGGACCCGGGACGTGTACGTCGCTGGTTTACCCGCGAGCACGACATGACCTTCCACGCCTACCTGCGGTCGCGCCGCCTGGGCCTCGCACTCGGGCGCATCAAGCAGGGCGATGACCTCGCCGGCACGGCCTTCGGTCACGGATACGAATCCGATAGCGGTTTCCGCGAGGCCTTCGAGAAGTATTTCGGTGCCACTCCCGGTCGAAGCCGCGAGCGAGGCCTCATGCACGTGACGCGCCTGAGCAGTCCGCTCGGACCCCTCGTGGCCGGGGCCACCGACGTGGGCATTTGCCTGCTGGAGTTCACGGATCGGCGCATGCTAGAGAAGCAGCTATCGGTGCTCGATCGCCGGCTTGGCTGCGCGGCGGCGCCCGGGAGCAACGAAATGCTGGACCGCCTGCAGTCGCAGCTGGCCGAGTACTTCGACGGCCGACGCCGCGATTTCGATCTGCCCCTGATCGCGCCGGGCACGGACTTTCAGGAGAAGGTCTGGGCCGAGCTTCGGAGAATTCCACCCGGGTGGACACTCAGCTATCGCGAATTGGCCGAGCGCCTCGGCAAGCCGGGCGCACAGAGAGCCGTCGGCCGCGCCAACGGCGACAATCGCATCGCGATCCTGATTCCCTGCCATCGCGTGGTGCGCGATGACGGCCAGCTCGGTGGCTACGGCGGCGGCCTCTGGCGCAAGAAGTTCCTGCTCGACCTGGAGCGTGCCAAGTAAAAACCCTCCCCGCTGTCGGGGAGGGCCTCTCTTAGTTCTTAGTTCTCAGTCCTCAGTTCACGTCCAGCTATCCCAAACCTATCCACTCTCCAAGCAGATAGACCACCCGCCCGATCAGGATCGAGATTCGACCCATGATGGTGTAGCCGAAGGCGGCGCCGAAGGAGATCATCAGGAACCAGATGCCCAGCTTGCTCACGCCTCCCACGAAGCCCTTGTGCTCCGCGGAGAAGAAGAAGTAGACGAGCACCGACAGCACGCCCACCGTGATGATGAGGGTGCTGATCCAGGCGACGGGATCGCCCCATCCCTGGGTGAGGCCCACGATGGTGTCGGCCGACTGGGGCAGCACCTCGCCCTGCAGGCGCTGCATGAAGTCGATGCCGGTGTAGTATCCCACGTAGATGGCCAGCGCGAAGCGCGCCACCCATGCGATCTTGCCGATGTAGCGCGCGTAGAGAATCACGCCCAGGGCCATGGGGATGATCAGATTCCACCACCCCCAGCTCGTGAAGGCCGCGAACTCTCCGCTGCGCAAAGGATCGATCACATTGGGCACGAAGGTCTGCCCGAAAGTCAGACCGATGTAGTAGCCCAGGCTCACGCCCGCGAAGACGCTCTCGGCGAAGCGGAAGAAGGGATTGTCCTTATAAAGGAAGCTGAAAATGCAGAGGGTGAAGAAGGCACCGACCCAGATTCCGATTTCCGTGCTCATTTCACCACCTCCCTAGTACCGCTTCCGGGACGCAAAGCGCTCGACGAAGAACGCGATGTTACCCAGAATGATGAAGATTGTGATGATGGTGTAGACCACCGACTGCACGTCCGAGCCCTTGCCGGCGTAGAAGACCTCCGCCGTGGTGAGCGCGTCGATGTTCGGATAGGCCTCGCGGACAAGCTTCTCGTACTCGGCCGCGCCCTTCAGCCCGCCCAGCAGGGCGAACATCTGTCCGGCGCGATAGTAGGCGAAGTACTTTGGAGCGCTCACGGCCGTGCAACCCACGGCCACCGGAATGCCGAACTGCGCATTCACCAGGTTCGCCCACCACTCGCCGATGATGCCCGTGGCCGCGCTGAACACGAACTGCAGATCGTCGTAGCCGTGCACGGCGCGCCCCAGTTCGTACTCTTCCAGTGGCGTGTCCCAGTAGTCGGTGGGGAAGGTGTCGTGGACATTCTCGTCCATCTGGCGCATGGCGGCCAGACCGCCGTCCTTGTAGCCGAGGTACATGAAGTCGACACCGTAGAACTTGCCCGGGAAGTGTTCGCTCTCCACCGGCGTTTCGCTGGGGAGCAAACCGTCCAGCGTGCCCACGCAGCGCTCGAGTTCCTCGAGACCTTCATTCACCCCCCCGATGGGATAGAGCGCCAGGCAGACCACCTTGGCGTCCTTCTGCAGCGCGTGGCGGATGACCGCGTCGGCCATGGGATCGTTCTCAGGCCCCGTGGACGGGCCGTAGTCGAAGGACACCATGATGATGTCTCCCGGCTGCAGCGCTTCCATGCGGTCGTAGAGGTCCTGCACCGGCTGGCTCACCCGAACCGGCAGGTTCAGTGGCCAGAGGATCGGCAGGACCGCGGCGATGCCTACCAGGAGGTAGAGCCATCGGCGGTCCAGATTCATGAGTTTCTCGAAGATGCCCATGGCTACTCTCCTTTCTGCAGGCCGAGGTAGGAACGTTCAATGCCGAGCAGGATGCGCAGGGCCATGGACGCCGCGCCTAGCGCCGCGCCGATGATGATGCCTCGCTGCGCGGCCGCGTTGGGGACGTTCATGATCCAGTTGGTCCAGTCCGACAGGAAGGGCATGAAGCGCTGCGTCGCGGGATTCACGCCTAGCATGATGATGAGCGCCGCGATGAGCAGCATGGCCGCGTCCACGTTGCGCGCACGGAAGGCGCGGAAGCTCGCCGAGGCAACGTAGAAGGCCAGCAGGCTGAACATGGTCGACTGCAGGGGCATGAACACCGACTCGACGATCCACCGATAGATGGGCAGCTCGTCGATGGTGAAGGGCTGATAGCCGAAGGCGTCCATGAGGCCGAAGATCGCGGCGATGACCAGCGCGAGCAGCAGCCAGACCGAGTTCAGCCAACCCTTCGCCTTGTTCGATATCTTCTTCAGATTCATCTGGAAGACGTTCACCACGCCCAGGAGCAGCGCGCAGCCCGCGATGACGAGCATCCACTGTTCGAGGGTGTCGTTGGCCTGCTGCAACCCGTCTCCCGGCGTCGTGATGAAGAACGCGAGGATGGGTATCAACCCGGCCAGGAGTGTGAACATCAAGGGAAGTTGCTTCTTGTACATGGTCGTTTCCTCCTAGCCGCCGGACCGCAGCAGTGTCTGGAAGACGGTGCTTCCGGTGAAAGTGACGGTTAGGATTCCGAGGATGATCCAGACCAGCAGCAGGAACTTCACGAAGTCCTGCCCCTTGATGCATCCCAGCATCACGGGCTCCCGCGACAGGTAGGCGCTGGCGGCGTAGAGCTCTTCGCCGATGAGCGTGTAGTCGCAGGTGGTGACGAAGAATGGCAGCTGCGCCACCTCGGCGGTTCCGGCGATCTGAATCGCGCCGGTGGACTGTCCGGCCTCGGCCAGCAGCAGGCTCTCGGCGAAGAAGGATCCTATCAGGAAGTTCGCCGCCGGCTTCTCGCGCACCATCTTTCCGGTGACCGCGGCCGTGTATGCGAACTGGTCGTAGGTGATGTAGGGGACCGTCTCCTCCTGGAACAGGTCCGGCCGCCCGGCCTCGAGGTAGGCCTCCTTCACCGTTTCCCGCGCGGCGGCGTAGGTGAGAGGATCCTTGTTGGGCACTTCGAGCGGAGTGCCGTATTCGGCGGTGTGCTTGGCGACGTGCTTGAGCACGGCCATGGATGCCAGGGTCTGCACCTCGCCGATGGTTCCGATGCCGGGCACGTAAAGCACCTTCTTGCCCAGCTCCGTGGATCGGCCGATGGCCTCCTCCACGGCGTTCAGGCCGGCGATGCGGCGGATGTAGAGTTCCCGCCCGCGTCGGGCCAGCCAGATGGACACCACGATGACGATGGTGAAGACGATGAAGAGGATCATCGCGGATCGGTTTTCCGTTCGGAATCCCCATCCGACCGCCTCTTCCTGTGCCAGGGCGGGTACGGCGTGTAGGAACACACCGGCCGCCGGGAGGAGAAGCTTGTTTCGAATCATGAGCTCCCTCTTTGAGTGAAAGCCTTGCTTCCGTGGGGAATGACGGGGAAGAGTAACGGTCGGGCGGGGGAATGACAATGGAATTGCTACCGACTTGAACTTGAACGTGTACTTGAACCCGGTCTTGTCCAAGTTCAAGTTCAAGTTGAGGTTGAACGAAGCGCCTCGAGAAAGATTCCGTTCTCCTCCTCCGTTCCGATGGTCACGCGGAAGAGTTCCGGGAATCCGAACGGAGCCAGGGGCCGTACGATCACGCCGCGCTCGAGCAGCTTCTGGCAGATCACCTGGCAGCTCTCGGCCCCGGCGGCCTTGACCGCCAAGAAGTTAGTGCTGCCCGGAAGGACCTCGAAGCCGGCCCCGATCAGGGCCTTGGCCAGCCTCTTCCGCCCTTCGAGGGTGCCCTTCACGGTGTGATCCAGGAATTCCCTGTCCTCGAGGGCAGCTCGGCCGGCCGCCTGGGCCGGGATGCTGGGCTCGAAGGGCAGCTTCACCTTCATGAGATTGGCGATGAGATCCTCGTGGGCGAAGCCGTAGCCGATGCGAAGGCCGGCGAGCCCGTAGGCCTTCGAGAAGGTGCGCAGGGTGATGACGTTGTCGTAGCGGTAGGTCATGGAGTCGGGGAAGCGGGGGTCGTCCGCGGCGAACTCGATGTAGGCCTCGTCGTAGATCACGAGGGCGCGAGAGGGCACGTGCTCCATGAAGGCGTCGAATTCGTCCCGGGTGAAGATGGTGCCCGTGGGATTGTCCGGATTGGCCAGGTAGATGATCTTCGTGTACTCGTTGATCTCGCGGGCCATGGCCTCGAGGTCGTAGCGATAGTCGTCCTTGCGCGGAACGAGGGTGATCTTCCGCCCGCTGCCGTTGGCGAGCACCATGAAGCCGACGAAGGTGCTCTCGGCGGTGAGGATTTCATCCTCGTCGCAGAGGAAGGTTCTCATGATGTTCGCCATGATGCCCTCGCTGCCGCTGCCCACCACCACGTTCTCCACCTTCACGTCGAAGCGGGCGGCTAGTGAGCCACGGAGTTCGCGGGCGAGCATGTCCGGATAGCGGTGAAGGCCTTCCATTGCCCCCTTCACGGCCTCGAGCGCGCGGGGAGAAGGGCCCCAGGGATTCTCGTTGCTGGCCAGCTTGATCACCCGATCCAGGCCCAGTTCCCTCTGGACCTCTTCGATGGGCTTTCCGGGCGAATACGGCCTCAAGTTCTTGATGGCTTTCGGAACGAGGGGCATCGCTTCCTCCAAGGAATTCTATCCTCAAGTACTGCCACAGGTTAGCCGATACCCTCCCCACGGGCAAGGCGGCCTTTCCCAGGCCGCGGCGATTTGCTATAATGTGGAGCAACCCTTTGCGCCATAATTTAACCAATTCGCCATAGAGGATACTCTGGCTCACCGCACAGGAAGGTACCTTATGATTGGCAAGACCCTGCACAGGACTGCCGTCCTGCTGGCCACGCTTCTTTTCCTGGTCCCTGGCTTCGCGCTGGCCGATAGCAATTGCGACCACAGCGACCACCCCTTCTACCCGGTCATCGAGGACGCGGTCGCGAAGGCCGTCATGCAAAGCCTTCTCGAAGTCTCTTTGCCGGACGACCCCCTCACCGAGATCATGTGTTTCGAAACACCCACCCGCGCCTTCTGCGTGGATCCCAACACTCCCTATGATCGCATGATCGAGATTCTACAGAGTCTGCCGACCGGGAGCGAATTCGAGGGAGACCGCTACTGGCGCTATGATCGCTGGATCACCACGGCCCACGGAAGCGCCGGCGCCCTGGGTGACCCGATCACCCTGACCTACAGCTTCCTGCCCGACGGCACCGCCATCAACGCCGACGGCGGCGAGCCGAGCCGTCTCTATGACGAGTTCAACGATCAGTTCGGCGACGAGGCCACCTGGAAGCAGATCTTCACCGACTGCTTCAACGACTGGGCCAGCCATATCGGTATCACCTACATCGAGGTGAGCGATGACGGCGCCGCCTTCCCCGGCAGCGCGGGAGTTCTGGGTAGCCGCGGCGACGTGCGCATCGGCGCCCACTACATCGATGGTTCCGGTGGCACCCTGGCCTACAACTACTTCCCCGACCAGGGCGACATGGTCATCGACACCTCCGAGAACTGGAATTCCGGCAACCTGCGGGCCATCCGGAACACCATCATGCATGAGCACGGACACGGCCAGGGACTCGGCCACACGACCCCCGAGAACGGCACCAAGCTCATGGAAGCCTATCTGAACACGAACTTCCTGGGTCCCCAGGAAGACGACATCCGCGGCGGAAGCCGCAACTACGGTGACGCGTTCGAGGACGATGATGAGCCTGGCTTAGCCAATCAGCTCGGCACCTGGGAAGGCGTGAAGGTCACCATCGATCACAACCTCGACTTCCTGAACGACGTCGACTGGTTCGAATTCCACACGGTTTCGACCAGTGAGCTGGATATCACCTTCGACCCCATCGGCGCCCACGTGCAGCTCGGCTGGCAGGGCGGCGCGCCCCCGGTCTGGTACGACACCGACCAGATGATGGACCTCGGCTTCAAGCTCTACGACTCCGACCTCAACGAGCTCGTCTACGTTGAGGACGGCGATCATGGCGACAGCGAGATGCTCGTGGACTACGAAGTGCCCGCCGGCACCTACTTCCTCGAGATCGTGCGCGAGGTCGGCTCCACCGGCGCCGACGTGCAGCGCTACAACCTGCTGCAGTGGATCACCATCACCGATCCCACCGACGTGGACGAGCCCGTGACGCCCGCGTCCGACCTGCAGGCCAGCGTCTATCCGAACCCCTTCAACCCCAAGACCACCGTGCGCTTCTACGCTCCGCAGGCCGGCGCGGCCTTCGTGGACGTCTTCGACATGGGTGGACATCGTGTCGATCGCATGGCCGTCGTGGCCGATCAGGCCGGCTGGGTTGAGACCGAATGGGACGGCAAGACGGGCAGCGGTGAGTCCGCGGCCAGCGGTATCTACTTCATGAAGGTGCGCGTGGGTGACAGCAGTCAGACCGTGCGAGCAGTGCTTCTGAAGTAAAGAGCTCGGGGAGGGATGTCTCCCTCCCCTCGCTAGAGCTTCGCAAATTGTTCGGGGAGGGAGACATCCCTCCCCGTTCTCATTGCTTCCCATCCCTGCTCGATACGGATAGTCAGGGCGCTTTGCTTCGAGCGCCCAGGGGTGGGCTAGCCTTGAACGGATTGTGAGGCGGCCCGCCGATTCTCCTTTTTCCTCGATTTTCCGCCGCCGAACCGGAGTGAGAGGCTAGGCCCACTCCTGGGCCCTGTGGTATAATGTGCCCTGAATATCCTGAATTCCCCAAAGGAGATGCACCATGAAGCACGTCCTCGTCGGTCTCATTCTCATAACCCTTTTCTGCGCCCTCCCGGCGACCGCGGAAGTTGCCAGCCTGAGCGAGGCCCACATCGTGGCCGAGGCCTTCGTCGCCGAGCAGACCGCGCACGTGGGCGGCTGGGGCGGCTCGTCCACCGCGCGCGTGACGGGGTGCTACGAGCTCACCCGCGACGACGAATTGCTCGGCTACTGGGCGCCGGTAGAGCCCTCCGGGCATGTGATCATCTCGCTGCTCAAGGAGATGCCGGCGATCAAGGCCTGGTCCGACACGGACAGCTTCGATGCCGACATCGACTACGGTTACACGGCCCTGATCAAGGACACCTTCCAGAAGACCCTCGAGTTCGCTCGCGAGGAATACGGCGGCCTCGATCACCTGCCTGCTTCGGCTTCCGCGCCGCATAACCGCGAGAGCTGGCAGAAGCTCATGGCCCGCGAGCCGCTGCCGCGCACCCGCGACATGGTCGGCCCGGTGCTCTCCACCAACTGGCATCAGGAAAGTCCCTACTGGAACGATTGTCCCGACGGCGACGGCGGCAAGTGCGTGGTGGGCTGCGTGTCCACCTCGGCTTCGATGATCATGAAATACTGGGAGTATCCCGAGTACGGCATCGGCGGACACGGCTACGACTGGGACGGCGACGACTCCTGCGGCGGCTCCACGCCGGGCGAGTATCTCTACGTGGAATTCTCCGATCCCTACGACTGGGCGAACATCAAGAACAGCTACACCGGAGGATACACTCCCGAAGAGGCCGCCGCGGTGGCGGAGCTGAACTACGAAGTGGCCGTGGCCTTCGAGATGGACTTCGGACACTGCGGATCGGGCAGCTACGTCACCGACGGCGTGACGGTCTATCCCGACTTCTTCGACTACAGCGAAGACATCGAGCTGGTCCACCGTGACAACTACACCCAGATGGAGTGGTGGGACATCATCTGCCATGAGATCCGCATGGTGCCGGCACGGCCGATCCACTACCGCATCTACACCCATTCGATCATCTGCGACGGCATCAACGACCTGGGCGGACCCTACTACTACCATCTCAACTACGGCTGGGGCGGCGGATACAACTCCTGGTACAGCATCGACAACCTGTACTGCCCCTGGGATGGCTGCGGGCTCGATCAGGAGTGGATCCTCATCAACATCGAGCCCAAGGGCTTCTTCGACGTGACCACGCCCGACGCCGAAACCATCTGGTACCACGACGAGGCCGCGGGCCTGGTCGAGTGGACCGGCTGCACCGGCACCGAGGTCTTCGTGGACCTCTACCAGGGCGACACCTTCGTGGCGAACCTCATCGGCGTGACGCCCAACGACGGCTCCGAAGACCCGGGCATCAACGTGGATCCGGCCTGGGGAACGGGCTCGGACTTCCGCCTGAAGGTCATCGACGAGAACAACAAGTTCGGATGGAGCGCCGACTTCGGCATCTACGGCGGCGAGAGCTGGACCGACGCCACCACGCCGGTGACCGGCGATGTGGGCGGTGGCCAGGCCGTGGCCTGGGGCGACCTGGACGGCGACGGCTTCTTCGATATCTACACGTCCAACGACAACGAGCCGAATCGTTGCTACGACAACGCCGCGGGCAGCTTCGTCGACGCCACCGTGGCGCCCTTGGACATCGACGGCGCCAGCCGCGCGTCGGCCTGGGCCGATTACGACAACGACGGAGATCTCGATCTCTACGCGGCGCAGACCAGCGGCGATGCCAACTATCTGTTCCGCAACGACGCCGGCACCTTCGTCGACGTCACCTCGGGTGACCTGGGCGACACCTCCTACAGCGAAGGCTGCGCCTGGGGCGACTACGACGGCGATGGCCTCCTCGACCTCTACGTGACCAACGTCTACGCTGCCGACAAGCTCTTCCACAACAACGGCGACGGCAGCTTCAGCGTGGACGTGGGCTATCCCATGAACGACAGCGGATGGGGACGCTCGGCCACCTGGGGCGACTACGACAACGACGGCGACCTCGACCTCTACCTCATGCGCTCGGGACAGAACCGTCTCTATCGCAACAACGGCAACAGCACCTTCCTGCGCATCACCACGGCTCCCGTGGGTGACGGCGGCAATGGCTACGGAGCCGCCTGGGGCGACTACGACAACGACGGCGACCTGGACCTCTACCTGGTCAATGACGGCGCCAATGTGCTCCTGGGCAACAACGGCGACGGCACCTTCACCGACGTGACCACCGCGCCGCTGGACAACGCTGGCGCGGGCCGCTCCTGCGCCTGGGGCGACTACGACAACGACGGCGACCTGGACCTGCTGGTCACCAACAACGGCGGCAACCATCTGTTCAAGAATCAGGGCGGCGGAGTCTTCACCGAGGCCACCGACCCGCTCCTGGGTGATGCCGGAAACACCAACGCGGCGGCCTGGGCCGACTATGACAACGACGGCGACCTGGATGTCTACCTCGCCAACGACGGCGCAGAGAACAAGCTCGTGCGCAACGATTTCCCGCCGGAGAACAACTGGTTGCAGGTGAAGCTTTCGGGCGTCACCTCCAACAAGCAGGGTATCGGCGCGAAGGTCAGCGTGACCGTCGACGGCCTCACCCAGACCCACTCCATCGGCGGCGACGCGGGATACATGTCCCAGAACATGGCGGTGGCGCACTTCGGATTCGGCGAGGCGACGGGCACGGCCAATGTGCTGGTCACCTGGCCCGGCGGCGGCACCCAGATCGTGAGCGCGGTGGACCTGGACCAGCGCATCACCATCGAGGAATCGGAAGAGACGGCGGTGGATGACGCGGTGCCGGCCGGCACGCGGCTCCTGGCCAACTATCCGAACCCCTTCAATCCGAAGACCGAGATCAGGTTCAACCTGGACGAGAGCGCCAGCGTGAACCTGGCTGTCTTCGATCTCAGCGGCCGTAAGGTGCGCGACCTGATCGTGGACGCGGCCTACGGCGCGGGCCAGCACGGTATCGTCTGGGACGGCACCGACAGCGCGGGCACGGCGCAGGGTTCGGGCATCTACTTCTATCGGCTTGTGGCCGACGACTTTGTCGACATGAGGAAGATGACGCTGCTCAAGTAACTGAGAACTCAGAACTCAGAACTCAGAACTCAGAACTCAGAACTCAGAACCATGAACCCCCTCCAAGCGCGGAGGGGGTTTTCTTGTCCACAGTTTACAGTTCTCAGTTCACAGTCTTCTCTATGGAAACCGCCGGCGATATCATGTAACTTAATTACCTAACCCTATTTGCGAGGCCCCCATGAGCGAGAAGACCCAGACCCGGAATCCCTCCGCCGACGCCGAGCCCTTCGCCACCGAGCACAAGCTGCGATTCGTGACGGCGGCGTCGCTCTTCGACGGGCATGACGCGGCCATCAACATCATGCGGCGCATCCTGCAGCAGGAGGGCGCCGAGGTCATCCACCTCGGGCACAACCGCTCGGTGGACGAGATCGTCGAGGCCGCCGTACAGGAGGACGCCCAGGGCATCGCCGTGTCCAGCTATCAGGGCGGGCACACGGAGTTCTTCAAGTACATGGTGGACCTTCTCAAGGAGAAGGGCGCGCCTCAGACCAAGGTCTTCGGCGGGGGCGGCGGCACCATCACCGACGAGGAGGCGTCCGAGCTTCACGAATACGGGGTGGAGCGCATCTACTCCGTGGAGGACGGCCGGCTCATGGGCCTCACCGGTATGATCCGCGACATGATGAAGCGCGCCGACTTCGATCCGGCCGGCGACCGCGCCGAGATGCCCAAGGGGCTCTACGAGCGCGAACCCAACGCCGTGGCAAGGGCCATCAGCATTCTGGAACGCGATGCCGACACGCCGGCCATGGACCTTCATCGCGAAACCCTCACCGCGCGCCTCGGCGACGCGGCGCCCCTCGTGCTCGGCGTCACCGGCACCGGCGGCGCTGGCAAGAGCTCGCTCACCGACGAACTCGTCCGCCGCGTGCTCGACCGTTTCGACGATCGCACGGTGGCTATCCTCTCGGTGGATCCCAGCCGGCGACGCACCGGCGGCGCGCTGCTGGGCGATCGCATCCGCATGAATGCGGTGCACGGCGAGCGGGTCTTCATGCACTCGTTGGCCACGCGCCAGGCACATAGCTCAACAGCGCGCGTCGTGGAAGACGCGCTGCTGGCCCTCAAGGCGGCGGGCTACGACCTGGTGATTCTCGAGACCGCGGGTATCGGCCAGAGCGACTCGCAGGTGGTGGACCTTACCGACCTTTCGCTCTACGTCATGACGCCCGAGTTCGGCGCGCCCAGCCAGCTCGAGAAGATCGAGATGCTGGACTTCGCCGACGGCGTGGTCATCAACAAGGCCGACAAGCGCGGCGCCGACGATGCTCTTCGCGACGTGCGCAAGCAGGTGCAGCGCAACAAGGGCCTCTTCGAGCTGCCGCCCGAGCAGATGCCCGTCTTTCTGACGGCGGCCAACCACTTCGGCGACGAGGGCGTGGACAATCTCTTCCTCTGGGTCATCGGCCAGGTGTCCGAGAGGAGCGGCCGCGAATGGACGCCCGCCGCCATGCCCGATCGCGTGGGGGAAGTTCCCACGGTGGTGCCCGGGGAGCGGGTGCGCTACCTGTCTGAGATCGCCGAAGCGGTGCGGCATCACCATCGCCGCAGCGAGGGGCAGGCCTCCATCGCCGAGCGTCTCGACGGCCTCGCCCGCAGCCTGCGCGAGCTGGGCGACACGGTGCCGGATCTCGAGACCGACTACGCCACCGAGCAACTGAGCGAGGGCGCCGAGCCCGCGATCCTGCTGCTCCGCCAGCGCTACCATGAACTGCTGGGCGAACTCGATCCGACGCTGCGCAAGCAACTCGCCGAGTGGAGGGGCAAGAAGGACAGCTATCTCGCCGACGACACGGTCTATCAGGTGCGCGGACGCGACGTGCACGTGAAGAACTATCACGAGAGCCTTTCGGGCACGCGGGTGCCCAAGGTGGCCCTGCCAGAGACTCGCGATTGGGGAGAGCTGATCCGCTGGTTTGGGCGCGAGAACCTGCCCGGCGAGTTCCCTTACACCGCCGGCGTCTTCCCCTTCAAGCGAACTCAGGAAGATCCCACGCGCATGTTCGCCGGCGAGGGCACGGCCGAACGAACAAACCGGCGCTTCCACTACGTGAGCCGCGGCCTGCCCGCGGTGAGGCTGTCCACCGCCTTCGACTCGGTGACCCTCTACGGCGAGGATCCAGACGAGCGGCCGGACATCTACGGCAAGATCGGCAACAGCGGCGTGAGCATCTGCTCGCTTGACGACATGAAGCGCCTCTACTCGGGCTTCGATCTGGGCGCGCCCACGAGCAGCGTGAGCATGACCATCAACGGTCCCGCGCCCATGATGCTGGCCTTCTTCCTGAACACGGCGGTGGACCAGGCCGTGGAAGCCCGCCTCAGGGAAACCGGCCGCTGGGAGGAGGCCGAGAAGAAGATCGCCGAGATCACCGGGGGCGCGCAGCCGAAGTATCGGGCAGAAATGCCCCAGGGCCACGATGGCCGCGGCCTCGCCATGCTGGGCGTCACCGGCGACCAGCTTCTGCCGGCCGATGAGTACGCCGAGATCAAGGCACAGGTGCTGTCCTCGGTGCGCGGAACCGTGCAGGCGGACATCCTCAAGGAGGATCAGGCGCAGAACACCTGCATCTTCTCCACCGAGTTCGCCCTGAAGATGATGGGGGACATCCAGCAGTACTTCGTCGAGAAGCAGGTGCGCAACTTCTACAGCGTGTCCATCAGCGGCTACCACATCGCGGAAGCCGGCGCGAACCCGGTGAGCCAGCTGGCCTTCACACTGGCCAACGGCTTCACCTACGTGGAGTACTACCGCGCCCGCGGCATGGAGGTGGACGGCTTCGCGCCCAACCTCAGCTTCTTCTTCAGCAACGGCGTGGACGCGGAGTACTCGGTCATCGGACGCGTGGCCCGGCGCATCTGGGCCATCGCCATGCGCGACCTCTACGGAGCGGGCGAGCGCAGCCAGAAGCTGAAGTATCACATCCAGACCAGCGGGCGGTCCCTGCACGCGCAGGAGATCCAGTTCAACGACATCCGCACGACCCTGCAGGCGCTCTACGCCATCAACGACAACGCCCAGAGCCTACACACCAACGCCTACGACGAGGCCATCACCACGCCCACCGAGGAGTCGGTGCGGCGGGCCTTGGCCATCCAGTTGATCATCAACCGCGAACTGGGGCTGGCCAAGAACGAGAACCCCCTGCAGGGCGCTTTCATCATCGACCTGCTTACGCACCTGGTGGAGGAGGCCGTGCTCAAGGAATTCGATTCGCTCACCGAGCGTGGCGGCGTGCTGGGCGCCATGGAGACCATGTATCAGCGCGGGAAGATCCAGGAGGAGAGCCTCTATTACGAGACCCTCAAGCACAGCGGCGAGTTGCCCATCGTCGGCGTCAATATGTTCCAGAATCCTCACGCCGAGGAAGGCAAGGTTGTGGAGACCGAGCTCATTCGCTCGAGCGAGGACGAGAAACGGGGACAGGTGGATCAGGTCAATGATCTGCACGCCCGCCACGAGAAGCAGGCCGCGATAGCGCTTGAGCGCTTGCGGGAAGCCGCCCTGGCCAATGAGAACATCTTCGAGGTGCTCATGGAGGCGGCCAAGTATTGCACCATCGGGCAGATGAGTCGCGCGCTCTACGGTATCGGAGGGCAGTACCGCAGGGGGATGTAGATGCAGGATTCCCGGAAGCCCAAGATGACCATCCGCCGAATCGGCGGCTACCTGCAGCGAATCGTGCCCATCACGGACGCCGCCGGAGAGGTGGTCGGGCACGCGCTCAAGCCCTTCATGGTCGAGCTGCGCCCACGGGACATCTGGCAGATTCTGCTGGGCGCGTCCGCACTTGCCCTTCCGGTTTCACTGACCGAAGAGGTGTGGAATCTCGGAGCCGAGCTTCCTTTTCTCAATGTGGCGCTTCTTGCGGGTTTCTCCCTGGTCGTCATCGCCAACTTCATCTACTTCAACTTCTATCGCTTCCACTTCCGGGAACACCTCTTCAACTACATCAAGCGAGTCCTCGCCACCTACCTACTGGCCCTGCTCGTGGCGGCCGCCTTCCTGACCTTGTTCGACAAGGCGCCCTGGAGCACTGACTGGTTGACCGCCGTGAAGCGCATGATCATCGTCGCCTTTCCCGCATCGATGAGCGCGACGATCTCGGACGTTATCAAATAGTTATCAGAATCATGGCGAACGGGGCTAGGCGCAGGTTTCCTTGTGCCGCTCTTCGCGAAGAAGTTCCTCGATACGGGCGGAATCCACGCCCAGATGTTCGAGCGCCTGCCGCGAGACCTCCAGGCCCGCTTCGAGCTTGGGCATCACGACTTCGTAGAGTCCCTTCCCGGACAACTCTCGCATGAGCTCATCGGATTCCGCTCTCGCGACCACATGAAGGTCGGGTCGTTGCTGCTGGGCATGGGCGACCACGGAGCGCGCCGTTTCCGGCGCCGCGCTGGTGAGGATCAGGAGGCGCGCCCGCTCCAGTCCCGCGGCCTCCAATACCACCGACTGGGCGGCATCACCGAAGACGACCGGATAGCCGTCGCTGCGGCAATTCTCCTGGCGATACTTGTCCAACTCGATGGCCACGAAGGGGAGCGACAGGCGCGTCAGAACTCCCGCGGCCACCTGGCCCACCCGGCCGATTCCCACGACGATCACGTGATCGCGGAGGGTTTCCTCGGGAAGGTTGATGGTCATGACCGGCTCGACCTGGCGTCGTCGTCGTAAAGCTGCGTAGAGCGGCGTGGTGGCTTGAGATACGAAGGGCGTGGTGAACATCGAGACCAGGGCCACGGAGATGATAAGTGAGTTGAACTCCGCGCTGATGTTTCCGGTGGCCACGCCCACCCGGCCGATCACGAAGGAAAACTCGCCAGCCTGGAACATCGTCAGGGCCAAGGCCAGGGGCACCACGTTTCGATAGCCGAAGACCCATCCGAGTCCCGCGAAGAGAGCCCCTTTCAGGATGCCGATGGCCAGGGCCAGTCCGAGCACGAGAGCCCATTGATCGCGAAGGAAGGCCGGCTCCAGGAGCATGCCCACCGAGGCGAAGAAGAGCAGGCCGAAGACGTCCCGAAGTGGGATGACATCGCTGAGGGCTTGATGGGCGAGGTCCGATTCGCTGATCACCATGCCCGCCACGAAGGAACCGAGGGCGAAGCTCAGGCCGATCTTGTAGGTGGCGTATCCAACGCCCAGTCCGAGGGCGGCGACGGTCAGAATGAAAAGCTCCCGGGAGTTCCAGAGACTGATTCGTCGCAGCAGGGCCGGGATCAACCGGGTGCCGACAAACACCATCAGGACCAGGAAGAGCGCGCCCCGGAGGAGCGCCCAACCCAGATCCGGCAGGCCGGCCTGGAGGTCCGTGATGCGGGGAAGCAGGATGAGCATGGGGACGACGGCCAGGTCCTGTACGATCAACATGCCCACCATGACACGGCTGGAAAGCGTCCCCAGTCGCCCCTGGCCCTGAAGTGTCTTCAGGATGACCATGGTGCTCGAGAGCGACACGCATGCGCCGAACCAGACAGACTGGGCCCATGGCCAGCCTAGGACCGCGCCGATGCCCATGGCCGCGGCGATGGTCAGGAAGAGTTGAATCGAGGTTCCCAGCAGGGCGACTTTGCGTACGGGACGCAACTCTTTGAAGGAGAACTCGAGACCCAAGGCAAAGAGGAGCAGGGCGACGCCGATTTCGGCCAGCAGTTCGATATCGTGGGGGTCGTAAACGAGCGCCCCACCGGTCAGGGGGCCCAGCACGACGCCCGCGGCGATGTAGCCGAGAATCAGGGGCTGCTTCAGCCTTTGGGCGACGAGCCCGCCCAGAAACCCGACGAAGACGATGACGGCGATGTCTGCCGCGATACCCATTTGGCTCCTGGTGCAGGCCTCGGAGGGGGCTGGCGATCGGCCGCCTCGGCCTGCCTCGGTTCTCGATTTTGGGAAGAATGCCTTAGAGGCTTTTTTCGCACAAGGCCAATGCTCGTGGCCCTATCCAGGAAACTCAAGTAACTGCGATGATCATACGCATTCAATTCATGGCCATCTCAGCTGCTATGAGTACGAACATTTTAGATGTGATCTAGTATTGGATTTTTCTGCCGGCAGCCCTAGCGATCTCCGTACATCAGCTTGATCTCCGAGAAGGTTGTTTCACCGGTCGGCGTCGTGCCTTGAAGCGTGGCGTAGATGTCCATGAGGTACTCGCCTTCACCATTTTCTGAGTTGTACCGCGGCTCATCTT
>CAYPGS010000029.1:0-47059 GCA_964410395.1 uncultured bacterium
ATCTACTCGCTGATCGACGGCGACCGCCTGCGCAAGCCGGTGACCCTGCTCAGCGATCCCGAGAAGGACGAGTACGCAGCCACCTTCGAGGAGCTGTTCTCGGGCACCGATTTCCTGGACCGCATGGGCAACATCCTCAAAGTCCTGCAGGAGCGCATGGGTACGCCGGTGGACGTAGAGTTCGCCCACGACGGCGATCACCTCTACCTGCTCCAGTGCCGCCCACAGAGCTACACCGACGAGGATGCTCCGGCGCCCATCCCCAAGGACGTGGAGGAGGACCGGGTCATCTTCTCGGCGGAACGCTTCGTGTCCAACGGCTGGATGCCCGACATCACCCACCTGGTCTACGTCGACGCCGATGCCTACACGGCCCTGCCCGACCGCAAGTCCATGCTCGAGGTGGGGCGGGCGGTGGGCCGCTTGAACAAGATGCTGCCCAAACGCCAATTCATCCTCATGGGGCCGGGACGCTGGGGCAGCCGGGGCGACGTGAAGCTGGGCGTCAGTGTGACCTACGCCGATATCAGCAACACGGCCATGCTCGTGGAGATTGCCCGGAAGAAGGGCGACTACATCCCCGACCTGTCTTTCGGCACCCACTTCTTCCAGGACCTGGTGGAGTCGCGCATCCGCTACCTGCCACTCTATCCCGACGAGTCCGGCATCATCTTCAATGAGCTCTTCCTGGCGCGATGCCAAAACCTGCTGCCCATCATGCTGCCGGAGCTCCGGCATCTCGAGGATGTGGTCAAGATCATCGACGTTCCCGCCTCCAGCGGCGGGCGGAACCTGCGCATCCTGCTCAATGCGGATCTCAACGAAGCGCTGGCCCTGCTCGTGGAGGCCGACGAGCCGCAACTGACCACCTCGGCGCCCAAGGTCAAGGCCCATCACGCCTCGCCCCTGCACTGGCGCTGGCGGCTCAACATGGCCGAGAAGATCGCCGCCCAGCTGGACGCCAGGCGTTTCGGGGTGGAAGCCTTCTACGTCTTCGGCAGCACCAAGAACGCCACCGCGGGCCCGGCCAGCGACATCGATCTTCTGATCCATTTCCGCGGGAATGAGGAGCAGCGGACGGATCTGCAGAACTGGCTGGAGGGCTGGAGCCTCTGCCTGGCCGAATCGAACTTCCTGCGCACCGGTTATCGCGGCCCGGGCCTGCTGGACGTCCACATCATCACCGACGAGGACATCGCCCGCCGCGACAGCTACGCCATCAAGATCGGCGCCGTCACCGATCCCGCCCGCGCGCTGCCCATGGGCGCCGAGGTCTGATTCAGACGGGAATCAGTTCCCGTTCGGCTTTCTTGGGATCCCGCGGATCGAAACGGATCAGCGAAAGTTCAGGTCCGTCGTGGGCCGCCTGCAGGCAGACGGTATCGCCGATCTCGTCCATCCAATCTCCGGTCAGACGAGTCGACTCGTGCACGTGGCCATGGAGCGTGAGAGCCGGCTGATGCCTTTCGATGAAGCGGCGGATGCCGATGCTCCCGATATGGGGATCCACGGGTACGTGGTCGACCATCTGTCCGTCCAGGGCGGCGCGGTCAAGGGCCGACTTGTAGGGGGGCGAATGGAAGAGGAAGATGCCGTTCTTCACCTCGCCGGATGCCGCGACGGCCTCGAGATCCTTCTCGATGGTACCGAACTTGATCCAGGCCGGGTCCACCTCGACGCTTCGCCTGCCCTCCTCTGGTGAGAAGCAGCCGGGGTCCACGAATCTCGACACGTCATAGCGCTCCCAGTCCTTCAGCTGGAATGGCGTCGGCGGCACGAAGGCGTATCCGTGCACCTGCATTTCCAGAAAGGGAACCCGGCGCCCGTGGACGTACTCCCAGAGGCCATCCTCCTGAGCCTCGAGCAGGCCCTGCTCGTGATAACGGGCGTCGTCGTTGCCGAGGATGAGGAAGATGCGGGGTCGCGCCTCCATCCGCTCGAGGGCTCGCCGAAATGCCGGCGCCAGGAAGTCCGCGATGAAGTCTCGCTCATCCGGCGAGTCGGCCCAGGACAGGTCCAGGTCCATGGGCAGGAGATCGCCGCCCAGGAAGAGCGCCTCGGGCCTCTCCTTTTCCATGCGATCGAGGAGGGCCTCGTAGCGACCGCGCCGTCCGTG
Source organism: uncultured bacterium (assembly GCA_964410395.1). Taxonomy (GTDB): domain Bacteria; phylum Krumholzibacteriota; class Krumholzibacteriia; order JACNKJ01; family JACNKJ01; genus JACNKJ01. The sequence continues at coordinate 2,117 of CAYPGS010000029.1, forward strand.
GAGATCCGCTGCGAAGAAGCAAGTCATGGTACCTAGCCTTCGATATCTGCCGACGAGATTTTACTGGGCAAGACTCCGATGATGCATCATAATACTAACTCAGGAATCCGCAGCCACTGCGGCGGCCTTGGCGACTTAGGACGGTGGCCAGGGACGGGCGACTGGGTTTCGCCAAGGATGGTTCGTCCCGAAAGGAGGTGATCCTGTGAGTTCAGGCATATGCGGTTTGGTGGAGGTGGCGTCCCCCTAAGGGAGCTCCCCAAAGCGTGGCGCTGAACGGGATCGCCCCGATGGGGGTAACCCAACGCCACCGAAGCCGGATCAGTTTAGGCCCCCGTCTTTCGAGGCGGGGGCCACTTCGTTGTTAAAAAACCCTCCCGCTTGCGCGAGAGGGTCGGTGAGGAGGTCGATGTGGTCTATGGGGATTCGCTTGGCTAGCTGGACGAGGAGTCTCCGGACTGATCCTTGATCTCAACCCAACGGTGGCCGGACTCGGCGCAGGTCTTCACCTCCGCGCCCTCGCAGCGCTCGGGGAAGGTCTCCATGTATCCGATGGTCCAGTTGCTCAGCTTCTGGAAGCTGGCCTCCTGGGCATCAGCGTCGCTGGGCCAGGTGTCCAGGACCTGGACCAGATTCTTCAGATGCTTCTCATGCTCGACGGCCTCGCCGCTGTCGATCATTTCCTGGACACCGGCCTTGAAGTTAGTCACGGCGCTGGTGCAGCTGGCGCTGCATCCCTTGTCCATGCCCTTCTTTACGCTGAGGTAGGAGCTCAGGAAGTAGTCGCTGGCGGCGGCCTGGGCCTTCACGCCGGCCTTGTCGCTGCAGGCGCTCTTGCTGTACGAACTGCAGGAGGCATCCGCGGATTTGCTTCCGCATCCGGGGCCGGCGAGGGCCGCGCCGCCGAAGGTGAGGAGGGCGATGACGGTGAGCATCGTGCTGGCGGTGAGAATCTTGCGCATATCCATCTCCTTGATCCATGTTGACGGGGTATGGACGGGGGTCCTTGGGGTCGTTGGATAAGATGCAAACTAGGGGCTGCAAGTTCCCTTTTCCAGAAAAATTCTGGAAAATAAAAACAGAGTAAGGGAGCCGAAAGCATGAAGAAACCCCTCCCGATGGGGAGTGGCTCTTCTGTCGGCAGGCAGAATTAGTAGAGCGCCTTGACCTCGCTCCAGGTGCCAATTCCCGTGGGCACCTCACCGTCGTAGATGTAGGTGACGGTCAGAATCGCGCCCGCGGTGGCGGAAAACTCGATGGAGCCGTTCAGGAAGTAGATCTGAAGGTGTGAAAAGGTGTCGGTCCAGACGGGAATGTCGATGGTGCCCGTTCCGATGAAGGTCTCCAGAGGCTCCCCTACGAGAATCGGCACGTCGTAGACGTACTGGCTTACTGGGAACTCCTTCGTTTCTCCTGGCAAGATCCAACCCGTCTCGAAGTGAGCGTCACTCAGGATGTTGAAGGTCGAGAACAGGGCGGCATCCGGAAGCTCCAGATCCATGTCGAAGGTGGTGAGCCACGAGTACTCGCCCTCAACATCGTCGTTGTTGATGATGGTCACCAGGCCGAAGTATCCGGCCTTGATGGTGACCGAGGCAGAGACAAGATCCCCGAGACCCGGATCGAACTGCTGGATCTGGAACAGCTCTGACCAGTCCACTTCCTGGTCGGAGATTTCGCTCGTGTAAACCATGATCTGCGAAGCATAGGCGATTGGACAGATCAGAAGTGTCATAGCAAGAAAGGTGATCGCAACTCTCATCTTTCCCTCCCCGTGATGTTGGCAAGAACCTAGTGGTTCGTCTTGAGCATAGACGAGAACACCAGGGGTGGCATCCTTTATTTTACCAAAGATGGTGGAACAGATCGCCGTGAGCATCGTAGAACTCAACCAGCCCCGCGAAAAGCGATCACAACACAAATAAATACAATGAATTACACGGAGGCATGATGAGCGTTCCTCTGCCGCTCTGTTCCCGTCTTCTGTCCCTGTTCTTGATTTCGGTGTTTTTCCTTCCCGCGATGGCCATGCCGGGCTTCGAACCGGAGGGCCGGGGTGAAGGATATCCGGACCATTCCCACGGCAGGTCCAATGATCGTCCAAGTCTCCGCGCCCAGCGCGTCCAGCCCGGCGAGATCATATTGGACGGCGGCCTGGCCGAACAGGTCTGGCTCAGGGCCGAGGCAGGCCGCGGATTCACTCAGATGGAACCCGAAAGGGGAGAGCTCCCTTCTGAAGACACGGTCTTCAAGGTTCTCTACGACGACGAAGCCTTCTATTTCGGCGTGGCCTGCTTCGAATCCGATCCCGACCGAATCGCCAGCACCCTCAGTCGCCGTGACAGCATGGACGGCTCGGACATCATCAGCATCTACGTGGATCCCTACTTCGACCGAAGCAGCGGCTACAATTTCCGGGTCAACCCCCACGGCGTCGTGCAGGACGCCTTCCTCACCGAGCCCTTCAATCGGGACGGCAACTGGGACGCGGTCTGGGACTGCGCCACCCATCGGGACGAGCGAGGCTGGTACGCGGAGATTCGCATTCCCTTCTCCTCGGTACGCTATCGCGGAGGCCCGTCCATGACCTGGGGCCTTCAGGTCTATCGCTGGATGCACGCTCGCGGCGAGGATACGGGTTGGGTCCACTGGGACCGCGACCAGGGCGGCTTCATCAGCAACTTCGGAACGCTCACGGGTCTGGAAGACGTCAAACCTCCCCGGCAGATCGAGATACTTCCCTACAGCGTGACCGGCGCCACCGATCTGCGCCCCGACGATTCCGTGGACAACTGGGAGAGCAGCGCCAATTTCGGCGCGGACCTGAAATACGGCGTCACACCGAACCTTACCCTGAACGCCACCTTCCAGCCCGACTTCGGACAGGTGGAGGCGGATCCCTCGCAGCTCAATCTCTCGCCCTACGAGATCCGTTACGAGGAGAAGCGTCCCTTCTTCATCGAGGGCGCGAGCTTCTTCTACCACCCGGATTTCGCGCTTTTCTACTCCCGACGCATCGGCACGGGCGATGAGAACAGCCGCATCCGCTTCGCGGGCAAGCTCACCGGCAAGACCTCCTCGGGCGTTTCGGTGGCGGGACTCGTGGCGGCCACCGACATCACCGGCGACGGACAGGCACACAACGCCTTCCTATCAGGCGGCAATCCGAGTTACTTCGCCGTGGGCCGCTTCGGGAAAGAGTTCGCCGAAGGCGACCATCGCGTGAACCTGATGCAGACCGCCGTCATTCGCGACTGGAGCACCGACGATCCCGACGAGGGTCTCCGCGACGGTTACACCAGCGGCCTCGATTTCGAGCTGAACTTCGACGACCGTAGTTACAACCTGCAGGGTTCATTCGTGGGGTCGGTGGTGGACTACAAGCCCGTGGAGGGGGATCCCGCCTTCGAGCACGATCCCATCTACGGCAACGCGGGATCCATGTCCTTCCGGAAGAACGCGGGCACCTGGCGCTGGGGCACGTATGGAAGCTGGGAGAGCGACAAACTGGACCTCAACGACATGGGCATCCTGAGGGAGCCCGATGAGGTGCAGAGCGGCGCATGGATCAGCTACCAGTACAACTCCGACGGCGAGGAGAGCCGCTTCAATCAGGGAAACTGGAACATGAGCATCAATCGCGGCTGGTTCTACGCTGGCCGCCACAAGGCAGACGAGGATGCGCCGGGCGAGACGCTCTGGGCATACGGAGCCGGCCATCCCCAGAATCTGGGAGCCGACCTCAACACCTGGTGGCAGTTCAGCAACTTTTGGGATTTCCATGCCGGCATGTGGCGGGGCGCAGAAGGCACCAGCCGCGGCATGACCCGAACCTACGATGGCGAGCGCGGGCCGCTCATGCGGCATCCGGCATCCACCTCGGTCTGGGCGGGTCTCGGCAGCGACTGGCGCAAGGACTGGAGAGTGAACCTGAATGGCAGCTACAGCCGCAACGACCGAGGCGGATGGGGCGCCAACGTCAACGGCCGTCTCTACGTTCGGCCGAGCGCGCGCATGAGCGCGAGCCTGTCCTCGAGCTACAGCCAGCAGCATTCCCTCGCCCAGTGGGTGGGCAACTATTCGATCTTCGACGATCTCGGACAGCCCCCCGGCGCCGTGGGAATCGGAGGCGTCAGCTATGTCTTCGCCGAGCTCGAGATGAAGACCCTCGACTTCACCCTGCGCGGCAGCTACCTCTTCGATCGCGACCAGTCCCTCGACCTCTACATGCAGCCATTCATCACCGTCGGCGACTACTCCAACGCACGGGAACTCAGAAAACCCGACAGTTTCTACCTCATGCCCTACGAGGTGGAGGGCTTCGAAGTGAGCGAGGAGAACTTCGAGTACGGCGCGGTGAATCTGAACCTGGTCTATCGCTGGGAGTATCGACCGGGATCGACCTTCTATCTGGTCTGGTCCCACAGCCGCTACAACTACCAGACCGGCTACGATGTGCCCGGAGAGTTAGACAATGGTCTGGCAGTGGCCACCCTGGTCGACAACGTGGCGGAGAACCGACTCATGGCGAAGCTCAACTACTGGATCGCCCTCTAAACAGAAAAGGGGCGCCCTCCGGCGCCCCTTTTCCAATCAAGATATAGGTCTAGTTTGCGGCCGCGTCCCAGCTGCCGCTGTCAGCCGGATTGTAGGTCCACCACTGACCGCTGCCGTCGGCGTTCCACTCGACGAGCATGTCGAGCGCACCGTCAAAGTAGTAGCTCAGGGAGCCTGAGCCGTCGGGATAGACCACCAGCTCGATCTCCGTGGAGTAACCCTCGTAGCTGGTGTAGAAGGTCATGGTGAAGACGCCTTCGCTGTCCGTGCACCAATCCCAGTAGAGTTCGCCCATGTACTCGTCGATGGCGTAGAACTCGAGGCCACCGCATGAGCCGTCGATGTACTCCCAGGCATGGAACATGTGCCAGTTGTCGTAGTCGTAGTAGCCGTCGTTGCCGTCGACCCAGACGTCCCAGGTGTACATGGTGGAGGTTTCTTCGACGACGAGCGTGATGGTGAGGCCGCCCTCGGTCCAGGTGTACTCCCAGGACTCTGCCGCCGCACGCATGCCGTTCGGAGGATCGAACCAACCGCCGTAGCCGCTGATGCTGTTGGCCATCTGAATGTAGGCGACGGCCAGCTGGGCCATGGGATCCTGAGAATTGGCCATGCCGGAAGGAACAACGATGTTGATGTCACTTCCGCCCATCTCGGGAGGCGTGTCTCCGGAAGGACCGCTGGGCCCGTCGTCATCGCTACTGGAGCAGCCGCCGATGAATAAGGCGGCCGCGAAAATCAACAGCTAAGCCATCCAAGTTCTCTTCTTCAAAACCTCTCCTCCTTGATGTGAATTAATCAGAATTCGGTGTTTCGGGTCGCTTTTCTCGCAACCGGATAGGTCGTTTTCGAAAATCGGGACGCAGCATAACAGCCGGATTGAGGGCTGTCTACATGTGGATCATTCTTTTGCAACTACTTCTGCCAGGCGCGCTCCACGGCTTCCTTCGGCGCGCTTTTTCCCAATAAGCTGCCTGCAATGATGACAACCAGTCCCACGACAACGCCGGTGATGAACCCGTGGATGCCGCTCCAGGGCGCGGGAAGATCGGAACGGAAGACCTGCCAAAGGAGTGCGGCCGCCGAACCCAGAATCATGCTGGCCAGTGTCGCGGCCGGACTCGTGCGCTTCCAGTAGATTCCGAAGAGCAGAGGCCAGAGATTAGTCGACGCGATCACCGCCCAGGAGAAGGCCGTGAGCACCAGTACCAGGGCCGGTGGGCGCAGGGCGATGAGCAGGCTGATGATTCCCACGGCCAGGCTCATGAGGCGACCCGCCCTGACTTCGGCTTCGGGCGAAAGGCTGCGCCCGAGCCCTTCGATCCAGACGTCCCGCACCATGGACGAGCTGATGATGATGAGCACGCCTGCGAAGGTGCTCATGCCCGCGGCGACCACTCCGGCGAGGAATAGCGCGCCGCCCCAGTCGCCGAGAACCAGCGCAGTGAGCGCGGGGATGGCCTGGTCCGGCGACTCGACGCCGGGCACCAGCACTCGCGAGATGGCGCCGGTGAGGTAGGGGAGCATGGCCACCGAAGCTCCGAGGGTCACGATGACCACGCCGAGGCGGAGCATCTTGGCGTCCTTGATGGAATAGAATCGGACGAGAAGTTGGGGCATCCCCCAGGTGCCAAGGCTCACGATGAGCGAGAAGCTGATCAGGCCCGCCCATCCCCATTCGCCGGGGCTGTTCACGAGGCCGGGGCTGATGTCGCTGAGGCGCGCCACGAGCTCGGACATGCCGCCGATGCGCATGAGGGCGGCCCAGCTGAGAAGCACCAGGGCGGCGATCATCACGATGCCCTGCACGAAGCTCGTCCACACGACGGCCAGATATCCGCCCATGGCCGTGTAGAAGAGGATGACCACGCCGCTGATCACGACGCCGGCCCAGTAGGGCATGTCCATGAGCACTTCGAAGCTGTTGGCCATGCCCTTGAGCACGCTCACGTTGTAGACGATGAGGAACAGGCCGGTGATCGACGCGCTGAAGATTCGCGCCTGGGGCGAGGCGTAGCGTGCGCCGAAGAGACCGGGCAGGGTCATGGCGTCGAGGTTCTCGGTGAAGCGACGTATGCGTCGACCGAGGATGATCCAGGCCAGGGTCGTACCCACGAGCACGTTGCTCGCGCCTACCCAAAGCGTGGACAGGCCGTACTTCCAGCCGAAGGCCCCTCCGCCGATGATCACCACGCTGGAGTAGTAGGCGGCCACGAAGGAAAGCGCGGTCACCCAGGGCCCCACGCTACGTCCGCCGATGGCGAAGTCCGAAGCGCTGCGGTTGGCGCTGCGGAAGACGAGGCCGATGGCCGAGAGAAGGCCGAGATAGAGAACGAGGACCGCTATGTACACTGCCATCAGCGGTCCTCCCTTTTCTCACGGGCCTTGTCCCATACGGCCCAGACCAGGGCCAGGACGATGGCGAAGAACAGAAGCAGGACGGCGCCCGCGGTGGAGGGCGGCAGACTGAAGAGGCCCATCACATCCTCACTTGAAGTCGTAGTTGATTTCCCAACGAAGGAAGTGGGCGTCCTCCTGCACATCGGCGTAGGCCTCGCCCGGATCGAGATACTCCCAAAGGAAGTGCATGCTCAACCAGCTCGTGTAGTCCAGGACCAGCTCGCTTTGAAGCAGTAGACCGCGGGCCTTCCACTCGGGATCGGGAGCCCCGAGCCAGTACCCGCTCATTCGCAGGCCGACACCTTCCAGCACCTCATGATGAAGATGCGCGTGCAGGCCCGCGATGTTCCGCCAGGCTCCCGGGCCATCCTCGCCCACGAGGGTGTATAGGTAGAGTTCGCTCCACTTGGGCCAGCGGCCGTAGGGCGTACTGAAGGCCGCGTGGTCATTGGTATCGCCGGAGTAGTGGAAGTACCCGATCTCGCCGCGGGTCGAGCGCATCAGATCCACGCCGCCGCGAAGCTGCATGGCGTAGGCCCACTCCTTGGTGGAGTGGCGCTGAAGCGCGCCTTCGAAGATCCACGCGCGCCATGGCTGGCGAAGCGCGAGGGTGAGATTGCACCAGTCCCAATGGGGACGGACCACCAGGCTTTCCTTCTTCCAGATGAAGGAGATGGCGGTGCCGGCGTGATGCAGGTATCGGAAGGCCATGGCGATTTCATCGTGATCGCTGAGGGCGCGTTCCTGATCGTTCGCGAGCACGAATTCATCCTTCTGGGGACCCACGATGCCCAGCACCTCGTACTCGCCGCGACGGTCGCGGATCTGCAGGCGCAATGCGTTGTGATATATGGACCGGCTGCCGTCGAGTGGATGTCCCTCGAGCATGAGGAAGCCGTCGTCCCAGATGATGTCCTGGCGACCCAGGGTCAGCGTGAAGGGATCGTCGCGTCGGGTGCCCCAGGTCCAGGCGGCTCGATCGATGATGATCTCATCGTACTCGACCTCGTCCAGGTCCAGGGCATAGTGAATCCTGAATTCGTTGGCCAGGCGGAACTCGAGTCGATGGGAGCCCTCGTTCCACTGCAGACCCGCGCGGGTGCGAAAGCGCAGCCAGTTCCGCGTACTGAGTTCGGGATCGAAGTAGTAGACCTTCTGCAGGTATTCCTGGCGGAGCCGCAATCCGAACAAGGGCTTCCAGGTGGGGGGGATCACCTCGACCTCGCTTCGGTTCTTCAACCACTCGACGAGTTCATCGTTGGCCGGGAGCTCCTGGCCCGACGCGAAGGGCGCGGCCAGGAGCAGGAGCAGAAACAGTGCGATGGCGGCTTTCATGAATCCTCCCCGTCGCGCGGTGCCGCGCGGTCTCGACGTCGCAAGCTAGCACAGGGTTTGGGGGAGGGCCAAGCTCAATGCCCCAACCTCCGGGGAGGAGTTCAACTCCCACCGATAAGTAGAAAAAAATACTGAAACCCTTGAAATCCATGGTGATACGACGCGAGGATCTTGTGACAGATATCCCAAAAAGCCTTGACCGGGGGGGAGGGTCTTCCTACTGTGCAGCCGTCCGCGGCATCCGTCGTGGAACCCTCAGGCCCGGTTTGGAGGCCGCCTTGCCGCGGCCTCGAAGCTGGGCTTGAAACAAGGCCCCAGGGGGGCCGCAATCGATCCAACGGAGGATAGCAATGAAGAGAGTGTTAATCGCGCTCGCAGCCCTCGCGCTTCTGGCCGGCTCGGCCATGGGTGGCGAGACTCAGGTGATTCCCTACGGATTCGTCCAGACCTGGTGGAGCTCCGCCAGCAACGGCGAGAGCGGCGACGACGCCATCAGCGAGTCCGGTTTCGGTCTCAAGCGCGCCCGCCTCGCGGCCATGATCAAGAAGGGCGACTTTAAGGGTAATCTCATGATCGAGACCGCCGGTGGATTCGCACTGCGCGATGCCCACATCAACTGGAACATCAACGAGATGTTCGCGCTCACCATGGGCCGCTTCCGCGGCGCGGGCAGTCAGGCCGGCGGCCTGACCAGTCCCGTGGTCAAGGAATTCCCCGAGTACGGCCTGGTCGGCAAGAACTGGTCGGCCTCGACCGTGGGTGCAGACTCCCGTACCATCGGTACCGAGCTCACCATCACGCCCACCAAGATCATCGAGCTGAAGGCTCTCCTTCACAACGGATCGGGCGCCACGTCCTTCTTCCATTCCACCGCGGCGGGCGCCTACACCGGCACCACCGACACCGGCATGATGCCCAAGCTCGGATTCGGCGCCAAGGCCAAGCTCTGGCCCGGCACCGAGGCTGGCTTCACCATGGGCCTGGCCAATGAGAATCGTCGCAACTGGACCGACATGAACGACAACGGCACGCCCGAGGACGGCGAGTTCGGCGGCGACTCCGACTGGACCACCCACGTGCACCTGAACCTGGGCACTCTCTTCGCCAAGTTCGAGATGGCTTCGGTGACTTCGAAGTTCAACTGGGACAACGACGACGACGATGTCACCGCCAGCGGCATGGCCTTCACCGGCGGATACCTCGTGATGCCCAAGACCCAGCTCGTGGTTCGCTACGACACCTGGGATCACAACACCGACGTGAACAACAACGCCCAGAAGAACCTGACCTTCGGCGTGAACTACAGCTTCAACGAGAGCCAGTGGGGCGTGGACTACGGTAACCGCGTGCAGCTCGCCTTCACGAAGCGCATGGACGAGAAGGCCGACGGTGCCGACGATCGCGCCGACAGCACCCTCATCCAGTTCATGTGGACCTATCTCATCAAGTAAGTCCGAACGCAGATTCCTATTCGGGGGCCTTCGAGCCCCCTTTTTTATTGGCTGGAGTTTTCTTCCGCCCATTTCGGGTAGTCAGCATGGGGAGCTGTGGACAGGAGCTGCTCGAGTTCAGTGGGGCACATGATCGCCCAACATCCGGAATCCGAGTCGCCGGGCCCGACAGGTCTCGGGCTCTCCTCCCAACAGATGCACGAGTTCGGCGGCCTTGGGTGCGGCCGCCTGCAGGGCCAGTACCGCGCGTAGACGACGGCTTCCGTTCCTGCTCCCCAGAACTTCCAGCTCCAGGATACCCGGGCGCACCTCCAGCTCGCGAGTCCGTCCCTTCTTCTGCCGCTGGACGCGAAGGGAGCCCGAGGCGAGCAGGCCTCGGCAGGCATCACCAAGGTTTTCCGGACCGCCGCTGAACTCGATCTCCATGGACAGGCTCTCGAGGCGGCTGGACATGGTGCCGTCCTCGTCACGATGGCAGGTGAAGAGTTCGAGGCCTTCCGGCAGTACGGGCCGCAGTGCACTGAGGATGTCCTCGGGGGGCAGATCGGCGTAGAGCATGGCCTCCATCTGCTCCCCATCGCTTTCCATGCCCATGGGAAGGGCCGGTGTGAAGCTGAGCCGCGGGTGGGGATGGAAACCCTGGGAGTAGGCCATGGGAAGTCCCGCGCGACGAAGAAGCCGCGGCCAGAGTCGGAGCAGGTCCAGGTGACTCATCTTCACGGCCGCGCCCCGCTTCGCGTAGACGAAGCGATATCGTGTCGGGTTCTCGGGGCGTGGCTTGAGCGGTCTCTGACTCAAGGATTCCAGTTCACGATGGAAGTCGACGCGCTCCTGCTTCATTTCGCCGAGGTCGCAGGTGATGCCGCAGTGGTAGCAGACCAGGGCTCGACCCATGGCCTTGCGCGCGTCTTCCAGTGAGTCGGGGTGCAGGTGTTCGCCCTTGGGCTTGCCGCAGGGTGCGGATAGACGGCCCTTGAGGCTTCGCTGATATTCGTGGACGAGATAATCCTTGGCGACGCCGCAGTCCACATGGTCCCAGGGCAGATTCGCATCAACGGGGAGTGTGCCCAGGTAGCGGCTGCCGTCGAGTCCGAGTTCGTCGAGGACCTCAATCCATGTGTCGTACTTGAAGTGCTCGTCCCAGCCGTCGAATCGGCATCCGCGCCTGTATGCCTCCTCGATGAGTTCTGCAAGGCGGCGGTCACCCCGGCTGATGATGCCTTCGAGGTGGCTGGTCTCCGGGTCGTGCCACTTCAAATTCACCTTCGCGGCTCGGGCGGCGTCCTTGAGCAGGTACTGCTTGCGGCGGATTTCTTCCAGTCCGTCCTGGGCCGACCACTGGAAGGGCGTGAAGGGTTTGGGCACGAAGGTGGAGACTGAGCAGTAGACTTCGGGACGTTTCTTGCGACCCTCGATGCTGCGGCCCACGCGCAGGCACTCGCGCCCGGTCTGCACGATGCCCAGCACGTCTTCGTCGGTTTCGGTGGGCAGACCGATCATGAAGTAGAGCTTCATGTGGTTCCAGTTGCGGCTGAAGATTCGGCGGGCGCTTTCGAGGATCATCTCCTCGCTGATGTTCTTGTTCACCACGTCGCGCATGCGCTGGGTTCCCGCTTCGGGCGCGAAGGTGAGGCTGGTGGCCCGCACGCTGGCTAGGTCGTCGAGCATCTCCTCGCTGAGACCGTAGGCGCGCAGGCTTGAAACGGCCAGGGCCACATCCTCGTCCTTGAGGCGGCGCACGAGTTCCTTGATGAGCGGGGCGATGGCGCTGTAGTCGGCGGTGCTGAGCGAGGTGAGGCTGACCTCGTCGTACCCCGCCTCGCGAATGCCCTTGATCACCGTGTCCACGACCTGCTCGGGGCTACGCTCCCGCACGGGGCGGTAGATCATGCCCGCCTGGCAGAAACGGCAGCCCTCCGTACACCCGCGGGCCAGTTCGATGCCGTGACGGTCGAAGATGGCCTGACTGGCGGGCACGGGCGTGTCCACGGGGAAGGGGAACTGCTCGAGATCCTTCACGTGGGCCCGCGTGATGGGATAGGGCAGACTGCGATCCTCTGGCTTTTCCACGAACAGCAGGCCCGTTGCTTCGTCCTCACGGGTCGAGTAGAAGGCCGGGGCGTAGCGGCCTCGACCACCTCCGGCCAGTTTGCGTATGCGTTCGCGCCGTGGCAGCCCCTTTCGCTTCAGTTCCGCCCATTGCTCCATCATGCATGGCAGGGCCTGTTCGCCGTCGCCCATGAGGAAGATGTCGATGAAAGGGGCCATGGGCTCGGGCTGGAAGGCCACGGGTCCGCCGGCGACCACCAGGGGGTCGTCCTCGCCGCGATTCTCGCTGCGAAGAGGCACTCCGCCGAGATCCATCATGAGCAATATGTTCGTGAAGGTGAGCTCGTACTGAAGCGAGAAACCGAGCAGGTCAAATTCGCGAAGAGGAGTCGCGCTCTCGAGGCTGACCAGGGGAAGCTTGTTTCCGCGCAGTTGGGATTCCATGTCGGGCCAGGGAGCGAAGACGCGCTCCGCGGCCAGCTTCTCGGCTCCGTTGACCTGCGAGTAGAGGATCTTCAGCCCCATGTGGCTCATCCCCACCTCGTAGACGTCCGGAAAGGCCAGCGCGATACGGCAATCCACCGCCTGGGGGTCTTTCACCGTCTGTCGGTACTCCCCGCCCGTATAGCGCGCGGGTTTGAGCACCTTGTCGATGATTTCGTGATAGGGGTGGCTTTCCGGGAGCATCTCGTTTCCTCGATGGAGAATATCCGCCATAATATAGCAGGCCGACAGCGAACGGGAAGTGAGATGAGCCAGCGGCGAAAACGGAATCGTCTACTCTTGATACCCCTAATGCTTCTGACCGGATGCCTGGGGAGCGGTCCCGATGAGGGATCCGAGCTTCCCGAGGGCTTTCGCTACGTTCCGGCCGGCAATTTCCGCATGGGCCAGCCCGACCCCTTCGATCCCATTCTCGGTACTCGGCGGGTAACCCTCACCCGGGATTTCCTGCTCGGCACCAGCGAGCTGACTCTGGGGGAGTATCTCGAGGGATTGAACTTCGCGCGGCGCCAGGGGCGTGTGCAGATCTGGAACGGCCGGATCCTGCACAACGCGAGCGGGATGGATCTGCTGCCACTTCAGAGCCACGTGGAGGATGCGGACTTTCGATACTCCATCCAGGGCGACTCCCTGGAGATCGCGCCCGACCTCTTCGAGGATCTACCGGTGCGTTGGCTCACCTGGTTCGGGGCGGCAGCTTTTTGCGACTGGCGCAACGCCATGGAGGGACTGCCCGAGAGCTACCAGAAATCGGGAGTCGACTGGTCCTGCGGCCCGGGCGGGGATCCCTACCGCGCCGAGGGATGGCGTCTTCCCACCGAGGCCGAATGGGAGTACGCGGCCCGCTACCCCGACGGGCGCCGCTGGCCCTGGGGGGACCTGTACCCCGACTGCGATCGGGCCAATGGCCGCAGGGACCACGGTCAGGATCCATGCTACGACGGCGTGCTCTACGTCGGTGTGTTCAGCCCTCGGGGGGATTCCTGGCTTGGCATGAAGGACCTGGCCGGCAACGCGGCCGAGTGGTGCCAGGACTGGTATGCTCCCTGGCAGGATTTCGAGCCCCTCGTGGATCCCTGGGACGTGGATGTCCTCGTCACCGGCGAGAGGTCGAAAAGAGGGGGGAGTTTCAGGGGCCCCTTCGAGGAATTGTCCAGTTGGTCCCGAGCCAGGGCCTGGCCCGAGGATTGGGATGGAGAAACGGGTTTCAGGCTGGCGAGGACATGGCGAACCTGGTGATCAGGCGCCCGCCTCCTCGGCGAGTTCCATGAGAAGAACTCCCATGGCATGACAGGCACTCACGACCTTCTTCGCACGAAGGGAATAGAAGATCTTCTGCCCATCCCGCCGGAACTCCACCAGGCCCAGCTTGCGCATGGGGGCGAGGTTCTGGCTCACCGCAGCCTTGCGCAGACCCGTCTTCTCCACAATCTCTCCCACGCTCATCTCGCCCTGCTCAAGTAGACGTAAGATCCTCACTCTGCGTGGATTGCTCATGATCTTGCAGAGTGCGGACTGGATCTGGATGACCTGGGCCGATGGCTGATCGCTGTCGAAGGGGTGCTTGTGATTCATGAAAACCTCATTAATTCGGAATTAGGAATCTTCAGCCATATTGCTGACTCGGACGCCGCCTGTCAAGGCGCCTCGTCCCTCAAGATGAGCGCGGTGAGCACGAGAGCCGCGGCGATGCCGAATCGGAGGCCGATAACTTCATCCAGAAGCAGGACTCCGGCGACGCTGGCGATGAGGGGCTGGAGAAAGACGTAGAGGGCAACGCGGCTGGACTGAACCCGCTTCAGGGCCCAGAGATTGAGGAAGTAGGTGGCGACGGTGGCCGCCAGCACCGCGAAGACCATGGATCCCACGGCTCGCAGAGACAATCCGGACAGGCTGGCCGCCGCCAGATCGTCGGCTCCGTAGAAGGCCAGGCCCAGCGCTCCGAAGAACATGACCACCGCCGTGGAGGCCACGGAGTCGTTGCGCTGGAGCACCTTGCGGCTGATCACCAGGAAGAGTCCGAAACTGGCGGCGTTGCCGATGGTGAGCAGATCGCCGACCAGGGTTTCGCCGGAGAATCGGAATGTCTCCACCTCCAGCAGCACGAGCACCCCGGCCATGCCGGCGAGGAAGCTCAGGCCCTTGCGCAGATTCAGGCGTTCCCGTCCGAGGATGAGTGCCCAGAGCAGGGCGAAACTGGGAATCTGGCTGTTGATGAGGGCCGAGTGGGAGGCCGTGGTGCGCAGGATGCCTTCCAGGAAAAGGGCCTGATTGAGCACCATGCCGAAGAGCGCGCAGAGGGCGAGCTGGAGGACATCCTTCCAGGGCGGCATGCGTCGTCTCAACACGAGGGCCGCCGCCGCCACGATGAGAAATGCCGTGCTCGTTCGCAGCACGGCCCAGGCTCCCGGCGCCATTTCGGCCACGATCCACTTGGCGGCCAGGTAGTGCACGCCATAGAAGACCTGCACGGCCAGAAGGGCGGCCAGGACCTTGCGGCCTGGTTTGCTTGGGGACTCCTCGATCATCGCGGGACTATGCCTCAATTCAACTTGAACTTGAACCTCAACTTGAACTGGGGAGGGTTCAGGTTCACGCTCAAGTTCAGGTTTCTCCCTTGTCCTGTTCGTCCCGACCAAGTATGCTCTGCCCGTCATAGGCCGACGGTGGTCCGAGGGCTTTCGCCCAAGGGCATAATAGGGAAGCGCGGTGAGAATCCGCCACGGTCCCGCCACTGTGATCGGGAGGCCGCCACGGACGCCACTGGGAAACCGGGAAGGCGGCGGCTAGCAGAACCCCGTAAGTCAGGAAACCTGCCACGGCTATCACGCCTGTCCGTCCTTCGGAAGAAAGGAGGCAGGGTGCAATGCCGAAAGCATTCATCCCGAAACGAAGATGGGTTTGGTTCCTGGCGCCATTGTGCCTGGTAGCGAACCTTCAGGCTGAGGAGGCGCCGGCTCCCGCCGACACGGTCTACCTCATGCCGCCGATTCAGGTGCAGGGCGATCCGGTGGAGCGCTTCGCCGAACGCAGCGAGCGCGTTCTGGCCCGCAGCGTGATTCGTCCCGCGGACAGTCCCCACCGTCTGCCCGCCGCACGCACGCTCCTTCGCGAGATGCCCGGCCTGGAGCTGCGCCGCTACGGAGGTCTCGGCTCCTACAGCACCGCCAGTCTGCGTGGTTCCGGCGGAGGGGAGCTGGCGGTCTACCTGGATGGTGTCGACCTGCGCCATCCTTTGAGTGGCAGTCTGAACCTGGACGACCTTCCCCTGGCCGGCGTGGAACGCATCGAGGTCTATCGCGGCGCCGTGCCCTCGGAACTAGGCGGCGGGTCACCGGCGGGCGCCATCCATCTCGTGAGCGACGCTTCGAGGGCTCGCCGCTTCGCCCTGAGCGCGGGCAGCTACGGCACGAGTCGCGTCGCGGGTGGCGCTTCGGGCACGGGGCCCTGGGGTCTGCGCGCGCGCCTGAGCGGCAGCCTGCTCTCAAGCCGTTCTGATTTCTTCTACCTCGACCGCCAGGGCACCCAGGCCAACGCCGAGGACGACACCCTCCGCACCCGGCGCAACGCCGATATGCGCGCGGGCGATATCATGCTGCGCCTGGATCGTCCCTCGCGGGCGGGCGAGTTCAGCCTCGTCTACCGATGGCTTCTCCGCGACAACGGCCTGCCCGGCACCGAGGCTCTGCCCACCTATCACACGCGTTCGAAGAAGCGCGGGCAGGATCTCAGGTTGAACTGGCGAGCGCCCCTCATCGGGCACGCCCTGCGCATGGAGATCGGCGTTTGGGGACGCGACGGACTCACCGAGTTCATCAATCCGGAAAGGGAGACCGGTCCCTTCCTGGTGGGGGACGAGACCCGCGATCGCCTGCGCTCCCTCGGCCTGCAGATGCGGGCCGACCTCTTCGCGCCGCCCTATCATCTGCTACTGCGCGGGGAACATCGCAGCGATCGTTTCCAGCCGGACAACCTGAATCCGGACAAATTCGAGGACTACGAACGCAGCCGCCGCGGCCTTCAGTGGACCGGCGAACTGCGCCGCGAGGGACACCGCCTTCTGCTCGTGGCGGCCTATGGCGAGGAGCGGCTCCGCGACAACTACTTCGGGCCGCCGTCCCTGCCCTGGCTGCCGCCCGTTCCCCAGCCCGAGCACGACACCTTCGCGAGCTTCCGACGCGCGGGTCTGCGTTGGCGGGCTCTGAACGAGACGCGAGTCGGATTGGAGTTCTTCGGCAACCTCAGCGAAGGCTATCGTGCACCGAGCCTTCTGGAACTGTTTGGACAGGATGTCTCGGTTCACGCAAATCCGGAGCTCCTGCCCGAGCGCGGTCGGGGGGGCGATGTCGGTCTGACCCTGCGGGCGCGGCGTGGCCGATTCAAACTGCGCGGTGAGCTCAGTCTCTTCGACCGGAGCCTGCGCGATCAGATCCTCTTCATGCGCAACAGCCAGTATTCGGTGCAGGCGCGCAATCTCGAATCGAGCCGTCTGCACGGCAGCGAACTGAGCCTCGCCTTCGACTGGCGGCCCTGGGCCCTGAGTCTGTCTGGAACGCGTTTGGACGCGCGAGACACGGGCGGACACCCCGACTACGACGGCAAGATGCTTCCCTATCGCACGCCGAATCGTCTCTTCGCACGGCTATCGAGGGAACTCGGACCTGTAAAGCTCTTTGCCGAGGTCGAAGAGCGTGGTGCCGTCTACACCGACCGCTACAACGACGAGGAGCGCCGCTTGCCGTCCGCGCGTTTCTTCGGCGCGGGACTGCGGGCTCGGATCGCCGGGGGTTGGTCCCTTTCCCTGGAGGGAATGAATCTGGGGGACACGCGGGCCGAGGATGTCCTCGGTTTTCCTCTGCCAGGACGAACCTGGCTGGTCACCCTCGAATGGATCGGAAGCGACAAGGGGAGGACATCATGAAACGCAGCATCATCGTCGCACTACTCCTGAGCATTGCTGTGAGCGCGGGCGCGGAACGCATACGAGCGGCCTGCACCGACTTCAGCACCGGCATGCTTTCGAGCATGCTGGCCTCCGATCCATGGACGCCCTATGCCGATGAGCTTTCCATTCATAGCGACGCGGTGCTGCGCTGGGGGGGCGAGTATCTCGTCCTCGTCGAACGCCTCGGCGTAGATGCCATTCGGGTGCTGGATCCGGACGACCTCAGCTCCGTGAGCGAGTTCAGCACCGGCGCGGGGAGCAATCCCCAGGATATCGTGGTGGTGGGAGAGAAAGCCTATATCAGCCTGGGCAACAGCAACGACATTCTCATCGTCGAGTGGCCGAGTGGCGCGCCCTTGGGCTCGGTGAGCCTGTCGGCCTGGGCCGACGAGGACGGCTACGCGGAACCCGCGGGTATGGTCCTGGCCGAGGATCTGATCTTCATCGCCATCCAGCGACTGGACCGCGACTACTACTGGCTGCCCGTGGGCGACAGCTATCTGGCCGTGCTGGATCCATACACCGACACCTTGGTGGACGTGAACCCAGGACAGGTGGGGGTGCAGGCCATCGCGCTGCCCTTCGCCAATCCCGCCGGCGAACTCCAGTCCTTCGGCGGATACCTGTGGCTCAGCTGCGTGGGGGCCTTCGGCCTCACCGACGGTGCCCTGGTGCGGGTGGATCCCGTGAACTACACGGCGGGCGGTTTCCTGCCCGAAACCGATTTCCTCGGCGACATCGGCGACACGGGCTTTCATGACGGTGCCCATGCCTGGGCCATCGTCACCGACGCCTCCTTCAACACGAACCTCTGGCGATTCGATCCCTCGGGTGCCGAGTCGCCTTCCTTCGCCCTGGCTGGCGGGGGATGGGTCTTCAACGATCTCGAGGTCTGGAGCGGGCAGCTCTTCCTCGGCGACCAGAGCTACGGCACCGACGGTGTTCGGGTGATGGACGCCGCGAGCGGCCTGCCATTGGCCGGTCCCGTGGACCTGGGTCTGCCGCCCTACGACCTGCTCGCGCCCTCGAGCGTAAGCGTGGACGCGCCCGAAGCTCCGGCGAGTCATCGCATATCGGCCTGGCCCAATCCCTTCAATCCGAAGACGACGATTCGCTTCGATCTGGAAGCGGCGAGCGAGGTCTCGCTCTCCATCTTCGATTGCTCGGGCCGAAAGCTGCGAACCTTGATTGCGGGTGAGGGCCTGGGGGCAGGAAAGCATGTGCTCAGCTTCGACGGCCGAGACGATCATGGAGAAAGCTTGCCGTCGGGGATCTACCATGCGAGGGTTCGTACGGTCGATCAGACCTTCGGCGTGAAGCTGGTGTTGATGAAGTAAGGAGGCCCCATGAAGCGTCTCGTCGCTCTACTCGTGCTCGTACTGCTCTTGGCATGCACGCCGGAAGAGGAATCCTGTCCCGAAGGAAGCTTCTTCAGCGCGGCCATCGTGAATCCGGATTCCCTTCTGGACATCGAGCCCCTGGGGCTCCTGAATCCCACGGGGCACACCTTTCCCAGCGACCACATGTACCTCCACTTCATCCGGGACGGGCAGGACGATCCTCTGGCCGTGAATCTCTACAGTCCGGCTGACATGAAGATCGTCTTCATGAGAGCCGTCGAACATGTGAATGCTGGACACACCGACTACGCGATCAATCTAGAAGCCTGCGGCGACATCGAACTGATCCTCGGACACGTGTCGGAACTGGACGAGGCCACCTTCGCCGGCTACCTCGATACGGGAAGCTGGAACCAGGACGAACCCTACAGCACGGGGGGCGAGACCTTCATCGTCTCGTGGATCAGACCGAGCATCGAGGTGGCGGCGGGCGCGCGTCTGGGACGCTGCGGCGTCGAGGATTTCCAGTACGGCGTGGACGTGGGTATCTACGACTGGACCCGGCCGGAGCCCACTGTCGCGAACCGTTCCCGATGGGGCGACGGCGGCTACCTTCAGGCCTTCAGCGTGCTGGACTACTATCCTGAGGGTCCTCTCAAGGCGGCCATGGAGGCCGTCATCGCACGGGAGGACCTGCCGGGCGATCCCTATCCCTACGGCCGCGTGATGCAGGACCTGCCCGGCACCGCCCAGGGCTGCTGGTTCATGCCGGGTGGCGGCTTTCCTCCCGAGGACGCCCATCTCGCCCTAGTCCAGTGGAACCGCTTCCCGAGCAAGGAGGTGATCTCCAACGGCAATTCGCTGACGACGCTCATGTCAGGCATCTATCCCTTCACGCCCGAGGAGAACGGTCGCCTGAATCGATCCTTCGCAGACGTCACCCCCGACGGACAGGTCTATGCCTGGCATCTGGGTCCCGAATGGACGCCCGGCGGCTGGGAGGGCACCGTGCTCATGCAGATGCCCGACGCGAACACCCTCTGGATCGAGGGCATCGAGGATCTGCTGGACGAGGCAGACTGGGTTTTAACGGGGAATAAGACCGAGTACAGGCGCTAGAGTTTGCCCCGATAGATGACATGGGGAAGTTTGAAGCCCAGCATCTCGATCTGCATGACCTTGCCATCGGTTTCGAGACCATGCTTCTCGTAGAATCTGCAGGCGGGATCGTTGCCCTCCAGCACCAACACCTCAAGATGCTCGAAGCCCTTCTCGCGCAGAGCATCCAATGCGGCCTCATAGAGCACCGTGCCGCCGCCCTGCTGCCACTTGCCGGGATCCAGATAGAGGCTGTAGATCTCGCCGCTGTCGCTGTGGGTGGAGGGACCGTACTCGGCGAAACCCACCACCTTGCCGTCGCTTTCGAGCACCAGCCCGCGACGGCCCTTGAAGAAGTGATCCTTCCAGACCTTGTAGCGCTGCCTGACGGTGAAGCCGTCTAGGGCTTCGGCCGGCATGAGACCGCGGTAGGCCGTGCGCCAGCTGTCCACGTGGATCTGGGCGATGGTCTCGGCGTCGGAAATGGAGGCCGATCTGATGCTCCAGGTGCTCACGCTAGACATGCAGATGCCTTTCCGCCCGGTAGCTGGATCTCACGAATGGACCGGACTCAACGTGGCGTAGTCCGAGACGCTCTCCCAGTTCCTTAAGTTCGGCGAATTCCTCGGGTGTCACGAATCGTTCCACGGGCAGGTGCTTCCGCGTGGGCGGCAGGTACTGGCCCAGTGTCAGGATCTCGCAGCGGTGCTCGACAAGGCGTTCCATGGCTTCGATCACCTGCTCGCGGGTCTCGCCCAGTCCGAGCATCATGCCGCTCTTGATCTTCACGGCGTACTCGTCCTTCCAGGCCGCGGCGTTCCTGAGCAGGTCGAGAGACTGCTGGAAGTCCGCGTCGGGGCGCACGCGCCGATAGAGATCGGGAACCGTCTCCACGTTGTGGGCGAGGATCTCCGGGCGCGCCTCCATGACCGTGGCGAGCGCCTTCTCGTCCCCCTGAAAATCGGGGATGAGCACCTCCATGGTCGTGCCGGGATTGATCTCGCGCACGGCGCGGATGGTGTCGGCCCAGACGCTCGCGCCGCCGTCGTCCAGATCGTCCCGGTCCACGCTGGTGATCACCGCGTGATGGCAGTCCATGCGCCGCACCGCCTCGGCCACCCGGCGCGGCTCATCCAGATCCACCGTGCCGGGCCGGCCCTTGCCCACGCTGCAGAAGCTGCAATGCCGGGTGCAGATGTCACCCAGGATCATGAAGGTGGCCGTGCGCGCGTTCCAGCACTCGTGCAGGTTCGGGCAGTTGGCCTCCTGGCAGACCGTGTTCAGGGACAGGTCGCCCACGAGATCCTTCAGATCTTTGTAGTCCTCTCCCGTCTCAAGCTTTACCTTGAGCCAGGACGGACGGCGAAGTGGTTTGGGTCTGGGCATGGAAACAATCTAGACCCTCGCCCTGGCTGCCGCCAGGGCTACCGACATGCTCAAGCTATTGGCAGGAAACTGTTTTCTGCCAATAGTTTCCCGCCCTCTTTCCATCATTGACCTCAGCGATGCCATGGAGTTATCTCAGCACATGAAAATTCTCACGCTTATCGCGCTATTGATCGCCCTTCCCGCCCAGGCCGCCTTCTTCGCCGAGGAGCCCAAACTCTCCCTCGACGGCGAGGAGGTGGTGCTCAGCTGGACCACCGAAAGACCCACACCGCCGGCCCGAGCCAGTTTCGGCGTGGAGGTGCCGGAGGATCCCTATCGCACCCCGCGCTGGCGTTTCTCCGCGCGGGAGAAGGGTGACAGTCTTCGTACCCGGCACGAATTGCGCCGGCACATCGGATGGTGGGAGCATCCCAATCATGACGTGGCCGGTTTCGCCGAGGGTGGCGGAATCGTTCTTGCCCGCGTGGAGGCCTGGGATCCCAGGTACAAGGCGCTTCGCTATCGCGAACTGCGCCTGGCCTACGTTCGTGTGGACGAACTTCCGGTCGAGTTGCCTTCCATCTCTCGCGGCCCATGGATCGATCGGGTGGGGCCCGAGGAGGCCTGGCTCAGCTGGACCCTGGATCGCCCGGCCAAGGTCGTCGTGGAGTACGGCTCCACCACGCGACGCATGGCCTGGAAGCGTATTGAAGTGGACAGCGCGCTCCGGGCGGAGATCCGCCTGGATGGCCTGCGACCCGAAGAGGAATTCGGCTATCGCGTCATTCCCGAGGGCCGCGAGCACGCACTCCGCAGCTGGACCTTCACCACGCCGCCGCCGCGAGGAGACTGGCCCGTAGACGGGGTGGTCACCTTCGCCTTCCTGTCGGACAGCCGCGCGGGCGCCGGAGGCGGCATCGAAGCCGTGGATGGCACCAATCGCGACATGATCCGCGCCCTGCTCGGTCAGGCCCATCTGGCCGGCTCTGAGTTCATCTGCTTCGGCGGCGACCTCGTGGACGGCTACACCGACGATCCGGCGAGATACAGGACCGAGCTGGAATCCTGGAAGAAGGCCGCCGAGTGCGTGGGCGCCGAGGTCCCCATCTACGAGGGCATGGGCAATCACGAGATGCTGGCCGACTTCATGCCCGTGGACGAGGGCCACAGGGGCATGCCGCCTTTTCGCGACAAGGAGGGTCCACTGAACAGCGAAACCCTGTTCGCCGAGGCCTTCGTCAATCCGGTGAACGGCCCGGCGGCGCCCGTGGACGGCATGGGCAAGAAGTTCATTCCGCCCTTCGAGGAGAACGTCTACTCCTTCGACTGGGGGCCGGTGCACATCGTGGCGCTGAACAACACCTATGACGTGGCCAGCCATCCGGAGGATTTGGGCGGCTATCGCGAGGGGGCCATCCCCGATGAACAGCTCGACTGGCTCGACGCCGACCTGGCCGCCGCGCGGGAACGCGGGGCCGCCGAGATCTTCGTCTTCGCCCACGAGCCCGCCTTCCCCTGCGGAGGACACGCCGGCGACGGGATGTGGTGGCACGGCAAGCGTCCGGAAATGCTTGAGATCCGCGAACGCTTCTGGAACATTCTCCAGAAGCACGGGGTACGAGCGGCCATGTTCGGCGACGAACACAACTACTCGGCCTTGCGCGTAGACTCCCGAGTGGGCGAGGAGTACTATCAGCCCGTCTGGCATATCGTCAGCGGTGGGGTCGGGGCTCCCTATTATGCGAAGGACGCCACCGTGCCCTGGGCCGAGCATGTGAACGCCTTCAGTCCCATCCAGCACTTCTGTCGCATCGAAGTTCGTCCCGAGGGCGTGACCCTCAGCGCCATCGATGCCCATGGACGCGTCATCGACAGCCGGCCCTTGGACTAGTCCCAGGAGAAACCATGCGATCTGCCGCCGTTCTCTTCCTCTTCCTTCTTTCGACCCTTTTCGCGGGCTGCGACGAGGGGAAGGTCACCGATCCTCCCCCGGCGGCGAAGGGCGCGGTGAAGGGCCAGGTCTGGCACCGTCTGCATCCCGAACAGGTGCTTGAAGGCGTCACCGTGAGTTGGGGCGAGGCCGAGGACGTCACCGATGCGGAGGGCCGCTACGATCTGAGTGACCTCGATGCTGGAGCCGATTCCCTTCGACTGCGTCGCGAGGGTTTCCATGGCGAGGCCGAGTGGCTCGAGATCGAGGGCGACAGCCTGAGTCGGGGCTACACCCTGCTGCCCGTCGACCTGGTGCCCCCTCTGGCTCCCAGCTCCTTCACGGCGAGCACCGAGGACGGCAGCTATATCCTCCTGCGCTGGGAGGCACCCGAGGACGAGACGCGCACGGGCTTCGCACTCTGGAAAACCCCCGGCGATCCTCACTTCCAGATTCTGCCCGCGGAGCAGGACAGCCTGCTGGACATCCAGGTCGCGCCACTTCGCGACTACGAGTACACCCTGCAGTGTCGCGACGCCTACGGCAATCTCAGCGAGTCCCTGCAACTGACCGTCGAGGTGGACACCTATCCCGCCCATTCCGAGATCGAGGTGCTCGCCGATGCCGACTTCAGTCACGTTCCCTTGAGTTGGACGGAGAACCTCGACCCCGATTTCCTGCACTACCGACTCTACCGCACCGAGGACGGCAATGCCGATTCCCTGGATGTCCTGGTCTATCAGGGTACGGACAACAGCTACTCCGATGAGGATGTCGAGCCCAACGAGGTCTTCAGCTACCGGGTCTACACCTTCGACGAGACGGGCAATGCAAGCACCCACACCCGATCGGAGATCGACGCGGCGGCGCAGATCTACCTGCCCGACTACGAGGAGACCTCGGCCCTCTACACCCTGCCCGACGGCAACAGCTGCTGGGTGGTGGGTCGCAATTCCGGAACCATTCGCAGGGTGAACGGCGAGGGCGAGCTCCTCGATGAGATCTCTCCCAGCACGGGTTCCGCCTTCTGGACCTTCAACGATGCCGGCGACGAAGCGGTGGGAATGGGATCCTCGCCGACACACTTCTCGCATCTGGCCATGGATCCTCTGAATGAGATCTCCGAGGCCGAACGCAATTGGCCTTCGGTCGCTGACCTGGCCTGGGTGGACGGCCAGACCGTTCTACTGTCCTGGCTCTCCGAGGGGCCGCCCGTCTTCGTGGACCTCGCCAGTTTCGAGATCACCGACACCCTGCGCGTGGTGGACGACACCGACCTTCGCGCCATGCTCACCGTGGATGGCCCCGCGGGGATCCTCTACATCGCCGACGTGCCCGATCAGGGGCGTCTGCGCGCGGTGGATCTGAGCGGCAACCGGTCCATCCTGCAGGAGGTCGTGCTACCCGGCAGTCCGGTGGAGATGAAGCTCTCCGGCGACGGCGAAATCGTGATCACCTATCTCGGGCCCAGCCGCGTCGATCGCCGACTCCTTGCGGACCTCGAGCAGATCATGTTCAGCTTGGACATCGAGGGCAGCCCCGACAGGATGTTCCTGACCCCGGACGTGAACCAGCTCTGGTACAGCGATTTCGAGACCCGTACCGTCAGGGGTATCGACCTGAACACCTCGGAAACCATCCGCGAGATGGAGACCATCGGCCTGACCCTCGACATCCAGCTGATCGGCGACGGCACGCGACTCTTCGCGGGCCAGACTTCCGACCTGGTGAACATCCTCTCCCTCGACAGGAGCAATGACTAGACGCGTGCCGCGGAAGTTGCGGGAGATACTCCCGCCGGAGGACATCCTTTCCGCGGAAGAGGATCGCGCGCTATACGAGCACGACAGCCAGAAGATCTACCGGCGTCTTCCCGATCTCGTACTCTTTCCACGCAGCAGCGATCAGGTCGCGGCCATCGTGGGACTGGCGAAGGATCTCGCCCTGCCCCTGACTCCCCGCGGCGCGGGCACGGGACTGTCTGGTGGTGCCGTGCCCATGGAGGGCGGCTGGCTCCTCTCCTTCACACGCATGCGAGAGGTCCTGTCGCTGGATCCCCGGGAAAGAACCGCCTGGGTGCAGCCCGGTCTCGTGAATCGCGAACTCCAGGAAGCCCTGGCGCCTCACGGACTCTGTTTCGCCCCCGATCCGAGCAGCCAGACCGTGGCCACCCTCGGCGGCAACGTGGCGGAGAACGCGGGGGGACCTCACTGTCTCAAGATCGGCGTGACCAGCCAGCACGTCTTCGGTCTGGAGCTCGTCGACGATGGCGGAGAATTGCATCGACTGGGTTCGCCCGCCCTGGGTGCCGACCCCTTGGATCTTCCGGGTCTGATCACGGGCAGCGAGGGAACCCTGGGCCTGGTGACCTCCATGGGGCTGCGCCTGTCGCCTCTGCCCGAGAGCGTGGCGACGCTGCTCGCGCCCTTCGCGAGTCTCGAGGCGGCCAGTCATGCGGTGTCCGGCATCCTCGCGCGGGGAGCTCTGCCGGCCGCACTCGAGATGATGGACCGGGATGCCATCCGCGCGGTGGAGGCCTCGGGGCAGAAAACCGGCTATCCGGAAGAAGCCGAGGCTGCGCTCATCGTGGAGCTCGACGGCCTGATCGATGAGGTCGAGGCCGAGCGTGGCGAGGCCGCCGAACTCCTGGCCGAGGCCGGCGCGCTCTGGGTACGCGAGGCGGCGGATGACGCGGAGCGCCAGCGACTCTGGCGGGGACGCAAGAGCCACTTCGGCGCTTCCGGTCAACTCTACCGCGACCTCCTGGTGCAGGACGTCTGCGTGCCGGTGAGCCGTCTCGCCGAAGCGGTGCGCCGGGTGAACGACTGCGTCCGGCGCGAGGGACTGCACGTGTCCAGCGTGTATCACGCGGGCGACGGCAACCTGCATCCGAACATCGGATACGATCGCGCCGATCCCATGCAACTCGCCTCGCTTCATCGAGCCTGCGAGGGCATCATGAAGATCGCCGTGGATCTCGGCGGTACGCTCAGCGGCGAGCATGGCATCGGCATCGAGAAGTCCGACTACATGCCCCTGGCGCTCAGCGCCGCGGACCGGGCGCCCATGCTGCGCATCAAGCGGGCCCTCGATCCCGAGGCGCGTTTCAATCCACGCAAGATCTTTCCCCGCGAAGACGAACTGTCACCGCCGCCCTCGCGGCTTTCCGTGGTCAGTTCTCCTTTGAAGACGGGAGAGGCCACCTTCCTCAGGCCCGAGGACGCCGAGGAACTCGCCGGGCTGCTTCGCGACAGCGGATCGGGCCTGGTCTACGCCAGCGGCGCGCGCGTGGCCGAAGAGATCGCGCCCCTGCCGGGTCCGGTTCAGCGCATCATCTCCACGGCCTCGCTATCGGGCATCCGCGATTTCGTCGCGGAGGATTTCCAGGTGGAGGCCGCGGCCGGCACGCCCATTTGCGAGGTGGACGAGTTCCTCGCCGAGAAAGGGCACGAACTCGACTTCGACCTTCCCTATCCGGATCAACGCTCCTTCGGCGGCGCGGTGGCGGCGGACGAGGCCTGGCCCTTCCGGCGACTGAACCGGTCGGCCCGCGATCGTCTGCTGGCCTTCGACGCCGTGCTCCCGGACGGCACGCGCTTTCGTGCGGGTGCGGGCAGCGTGAAGAACGTGACCGGCTACGATCTTCCCCGACTCATGGCGGGAAGTCGCGGAACCCTCGGCGTGTTCACGGGACTCCGGCTGCGGACCCGACCCCTGCCCGAATTCCGAAAGCTGCTCCTGCTGGACTATGCCGAGAGAGAATCCGCCCTGCGCGCCGGACTGGAGCTGGCCGCGCGTCACGACTTCTTCGGGGGGCCCTTGCTCCTTCCGCGGAGTTTCGCCATCGAGGGGCGAGAGGAGCGTCCACGACTCGTACTGGAGTTGAATGGACGGGAGGTCCTGGAAGGGCCCATGCGCGAGCGGGTGCTCGCGACCCTCGCCGGTGCGGGGCTGGGGCCCCTCGAGGTATGGGAAGAAGAGGGCCGCGGACCGCTCTACGAAACTCTTCGAGATTTTCCGAGGCCGCCGCGCTCGGGCGAGGTGAGATTCCTGCGCGAGTATCGTGGCAGCCGCGCGGCGCTCATCTCGGCCCTGCCCTATCTGGGCAGTCGCTGGATCCTCGACCTGGGTTCCTGTCGTCTTCGGGCCGAGGAGCAGGTGGCCGAGCCCATGCAGATGCTCGGCAAACTCGGCGGTCCGCTCCTGGACCGTCGCGCCGAGATCATGAAGCGCGGCGTGGAAGCGCCTTCCCTCTATGATGCGCTGCCCGGGCTGGCCTTCATGGAGCGGGTTGTCAGGGCCATGGATCCGGCCGGACGCATGGCGCCGGGGAGGTGGCTCCTTGGCTGAGTTCCATCGCGGTTTCGATCTGCTGGAGTGCGTGTCCTGCGGGCTTTGCCTGGAAGTCTGTCCCACCTACGACATCCTGCGCGACGAGGGTTCGGGGCCACGGGGTCGCATTCTCCTCATGGAGCGGCTGTCCCGCGGCGCTACGCCGGGCGACTGGACTCGTCACCTGGATGCCTGCGTGGGCTGCCTGGCCTGCCAGGCACGATGCCCCGCAGGCGTGCCCTACGCGGGCATGCTGGATCGGGCCCATGAACTGCTACGAGCGCGACGGCCCGAGCGCGGACTGGCCGGCCGGCTCGAGCGCTTCGCTCTGGACGAGCTGCTCGTGGATCGTCCGCGACTCGATCGTTTCTTCCGTCTGCTCCGCTGGATGCAGAGCTTCGGCGTCTTCGCCCTGGCGCGATGGCTGCACCTGGAACGTTTGCCGGGTCTATCCTCCCTGCGCGGTTTGCACTGGATGCCCCGCTTGAGCGCGGCAAAACCTGCGCCAGCCCCACGGGAATCGGCACCCCGCTACTTCTTTCGCGGATGCGTGGGCGGGCATCTCTTCCCCGGCGAAGAAGCGGCCGCGCGTAAACTGCTGGATCGCATGGGCGGCTATGACGAGGCTGAAGGCGAGACCTGCTGTGGGGCCATCCACCGGCATCGGGGAGATCTCGAGGGTTCGAAGGACCTGGCCCGCCGGAACATCGAGGCTTTCGAGGGGGATGAGTTCATCGTCACGACATCCGCCGGCTGCGGCGCCGCCATGAAGGACTACGGCGAGTGGTTGGCCGACGATCCGGACTGGGCCGAACGGGCGGCACGATTCAGCGATCGGGTGCGCGATCTCAGCGAGGTTCTGGATTCGAGTGTCCTTGCCGGTCACACCGGTGGAGAAGCGGTGACCTATGCCTACGAGGACGCCTGCCACGCCGTCCACGCCCAGGGCATCGCCGACGAACCGCGGGTGCTGCTGGACTCGTTGGGTACGTTGCGCCGCGTGGAGATGCCCCACGCCGACCGCTGCTGCGGCGCCGGCGGCACCTGGTTCCTGGATCAACCCGAGCTTTCCGAAGCCATGATCCGCGCCAAGGTCGAGGAACTGCGCGCCAGTGGCGCCGACATGCTCGTGCTCGCCAATCCCGGATGCCGCCTGCAGTGGCAGTGGGCCCTGCACGAAGCGGGACTGAAGCTGCGGGTGGCCCATCCGGCTGAAGTCTGGGCGGAGCACATGGATGGGAAGTAGTTCCTAGAGCGCTCGCTCGTAGTCTTCGAGCTTCAACTTCCACACCGGTACACCACAGTAGCGCGTGCCTTCCGGACAGATGGGCTTCGCGCCGGCGTCCTTGCGATGGCTGCAGGGCGGGCGCAGGGCCGCGCCGAGCCGGGGCAGCTTCTCGAGCACCTGGCGCGTCTCCTGCCAGGTGATTCGCCAGATCTCTTCCTGGGCGTTGTAGCAAAGGCGCATGGCGGCCTTGTGCCGCAGGTTGAGCAGGTCGGCGCTCTCCGTGTAGCGGATGCGCTTGGCGTTGGGCAGCAGGTAGAGCGCGTCCTCCACGCTTCCGCCTGCCCTGCGGAAGGCCGCGATGTTCTCCCAGATGCGCGACATGCTTTCGTCGTAGAAGCGCTTCGCCTCGGGCACCGCCTCGATGAGCGCGGGAGTGGCGTAGTCGGGAGTGCCGTCTTCCTGTGCGTGCAACGGAGGACGGCTGGCCGGCGTCATGCGGTGGCGCTGATCCTGACTGTCGGCGCTGTGGCTGATGCGCCGGCGGAAGCTGAAGTGAGGATGATACAGCGGCCGCGCCAGGGCGTTCATGCTCGACAGGTTCAGGGTCTCACCCCAGAGCCGGTTCTTCGCGGGATCAAGCGCCCAGGCCAGAGCCGCCTCGTCGTCGAGGGCGGATTTCGGCCGGCCCAGCACCTGTCGCACCGAATCGGCGAGCAGGGATTCGGCGCCCGCGTCCCATCCCACGAGTTTGCTCTCGAAACCGTCCAGTGAACTGTCGAACTCAGCACGAAACGCTCCGGCTTCGGCTCCCGCTTCGGTCAGCAGTGCACTTCCGGGTGCATGCTCCGGCGGTAGGGGCTCCTCGATCAAGCGTTCGTAGTCGGGTTCCGCGGCCAGGACCTGATCGACCATGGCCTTCACCACGAGTTCGGTTTCGCGGGGCGCGTCGCCGAGACGGCAGACGCGGTAGTAGCGCAGCAGGGTGAGCACGCTCACCGTGTGATGAAGATAGGCGGTGGTACCCAGGGGCAGCAGGTAGCGCGCGAGTTCCTGTGCGCGCTTGAGGATCTCGTCTTCGAGCCTGGAGCCCCAGCTTTTCCGCGCGGGAAAGAGTCGCAGGTACTCGGCGCGGCAGGGATCCATGAGCAGCAGGGTGAGCTTGCGATAGGCCTCAGACTGGAAGGCGACACCCTCATCGTAGAGTGCGCCGGCCCGGCCCGAGAGTGGGGGGCGCACCCAGTGGCCGTCCTTCACGGGCACGTAGCGCTGGCTCACCTGCTCGGAGTTGTAGAAGGGGTGGCTGTGCAGGAAACTCCAGAGGAAATGGCGGCTCACGCCTTCCAGGGCGAAGCGGGCCTGGGCGTGCTGCAGGGTGGTGTGGTGACCGGCCTGATAGATGCTCGCGGCGATGCGGTCGCGGGCAGCATGGCGTTCGCTCTCGGGCTTGCGTGTGTTTCCCCGGGCCACCTGCTCGGCGCTCACCAGCCCCTTGGCCGAGTAGCAGGTGCGGGCCGTGGCAACCATGTGGTTGTAGGCGTCGCGGGACAGATCGATGAGTGTTACGCGGGGATTCATCTTCGCTGCTGGTCTCGGGTGCAAAAGAAAAGGGCGCCGGCCAATGCCGACGCCCAATGTATCTGATACTCACCCGGAAGTTAACGGAAAACCACTTCCTCGATGTCGTTGCGGACGGCCGGAGGCGTCTTCTTGCGGGTGATGGAGATCTCCTTGGCCAGCAGGTCGATGGAATTGCGGCAGAGGCCTTCCTCGTCCATGGTCAGATCCTGCTTCTTGGACAGGCGGGCCAGATCGCGGGCCACGGCGGCCAATTCCAGGGGATCGCCGGTATCGAACTTCTTCTGGTAGTGCTTCACCCGCTCCTTGTGGCTATGGCTGGTGTTATAGCGGGCACGGCCCTTCAAGGCGTCGAAGACTTTCGTGACTTTCTGTCGTGACATGACCTTGCGAAGGCCCACGGCACCCAGGCGATAAACGGGGATGTGGAGCGTCATATTCTGGGGTCCGAAGTGGACACCCAGGCATTTCTCGGAGCTGTCACCACATTTCTGAGTGCTGACGCCGAGAATCTCGCCTACGCCGTGTCGGGGATAAAAGACAAACTCGCCTTCCTGGAACTCCATGAGACAGATCCTTTCGTGGATAACTCCAGACAAGATATCAGATTAGCGCGCGAAGTCAATAGCTGAATATCTTATTTTTACGCTGGAGCGGGGATGCCGGTGGGGCACATAGTGTTGCATACGTCCCAATGAGGTCTTAGTTCCCCCGTTTTTGTCTCTCATTTCGGGAGACTCATTTCAACTTCGAGCTACTCCCAGAGATGTCCCAATCTCGCTGATCTCTTTAATCACTTGAAAGCGCTCAGCTTGCTCCACTGGACATCCCCGGTACGCCCCTTGAAAGGGAGAGACCGTGAGCGTGAAGGAGTGATTCGGGAGTGAGCAAGAGACCCCATAGGCCCCGAACAGGCTAAAAAGTTGAAAGAGGGGAAGTGAAATGAGTACCAAAGATAAGAATAACAGAATAACGATTCTGGGCGCCCTCAGCCCCAAACAGCAGCTCAAGCTTTCGCTGGAATCTCCTTCCCGCAATATCAGCAAGCGCGAGCAGATCTATCTGCCTGGAGAAGAGGCCGAGTACGTCTACGTGATCCAGACAGGCCGCGTGAAACTGAGCCGCTGCTCCGAATGCGGCAAGGAAGTGATCCTGAGCATCATGGGGCCCGGCGAGGTGTTCGGCCTGGAGCCACTTCTGGGTCACGACAGCCGCCGCGCCCAGGCCATCGCCCTGGAGGGCGGCCGCCTGCTGGCCCTGCGCCGGGACCGCTTCCAGGAGATGATCCTGCAGAATCCGGAACTGCTCATGACCCTGTTGCGAATCGTCAACGAGCGCCTCTGGGACTCCCGCGACAGCCTTTCGCGCCTCGTCTTCAAGGACGTGAAAAGCCGATTGGCCGCGTTGCTCCTGGAACTCGCTCGAAGCGAGGGCAAGGTCTGCGGCAACGAGATTCGCCTCGAAGCGCCCATCACCCATCAGGATCTGGCGAATCTCATCGGATCGACCCGCGAAACCACCACCGCCACGCTCAACCAGTTCAAGCGGGCCAGACTCATCCAGTTCGACCGCCGCCGCATCGTGATTTCGGGACTCGGCGGACTGGAAGCCCTCGCCGCCAGCTAGCTTCGGCTTTCCCCTCCCTCGCCCTCACCCGCGCCTCAGACCTCCGGCGGGTGGGGGCGTTTTCTGCTGCACACTGTACACGTGTACCATCATGGGCCAGCTGGTGGCAGGCCGAGCAGAGGGTGATCAGGTTCGCAGGATCGTTGCCGCCGCCTTCGGCGCGCGGTCGGATGTGGTGAACTTCGAGAAAGCGGGTGTTGCCGCAGCCGGGTGATTGGCAGCGATGCCGGTCGCGAGCGAGCACAGCGTTTCGCGTTTTCGGAGGGATGCTGCTTCGATTCACGCCGTCTGTACCTAGTACTGTTGCGTCATCAGTGGGTGCATCGGTTTCGATGAGGCCACGACTCGTTTTCACCTTCTTTCCGTCGCAATCCTCGCACTGATAGATCACCACCTGCTTGGGCTGGGATTGTACACGTGTACAGATCTCGTTGACGGCTGACGGCTGACCGCCCGTTGCCAGAGAAAGCGCTTGGAGCAGGACCTCTTCACGGGAACCTTTCAGGCCTTGCTTGCGGAAGGCCTCTTCAAGGCCTTCTAGCTGGGCCAGCTGTTCAGGTTCGAGCTTGAGAGTCACCGTGAGCTCTCGCCGTACCGCTGGCCCGGATCTCTCCTTGGAGAAGAGATCCGGAGCCGGCGCGAACCCATCGCTTTTTCGTGCAAGCCGAGCAGTTCGCTCCAACTTTCTTGAGCTGCTGGCTTTGGCGATCTCGATCCACTCACCCTGTGACTCCGGCTTGGCCACGCTGGCGACGGTGCGCGCCTTGGTCCACGAGAACTCACCGGATGCCACGGCGCGCTTCACCTTCGGCAAGGTCTTGAACGACTCGGCGAGCCGCTGGAACTGGTAGAACTTCGCGTCGGAAAAGCCGAGAGCTTCTCGTGCGTATTGCCGCATGGACGAATAACCGAGTTCACGGAAAGGCTTGCGCGAGTAGATCCCGGCGAAGAGCAACACGGCCTGTTTCTCGACGCGGGCCAGCTCGGCGAGAGTGGAAAGCAAACGAGAATGAAGATCAGTTGCTGACATCCCGGACCTCCGAAATGGAGCCGCGGGAGGATGTCGGGGAGGCACTCAATATAGTGCATGGATGGGCCTAGTGCAAGGCATAAGCACAATAAAAGCAATGTGTTAGGCCTGGCCGGCGGCGCGATTCCTGCACAGCTTCCGAAGAGATTTCGGCACCTTCACCGACTGGCGGATCTCCTTCGAATGTGCTAACTCAGGTGAAACGACAAGCAGAGGCAATACCTTGAATCCTCGAAACGAACATGAAGCGCTGCCCGCCCGAATCGCGGAACTGTCCGCCGCAAGGACACAATGGGTAGAGCCTGAGCGGGCGGAGATCCTCGACCGTCGCAGGCTCCACGCCGCATGGTGCAATGCGGCCATCGAAGGGAATCCGCTGAGCTGGGAGCGGGCCACGAGCCTCGGACGCGGCGAGATCAAACCCGAAACGCGCCACGACCTCGAGACCCTCTCCTGCCTGAAGGCCGCCGAGTTCATGGAGGAGGCCCCGGATCGCTGGAACATGGGACTGGTCCGTCATCTGCATGCCCTGGTCATGTCTGGACTGGGCGGACGCCCCGGCGAGCTTCGCGATCGCGAGGTGAAGATCGTCAAGGAGTCGGGCGAAGGGGCGGGGCAGACGGTCTTCCATCCACCCCATCCGGCGAGGGTGCCCGAGCTGCTCGAAGAACTGTTGAACGACGAAAGAAATCACGACGAGGACCCCTTCCTGGCCGCCGGACGATTCCACTACGAGTTCCAATCCATCCATCCCTTCGCGGACGGCAATGGGCGCGTGGGTCGTCTGTTGAGCACCGCCCTGGCCAGGCGAGGTTGGTCCTCCCGTGGCTTCCACCTGGAACCCGCCATCCGGCGCTCGGGCCCCGGCTATTACCTGGCGCTGCGCGCCGTGAGGGCCGATTATGAGGAGGAAGGCGAGCGGGGCCTGCTGCCCTGGCTCCTGCCCTTCCTGGACATGGCGGCCGACGCGCTGGCCCAACCGCATCCTCCGGAGGATCGACCTTGAGGACACTCTTCCTCGTTCTGCTGCTGCTCGCCGCGCAGACCTCGGCCCTGGACTGGGAAGAGGGGCGCCTGGCCGCGGGTGGACGCCTCACCGTGGTGAACGCGGGCGAGGGAGGTTGGGCCGCCTGCGTGCTGGCCTTTCCCGCCGGTGTGGCTACGGTGCCCGAGGATCCGGATCGGGCCCAGCTCGCGGTGCGACTGCTGGCCGAGACCGGTCCGGAGGGAGCCTCTCTCCGCGAGATCCTCGGCGACCTGGGCTGGCAGGTCGACGTCCGCGTGGGTCAGGACCTGGCTCTGCTCAGATTGAGCGGTCCCGCCGAGGATCTGATGCTCATTGGCGGCGGCATCCAGCGCATGTTCGAGACCCGCGCCGATTTCAGCGAGGCCGATCTCGATCGCGCGCGTCGGTCGCTGGAGGCCGATCGCGTGAAGTGGGAGGGAAGTGCGGAACTGAAGTTGAGAACCCGCATGGCCGGGCATCTGTACGGCGACCATCCCTATGGAATCGGATCGGGCAAGCTCGCCCCGGGCGAGCCCAGCCGGGAAGACATCGCGGCCCTGTTGCGCGAGCGGTTCGGTCCCGGCGGCGTCGAGATCGTGGTGGCGGGAGACCTGAACGCCCTTCGCATCCTCTACGGATGGATGCCTCAGCTCAACCGCCTGAAGGGCCCCAAGCCCGCGCCGGTCCTCTACGAGACACCGGCCTGGAGCCCCGGCCGCGTGGAATCGGAGCTGAGTGCTCCCAGGGAGTTGCTGCTGGCCCAGCTTCCGGGTCTCGCGCCCGATCATCCGGACGCGCCCCTTCTGGCCCTGGCGGCGGGGCTCATCCAATCGCTCAGCGAGGGAGACATCCGCGACGCGAAGCTCGCGCTGACCGCCAGCTCCTGGTACCGATTCAATGCCGCCGGACCCAGCCATCTCGAGATTTCCTATCGCGGCCTGGCCGGTGGCGCTCGCCAGCGAGCCGAGGCCGTGCTTCGCCGCATCGTGGATCGTGTCAGGCTTGGGGAGTTCTCCGAGTTCATGGTGATCAGCGCCAAGGACCGGATCCTGAATCGTCTGCAGGAGTACACGCCTCAAGGCCAGGGTCCCGACGCCGGCAAGCTCAGCGCACTGCTAGTCTGGACCGAAGAGGCCGCCCGCCAGCGACTGCTCATGGACGAACTGCGCGCGCGCTTCATGGAAGTCACCATGAACGCCGACGCCGAGGACATCTCGTCCTTCGCTTCGCGCTGGTTGACCGACGAACGCATCCTCATCGGAATTCTTCCGGCGAACTGATTTCGGATCGCTACAAATTCATTGCACGCATACCCCCTTCGGTTAGACTGGCATTGAAGACTTGCCCCGAGGAGGACCCGTGATGTTGCGCGCCATTCTTGTCATCAGCCTGTTCGCCCTTCCCATGTTTGTCGTCGGATGCAGCTCCTATCTGAGTTCGGTGGAAGCTCCCGATGCGGATATCATCGCCGCACGCGCCGACTACAGCAGCGATTGGGACGAGGCGATAGAGCAGCAGCACATCCACAAGGGCATGAGTCCCACCGACGTCTATTTCTCATGGGGACGTCCTCAGCATCGCTTCCGCACCGGAGAGCGCGAGCGCTGGATCTACCTCTTCGAGAGCGACGACGACCAGCCCGATCGGGTGGTCTGGCTGCACTTCGAAAACGGCAAGCTGAAGAAGTGGACCGTGGATCGCGGCTTCATGGAATTCGTGAACCCCACGGCCATCGATCTGGGGCCTGAGACCGGGCGTCCCACGGGGCAGGACACCGGAAAGTAGCCTGAACAGGGGCTTTCCGATACCCGAGGGCCGTTTCGAGCCGTTTTTCCGGGCTTTTCCGAAGATTTTACTAGACAGTTTTTGGGACTTGTCATAACTACGGGTTCGGGGGCAATCCACCCCAACCTTACCCGAACACCGGAAAGGCGGTGTGTTTCATGACCAAGTCCGAGCTGATCAATGCCGTTTGGAGCCATAAGGGGCTGAGCTCCGAAGTGACCAAGAAGGCGGTCTCCGAGATCGTTGACTGCACCTTCGACGTGATGGGCAAGACCATCAAGAAGGACAAGCGCTTCAGCTATCCCGGCTTCGGAACCTGGACCGTCCGCAAGCGCAAGGCGCGCACCGGCCGGAATCCTCAGACCGGCGAAACCATCAAGATCGCGGCCAGCAAGACCGTGGGCTTCAAGCCCGCCACCCAGCTCAAGGGAAAGCTTTAAGCCCTAGTATATAGCCTCTGGAGGAGCCGTCCCGTTCGGGGCGGCTTTCCTCTTTTTTGGACACTCTCTCCGGAAACTGACCCCTGGCGAGGGCGGGACGCCGGCCGAGGTCGGAGAGGGCGCACTCTGATCCCAAGAAAATCAAGCACTTAGAGCTTCGATATTGGAACTTCAGGTTGGCACGCGCCTTGATATGTCCATCCCAGAGAGAGACGCATTCCCCCCCTGGTATTCGAGCGGGTCACCCACCAACCCGCTCGTTTTTTTTGCTTCCGCTTTGGGCCGCCCCGGCTAGACTGCCCCCATGCCTGACATCATACCCGAAGAACTGCGGCCTCCCTGGCTCCTGGGATTCGACGGCCCCGATCCCGATGACGATTTCCTGCGCTTGCTCGAGCGGCATCCGCCGGCGGGAATCCTCTTCTTTCGAGACAATCTGCCGCGGCGAGGAGCCTCAATCGAGGCCCAGAAGAAGAGGCTGGAGCAGGCCGCGGGGCGCCCGCTGCCCATCTTTCTGGACGAGGAGGGCGGCTGGATCCAGGTGAGCGGCAGCCGTCCGGCCTGGCCATCGCCCCGGGCCCTGGCCCTGGCGGGCACCGACGAGGTGGAGCGTATCCACAAGGCCATGGCGCGCCTGTGCTCGTCCTGGGGCGTCACCGCCATCATCGCGCCGGTGGCCGACCTGGATGACGGCGCGCAGAATCCGGTCATCGGCACCCGCTCCTTCGGTCCGGATCCGGAGGAGAGCTCCCGGGCCGTGCAGGCCTCCATGAACGGACTCAAGGCCGGTGGCATCCTGCCGGTGGTCAAGCACTTCCCGGGTCATGGCGACAGCGTTGAGGACAGTCACCTCACCCTGCCCCAGGTTCCCGAAGATCGCGGCGAGGCCCTGCTGCCCTTCTGGCGCGCCGTGCGCCTCAAAGTGCCCGGGGTCATGACCGCCCACCTGCGCCTGGGCGAGGACGAGCGTCCGGCCACCTATCGGGAGGACATCGTCCGGGGTCTGCTTCAGGACGAGATGGGATACAAGGGCCTGGTCATGACCGATGCCCTCGAGATGCTGGGGGCCCGAACGATCCCCCTGGAGGAGCAGGGGGTGGCCGCCCTGCGCGCTGGACATCATCTGCTCACCCTGGCCCGCTGGCGCCCCGAGTTCGACCCCATGCTCGACGGGGTCATCGCCCAGGCCGAGACCTTGAAGGACCCGATTCGCCTGGCCTGGAAACGCTGGGACCGTTTTCTCGCCCAGGTCACCGTTCCCGCTCCCGAGCGTCTGGGCGAGGAGGAAATGGAGGAGCGCCTGCAGGAGGTTCGCCGCGGCGCCCTCTTCCGTCCCGACGGCGGCGAGCCCGTGGGCATGGGCCTGCAGCGCATCGCCATGGAGTTCGGTCACATGGGCAGCTGGACCCGCGAGGAGTACATGCAGGAACTGGCACGCTTCCCCATGCGCATCCTCGAACCGGATGTGCGGCTCAAGACCGGCGAGGGCTATCTCTACATCGGCCGGACTCCGCCGCCGGCAGGCCGCATCGAAGAACTGCGGGAGCGGGCCGCGGTGGGCACGACGCCCTGCATCCTGGTGGCGGGGCCCTGGGGATGGCTGGGCCGGCGCCTGAACCGGCAGCTGGCGACCCACGACACCAGTCCTCCCGGGGTGCGGGAACTCGTTACCCTTGCCCGCGAGGCCGAGGGCGCCGCGCCTTGACAGGCGCGGATCCATTCCCTTAGCTCCCCCGGTCCCGAACCGGAAGGTGTCCTTTGAAGCGCAAATTCTCCGGGCTTCTGTTCATCGTCGTCGTGATCGTGTCGATCCCGGCCATCATCTTCAGCATCCGTGGAGCGGGCGCCTCGCGGGAAGGCAGACTCTATCCGCACGATCCCGCAGAGATCACGGCGGTGGACTTCATCACGCCCGAACGCCGCGCCAGGGTGATCATGGAGGAAGGCCAGTGGACCCTGGTCGCTCCGGTTCGCGACCTCACCGACCAGGACACCATGAAACGCATCTTCGGCGTGCTGCTCTCGGAGAAGCGCCCCGTGGCCCTGGCTCCCCGGGGTCGCGAGGATTGGCCATCACTGGGTCTGAGCGAGCCGGATCTCGAGATGCGTATCCACCGGAGCGATGAGGTGGACACGCTACGTTTCGGCCGACTGGACGACGAGTCCCGGAAGCTCTGGGCAGCGGCAAGCTGGACCGACTCCGTGCTGCAGGTGCCGATCCTGTTGCGCACCCACTTCCTGCGCAACCGACACGATCTGTCCGACAAGCGTGCCATCCCGCTGGACCGCGCCCTGGATGTGGTCAGCCTGCAGATCGAGAACGAGTACGGCGCCTACGTGCTTCGGCGACACGAGTTCGGATGGGAAATCCTGGCCGGAGCCACATTCCCCGCCGATCAGCTCAAGGTTCTCGAGCTGCTTCGGCACATTTCGGGTCCGGCCATCCTGGGATTCCTCGACAGCGACACCCCGGGCTCCGGCGACATGGAACTCGAGTATCCCCTGGCCACCCTGGAAGTTCACCTGGAAGACCGTCCGCTTCCCCTGAGCCTGCGCATCGGCAGTCCCTTCCATGAAGTCTATCTCTGCGGAAGTCCGGAGCGGGGCAGCCCCTTCCTGCTCGATTCCATAAGCTGCGCCCCGCTCATGGCGCCCCTGACCCGCTACATGCCCGACAAGCTCTTCGAGATCCTGCCGGGACGGGTCACGCGCATCAGCGAGGGTGACCGCGTCATCGAGCATGTCGGCGAGGGCGAAAGGGTCTGGACGAACGAGGACGGCGACAAGGTGGAGCTGCGCGAGGTGTCGCGGCTCATCGCCTTCCTCTCCGAGATCGACACCCGGTGGATCGAAGCTCTGCAACCACGAAGGGACCAGCTCGATTTATGGGGGCTGAGCGACCCGGAAACGGTGATTACCTGCACGGAGCGCGGCCGGGAGCTGCGTCTGGAGATCAGCGCGCCCTTGTTCGGGAATCGTTACTTCCGGCGGGGGGACTATCCGGTGGTCTATAGTTTGCCCGAAGAAGCTCTCGAACTCCGGTGGCCGGAAGCTCATGGTCATTGACCCCGCCCAAGCCTGGAATTATGCTGCGGGCCTGCTTTAATTGAGTGCCCGGAGGGACTCATCCCTCGCCCCCTCCAGGAGGATGAATGAGCCAGCCCAATCCTCAGAACCACGGCCTGAATGTGGACGTGCTCACCACGACCATGGACAAGGCCGTCAACTGGGCCCAAAGAAACTCGCTCTGGCCCATGCCCATGGGCATCTCATGCTGCGCCATCGAGATGATGTCCACCGTGGCCAGTCGATACGACATG
The DNA here is from genome assembly GCA_964410395.1 of uncultured bacterium. Lineage (GTDB taxonomy): Bacteria > Krumholzibacteriota > Krumholzibacteriia > JACNKJ01 > JACNKJ01 > JACNKJ01. The sequence continues at coordinate 41,436 of CAYPGS010000029.1, forward strand.
GCCCGTTTCGGCGCGGAGGCCATGCGCTTCTCGCCGAGGCAGAGCGACATGATGATCGTCGCCGGCACCCTCACCAACAAGATGGCTCCCGTGGTGCGTCGCATCTACGATCAGATGCTCGAGCCCAAGTACGTCATCGCCATGGGCACCTGCCTCTGCACCGGCGGCATGTTCGACGCCTACTCGGTGGTGCAGGGCCTCGACAAGATCCTTCCCGTGGACATCTACCTGCCCGGCTGTCCGCCGCGGCCCGAAGCCCTGCTCGACGCCCTGCGCAAGCTGCAGTCCGGAGTGGTGGATCGGCAGAGCCTGCGCGACGCCCCCCGCGAGCAGTACGATCCGAAGATCGACGTGGGCGTCATAGAAACGACCCTGGAGCCCAGCCGCGAGGGCACCATGATCCTGAACATGGGCCCCCAGCATCCGGCCACCCATGGCGTGTTCCGGGTGGAGCTGGAGATGGACGGCGAGACCGTGGTGAAGGCCAAGCCCCATGTGGGATACTTGCACCGCAGCTTCGAGAAAATCGCCGAGGAAAAGACCTATCACAACTTCCTTCCCTACACCGACAGGCTGGACTATCTGAGCCCGCTGTCGAACAACACGGCCTACGCCCTGGCGGTTGAGCAGTTGGTGGGGCTCGACATTCCGCCGCGGGCCACGCGCATCCGCACCCTGGTCTCGGAACTGGCGCGGATCAGCGCGCACCTGGTGGCCATCGGAACCGGAGCGCTGGACCTGGGCGCGTCCACGGTCTTCTTCTACACCTTCCAGATGCGCGAGATGCTCTACGACCTCTTCGAGGAACTCACGGGCACGAGGCTGACCACCAGCTACACGCGCATCGGCGGTGTCTCCCGCGACCTGCCCGGGGGATGGCTCGCCAAGGTCGAGAGCTTCTGCGACGAACTCGACCGCACCATGGACGACATCGAGGGCCTGCTGAACCGCAACCGCATCTGGCTGGATCGCAACGTGGGCGTGGGGGTGATTCCTCCCGAGATGGCGATGAGCTACGGGCTCACCGGGCCCAACCTGCGTGCTTCGGGCATTGCCTTCGACAAGCGAAAGTCCGATCCCTATCTGGACTACGATGACTTCGATTTCGATATCGTCACCGGCAAGCACGGCGACTGCATGGACCGCTACCTGGTGCGCATGGCTGAGATTCGCCAAAGCACGAGCATCGCGCGGCAGGCGGTGGCGAGCATGCCCGACGGCCCCATCAAGAGTGACAACCGTGACTTCGTGCTACCCGAGAAGGATTTGGTTTACAGCTCCATGGAAGAGCTGATTCATCACTTCAAGCTCATCTCCGAAGGCATTAAGCCGCCTCTGGGCGAAGTCTATTCGTCCATCGAGGCCCCCAAAGGAGAACTGGGATTTTACATGGTTAGCGACGGCGGGCCGCATCCTTATCGTCTGAAGATTCGCAGCCCAAGCTTCAACAATCTATCGATCACGCGAAAAGTTCTGGAAGGCCAGATGATTGCCGATGTGGTGGCCATCGTCGCGAGCCTGGACCCTGTCATGGGAGAGTGCGACCGCTGATGCCTGAGAAGATCCGCATGAAATTCAACGGGCGTGAGGTGGAGGCAGAGGCCGGGACACCGCTCATCGACCTGTCCCAGGAGTTGGGCGAGGAGATTCCGCACTTCTGTTATCACCCCGGCATCGGAGTGGACGGTAATTGTCGCCTATGCCTGGTCGAACTGGAGGGTGCACCCAAATTGGTGCCCGCCTGCACGCTCAAGGCCGGCGACGGCATGGAAGTGCGCACGGGCACCGAAAAGGTCGTGAAGGCCCGGCAGGGTGTGCTGGAGTTTTTGCTTATCAACCATCCTTTGGATTGTCCCATCTGCGACAAGGGCGGCGAGTGTCCTCTACAGGATTACACGCGCCTGCACGGGCCGGGGCACAGCCGGATGGGCGATGGCAAGAACCTGGGCAAGAAGCACTACAGCCTGGGCGAGCACATCATGTTCGACTCGGAGCGATGCGTTACTTGCACACGCTGCGTCAGGTTCATGCGCGACGTCGCCGGACGCGACGAGCTCTTCGTGCGCCACCGCGGGGACAGGGCGATGATCAGCGTCTTCCAGGACGGACAGATCACCAGCGGATTTACCGGCAACCTGGCCGATGTTTGTCCCGTGGGTGCTCTCACAAGCAAGGGCTTCCGTTTCGAGGCAAGGCCATGGGAACTCAAGAAGGTGGAGACCGCCTGCGGCGAATGCTCCCTGCATTGTGCCGCTTCGAGCTGGTGGAAGAAGGATGAGATCAAGCGCATGACCCCCGACATGGATCATGCGGTCAACGCTTGGTGGATGTGCGATCGCGGTCGCTACGGATACCCCGACGCCGATGGCGAAAGTCAGTACCTGGTGCGTAGGCAAGGCGAAAGCGTTTCCGTGAGCGCGGCAGAGGCTAGGGCCCGTGCCGCCGAACTCATGGCTGCTGCCGGTTCCGGTGCGGCCATCTTGGCCGGGTCTCGCGCCACCAATGAAGAGCTTGCGGCCATCGGAAATCTTCAAGCCGAATTGAATTCCAAGATCAACCCCTTCGTTTCCCTGCCTGAACGCGACTTCGTTGAAGCCGTGAGCGCGGCGGGTCTGGAGTTGGAAGACCTCTCGGCGCTTGGCGATTTCGATCGTGCCGTGGTCTTGGGCGCCGATCCCGAGCTGAGTCATCCCATTTTCGGTTTGCGTTTAGCTGCATCCGGTGGCCCGGCTGTGACCTTGGTGCATCAAGGTGAAGGCGCTGCGCCTTCGGATTTTTCGCGCCAATGGGAGCGCGTGAATGAGGATCCCGTGGCCTGGGTTTCGGAAGTTGCCAAGTTGGGAGAAGGATCCATGCTGGTGGCTGTGCACGGAGAACTCCTGCGCAGCGGCGGCCTGGGTACGGACTTGATCGATCGACTTAAGGCCCGACCCGGTAAAACCCGCGTGATCGTGTTGTTGGAAGGCTTCAATCGTCGTGGACTCATGGCTCAAGGCGAAGAGGGCAGCTCGGTTTTCGATGCCCTGGACGCCGGCGATGTGAACACGCTTCTGCTCTTCGGTCTGGATCCCGAACTAGATCTCGCCGGTGTTGAAAACTGGGAAGAGAAGCTGTCCAGGGCGGGCAGGATCATTCTGCAAAGCCATGGTGTGGATGCCTTGGAATCTTCGGCGGAAGTCGTGCTGGAGCGCCGCCGGGCGGTGGATCTTGATGGCAAGGTCACCAACACAATGGGCCTGGACCGAACTTTGAGAAGCTGGCAGCCACTGGCCGGTTTGCGGCAGCAGGATCTCGATTGGCTTGCGGCCATTCGCGAGGAGGTGGCCTCATGATCGTCGAGCGCCCGGATCGTAATAATCTCTTCGAACGACTCTATCTGCCGGCCATCTTTGGCGGGCTGGCCATTACCTTCAAGAACATGTTCCACAAGTCGGTGGTGCTGAGTTATCCGGAGACCAAATGGTCGGTGCCCAGCGGCTATCGCGGACTGCCGCGCCTGGTCATGGGGGAAGACGGCATCGAGAAGTGCGTTGCCTGCAAACTTTGCGAAGTAGTTTGCCCGCCGCGGGCCATCACCATCAAGATCGGCGAGTTCCGCGATCAGGAAATGCGCGAGCGCGTTCCCGAGGCATTCGATATCGACATGGGCCGCTGCATCAACTGCAGCTATTGCGAAGAGGCCTGTCCCAAGGAAGCCATTGTCATGAGCGATGTCTATGAGACGGCCGCCTACAGCCGCGACGAGTTGATATTCGACAAGGAGAAGCTGCTCAGTGACTACGAGCTGCTGAAGGTCGAGTCGGACCGAAAGGCGGCGGGGGAGTAAGACACCCGCAGCCCGCTATCAGCCGGAGCCTTCGCTCCGGAGATTCCACTCGTTCAGGATGATCACATGGTCAAGGCATTCTCGCCGGATCGACCCGATTGCTCTGTCTACATGGCAGGAAAAAAGCAGGGCCCGGAAGTCCGGGCCCTAGATGCGCTAACTAAAACATGGTCTTGAGTTCACTCCAGTTCGTGGACTCGGTTGCCGTGCCGCCGCACAGGTCGTCCAAAGCCCAGGGTTCAAACAGGGCGTTGCCGCCGACGGCCGATCCGCTTCCCGGTCCGTTGCCACTTGGCCCGCTGGAGTCGCCCCACCAGTTCAGCGTGGCGTCAAAAGCTTCCACTGACTCAGCATAGAATCCATAGCCGAAGTTGCTGCCAAGACAGTTTGCGTTGCAAGCTCCCGTCACCGTGCTGCCGCTCTCGTAGACAATCAGGCCCCAGTCCCATCCAGCAATCTCGCATCCGGTCGCTGTAAACTCGATTGGACCGGCTGCCCAGGCGCAGGGCCCCCAACTGTCAGCGACGCCAGCGCCGGTGACGATACAGTCGACCATCGAGAAGTCGATGGGAACGCGGCCGAAATGGCCTGCCAATTCAGGATCAAAAGCCTGGGCGACAGCTTTCGGGCCCAAGCTGCTTTTCGCGCCCTGGCTATACACGTAGAGGGCGTCTCCTGCTACATCGGTGATCTGGCAGCCCATCATGCTGCCGCTCGTATCGATGTAGTACACGCTAGTCTGGCAACCCGTGATCGTGCAGTCGTACAGGTCGGCGGTGGTGCCAGCGTAGGGTAAAATTCCTGTGGCGGTCCAGCCCCCCCCCGTGTAATTGACATCGGCCACCAGGCAGTTCGATAACTCGCCACCGGCCCCGTAACTGACCTGGATGCCATTCTGGGCGGTAATGTCGGTGGGGCCCGCACCGAGGGTCTGCACATTGCTCAGATAGCCGAACATGCCCGCTCCGCCAATCACCACGGCGGTCTTCTGAAAATCATCGACCAGGACGTCGTTCATCGTGAATTCGTAGGGTCCACCAGTATCATTGTAAGTGTAAACGCCCACGCCGTGCTGCGAGCCGCTGAAGGGTGTGTCCTGGATGCCGAGAATCTCTATGTCGTCCAGGGTTCCACCGGCATTCCAAGCCCCGACACCAACGAATCGGTAATTGGCGTTTCCTTTTCCGGCGCCATCGATGGTCAGGTTCTCGATCGTGGCGTCTTCTGTGTCGTGGATATAGACGACAGGGTAGTTGTCATTCGAAGTCGTGAAGTAGAGAACCAGTTCGTCAGGGCAGACGATGGTCGTCGCCCCGGGCCCTGCGCCCTCGATGGTCAGGTTTTTCGCAATGTCGAGTTGTTCGACGAACTCCCCAGCATCGACCAAAATGAGGTCGCCATCAAGAGCGGCGTCGATCGCCTGCTGGATGGTCGGATAGTCTCCTGGCACTGTGATCGTCACCGAATGGGCTGATAGACAGAGCAGGAGCACAGTTGCGAGTGCAAGATGCAGTTTCATGCTATCTCCTTTGTACCCTTTTGGAAAATGCAGATCAGGTAAACACATTTTACCACAGTAAACTGTCTCAGTCCACTGCACGCGAAATTCCAGGCACTCAGAGGGAGTGTGTCCTTAAGTTAGCTGAAGGTTGAAGCGGCCTCCGGCCCCTGGTAAGACTTTGAGTCGTCAGAACTTAAAGCACCAGAGAGAAGGAGGCCATTAAGCGCTGGTGCCGCAAGCAGGAGCATGATGATAACGGTAATGACTCTATTCATTGCCATGTCTCCTTAGTATGGC
>CAYPGS010000030.1:0-46485 GCA_964410395.1 uncultured bacterium
CCACGGCCGGCGACGTGGACCTGGCGCTCTACGATGTCGCGGGACGCCGGCTGCGCGGACTCTGGAAGGGCCCGCTCGAGGCGGGCGCGCACCAACTCGAGTGGGATGGCCGAGACGAGAACGGACGGCGCCTGTCCAGCGGCGTGTATTTCTTCCGCCTTAAAGCAGGCGAACAGGTGCGCGGCGAGAAAGCCGTGATGCTGAAATGACGAGGAGAAAATCAATGACACCGCGAATCCTGATTCTGTTGAGCCTGATCGCATCCCTGGGCCTGGCTCAGGACTGCCTCGAATACCAGGACTACCTGCGCATCACCGGCGGCGCCTACACCTCCGGGTCCTCCTACGATGTCGCGGTTTCCGGCGACTTCGCCTATCTGGTGACCTACGGCTACGAACTGCTGGCCTTCGACATCTCGGACCCCACGGGCCCGGCGCAGTTGTCTTCCACGCCGCTGATCGGCCATGGCAGGGCCCTGGACATTGAGGGCGGCTTCGCCTTCGTGGCCGAAGGCGATTTCGGCATGGAGGTTTTCGACCTGTCCAGCCCCGCCTCTCCCGTCCCGGCCGGCTCCTACGCCTTGCCCCCGGGATGGGACATGAGGGCGGTCGACGTGGAAGGGAATATCGCATACGCCGCCGTGCCGCATGAAGGGCTTCACATCATCGACGTTAGTGATCCCCACAACCCCGCACCGCTGTCGATCGTCCCGCTTGCCTACTGTGAGGCCCAAGATGTGGACATCCAGGGACAATATGCATACGTCGCGGGCTCTTACATGGTCGGATACGAGATCTGGGAAGCCTACCTGGACATCATCGACATCTCGGCTCCTTCGGCGCCGGTACGCCTGGGCCGGCACGCCACTCAGGGTGTCGGTCGCGCCGTCGGCGCCGCGGGAGACTACGCCTACCTCTCCGTGGACCATCCCTCGGGCGGCCCGGGAGGGGTCTATCTGCGGACCGTGAACGTCAGCGATCCGAACAACCCCTTCGCCGCCTCGACATTGAACGATGAGATAGACCATCCACTATGGGATATGGTCCTTTCCGGCTCCCGTCTCTACGCAGCCGCCTGGTACCAGGGCTTCCTCGTGCTGGACCTTTCCGACCCGGCGGACCCAGAGTTCCACTCCTGTCTCCCCACACCTGATCGAGGCATGGGTCTGGCCCTCTCGGATGGACTGGCCTACATGGCTTCCGGCTACGGAGGACTGCAAATCATCGAGAACCTCGACGCGGGTAATCCAATCCCGCAGGGATCTGTCGATTTCGACGGTTACCTTGGCGGCCTCGACGTCGAGGACGGCATCGCCTGTGCGGCCTCGGGCGGCGACTACGGGCTTCAGATCCTCGATGTCGCCGATCCGCAACTGTTGGGCGGACTGCCGATGCCGGGCCCCGCGGAGGACGTTGCTATCTGGAACGACTATGCGATCGTCGCGGACGGCGACATCCAGATCGTGGACATCTCCTCGCCTGCCTCTCCCGCCCTCCTAACGAGTGTGGCGACCCCCGGCTTCGCAGGAGCGCTAACCCTGCAAGCGCCGCTCATCTTCGTGGCTGATGGAACCGCGGGAATCTGCATCATCGACGGAAGCAGCCAGACCATCATCGGTTCGGAAGCCTCCGCCGGCTTCGCCCGCGGCCTCAAGGTGGACGGCGACCGCCTTTTCGTCGCCGACGAGTACGGGGGTCTCTACATACTGGACGTCAGTGATCCGGCCGCGCCCCAGCTGCTTGGCAATTATCCAGTCCCTCCGGGCTGCAACGGCCGGGCTGTGACCTCGTCCGGCGATATCGTCTATCTGGGGGTGCGCAGCGGCAGCACGATTTCTCCTTCCGCCCTCTATATCCTGGACGTTTCCTCCCCCGCCGCTCCCGTTCTTCTCGCGACCGAGGACAGTCTCAACGACAATGATCTCCTGGGTCTCGATCTGGTCCTGGACGGCGATCATGTCTACCTGGGTCACGGCGACATACAGGTCATCGATGTCTCCGATCCCCTGGACCCCTTCACCGTCGGTGTTTCCCTGGTTCAGGGAGCCTGCACCGGTATCGACACCTGGAACGGCTCTTTCCACGCGCTTTCGTCGAGAAGTTGGAGTCATGGCACACTCAGCATCAGTCTTCTGCAGTGCGCCGACGCGACGGCGATCGATTCGAACCCCGCCGCGAACTCCCGCCGCCTCGCCAACTATCCCAACCCCTTCAACCCGAAGACCATTTTGAGCTTCACGCTGGATGAAGGCGGTCCGGTGGCGCTACGGGTCTACGATATCGGCGGGCGGGAACGGGCTTGTCTGGTCGATGCCTCCCTGCAGGCCGGGGAACATCGCTACACCTGGGACGGCCGCGACGAGGCGGGACGGCCGGTCTCCTCCGGCATCTACTTCGCCAGACTTGCGGCCGGGGGGGCGTTGAGAACGCAAAAACTTGTACTGCTGAGGTAATCTCCGGCTGGCGGCTGGAAGCGATACTGGGAGGCGGATGATGCGCAACCGATCGAAACTGGGATTTCTCGTCGCCCTGGCGGCGGCTTCCGGCCTGCTCTCGGCCGGCACGATAAACGTGGACGGCGCCGATCCCGGCGATCCCTTCCCGATGCATTGGAAAGGCGTCGCCGACATGACGCTGCACCTATACAATGGCTGGGAGGCTCCCCGAATCGAATCCTGCATGGACTCAGCCTGGGTCGATTGGAACATGGTCGAGGACGGCGCACCTTTTCGCCTGTCGCTGCAAGCGGCCTACCTGCGCGGCGTCTTTCCCGGCGTCTATCCCTACACCGAGGACGACTGGAACTGGGCTTTCCTCGACACGATCCAGCTTCTCTACAACGCCGATCGCAGCATCACGACGGTCTTCCACGTGTCGCTCGGCTATCCCGAGTGGCTGATCCGGCCCGAGCATCGCGTACTCCACACGAACGACGACGGCTACACCTATCGCTGGTGGGTGGGCGACGTCCTGCCGCCGGTATACGAGGATTCGGTGGAGCTGGGCTACGAACTCTGGAGCGGGCTCATCCGCGACTTCTGCGACCACTTCACCGAGATGGGCGTGCCCATGGCCATGACCATCATGGCCGAGCCCAACATCGAGGACCACTGGATGCCGGGCGATTCCTTCTCCATAATGGATCGCGTGGACGGGGCGAACCGCTACTACAAGGCCTTCGTGGACGGCGTGGACGCGTCGATCGGAGGCGAAGACATAAAGGTGGGCGGCCTCACCTGGACGATGGGCGGCGAGGTAGGCGCCTACAACCTGGGCGTAATCCTGCCCTGGGCGCAGTACTGGAAGGACTTCTGCACCGCGAACGACGTGCGCCGCGACTTCGTCTGCTACCACCACTACTGGCACGGTGCCGATCTCTTCGACGACATTGCCGACACGCTGGCCAGCGTCTTCCCCGGCGAGCCGCTCTGGCTCACCGAATGGAACTGGCACTTCAAGCAGTTCCCCTCCTCGGTCCAGGAGTACGTGGACTCGGTCATCGGCATGATGGGCGCCACGGGCAACCTGAGCTACCTGGACCTGGCGCTCGAGGACACGCGCCACGAGGTGATGACCTTCTTCTGCCTGCTGGGCGGACACGGTGGCTACGGATTCTGCCACTGGAACGACGGTGACTTGCCGGACTCATGGGACTACACCGCCTCGGGCCACGCGCTGCGCTGGCTCGCGCGCCTGCGCGGAGACCAGTTGCCGGTGACGACCGTGGACACGGAGGTCCGCGCGCGCGCCGCGGCGGGCGAGGGTGAGATTCAGGTGCTCGTCTGGAACCACTCGCCGGAGCCCGACACGGTCGACCTCGCGCTCGAGTTCGGCGAGTACCGCGAGTTCGACTACATCCTCGAGGGACTGGACAGCGACAGCACGATCCTGACCCAACTGAAGAAGTACCTGAACAGCGAGCCGATCGTGGACACGCTCGTCCCCATGCCGGCGCCCTGGACGATCGAGGAAGGCCGCGAGGCCGGTACGCATTTCACGCGCGAATTGGCCATGAAAGGCAACTCCATCGCCTTCCTGCGCCTGGGCGGCCTGGCGACGGGCGTCGAGGACGGCCTCTTCGACTTCACCCCCGGCCCGGTCTGGCCCAATCCCTTCACGAGCGAGACCGCGCTCGAGTTCTCCCTCGCCCGCGAAAGCGATCTGCGCCTTCGCGTCTTCGACATCCGCGGGCGCGAGGTCCGGGTGATCTCGCGCGACGGCGCGGGGCCGGGCGTACAGCGCCTCGCCTGGGATGGGCGCGACGCGCGCGGCAGGCGTCAGGCACAGGGCGTCTACCTGCTGCGGCTCGAGCTGGACGGGCGCCGGGCGGCGTCACGGAAGACGCTGTTGCTGAAATAGGGCGACTGTACCCGGGTACAGTTCGGGCGATTGACTTGCGCGGCCCCGCCGGAGATATTCCCGCCATGCGATCTTTACCGATACTCCCGGCGCTCCTCGCCGCCCTTGCCATGCTCGGTTGCGGGACGATCACCGACCCGCCTCCCGAAGACCCCTATCCGCTCTACTGGGCCATCGAGAAGGACGGTTTCATCCAGGGATGGGCGAGCCGCGACGAGGCCTGGTGCGACTGCGCCGCGACGAGCTTCCGCGCGAGCTGGTCCTTTCCGCGCGAACCCTTCCTGCGGCTCTGCGAGATCGAGTACCGGCGGGAGTCCGGCGCCATGGTCCGATACGACTGGCGGGTGGGTCCCGGCGCGGAGCCCTGGCTGCGCGGCCGCCTGATGCCCGAGGCCGGGGGTGAGTTCGCATGGCTGGCCACCGGCTGGGGCGATCTCGACCTCGCGCGGAACCTCGCGCCCGCCGCCCCGGCGCCGCGGCCCTTCGACGCGCGTTCGCCGCTCTCCTTCGAGCTGCTGGGCGCGGCCTGGGACACGGCGGAACGGCCCGACAGTCTCGACCTGAGCATCCTGCGGCTCGACGACCCGCGCGACATCTCCGAGCCGGAAGCCGCGCGCCTTTTCCACGAAGGCCAACTCGACGGCGGCGGCTTTCCCGTCGAAGGTTTCCACATGACCGTCGGCGAGGAGACGCTTCACTTCAAGCTCTTCACCGGGGACTTCCCCCTCCTCTGGGCCAGTCTCGCCGGGAGCATCGCACTGCAGTACTGGGGCGAGTCCCCGCCGAACCTTCCCGGCTTCCAGCCCTTGTTTCCGATCGCGGACGGCTACGCGAACGAGGCCGTCGAGATCGAGGGAGCGCTCGGAACCGTCCATGGGCAGGTCTCCGTTCCCGAGAGCGAAGAGCCCTTTCCCGCCATCCTCATGGTTGCGGGCGCGGGTCCCGCCGACCGCAATCAAGCCGCCCTCTTCGGCTTCCTTGTCCACGAGCTTGCGCGCGAAGGCTATTTCGTCCTGCGCTGCGACAAGCCGGGCACGGGTGAATCGGAAGGATCGCTCTTTGACCTGGGTCTCGAGTTGCGGCGCCAGACGATCGCCGCGGCCTGGGATTCGCTCTCCGCAGATCCGCGCGTCGATCCCGCCCGCCGCGCACTACTGGGCTACGGCGAGGGCGCGGCGCTGGCCCTGGAGGCCGCGGGCGATCTCGGCGCGGCGACCGTCGCCGCGATATCGCCCCGGCGGAATCGCCCGGCGGAAATGGCCGACATTCCCGAAGCGATCGACGGCCGCTTCGAGCTGCTCGGGCTGGAGTGTTTCGGGGGGAAGCATCTCGACCGGCTGGCCTTCGATCCCGAGGCCTATCTGCCGGCGCTGAGCGTTCCGGTGCTCTTGACCGCGGCGGGACGGGACCCCGCGCTGCCGATCGCCGACGTGGAGGAGCAGGCCGCGCTCATCGCCCAGGGCGGCGTCACGCCCGAGCTGGCGGTCTTCGGGGAACTCTTTCCCGCCTACAACGCGACGGTCCCGGATGCGGGCCCCTCCGCCGATTTCACCCAGACCCTGCTGACCTGGTTCGCGGACTCGCTGCCCTAGCGGCCCGCCGGACCGCGCGGCGCGCGAGACCGGCGGCCGGCTAGCCTTGATTGGACAATCGAGGCTAGTCCTTTTCGTCTTCCGGCAGCTCCTCGAGAACCTTTGTGACCTCGATTTCGGCGGCCTGGATCTTCTCGCGGCAGCGCGTCACCAGCTCGCTGGCCCGCTTGACGCGCTCGGCCAGGGAGTCCAGGTCGCTTTCCTCCGCCTCCAGCTCCTCGAGGATGGCGTCCAGGTCGGCGATGGCTTCCTCGTAACTCAACTCGGCCGCGGCCTTCTTCTTCTCGCTCATGCTTCGTCCTCGATTTCCGTCTTCTTGGTTTCGCTTTCGACGCGGCCCTCGGCCAGCCTCGTGTTCAATAATGTGCCCGGCTCCAGCTTCCGCGCCGAACGCAGGACCTTGCCGCCGGGACCGTAGGTTATGGAAAAGCCCCGCGCCAGCACGCGCAGGGGGTCCAGCAGTTTCAATCGCTCCTCGCGATGGCCGAGGGACTTCGTGGCCTCGCCCAGGCGGCGTGTGCCCGCCCGCTGAAGACGGCCTCGTCGTTCGCCCAGCCCGCGGGCCCGGCGGGAGATGTCCCCCAGGATGCGCCGGGGCGCGATGCGCGCCTGTCGAGAGCTCAACTTCAGGACCGCCCGTTCCAGAGCGCCGCGTGAAAGTCGCGGCAGCAGGGCGCCTCGCCGGCTCAGCCCCTCGCGGGCGCGGGACAGGCTGCGCTCCACCAGGCGCTGGAAGCGGTGGCCCCGGATGTCCAGTTCGGCGCGCTCCTCGCGCAGGATGCCCTCGGCGAGCAGCCGGATCTCGCGGCCGCGCTCGATGAGCTGGTCCAGATAGGCCTCCACCCGCTCGGCCAGAAACTGGGCCACGGCGGTGGGCGTCTTGAGCGAGGTGTGGGCCAGCTCGTCGGCCACGCTCCGGTCGATCTCGTGGCCGATGCCCGTGAGCACGGGCAGTGGGCTGGCGGCGATGGCCCTGGCGATGGCCTCGCTCTCGAAGGCGGCCAGATCGCTGCGGCTGCCGCCCCCGCGGATGAGCACCACGGCGTCGAACTGGTCGGCTCGCGCGGCCAGGGTGGCCAGCGCGGCGGGAACGGTGGTCTCGGCCTCGGCGCCCTGGACCCGCGCGTCCACCACCGAGATGCGAAAGGCCAGGCCATAGAGGCCTAGCTCCTGGATGAAGTCGTGGTAGGCCGCGCTCTCGACACTGGTCACCAGGCCGATGCGCAGGGGAACCGGGGGCAGCTCCAGGCCGCGGTTCTTCTCGAGCAAGCCCTCCGCGGCCAGTTTTCGCAGCAGGCGTTCCCGGTCCAGTTTCTGAGCGCCCAGGCTGGCCTCGATGTCGATGTCCTCCACAAGCAGGGACAGGCGCCCGCTTTTCACGTAGAGATCGGGGCTAACCTGGAAGTAGATCTGCTGGTCGTCGAGATCTCCGCCCAGCTCCCGGATAGCGCCCTCGAGCTTCCCGCGCACCCCCCTCCACATGATCATGTTGACCACGGCGTCAGCCTGGGCGGCCTCGGCGCTTTCCCGCTCCTGGAGTTCGAAGTAGACGTGGCCGCCCCGGGCATAGCTGCGGGCGAAGCCGGAGACGAATCCCTGGATTCGGAAACTGCCGAAGGCGCCCTTCACGAGGGCTTTGACCCGCTCGTTGAACTGGGAAACCGTCCAGGCCGAGGGCCGGGCGGGCTCGGGTTCAGGATCTCTGGCGCTGAAAAGATCGGCTTGTTCGCTCATTCTGCCTCCGAAGCCAAGCTGGAACATGGGACTGGCCCTGTCAAGACGCCCGCGCTTGCCGCCCGGGGCCCGCCCACCTATACTAGCGCTCTCACCCCCAGCCCAGGACGGTCCGATGAGTTCCCTGCCCCGCCCCGCCACGCTCTTGATCCTGGACGGCTGGAATCTGGGGATAAGTTCAGATACGAATGCAGTTCATTTAGCAAACACCCCTAACCTTGACAAAATTATGACAATGCATCCCTGGACCTGGGTCGCATCCAGTGGCCGGGACGTGGGCCTGCCCGAAGGCCAAATGGGAAATTCCGAGGTGGGGCACCTCAACCTCGGCGCGGGGCGAATTGTGGACCAGGACATCACACGCATCGATAAGTCCATTGAAAATGGCGAGTTGGGCCGCATTCCCGCCTGGACTGATCTCTTGGACGCCGTGACCGAGGCGGGAAGCACCCTCCACCTGCTGGGCCTGGTCTCTGACGGCGGCGTTCACAGCTCCCTGTCCCATTTGGAAGCCTTGATTCGCCGCGCCGCGGGCCGCAGACCCGTTCGGTTGCATGCATTTCTGGACGGCCGAGACACTCCGCCCCGGGCTGGAGCCGGCTTCCTGCGCCAAATCCAGGGCTGGGCCGAGGAGATCGGCGCGGCCGGAGGCGATTTCGCCGTGGCCTCCGTGGGCGGCCGCTACTGGGGCATGGATCGGGACCGCCGCTGGGATCGCGTCGAAAAACATTGGCGCACATTGGTTTTGGGGAAGGGCCCCAAGGCGCAGGACCCCGTGCAGGCCATCGAGGCCTCCTATGCCGAGGGCATCACCGACGAGTTTGTCCGCCCGGTCACCCTGGTGGACGAGGAGGGTATGGCCCTGGGGCCCATTCGCGAGGGCGACGGAGTCTTCTTCTTCAACTTCCGCGCCGATCGGGCCCGGCAGATGACCCGCGCCCTCACCGACGAGCTCTTCGACGGCTTCCGGCGCGACTTCTTCCCGCGTATCCGCTACGCCACCATGACCCAGTACCACCGGGACTTCGAGCTGCCCATCGCCTTCCCGCCCAAGTCCCTGGACGGGATTCTAGCGGATGTACTTGCCGCACAGGGGCTTAGAAACCTGCGTCTGGCCGAGACCGAGAAGTACGCCCACGTGACCTTCTTCTTCAACGGCGGAGTGGAGGAGCCCTGGCCCGGCGAGGAGCGCATCCTCGTATCTTCTTCCCAGGTGGCGACCTACGATCTGCAGCCGGAGATGAGCCTTCCCCAGGTCACCGATCGCTACCTCGAGCAGGCGGAAAACGGGGGCTTCGACGCCCACATCGTCAACTTCGCCAACTGTGACATGGTCGGGCACACGGGAGTGCTGAACGCGGCGGTGAAGGCCGTGGAGGCGGTGGATTCGGCAGTGGGCAAGGTGGTCGAGGCCGTCATGGACAAAAATGGATTCCTTATCATCACGGCGGATCACGGCAATGCGGAGCAGATGTGGGATGCCGAGACCCAGGGCCCGCACACCCAGCACACCACCACCCCGGTACCCATGGTACTCGTGGACTCTAAATGGAATAAGGCACTTAGCGAGGGACGTCTCGCCGATGTGATTCCCACGCTCCTGGCCCACGCGGGCCTGGCTCCCGATCCGAACATGACGGGTCGTGATCTCCGAATCTAGGCTGAAGAATCTGACAGGATCGCAATTCTGAAATTCCGAATAATTTTCACAATAAAAAAGCCCTGGACATCCACCGCGCTCCACCCTAGACTCGTGTCAGAGTAGCAACTCAGCGTAGCAACTGTGCTGCTTGTGTCGCGGCCCCCTTAGCCCTCTCAAAGCCACTCCTCGTATGCCAGGCGTTTGATGGTTTCCGGCCCTTCGACAGGCAGCACTTTTTTATCCGAGTCGGACAAAGTCCGACTTATTTTTTTTTTGTTTTTGCTTGCCCAAAGATAAAGATTGACTAAAATAACGAAGTCACTAACCAAACACTCAACAAAGGATGGGTCCCCAATGAGCGTCAAAGAACTAGGCAAGGCCTTTGAGGCGCTGATCCAAGATGTCAGCGAGAAAACGGCGAAAAGCACCATCAAGGAGATGCCGACCCAGGAGGATCTCAAAAGTCTCGAGGACAGGATCAAGAACATTGAGGCGACCCTGGGCCACATCCTGAAGAAGTCCGGCGGCAATCCACTGCGGAAATCCAATCGTGGACGGAAGCCGGGACCGGTGCGCATCTGCTCTGAAGACGGCTGCAGTCGTCCCGTGGTAGCACGGGGCCTGTGCAGCATGCACTACCAGCGCTGGCGCGCCGAGCAGGCGGAGGAATAGACCCCGCTTCAAGTATCGACCCGAGCTCCCGGCTCGGGTCTTTTTTTTCGCCCCCCCCTGGCGGGACTTGTCCCCCTTCGGAGTGATTCCTATTATATGCGAAACCGGTTGACGGGCTCGGCCCGTCGTATCGCCTCACATCCTCGAGAGGATAGAATCATGGGAATCAAGAAGGTCTGGATTGATGAGGGATGCACTGTATGCAATCTCTGCGAGGACACCGCTCCCGAGGTCTTCGAAGTGACGGACGACTCCTGCCTCATTAAGGAAGGCGTCAATCTCAACGACCACGAGGACGAGATCCGCGAAGCCGCCGAGGGATGCCCGGTGGAGATCATCATGATCGAGGACGAATAGCTCCTCCTTCGACAAATCGCTTCAAGGCCTGGGCCGGCGGTCCGGGCCTTTTTCTTTGCGCCTCGGCCCGGGCGTTCTATACTCGACCTCATCGCCCCGCGCGAAGAAGGGAGACATCATGAGGAACTTGGGCTCGCGAATTCTCGCCCTGCTCGCCGTCCTGGCCCTGGCCGCGCCGGCCTCCGCCCTCTGGCAGACCGGATTCCACATCGGCATCGACAAGAACGGACACGAGGCCTACGAGGAAATCTTCGACGGTGAAATCGGCAGCGGTGACGAGATCCAGATCTTCTCCCACGAAATCAAGGATCCCATCGTCGGTGGCGTGCACCTCTTCGTGGACGCGCTACCCTTCGTGGACTTCGAGATCGGCCTGGAGGGCAGCTACGCCAAGTACAAGTACGCCTACGAAACCGACCTCCTCGACCTGAGCGAGCAGGAAGTCACCTACGGTCGCCTGTCGGCCTACGCCAGCGGCAAGTTCCACTACATCTCACTGCCCATGGTGAGGCTCTACATCGGCGCGGGCGCGGGCTATCACCTGATCACGCCGCTCTTCGGCGAGGATTTGGTGCAGCAGGAACTCGAGAGTCAGGGCGACTACGATCTCGACCTGGGCGACCTGCTCAGCCGCAAGTCCCACTTCGGCTATCATGCCCTGGGCGGCGTGCAGCTTCGTCCGGCGGCCATGCCCTTCTCGCTGAACGTGGAGGCGCGCTACTTCATGCTTCCCCAGAACGAGTTCGAGGACGAGACCAACAAGTTCCTGAGCATCACCCTGGGTCTGAACTTCGGCGCCTGATCATGCCGAAGGGACGCGAGGACGGTCTTCGGCGCCTGCTTGCCGGCGCCCTGCCCTTCCCCGACGCGGGAAGGGTTTTTCTCGTGGACGTCGACCTTCCATTCCTCGAGGAAGAGATCGCCGCGGCGCTGGGCCATGACCACCTCGTCATCGTGGACCGTCGACTCGGACACGCCAGGCCCAGGCCGCCCTTTCAGGTTCAGCACGATTTCCGCGCCGATGCGGATACCGGCGACATGGTCGTGATGCCGGCGGGCCGCGATCGCCTGAAACTCTTCCATGATCTTCAGCACTATGCGGAAGGGGTCGGCCCTGCAGGAATGATCGCCCTGTTCGGCACCCGCAAGGAGGGGATGCTCCCCGCCGAGGCCCTGCTCCGGGACCACTGTCGCGAGATCGAGGCCCGGCAGCGCGGCGGTGCGCGCCTTCTGGTGGTGTCCCCTGATGAGGGTGGAGCCGCCTGGAAGCTGAGCTCGCCTCCCGACTCCTACGTCGCCGAGGCCCGCGGCCAGCGGGTGGAAGTCTGCGCCCGCCCCGGCCTCTTCAGTTGGGATTCCCTCGATGAGGCCAGTGCCCTCATGTTGAAGAGCGCCAAGCCCCGCGAGGGCGACCGCCTGTTGGATCTCGGATGTGGAAGCGGAGTGGTGGCGGCGATTCTTCTCCGGGAGGGTCTCGTCGATTCGGCCACGCTCACCGATGAGGACGCCCTGGCCCTCGAGGCCTCCAGGCGCACTCTCGAACTCGGAGGCTTCGACGCCGAAGTTGTCGCCAGCGATGCGGGCGATGTCCTCGAAGCCAAGAGCTTCGACCTCGTGCTCTGCAATCCCCCCTATCACAGCGGGTCCATGCAGGTGCGAGGCCCCGGACGTCGCATGATCGAGCAGGCAGCTCGGGTTCTGGCATCCAAGGGGCGCCTCTACCTGGTCGCGCCGGTGTTCCACGATCATGCGCCGGAACTCGAACGGCTGTTCCGGTCCCACGATGTGGTCGCGGAGACGCCGTCCTTCCGCATCTGGCGCGCCACCCGACCGAGAAGGCAGCGCGTCTAGGCCGCCAGAAGGTGCTCGAGCAGGATCTTCAGTCCGAGCAGAATCAGCACGATCCCGGCGATTCGCTCGCCACGCCTTCCCAGGAAATCCGCCACGGGGCCCGTGAGGGAAAAGGCCAGCCAGGTCGCCAGCCCCGAGATGAGTGCAATCATGCCTGTGGCGATCCAGGCCTTCACGTCGACGGCCGCAAGGCTGACGCCGGCGGCGAAGGCGTCGATACTCACCGCGGTCGAGAGAAGCGCGAGGGAAAGCCCACGTGTAGGATCCTTGGGCTCGGCGCCACCTCCGTGATCTCCGCTGCCACTAATCATGCGAATGCCGACCCAGACGAGAAGACCGAAGGCCAGCCAGTGGTCGAGGAAGGTGATGACGCGGAAGAGAAGCGCCCCCGCCAGCATGCCGATGCCTGCGAACAGCCCCTGAAACAGCCCGAAATGGAAACTGAGTCGAAAGACCTGTCGCCCTCGTCGGTGAACGAGAGCGACGCCGAGGCCGACCGAGAAGGCGTCCACGGCAAGGGCCAGAGAGAGGAGGAAGATTTCTAGAAGCGACATGGCATGCACAACTAGCTGAGCCACCCAGGTTTAGTCAATTGTCGAGACCTTCGAGAAGCTCGTGCGCGCAGGAATCCGGGTCTGCAAATCCTATATCCATTGATTTCTTCAATTATCGTTGAATTCTGTATTCAAATGTGTTTGAATATGCCATCCCCACTCGGGCAACGCCCTCCTCAACCCCAAGAATGGAGGCTCCCCATGCAAAGAAGCACAGCACTCCTCCTTACATCCCTATTCCTCGCGCTCACCGCCGGCGCGGCCGGCGCCCAGGACTGGACGCCTCAAAGCAGCGGAACGACCAGCCCCCTGACCGGTGTCTGGTTCACCACCGCGCAAAACGGATGGGCCGTCGGCGACCTTGGAACGTCGATCATGACCTCGGACGGCGGCGATACCTGGTCCGGCTTCTTCCTGACCGCCCAGGATCTTCAATCCGTAGCATTCAGGGATGCCGATGTCGGCCTCATCGTCGGAGACAACGGTAGCATCTTCAGAACGACGAACGGCGGAGCGAGCTGGATGCCGGTCGGATCCGGGACGGCCAGCAATCTCGCCGCCGTGGGATTCGGGGCCGGCGGCCTGGCCTACGCTGCAGGCCGCGACGGCGTCATCTTGAGGTCCACCGACTCGGGAGCCAGCTGGAGCCTGGTCGAGACCGGAAGCAACCGCTATCGGGACCTGTATGCCTCGGGTGTCCGAGCATGGATCGTCGGCAATGACGGTGTCCTGAAACGAAGCACGGATGGCGGCCTTACCTGGAGCCAGCAGATCCTGGCGGGCGGAAGCGATCTGCAGGGGGTGTTCTTCCTCGACGACATGGAAGGCTGGGCCGGGGGGCAGAACAACACGCTCATCTACACGAACGACGGGGGGGCGTCCTGGATACCGCGCTCCGCCGGCATCAACGTTGGCATTGACGCGGTTCAGTTCGTGAACTCCTCGGAAGGGTGGGCCGTGGGCAACTTCGGCACCATCTATCACAGCCTGGACGGTGGTCTCAGTTGGCTGGTCGAGCCAAGCGGCACGGCCAACGAGTTGAACAATCTCTTCTTCCTCGGCGCGACCCTGGGCTGGGCCGTGGGCGACCTCGGAACGATTCTCGTGCGTTCGACCCCGACCTCGGCGCCCGAAGGGTTGCCCCTCTCAGCGCCGCAACTGTCCACCCACCCGAATCCATTCAATCCCAAGACGACGGTCGGCCTTCATCTGCCGGAGGCGAGCCCGGTGATTCTGAGGATCTATGACCATCGGGGGCGGGTCGTGAAATCCATCTTTCACGGTGAGTTGCCTGCGGGGTTGAGCGAATTCGAATGGGGTGGCGAGGACGACTCGGGCAGGCCCGTGGCGAGCGGCGTCTACTTCGCGCGCATGTCCGCCAGGGAGGTGTCCGATACCATCAAGCTGGTCTTGAGCAAGTAGGTGAACCCGGATCCGGGGTTATGCAAGGGCCGCGTCGACGGGCCCATAGAGTCTTTCGAGTGTTGCTCCTGTTCGTGTGACCGAGAGGAGCGGGCGGGCCCGTCCCCTGCCCGCCCGCTCCGCCGCCCGGGTCCTGGCTCTTCGCAGGTCGTCCCGCCCTTTGGCCCTTGATTCATTTATCATCCAAACTAGAATGTACCCGAGCCATGAACGATCCTAAGCCAATCAAGGATTTCACCCTCCTGAACGATCCCGACCAAATCGGGTCCCTCGCCCATTTGGATCGCTTGGCCATTCTGCGCGTACTCGGCGAAGAGCCCCGGACGGGGGCGGATATCGCCAGAGAACTGGGCCTTCCCGCCAACAGGGTGCACTACCACCTCAAACAGTTGCTCGAGAACGAGCTTATCGAAGAGGTCGGCCGCGGAAAGAAGCTGTGGAAGGAGGAGCGCCTGTTCAGGAGCGCAGCCCGGCACTATGTCGTGGACCCGGGTCTCGGGGGAGAGAGCGGACCGGCCGCAGAGGCCCTGAAGGCCTCCATCGAGCATGCCTTCCTGGACTGGCACCGGGAGGAACTGCTTCAGGTCGACCTGGGCCGAATCGCGAACCTGATGGTCGAGCGCTGCCTGCTCGCCAAGCCCGGCGAACAGGTACTGGTGATGCATGGTCCCACGGGCTTCGACCTGGCCGAGCGCATCCACATCGAACTCTCCGCCGCGGGGTGTATCTCCCACACCAAGCTCTGGTCTCCCGAGACCATGAAGGGAATGCTCGAGCGATTCGAGGAGGAGGAGCTTGCCTCCCTGGCCTTCATTCCGCCGGGGCTCGACGAATCCCTCGACGCGGTGATCTTCCTGAGCGGGAACGTTTCCCAGGGGCCTCCGCCCGCTCCCGAACTCATGGCGAAGTTGCCGGCGCTCATGAAGTGCGTGTCCGACTGGCAGAAGTCGCTGCGCGACAGGAGGGTTCGATACCTCGAGTTCGCCCTTCCCCTGCGACGCGAGTTCGACGTGCAGGGCGGCGGGCCCATCAAGGGGGCCAGCCCCGAAGAGGCCGTGGACATTTTCTGGCGATGCATCGATACCGACTACACGAGTCTCGCCCGGCGCGCAAGCGCCCTCGATAGCATGCTGGATGAATCGGGAGAGCTTCACATCACCTGCCCGCTGGGCAGCGATCTGCGGCTTCGCGTCGACCGCTCGCGGTCCTTCCTGCTGGATGGGGTCATCTGTCCGGAAGACCTCGCAGCCGGACGAAGCTTCGAGGGCCTGCCCGCCGGAACCTTGAACTACTTCCCAGTGCCTGGCAGTGCGGAGGGGATCTATCGGGCCGACTACACCTATCAGGCCGGAGCGCATGTGGAGAGCGTCTTTCTGACCCTGAAGAATGGGCGTATCGTGGACCTCCACGCCGAGCGCAATGAAGAGTTCCTGAAGCGGCGCCTGGAAGAAGCCTCGGGTGACGCCGACCTCTTGTCCGGCTTCCGATTCGGCATCAATCCCGCGGGGCGCGGGCCCACGGGCAAACCCATCCTCGATGCCTGTCTCGCAGGCGCCGTGACCCTTCATTTCGGCAACAACGAACTACAGGGCGGCGACGTGCGCTCCACCATCGATCTGATACTGCCCGCATGCCACCTGACCGTCGAAAGCGGCTCCACGTGTCTGGTTGAGGACGGCCATCTCGTCGGGCTCGACGAGGGAGACTGAACCCAGAGCAGGATCCAAATGAACCCCCCCCTCCGAGTGCACAGCGGAGGGGGGCGCTTTGCAACGCTCTACTTGGACAATACCAGTTTCGTTGCGCTTTCGTGGTCGGGCGCCGTCAGCTTGGCGAAGTACAGGCCGGAGGGTAGCGCTCGGCCAGCATCGTCCCTTCCGTTCCAGGAGGTGATGTGCTGGCCTGCAGTGAGGCGCTCGTTCAGCAGGGTGCTGAGCCTCCGCCCCGTGGCGTCGAAGATTTCGAGACGCGCCTCGCCAGCTTCCGCCAGCTCGAAGCGAATCGTCGTCTTGGGATTGAAGGGATTCGGATAGGCCTGCATCAACGAAACGCCTGCAAGGGGAGTTTCCGTTTCGACGGCCGTCTGGGTTCCGCTTCCGTAGACGGCCACATAACCGGTCTGGGTTCCGCTGGATCCGAATCCGATCGCGCCCGACGCGATGATGCCGTCTTCCAGGGCGATGGACGTACCGAAGTGATCGAAGGACGCGCCGTCGCTGACGAGAAGCTTGTCGACCAGGGAGGCGTCGCTGGCGTCGTAGAGATACGCGGATCCCGCCGACCAGGCGCTGTCGTCGTCTTCGTCCGCGCCGATGGCTATGAGGCCGCCGTGGATGGAGATGCTCCTCCCGAAATGGTCCCGGTCGTGGCCGTCGGCGGGGTAGATGAAGTGGAGCTGCTCCCCCGTGGAGGCATCGAAAACGTAGGCGGCGCCGGAAAAGTCATAGAAGATGCTCCTGGAGGGAGCGCCCACGGCGACCAGGCCGCCATCCATGGCGAGGCAATCGGCGAAATGGCCGCCCTGGTCTCCATTGTAGTTCTCGATATCCGGCTTAAGCACGCGGAGCAGATTCCCCGAAGACACGTCGAACAGATGCGCCTTGGCCCAGGTGAAGCCTTCGTTGAGGACGAAGAAGGTCCGTGATCCCACGGCGACGATGCCGTCGTCCAGGGCGATGGACACGCCGAAGGTCTGGTAGTTGTTGCCCGTGTCGGGCAGAAGCTTGTCCAGCTGTGCTCCAGTCGACGCATCGAAGAGATAGGCTGCGCCGGAACCGTCGCCGAAATCATCGGCGCGCCAGGCGCCGACGGCGACGATGCCGCCATCGATGTCGATGGCGTTGCCGAACTCGTCACCCGCCTCGGCGTCGTCGGCGGTGAGTTTCGCGAGCTGGGAGCCTGTGGCGGCGCTGAAGACGTATGCAGCCCCCGAGGCTCCTCCATGGTCGCTTCTTCCTGGAGCGCCGACCGCCACAAGACCTCCCGCCATAGCGATGGAGTGCCCGAAGTTGTCACCCGTCGCGCCGTCGTCCGAGGTCAGCTTCAGAAGCTCCGCCCCCGTCGCCGCATCGATGAGGTAGGCCGCGCCCGAGTTGATCCCGTTGTCGTCATCGCCCGGCGCCCCTATCGCGATGATTCCGCCGTCCATGGCGACCGCGTTGCCGAACAGGTCACCGACATCACCATCACTGGCCTGGAGCTTGAGATCCTCGAAGATCACCTCGCCGAAAGCCGGTACCGTTGCCGTCAAGCACAAGGCGGCAACAAGAAGGAGGGACGCGTTCTTTGCCCTGGCGTATCCGATAAGCATTTCCATACTCCTTGAGTCTATGGGTTTGCAGAACTATCGCAGAAGGACGAGCCGCCCACGCGCCTCTTCGCCGCCCGCGCGCAACCTTACGAAGTACACGCCGCTGGCCACCTGCCGGGAGTGCTCGTTCCGGCCATCCCAAACCACCCGCTGTTCGCCTGCGGAGTGGGATGCGTCGATAAGGTGGCGGACACGACGACCGCGAAGATCGAATATCTCCAGGCTCACCGGCCCGGACTCCCGCAGCGAGAAACGGATGGTGGTACGATCGTTGAAGGGGTTCGGTTCTCCACTCAGGATCTTCAGGCTCAGGCGCGATCCCTCCTCGGCCACCGAGGTGGGATCGGAATAGGGCACCGTGAGGACTGCCAAACCTCTGCTGGCACAGGCCAGCCAGAGCTCATAGCGATCGCCCAGATCCCGGAGTTCCGCGTCGTAGATCTGCTCGTGGGGCAGGCCGTCCTCGCGAGTGAGGGTTCCGAACTGCTCGCCATCGAACCAAACGATGGCGCGTTCGAATTCGTTGTTGAACTTGAAATTGGTGAACCAGACCCGACCGTCGGGCGCGACGGCCAGGGGCGTCATCTGGTCGCCTGGCATGGCCGAGTTGCTGGAATGCCACCATTGGTGGGTGCCCGTGTTCGCGTCGAGGCGGAAGATTCCCTCGGTGGTTCCGAGCCAGGCGATGCCGTCCCGATCCGCGACGACGCCCATGAAGGTGTCGTGCAGGGCGTTGAGCTCGGGCAGGTCGACGTTCTGGCGCGAGAAATGGTAGTCGCCGTCGCTGCGCACCACCTCGAGGTTGGCGCAGGCCCAGACCGTGCCAGGCCGGTCGGGGTCCGGCACGATGTTCGCGCCCCAGCCGGCGATGGGTAGATCTGTGAAGCCGTTGCCATCGTGGTAGCGCATGCCGAAGTAGTTATCTATCGTCCAGAGCCGCCCGAAGGAGTCCTCGGCGAGGCCGTCGGATTTCGAACCGGTCTCCAGGGTGAAGAAGCTGTCCCCGTCCACCTCGCGGATACCGTTGTTGTAGGGATTGAAGGCGGTGCGCCCGCTGGAGGGCCGGTAGCAGATGGCGTCCGCGTTGTCGCAGGGATAGGGCCAGTCGCCGCCGAGCCCGTAGGTGTAGACATTGTAATTGTACCAGCGCTGACCATCGAACCTGGCGATACCCCCAACGCCCGGGGACGCGTTGCCGGTGGTCCAGACCTCGCCGCCCGCGCCGAAGCTGATGTCGCGGACGAACATGTCGATCTGCGATGTGTTCGTGATGCGGTAGCGCTGCCACTCGCCAGTCTTACCGTCACGGCGAGCGGCCCCGCCGGTGCCCGACACCCAGATGTTTCCGGCGGCGTCCATACCCATGCCGCCGACGGTGCTGGTGCCGGCGGGCCAGTCGCCCAAGCTGTTCCAGCTCGTCCCGTCGAAATGCCAGACCTCCGCGCCCGCCGCGACCATCAGGGCCTGAGCATCACCATAGGCCTGAAAGGTCGAGAGCCCATAGTAGGCCGGGTAGGCTTGGGGCGGTGAAACCCAGTTGCCATCGGGGCGACGGTAGTCCAGGGTCCAGCCCGCGCTACCCTCCATCTCGCGGAACATCCAGACATTCCCGGCCTCGTCGGTAGCGTTCCGGATCAGACGCGCGATATCACCGGGCTGGTCGTTGTTCGGCACTGGGCTGAAGAGTTGAGTCGCGCTGTCGAAGACCACGCGGCCGTAGAACCCATCCTCGACCCAGACCAGGTAGTCGCCCCCCGGCTGTGACTGGACGTTGACGCGGTTGATGAATGTCCAGCCCGGCCAGCCGTCGGGGCCCGCGGCCCCCTCCCAAACGGTCCAGGTGCCGGTCGAGGGCTCATAGCGCACCAGACCGCCTCCCCAGCCACTGCCGTCGAGGCCGATCCAGAGGCTGCCGTCTGGCGCGCGCGCGATGTCATGGAGCGAGCCCTGCGGCATCGGGCTGTTCGATGCGTCGAAGCGTTTGAGCGAACTGGGTCCGATGTCGGGCCGGTATGAGAACAGGGCATGCCAGCTGATCATCCAGAGTTTGCCGGCGCCGTCGGAAATGAACTCCCGAAAGCGCGCGGAACCCGTGACCTGGGGATCGCCGATGATCGTGTAGTCAACGTTGGACACGTTCTCCCAGCGATTCTCCGCCCGGACGAAGCGTGCGAAGCCGCCCTCCTCCCAGGTGGGACTGTATGCCGCGATGTAGGGATCGCCGTTCGGATCGATCCAGAGGGCGTCGCTGTTGTCGCCCTGGATGCCCGTGTTCGTGGGCCGGTAGTAGGTCCAGCTCCACCCCTCGGGCAAATCGGCCCATGACGCGGCAAAGCTGAAGCAGATCAAGATTGCTAGGAGCGGGGTCGCCTTCATCGTCATCTCCCTTGGGGCTCGAACATATTCAGAAGATCTTGAATATACCCGAAGACCCCCACCGCCGTCAATAATCTAGTTGTTTTTCAGATATCAAGGTTTTGAATGCCCGGTCTCGGCCAATCCCTCTTGCCCTTGCTCGATCCAGTTTCCTCGGGACACGTTGAGTCTCGCGAAGGTCCAGCCCAGGACCAGGCCGTAGAGTATGTGTCCGAAGAGGCTTGGCAGCTGGGCATACATGGCCGTGAGGTTCCAGCCCAGGGGCATACCCGTCATGAGGGGCATGAGGGTGAGCGGGCCGAAGATCCACCAGATAGCGCCATAGAGTGTGGCGCTCGCCATGACCCCGCGCCGGCCGATGTTCGGTGAGGTGAGAATCATCGCGAAGCTGGTTCCGAGGGTGGCGCTGATCATCATGTGAACGGCCCCGCCGACGAGGACCGCCTGGCTGCCGAGCAAGGATGCAGCCTTGCCCATGGCTCCTGTCACGGTCATCACGATGCCGAAGGGAACGCCCCCGACGATTCCTGAAATGGCCCCACTCAATGTTCTGTAGATCATGAGATGTCCTCTTTCGTCCCGTGGGGGTGGGAATTGGATACGTGTTTCCGCGCACTAAGTCAGATGCGGGAACGGTGACAGAGGATTCGTCCTGGCGGGGGAAGGAGGGGCTAGTAGGCCAGGCGCTTGCGCAGCATGGCTTCCAGGTGGTCGGCGAAATCCTGCGGCATGGGCTCGGCGGGCGCCTGACCCAGAAGCCTGATGGTCTCGCGGTAGGTGTTCAGGTAGGTCCGACACTCCTTGCAGAGCATCAGGTGCACGTCGATGCTTCGGCGTTCGGAGTCGGGCAGCTCGCCGTCCACATAGTCCTGCAATATCTGCGAGACGTCTTTGCAGCTGAACATGTGCAGGCCCATGATCTTCTTGCCGAACATCCAGGCCATCATCTTCCGCATCATCTTCATGGCTGCATTGTATTCGTACATGGCGTCACACTTTCTCAGGCTTCTTCAAAGTCGGCGGCCAGCATCTTTCGCAGGGCAAGTCGCGCCCGGTGCAGGCGGCTCTTCACCGCCGGCACGCTCAGTTCGAGGGCCTCGGCGATCTCCTGTCGGCTTCGCCCCTCGAGGTCCGCGAGCACCACCACCGTGCGATACTCGTCGGGCAGCTGGTCCACGGCCTCCCTCACGGCGCGGGCGGTTTCTTCCTTCTGGATGTCCAGAACCGAGCCGCGCCACTTGCGGATGGGCGCCGTGTGAAGGCCGTCCTCCGTGAAGGCCTTCATGGGGTCCTCCCAGCCCTGCTCGGGTCGCCGCGTGGACGAGCGCCGCTTCATGAGGGCCAGGTTCATGCCCATTCGATAGACCCAGGTGCCGAGGCTGGACCGTCCCTCAAACTGCTCGATCTTGTCGAGCATGCGCACGAAGGTGTCCTGGGTGACCTCTTCCGCATCCTCCACGCTGCCTGTGATGCGCAGGGCGAGGCTGTAGATTCGGTCGCGATGCCCGGACAGCACCTCGAGCAGGGCACTCTCGTCCCGCCGGGCGAGCCGGTCCACGAGTCCGGCCTCGGCCTCGCTGAGCGTTACCTCGATATGGGGCTGTTTGCGCCCCTCTTCGTCCACGGTCCAAAAAACTGTAAGAAGCACACTCTTAGCTAATCAGAGCGTGGGGGTCGAAGCAAGGCCAATCTGGCATCCCGGGGTTTTGATGCTTCGTGGATCTGAAAAGGTTCAAAAAAAGCGGCCAGCTTCCCGCTGCCGGCGGCCAGCCAGAAAAAACCCTCCCCCGACTTCGGGAGAGGGCTCAGGCTGGTGGCTGGTAGCTGTCGGCTGGCAGCTTGCGGCTATCCCTCTTCTTCCTCCAGCAGCCTCTCCGCTTCGAGGGCGGCCTGGCAGCCGCTTCCGGCGGCCGTGATGGCCTGCTTGTAGACGGTGTCCTGCACGTCGCCACAGGCGAAGACACCCTCTACGTTGGTCCGGGTGTTGGTGGCGTTGATGTAGCCGCTCTCGTCCAGGTCGACCTGGCCCTCGAAGATCTGCGTGTTGGGCGTGTGGCCGATGGCCATGAAGACCCCGTCGCACTCGAGATCGCTGACCTCGCCGGACTTGGTGTCCTTCAGGCGGATGCCAGTGACGGCGTCCTCGCCAAGGATGTCCTCGGGCACGGCGTTCCAGACGAACTCGATCTTCTCGTTGCTGAGGGCGCGCTCCTGCATGATCTTGCTGGCGCGCAACTCGTCACGGCGGTGCACCACGCGCACGCGCTTGCCGAAGCGGGTGAGGAAGACGGCCTCCTCCATGGCGGAATCGCCGCCGCCCACCACCACGATTTCCTTGTCCTTGTAGAAGAATCCATCGCAGGTGGCGCAGGCGCTGACGCCGCGGCCCATGAGGCGCATCTCGTTCTCGAGGCCCAGCAGGCGGGCCTTGGCGCCGGTGGAGATGATGACCGTCTTGGCGCGGTACTCGTCCTCGCCCACCCAGATCTTGAAGGGGCGCTCGGACAGGTCGACCCTGGTGGCGTCGCCCGACACGAACTCGGTGCCGAAGCGCTCGGCCTGCTTGCGCATGTTGTCCATGAGCTCGGGACCCATGATGCCTTCGGGGAATCCGGGGAAGTTCTCCACGTCCGTGGTGATGGTCAGCTGGCCCCCCGCCTGGAGACCCTCGATGACAAGAGGTTTCAGCTCCGCACGGGCCGCGTAGATGGCGGCGGTGAGTCCCGCGGGGCCGGTTCCGATAACGATGACGTTCCTCACATCCATGATCACTCTCCGAGGTATGATTCTCTGACGGCAACGACGCAATCTATCGCGGGTGAAGGCTCACCGCAAGAGCGGGCCCTCCGGACGATTGAAGGCTGGCCACGGTATTCCGAATTGGGGGTCAGGGACGGGGCAAACACTAGATCTTGGGGACCTTTTTCGGACCTTTTCGTAAGGTTCCATTTTTCAACCGGCTGTGGACAACTGCCCTTCTTCCCCATGACGCCAAAAAGCAAACCCCTTCGAAACAAAGGGGTTCGGATAGTTTCCACATTTTAGCCAGGTTTTCCACAAGGCCCCCGCCGGAATCGCGAAATAGTGTCCGACTGGGCCTAAGGCGTAAGCAGTTCGCTGGAGGAACCCTCGTCCTTGCGCACTTCCGCCATGGGCTCCCGGCGCTTGGGCTGCTTTTCCCCCATGCGGCAGTTGCCTTCGAAGAAGACGCCTTCGTCGATTACCAGGCGCTTGGTCACGATGTCACCCTCCAGGTGGCTGCCCGCCTTGAGCTCGATGCGCTCGGTGGCCGTGATGTTCCCGAAGACGCGGCCGGATATGGAGGCGTTCTTCACGTTGAGGGTTCCCTTGAGTACACCGCTCTTGCCGACCTCGAGGGTCTCGCGGCAGTTGATATCACCCTCGAACTCGCCGTCGATACGCAGATTGCCCTGCACCGTGGCGTTGCCGCTGAAGTGGCTGCCCGATCCCAGGATCGAGGCGTTGCCGCCGGGTCCGCCGACGCCCGCGGGGCCGTTCTCGTCTTCGCGTCCGAACATTTCCGACTCCTTCCAACCCGCGGCCGGTGGCGGCGGGGAATCAAATTGGCAGGTCCTTTGACAGTGTCAGCCTAGTGCATGGCGGGGCAGAAATCCAGTGCCCCACGGAAAAACGAACTAATCCAGAAGGTAGCTCTTCGGATCCTCCGGAATGCCGTTCCGGCGGATCTCGAAATGCAAGTGCGGGGCCGTGCTCCTCCCCGTGCTGCCCACGTATCCGAGGATGTCTCCCCGTTCCACGCGGTCCTCCTTGTGGACATCCAGGTGGCTGTTGTGTCCGTAAAGACTCGTCACGCCGAAGCCGTGGTCCAGCAAAACGAAGTTTCCGTACTCGTCGTTCCAGCCGGCCACAAGCACCACGCCATCGCCCGCGGCCCGCACCGGGGTGCCCGGTTCGGCGGCGATGTCAAGGCCCGCGTGATAGTCGGGTCCGTGCTGCCCTTCGAACTCCTGGGTGATCCAGCCGCGCAGTGGCCAGCTGCTGGGCATGGAGCTGAGCACCTGTTGCTCGCCGCGTTGCAATTGCCCCTCTCGACCGAGTGGCCGTTCGTGGGCCGCGCGCTCGCGCAAGAAGGCCTCCGGCAGCAGGGAGTCCGGGGCGAGGGCTCCCTCGCCGAACATGTTCTGCATGCGATAGAGCAGAACCGCGCTCTCCTCGAGTTCGCGCTCGAGGGTGTTCATGCGGCTGAGCCTCGCGGCGTTCTCTTCCAGTTGCCTCTCGAGCACGCGGTTCTTCTGCTTTTCCAGAATCAAGGAGCTCGACGAGAAGATGAGGATGAGTATGGCCAGGAGGCCACCGACGATGAGCAGTACGAGAAGCCTCAGCCATGCGAGCGACAGCTCGAGGCTGAGGGGCTCGTCCCCCGAATCCGGAACCAGGTGGATGCGGATCTTTCGTGGCGCATCTTCGCGCGGCCAGAGCCATTTCCAGAGGGACACGGGCTTCCTAGTTGTCCGAGTCCAGCGAGACCCTGAGCGCGTCCATGAGTCGTTCCAGCTCGCGGTCGCTGCCGAAGCGCACCGTCACCTTGCCGCGCCCATTCTTGTAGTCGAGCTGTACCGGCAGGCCGATGCGTCCCTCCATGCGTTCGCGTATAGCCAGAAGCACGGGGTCTCCCGGCAGGGTTTCGGTCTTGGTCTTGACCGGACCGGCCTTGAGCTTCTTGGCCATGCGCTCGGCCTGGCGCACCGAAAGCTGTCCGCGTTCGATGGTCTTGGCCAGGCGCAGGCAGTCGGCCTCGTCGAGGTTGATGAGCGCTCGCACGTGTCCCGCGCTCACGCCTCCGCTGGCCACGCGGTCCTGCACCGCTTCGGGCAGTTGCAGAAGCCGAAGCGTGTTGGACACGGTGGAGCGGTCGCGGCCCAGGTAGTTGCCGAGCTCCTCGTGGGTCCAGCCGAACTCGTAGATCATCACCTGGAAGGCGCGGGCCTCCTCGATGGGATCAAGGTCATCGCGCTGCAGGTTCTCCACCAGGGCAAGCTTGAGGCTCTCGCGACTGTCGGTCTCGGTGATCAGGGCGGGAAGCGTCTTCATGTCCGCCATGACGCTGGCGCGGAAACGCCGCTCGCCGGCGATGAGCTCGTAGCGGTCGCCACGCTCGACCAGCAGCACCGGCATGAGCACACCTTCCTGCCGGATGGATGTGGCCAGCTCCTGCAGCTTCTCGTCGCTGAAGTGCCGGCGCGGCTGCCGCGGGTTGGGATCGATCTTGTCCAAGGGAACCTCGACCACCCGACGTCCCGCGAGGGCTTCCGGCTCGATACTCGTTTCCTTGGCGGGTGCGGGCGCGCTGGCGGTCCGGGTCGTGGACTTCTGCTCCGCCGGTGCTTCGTCGAGGATGGCGTTAAGCCCCCTGCCCAATGCTTTTTTCGGCATGGATCACCTCCTGGGCCAACTTGATGTAGCTTTGCGCGCCCGGCGACTCCAGGTCGTAGAGCATCACAGGTTTTCCGAAGGACGGCGCCTCCGAGAGTTTCACGTTTCGCGGGATGACCGTCTGGTAGACCTTGTCGTCGAAGTAGCGCACGGCCTCCTGCGCCACTTGTCGCGACAGATTCAGACGGCGGTCGTACATGGTCAGCAGGATGCCCTCGATGGCGAGCCCCGGGTTGAGCCCCTCGCGCACCCGGGTCACCACGTTGAGCAACTGTCCCAATCCCTCGAGGGCGTAGTACTCGCACTGGATGGGAATCAGCACAGAGGCCGCGGCGCAGAGCACGTTGACCGTGAGCAGGCCGAGACTGGGCGGCGAGTCGATGAGCACGAAATCGTAGCGCTCCAGGAGTGGCTCCAGGGCCTTTCGCAGGTAGAAGGCCCTACCCTGCTGGCCCACGAGCTCCACCTCGAGGCCGCTGAGACCCTGGTTGGACGGAAGTAGGTCAAGATTGCTTATCTCTGTACTTTCAATGAGTTGTGCGGAGTTAATATTGCCAACTATGGCGTCGTAGATCGTTTTCTCGAGGGATCTCGAGTCGACCCCAACACCACTACTGGCATTGCCCTGGGGGTCCATGTCCACGAGGAGAGTCTTGGATCCGGCCATGGCCAAGCTCGCGGCGAGATTGACCGCCGTCGTTGTCTTGCCCACGCCCCCTTTTTGGTTGGCGATGGCGATGATGCGTGCCAATGCATCCCCTTTCTAAATGGAGGATGAGGATGATTTTGTTTAGCGGGGAGGGTGAGAACTGTCAACGGAATGTTTCACGTGAAACACTTCTTAGGCTTTGTGCAGCTCCAGAATGATGCTCGTACGATTGGTGAACTGGAAGCGATGAGCTTCGGCGAGCTGCCAACCGGGTTCTACAGGCCCGTGATCGGGCACCTCGTCGGACCATGATGGCCCCTTCATGAGAAATGCTCGCTCGAGCTTCGGCTGGAGATGACTCACCCAGGCCAGGGTCTGCTTTGTTCCCGCAAATGCCTTTGAGCAGAGAACCCAACTCGCATCTGAGTGCTGAGCAGCACAGAGGTCTAGCAGATGGGGGGATTCGAGCCTTCCCCTAAATATAGAAGACTCCTCTAGCCCCATTCGGGGCAATAGGCCTTCGAGAAAGTCTTGCTTCTTGCGTTGAGAGTCGACGAGCAGGAGTCTTGGACCCTCTGGCGGGTCGCCGAGATAGAATCGAGCGGGGATTCCCGGGACACCTGAACCCGAGCCTGCGTCTACCAGCAGCCACGGATCACGCGTTTCACGTGAAACCCCACCGAGGGCAACTCCGAGCAGTATTCCATCCAGGATGTTCTTAAGTATCTGATTTTCGGGGTTCCGCCTGGAAACCAGGTTGATGCGCTGATTTGCTTCCAACACATGGGATCCATACTGCTCTAGATGTTCCCAAACCTTCTGCGGGGGGGGCGCCTTGAAGTACTCCCCGGAAAGTGGCGTTTCACGTGAAACGGGCTCACCATGGCCTTCAAGGTGGTGGGCAACCGCCTGGTCCCAGGCCTCTTTCAGCTTGTCTCTGTGCAGCATTGAGCTGATCACGTTTTGCTCGCCCCGCCCTCTTCGCGCCGTTTCTTGCCCTGAAGGTAGATCATCAGTACCGAAACATCACTCATGCGGACTCCCGGAACGCGACCCGCCTGGCCAAGGCTTTCGGGCCGAACTCTTTCCCAGCGCTGACGAGCCTCTGTACTCAGTCCAGGAATCGCATCGAAGTCGAGGTCGTCTGGGATAGGCATCGACTCCTGCTTCCTGGCCCTCTCAACAGACCGTTTCTCGCGGTCTATGTAGCCTTCATACTTCACGCGAGTCTCAAGTCTCGACAACTCATGGGCTTCTAGGGGTTCGGGAAGTGTCCAGGCCTTTTCCAGGTCGGTCCAAAGCACTCCTGGGCGTTTGAGCAACTGGGCCGCCGTGGCGCCGGGAAGAGGGGGGTCGCCGGGAACTACATTCGTGAGCTCCCGGGCCATGGATTCGCCCAAGTTCATCTTCCAGATCTGAGTATAGGCGCGCTCAACCCGACCCAGAGACTCCGAGACCTTAGCAAAGGCGTCGCCATCGACCAGGCCGAACTCGAAACCCTTGTGCATCAAGCGTTCGTCAGCATTGTCCCAGCGCAGAAGCAGCCGATGCTCCGCACGGGATGTGAACATGCGGTACGGCTCATCGGCCCCCTTGGTAACCAGGTCGTCGACCAGAATACCCAGATAGGCCTCCGAGCGATCCGGTACCCATGTGGGAGCCCCTTCGAGTTTCAACGTGGCATTGATCCCAGCCAAAAGGCCCTGGGCCGCCGCCTCCTCGTATCCGGTGGTGCCGTTAATCTGGCCAGCGAAGTAGAGGCCCTCCAGGTCGCGATACTCCAGGGTGGGATGCAAGACCCTGGGGTCGATGGCGTCATACTCCACGGCGTAGCCCGGTTGAAGCATTTCCGAATTTTCAAGCCCGTTAACACTATGTAATAGCGTTAATTGTAAACTTTCAGGTAGGCTCGTCGACAGGCCGTTAATATAATAACGGGGGGTGTCCAGACCTTCGGGCTCCAGGAAGAGGGTGTGGTGTTCGCGTTCGCCGAAGCGGGTGACCTTGTCCTCGATGCTTGGGCAGTAGCGGGGACCCATACCCGAGATGGTCCCGTTGAACAGGGGGCTGGCATCGAGGTTGTCGAGGATCAGCCTGTGCCCCCTCGGGTCCGTCCGGGTCAGGTGGCAGAGCACCTGCGGCCGCTCGATGCTCCCGCTGAAATGTGAGAAGGGAACGGGCGGATCATCCCCCGGCTGGGGCGTGCATCGATCGAAGTCGATGGAGTCGCGATGAATCCGCGGAGGCGTGCCCGTCTTGAGTCGGTGAAGTGACAGTCCCAGCGATAAAAGAGAGTCGCTCATGGCCTTGGCGGAATCCTCACCCACGCGCCCACCCTCGATCTGCGAAGGTCCCGTATGCAGGAGCCCGCGCAGGAAGGTGCCCGTGGTGAGGATGAGCGCCCTCGCGGCGATCTCTCCACTACGCGCACAGCGAAGCCCTGTAAGTCGCCCGTCCTCGTGCAGGATCTCCAGCGCCTCGTCCTCGAGCAGGTCGAGCCTTGTTGCACCCTTGAGCTTGTCCACCATGCCTTGGTTGTAGGTGGCCTTGTCGGCCTGGGCGCGGGGCGCGCGCACCGCGGGTCCCTTGCGCATGTTGAGCACGCGGAACTGGATGCCGTGTTCGTCGATGTGCCGACCCATCTCGCCGCCCAGGGCGTCGATTTCGCGCACGAGTTGTCCCTTGCCGAGACCACCGATGGCGGGATTGCAGCTCATGCGTCCGGCGGCTTCCACCGAAAGCGTGACCATGAGGGTGGAGAAGCCGCGACGGGACGCGGCCAGGGCGGCCTCCACGCCGGCGTGTCCGGCGCCGACAACGATCAGATCATAGGCGCGCACGTCATTTCCCCACGCAGAAATTCGAGAAGATTTCCGACAGGACGGTTTCCCCCACGCGGTCGCCGCTGAGTTCGTCCAGCTCGGTGAGGGCTGCGCGGAGGCGGCTTGCGAGAACGTCGGCCTCGAGTTCGCTGAGCGTCGTCAAGTCGAGTTCTTCGAGGATGTCCGCCAGCGCGCGAAGACGCGATTCCTGGCGGCGGTTCAGGGCCGCCTCCACTTCGAGTGCTTCCGCGCCACGTTTCCCCGTGGCCAGCTCGAAGAGCGTTGTTCGAAGCTCGTCCAAACCTTCGCCGCGCAGGGAAGAAACCTCTAGCCGTCGCAGGCCATCGTATTCATCCGGAGCAAATCCGGGAAGGTCGCGTTTGGTCCAAACCAGCAGGGTGCGGGAGGCGTCGAAGGAGGCGAGACGCGCACGGTCTTCCCCTGACAGCGGACGCGTTCCATCGGCGAGCCAGAGAGTGATCTGCGCCTCGTCAAGCAGGGATTCGCTTCGCGCCACACCGAGGCGCTCAACCTCTTCCTCGCCTTCACGAAGCCCGGCGGTGTCGTGCAGGTGAAAAAGCAGGCCGCCGATGTTCAGGGTCTCGCGCAGCATGTCGCGGGTGGTGCCGGGTATCTCGGTGACGATGGCGCGCTCCTCGTCCAACAGCGCGTTGAAAAGCGAGCTCTTGCCCACGTTGGGTTCGCCGGCGATGACCACGCGCAGGCCTTCCCGCAGAAGCCGACCCTCCCGGGCGCCGGCGATGAGTTCGGAGGTGGCCGATCGAAGTCGCGTTACGCCTTCGTCCAGGCGCTCGCGGGAAACGAAATCGATATCTTCCTCGGAGAAATCCAGACCGGCTTCCAGATCGCGAAGCAGCGAGACGAGTTCCTCCCGCAGCGGCGCGAGACGCCGGCTGAGGGATCCGCCCAGTTGCGAAAGCGCCAGCCGCCGCTCAGCCTCGCTTCGGCTGTGGATGAGCTCCGCCACCGCTTCGGCCTGGGTGAGGTCCATGCGTCCGTTGAGCGTGGCGCGATAGCTGAACTCGCCGGGCTCGGCCTGTTTCACTCCCGTGTCGAACAGCGCACCGAGAATGCTGCGCACCGTCAGCGGTCCGCCGTGGGAGATGATCTCCGCGCTGTCCTCGCCGGTGAAGGTGCCGGGCCCCGGCATCCACACGGCGGTGGCCTCGTCGAGGGGAGCGCCGTGCTCGTCCACCAGGTTCACGCGATGCAGGTAGCGCTCGCGCAGCGGATCGGGAGCATTGGCCATAAGCGACATCAGCGACTCGCGCGTGCGCGGGCCGCTGATGCGGATGATCGCCAGGGCGCCCTCGCCGGGAGGGGTCGCCAGGGCGGCGATCGTTTCGTCCAGGCGATGCATGCCTACCGGTAGCGCTTCTTCTTGGCCGAGGGCTTGACGTCGCCGCCACCCTCGCCCAGTCCGAGTACCGAGCGAGCCAGATCGCTGGAGAAGGGTTTCTCGGTCTCGTCGACCTTCACCGGAGCCGGCTTGCTGCGCGGCGCCTGGGGCTCGGGACTCGTGGCCCGAGGCTCGTGGCTCGTGGCCCGAGGCTCGTGGCTCGAGGCCCGAGACTCGTGGCCCGAGGCTCTCGGCTCATCGTCCTTCTTGAAGGTCTTGCGGATGCGCGTGCCGCCCTCTTCACGATGGCGATCGCCGCGCCCGCGACGGCGGGGACGGCCCTCTGAACCCTCGTCGCGACGGGGGCGTCCTTCGCCGCTCTCGTCGCGGCGGGAACGACGGCGGGAGCCGCCGTTGTCATTGGGGCGATCGCCGCGATCGTCGTCCCGAGCCTCTCGACGTTCCGAACGGGATTCGCGATCCTCCCGGTCGCGGCGGGGGCGACGCCCTCCGCGGCGGCGGTCGTGGCGACCTTCCTCCCGACGCTCCTCGCGGGGCTGGGCCATGCTGGAGATCGAGGTGGAGCGGAAGCTGGGATCGGGAATGTCCTCGTAGGGGGAGACGGGTTCGTGGTCGTTGCGTCCGGCGTCTTCCTCGCCGCCCAGGGCGACGATGACGCGACGGCGCGATCCCTCGCCGGCCGTATAGGTGCGAAGGTCGTCGCGATCGGCCAGGGCCAGGTGCACGATGCGCCGGTCCTGGGCGGTCATGGGCTCGAGGGACAGGCTCTTGCCCGACTCGAGCACCTTCTGCGCCACGGCCTCGGCCTTCTCCTGCAGCGCCTCCTCGCGGCGCTGGCGATAGTCGCCCACCTCGAGATTCACGGCCACGGCCTGTCCGGCCTGCGAGGTCAGAATGCGCTGCACCAGGTGCTTGATGGCGTCGAGGGTCTGTCCGCGACGTCCGATGAGCAGGCCTTCGTCCTTCTTGCTGGTGATCTTCACGAAGAAGCTGTCCTCCTCGCGATGCACGTCCAGCTTGTAGTCGATGCCCAGGGGTTCGAGGATGCCGCGGGTCACCTTCTCGGCGTCGAGATCCTCGGGTAGGGGGCCCTCGCCGTCGGTCTTGCTCACGCGCACCTTCACGTCCTTGCCGCCCATTCCCAGAAAGCCGCGGGAACCTTCCTCCAGCACCTCCACCCGCACGTCGGAGCGGCGGAGGCCCAGTTCACCCAGGGCTTTTTCGATGGCTTCCTGCTTGTTCTTTCCACTTGCGATGATCTGTTCCATGTCTGCTTACCTCACGCCTTGGACTCGACGACCTTGCCGTCCTGGTCCAGGCCCTTGTGGATGTAGTATTGCTGCACCGCGGTCAGGATGTTGTTCACGAGCCAGTAGAGAACCAGTCCCGACGGCATGCGGTAGAAAATGAAGGTCATGAAGAAGGGCATGATCTTGTTCATCATGGCTGCCTGCGCGCCCGCCTGTCCCGGCCCCGCGCTCATGCCCATGCCCGTGCCGCCCAGCTTGGTCTGGAGCCACATTGAAAGTCCCATGAGGATGGGCAACAGGCTGATGGCGTTGTCGATGAATCCGCCCAGCAGCGGAATCTCGAAGGGAAGCGCATAGAGCACGTCCATGTAGGACAGGTCGTTGATCCATCCCACGAAGCCCGCGCCCCGCAGTTCCACCGCGCTTCGCAGCACGGAGAAGAGCGCGAAGAAGACCGGCATCTGCAGGAGCAGCGGCAGGCATCCGCCCAGGGGGTTAACCCCGTGCTCCTTGTAGAGCTTCATGGTCTCTTCGTTGAGCTTGCTCTTGTTGTCCTTGTACTTCGCCTGAAGCTTCTGCAGCTCCGGCTGGATGGCCTGCATCTCCTTCATGGACTTGAAGCTCTTGTGGCTGAGCCTATAGAAAAGCACCTTCGTGAACACCGACAGCAGGATGATCACGATGCCGTAGTTGGGGATGAAGTTGTACATCCAGCCCATGAGCCACTTGATGCCCACGGAGATGGGACGAATCCACACCCAGCCCAGATCCTGCACGTTCTCGAGCCCGCGCTCGTAGGACATGAGGGTGTCGCGGATGATCGGACCCGCGTAGACCTGGATGTCCTCGTCGAAATTCGTGCGGCCCCCGCGCAGGGGGAAGCGGGTGCTGTAGCCCAGGTACTCGCCTTCCTTGCTGCCCGACAGGGTGGCGCTGCCCTGCAGCGGCGCCTGGGGAATCATGGCCAGCACGAAGTACTTGTTCTTGGTGGCGGCCCACTGCACGGTGCCCTCGGGCGAGTTCACCACGTCGCCGTTCTTGAAGGTGCCCAGGCCCTTCTTCTCGACGCTGTCGCCGAGCTTGAAGAAGTTCTTGAACGAGCCGACGTCGTCCTTGCGGTTCTTCTCGGTGGAGAGGATGCCCTGCTCCATGCTCAGGCCGAAGTGATCCACGCCGGCCAGGGCGCCGCCCAGATTGCCGGACACCCGCAGCTCGAACTGGTAGCTCTCGCCGTGGAAGGTGTAGGCCTTGAGCAGCTCGCCGCCCCGTCCGTCGGAGAAACGGAAGGTCAGGGTCTGGTCGGTGTCCACGCGCAGGGTGCCCTGCCCGTCGGGAAGATCCGCGGCGAAATGCCAGGCGTCGCTGACCATGGCCTCGCCGCCCCGGTGCAGATCGAGACCCAGAAGCCCCTCGCCGGGATATCCCTCGCCTGAAGCCACAAGTTCCACGACGCCGTCGGTTTCCCCGTCCTCGTCATAGCCCTCGAACTCGGTGAGCTCGATGCCGGTGAGGACGGCGCCGCGGGAATCGAGGTGATAGCGCGCGATGGGCGTTTCCACGACGATCTGACGCCGGGGGGCCGACGCCGTGTCGATATCGGAGATTGGCTCCGCAGGCAGAACGGGTGGAGGGGCTTGGCTGGCTGGCAGCTGGTCGCTGGCAGCTGGCAGCTCTTCCACCTGCTCGGTGGAAGCCTCCTCGCTCACGGGCTCGGGTTCGGGTGCGAAACGGGACAGCCAGGCGTAGTAGCCTATCAGCAGAATGAAGATCAGCCCGAAGGCGATCTTGGTTTGTCGATCCATCTAGTCCTCGCGCCGATCCAGTCGGGTAAGCTACTCAGTCTTCTTGGGCACGGGATCGTGCCCACCCGGGTGGAACGGATGGCAGCGAAGGACACGTTTGGTGGAGAGCCAAAAACCCCGGAAGAACCCATGCCGGTGCACCGCTTCCTCCGCATAGGCGGAGCAGCTCGGATAGTACCGACAGGTATCGGGCAAGAACGGCGAAATCAACCTGCGATAAGCCCTGATGGGAATCAGTAAAAGCTTCGCGGCCATTTTCCTTCTTAACTCTTAGCTCGTGGCTAAGGATCCGATAGCAGGTTCAGGCGGGTCAGCAGTTCCGTGAGTTCTCCGACGACCGGAGAAAGCTTCTGGTCTCTCAACGCCGCGCGGGCCACGAGCACATAGGCTCCAGGCCTGTCCAAGCGATGCGCGCA
This sequence comes from uncultured bacterium, assembly GCA_964410395.1. Lineage (GTDB taxonomy): Bacteria > Krumholzibacteriota > Krumholzibacteriia > JACNKJ01 > JACNKJ01 > JACNKJ01. The sequence continues at coordinate 33,604 of CAYPGS010000030.1, forward strand.
GCTTCGAAACGCCTCCCTCAGTAACCTCTTGGCGCGGTTCCTCTGAACCGCGTTCCCAACTTTCCGGCTGGCCACGACGGCAAACGAAAAACGATCTTCGTGCTCTTGGAAAATTAGAACGAGCTGTTTGCCCGCGGCTTTCCGGCCGGTGCGGTAATGAGTCTGGAAATCCCCGGAAGGGACCTTTTCGAAACGTCGATGGCTGCGGGATGGGCCGCCCACGGGATTTCCATGCTTACTAATCAGACTGACAGACGCTTGCGGCCCTTGGCGCGGCGGGCGCTCAACACGGCGCGGCCGGCCTTGGTGCTCATGCGCTTGCGGAAGCCGTGCTTGCGCTTCCGCTTGAGATTGCTGGGCTGGAAGGTCCTCTTCACAGCTAACCTCCTTATTTGAGAGTCACTTAAGCTAGATGCTCAGCCCCGATAAGTCAAGCGTGGATCCCTATTTTCCACAATTTCATGCCAATTGACTTTGAATAGGGGGTATTTGAGTTTTATTCAGCGCTATAACTTCATCAAAACAGGGTGTTTAGATCTTTTTTCCACATTTTTACCGATTGCCCTTGAACCGGCCCCTCCCCTGTGCTAGCTTCGCTTTCCCTTGACGCAAGGGAACTTCGAGGCCTCGAAGCTTCACTCAGATTCCCACCAACGCAGCATGAAATGACGCCGAAGGGCTAGTCCCTCTTGTGGATAACTATGCCCATAGATGTGGGAAAGTGAGCTTAACTTGTTGATTTTAGGCGAGTTTTAGAGTTTTCCACATTTGTGAAGCCTTCGGGGAGGTTTCATCCTTGGCCGTTAAGGAAAAGGATAGCCAGGGTATCTGGCCTCAGATCAAGGAAATCATCAAGGATCACATCCCGGGTCAGACCTACGATACCTGGATAGCCCCCACGCGCATGGTCCGCTATGACGGCGAACGCATGACCATCGAGGGGCCCAACCAGTTCTTCATCGACTGGGTCACCCAGCATCATCTGGACACGATCCGCGACGCCGGCGAGCGGGTGCTGGGCTTCCGGCCCGGCATCGAGTTAACCTATCGGCCCAGCGACGGACGCACACCCTTCGATCCCACGGGCAAGCGCCAGAGTTTTCTGCGGCGCTACACCCATGATCCGCGGGCCAACAAGATGCTCAACGGGCGATACACCTTCGAGGAGTTCATCGTGGGGGCCAGCAATCGCATGGCCCACGCGGCCTCGCTGGCCGTGGCCGAGAATCCGGCCAAGGTCTACAACCCGCTCTTCATCTACGGCGGCGTGGGCCTGGGCAAGACGCACCTGGCGCAGGCCATCGGTCACTTCGTGCTCCACAACAAGCGCCGGGCGAGGGTCTTCTACAGTTCCAGCGAGACCTTTATGAACGAATTGATCTTCGCCATCCGGCAGGGCAAGACCCTCGAGTTCAAGAACAAGTACCGGAACATGGACCTGCTCATCATCGATGACATCCAGTTCCTGGCCGGACGGGAGAGCACCCAGGAGGAGTTCTTCCACACCTTCAACGCGCTCTACGACAACAACAAGCAGATCGTCGTCACCAGCGACCGGCCGCCCAAGGAGATCAAGGATCTCGAGGAACGTCTCATCAGCCGCTTCGAATGGGGCCTGATCACCGACATCCAGAAGCCCGACATCGAAACGCGCCTGGCCATCCTCAAGAACAAGGCGGCCAAGGACAACCTGCCCATTCCCGAGGACGTGCTCACGCTCATCGCCGAAAACGTGAGCAGCAGCATCCGCGAGCTGGAGGGCAGCCTGATACGCCTCCTGGCCTTCGCCAACCTCACCGGCGGCGAGATCAACACGAGCCTGGCCAAGGAATCGCTACGCGATTTCATGGGCAGCAGCCGGCGAAGCTCCTCGGTGGCCGACATCCAGAAGGCCGTGGCCGAGAAGTTCGAGATCAGCGTGGAACTGATGAAGTCCGACAAGCGCAGCAGCCGCGTGGTGCTGCCGCGGCAGGTGGCCATCTATCTGAGCCGGCAGCTCACCGACAAGAGCCTGGTGGAGGTGGGACGCCAGTTCGGCGGCCGCGATCACACCACGGTGATGCACGCCTGCAAGAAGATCGAGAAGCTCATGAACGAGAAACCCGAGCTGCAGAGGCAGGTGACGGAGATCCGTCAGAAGTTCAGCCTCGTGCAGGTCTGAAGCTTTCCACAGACTGTGTGCAAAGTTCGTGGATAGCGGGAATCGAAGCGAGAACGGTGGATGAGAGTGGAAAAGCGAAGCGACTATCCACGAAGTTTCCACAGGGCCGGCCGGGCTGGAAAAGGCGCAGACAGCCTGGAAAAACAGGGTCTTGAACAATTCGGCCCCAGGTCTTACACATTGTGCACAGACCCTACTGCTACTGCTCTTTCTCTAAATATACAGAAGAAGATAGGTCCGGCGTCGTTGGGTAAAGTCGCGGACCCAGGAGGTAAGGCGTGAAGATTTCCCTGTCCCAGCCCGAGCTGAACCGCATCGCCTCTCTGGCGGGTAACGTGGTTCCCGGAAAGTCCACCCTTCCCATCCTCTCCTCCATGTTGCTGGAGGCGTCGGAAGGATTCATTTCCCTTTCGGCCACGGACCTGGATCTATCCATCACGCTCTCCTCCGAGGCCGACGTGCAGGCTTCGGGCAAGGTGGCCATTCCGGCCAAGAAGTTCTCGGAGATCGTGCGAAAGCTGGACGCGGTGGACGTGGTCCTCGAACTGAAGGGCGAGAGCCTGAGCGTGGACTGCGGGAAGAGCCACTTCGTGATTCCCGTGCAGGACAGCTCCGACTTTCCGAGCCTGCCCGACGCCAAGGGCTTCGAGGCCTTCGGCGCGCCGGCCAGTCTCTTCAAGGACATGATCCGCCGCACCCGCTACGCCGCGAGCACCGACCTGGCCCGTCCGTCCATGAACGGCGTCTTCCTGGAGATCGCCAAGGATCGCGTGAGCATGGTGGCCACCGACGGCCATCGCCTGGCGTCCATCGCCCGCAAGGAGAGCATGCCGGTGAGCGAGAAGCTCGAGGCCATCCTGCCGAGCAAGGCCCTCGATCAGCTCATCCGCCTGCTGCCCGAGGAAGGCGACATCCAGCTGGGCTTCACCGAGAAACAGGCCTTCTTCCAGATGGAAGGCGTCACGCTCTTCACGCGCCTGGTGGATGGCCCCTTCCCGAACTACAAGCAGGTCATCCCGGCCAGCAACGACAAGGAAATGGAAGTGGACACCGACAGCATGCTGGTGGCCACCGACCGCGTCTCCACGCTGGCGACGAACCTGAGCACCAAGCAGATAAAGCTGTCCATCGCCGAGAACAAGGTGGGGCTCGAGGTGGCCAGTCCCGATTACGGCAAGGCCTACGAGGAAGTGGAGAGCGACTTCGCCGGCGACAGCATGAACATCGGCTACAACGCCGTCTATCTGCTCGACGCGCTCAAGAACATCGGTTCGGACCGCGTGCGCTTCCGCCTGGATCGTCCCGACAACGCGGGCATCCTGGAACCGGCCGAGGCCGGCGAGAACGAGGAGTACTTCTGCCTGCTCATGCCGCTCAAGCTGAGCGAGTAGGGGACGGCGCGCCGTGATCTTCCGGCGCCTGCGGGCGGAGGGCTTCAGGAACCTGGCGCCTCTCGAGATCGAAGCCCATCCGGAGATCAACTGGATCCACGGGAACAACGGCCAGGGCAAGACCAACCTGCTCGAGGCCCTGCTCTATCCCGTCACCGGTCGCAGTCATCGTCGTGCGCGAGACGAGGAAGCCCTGGGCTTCGACGCCGAGTTCTTCTTCCTATCGGCGACACTCGATGATGACGCCGGCGAATCCTTCGAACTCACCGCCGCCTGGTCCCGCGACGAGGGCAAGCGCCTGAAACGCGACGGCGAGGAACTCATGAAGCTGTCCGAACTCATGGGCCTTGTGGGCACGGTGATCTTCGGACCCAGCGATGTGGAACTGGTGGGCGGCATGCCGGAACTTCGGCGCCGCTATCTCGATTTCACGCTCTCGAAGATCGACTCGGACTATCTGCGCGACCTGCTGTCCTACAAGCGGGTGCTCCGCCAGCGGAACCGCCTGCTCAGGGAGGGCGGATCTCCCCGGGAACTGGACGCCTGGACCACGAAACTGGTGGAATTCGGCGCAAAAATTCACCTTGAGAGGGTGCGCCATTTAGAGGTGCTGGCCGGCCACGCCGAGGGATTCTACCGGGAGATGAGCGGTGAGGAAGGGCCCTTTCATTTGGCTTATAGGTCCCCGATTTCGGGGATCGACGAGGCCTCCGCCCGGGACTCCTTCCGGGCCTCCCTGGAGGAGTTGGCCTTCTCTGAGTCGTTGAAAAGAAACACGTTAGCAGGTCCTCATAGGGACGATATGCGCATTGACATTAACGGCCGAAATGCCCGAAAATATGCTTCACAGGGGCAGAAGCGCTCGGCGGCCATCGCCCTGAAACTGGCCCAGGCCGAACTGCTGGACCGGCTCAGGCGGGACCGCCCCGTGGTGGTTCTGGACGACGTGTTCAGCGAGCTGGATCCCGGCCGTCGGGAGCGGCTCTGTGCCCTTGTGGGACGGCAGTATCAGACGTTTCTTGCTACCCCCAGGCCGGATGGCTCTCTCGCCGGGCTCTTTCCCGCATCGCGGGTGTTCAGAGTAGAGGCCGGCCGCGTAGATCCGGAATGAGGATTCCTTGAACCCTAAACCCGCCGCCAAGAAGGAAGGGACCTTCGTCCCCGTTGGTGACGTCCTTGCGAACGTCATGCGGGGGATGGGTCTGGAGAAGCGCCTGCAGGAACGCCGCGTGGTGGAGGGATGGGCCGAGATGGTCGGACCCGATATGGCGAAGTTCAGTCAGGCTCTGCGGGTTCAAAGGGGAATTCTCTACCTGAAGGTGCAGAGCGCGGCCTGGGCGCAGGAACTGCAGTTCCTCAAGCCGCAGATCCTTGCGCGCGTCAACGAGAGATTCGGTTCCGGACTGGTATCGGATATCAGGATTACGGGTCGATGAGCCCGGGAGAGACCAAGGCGAAAATGGCAGCACAGGAATACGGAGCTCAGAACATCCAGGTCCTCAAGGGACTGGAGGCCGTGCGCAAGCGTCCCGCCATGTACATCGGCGGAACGGGGCCCGACGGACTGCATCATCTCGTCTACGAGGTGGTGGACAACTCCGTCGACGAGGCCATGGCCGGCGTCTGCGACGAGATCCGCGTGGAGATCCTCGACGACGGCTCGGTGAAGGTGACCGACAACGGGCGAGGCATCCCGGTGGACATGCACGCGGGCGAGGGCAAGAACAGCCTCGAGGTGGTCATGACCACCCTGCACGCGGGCGGCAAGTTCGACAGCGACAGCTACAAGGTTTCCGGCGGACTGCACGGCGTGGGCGTGAGCGTGGTGAACGCTCTCTCGATCTACACCAGCGCCACGGTGAAGCGCGAGGGCAAGGCCTACTTCCAGGAGTACGAGAGGGGCATCGCCAAGGAAGAGGTGCGTGAGATCTCGGCGGGGGAGACCATCGAGGAGTCGGGCACGGTCATCCAGTTCAGGCCCGATCCCGAAATCTTCGACACGGTGGAGTTCGACTTCACGGTGCTCGGACGTCGTCTGCGCGAACTGGCCTTCCTGAACAAGGGCCTGAAGATCTCGCTCTTCGATGAGCGCACGAGCGAGAAGCGCGAGTACCTCTACGAGGGCGGCATCGTGGAATTCGTGCAGTTCATGAACCAGGGCAAGCACCCCTTGCACGACGAGCCCTTCTATCTACTCGGCAACCGCGACGGGGTCATGGTGGAAGTGGCCATCCAGTACAACGAGGGCTACAACTACAACGTGCTGAGCTTCGCCAACAACATCCATACCCTCGAGGGCGGCACCCACCTGGCCGGCTTCCGGGCGGCGCTCACGCGAACCCTGAACAACTACGTTCAGAGCCACGCCAAGAACGGGAAGAACGGCAAGGGCGGCACGAACCTGAGCGGCGACGACGTGCGCGAAGGACTCACCGCGGTGGTGAGCGTGCGCATCCCCGAACCGCAGTTCGAGGGACAGACCAAGGCCAAGCTGGGCAACAGCGAGGTCCGCGGCATCGTGGAAGGCCTGGTCGGCAGCAAGTTCGGGGATTGGCTCGAAGAGAACCCCGCGCCCTCGAAGGCCATCAGCGACAAGTGCGTGTCCACCGCTCGGACTCGCGAGGCCATGCGCAAGGCACGCGACATGGCGCGGCGCAAGAGCGCCCTGGACAGCGGATCCCTGCCTGGAAAACTCGCCGACTGCAGCGAACGCGATCCCGAGAAGACCGAACTCTACCTGGTTGAGGGCGACAGCGCCGGCGGCAGCGCGAAACAGGGCCGGGACCGCAGCTTCCAGGCCATCCTCGCGCTCAAGGGCAAACCCCTGAACGTGGAGAAGGCCGCGGCCAACAAGGTCTTCTCCAACGAAGAGATTCGCACGATCATCTCGGCCATCGGCACGAGCATCGACGCGGAGTTCGACATCGAAAAACGGCGCTACGGCAAGATCATCATCATGACCGACGCCGACGTGGACGGTGCGCATATCCGCACCCTGCTGCTGACCTTCTTCTTCCGGAAGATGCCCCAGCTGCTCGAGCAGGGGCTGGTCTACATCGCGCAGCCGCCCCTCTACCGCCTGAAGAAGGGGAAGGTGGAGGTCTACGTCTATGGCGAGGAGGAACTCGAGAGCAAGATGGCCCAGATGGGCGGTTCCTCGAAGCAGGTCTACATGCAGCGCTACAAGGGTCTCGGTGAAATGAATCCCGAGCAGCTCTGGGAAACCACCATGGATCCGGCCAACCGCAATCTCATCCAGGTGCGGCTGGACGACGCGGTGGAGGCGAATCGCATCTTCACCATCCTCATGGGCGACGAGGTGGAGAGCCGCCGGCAGTTCATCGAGATGTACGCGGATACGGTTGAAGAGTTAGACGTATAGCCGCCAGCGGCCAGCAGCCAGCCACCAGCATGAAATGAGTCTGGCTGGAGGCAGGTAGCTGGTAGCTGGAAGCTCCCGAAGGGACACCATGGCCACTGGCGAACAGATCTTTCCCATCGACATCGAACAGGAGATGAAGCGCTCCTATCTGGCCTACTCGATGTCGGTCAACATCTCGCGCGCGATTCCCGATGCGCGCGACGGGCTCAAGCCCGTGCAGCGGCGCATCCTCACGGCCATGAACGACCTGGGCCTGCGGCCCGGACGTCCCTATCGCAAGAGCGCGAAGATCACCGGCGACACCACGGGCAACTACCATCCCCACGGAACCACGGCCGTGTACGACACCATGGTGCGCATGGCGCAGGACTTCTCGCTGCGATATCCCCTGGTGGACGGTCAGGGCAACTTCGGCAGCGTGGACGGAGACAACGCCGCGGCCGAGCGATACACCGAAGCGCGCATGACCCAGGTGGCCGCCGACATGCTCGCCGATCTCGACAAGGAGACGGTGGATTTCGTCCCCAACTACGACGAGAGCCGCCAGATGCCTTCTGTGTTGCCGGGGCTCGTGCCGAACATGCTCATGAACGGCAGCACGGGTATCGGCGTGGGAATGGCCACGAACATTCCGCCGCACAACCTCACCGAACTGGTCGACGGCATGCTCGCCTACATGGACGAGCCCGAGATCAGCGTGAGCGAGCTCATGACCTTCATCAAGGGTCCCGATTTCCCCACCGGCGCCATCATCTACGGCACCGAGGGCATTCGCCGCGCCTTCGATACGGGCCGCGGGCGAATCCTCGTGCGCGGACGCGCCGAGATCGAGCCCGAGGCCAAGGGCGGCCGCGACTGGATCGTCATCAGCGAGATTCCCTATCAGGTGAACAAGTCGACGATGATCGAGAAGATCGCCGAGCTGGTGAAGGACGGGAAGATCACCGGTATCCGCGACATCCGCGACGAATCGGACCGCAGCGGCATGCGCGTGGTGGTGGAACTTAAGAAGGACGCGCAGAGCCAGGTCATCCTCAATCAGCTTTTCAAGATGACCCAGCTGCAGCAGAGCTTCAGCGTGAACATGCTGGCCCTTGTGAAGGGCCAGCCCAAGCAGTGCAGCCTGAAGGACATGATGGACGCCTTCCTCGAGCACCGCGAGGACGTCATCGTGCGCCGCACGAGGTTCGACCTGCGCAAGGCCGAGGAGCGCGCGCACATCGTGCAGGGCCTGCTGGTGGCCGTGGAGAACATCGACGAGGTCGTGAAGATCATCAAGGCCAGCGCCGATCCCGACGAGGCGAGGGCTCAGCTCATGGAGCGCTTCACCCTGAGCGAGCTGCAGGCCCAGGCGATCCTCGACATGCGCCTGGCCAGGCTCACCGGCCTGGAACGCGAGAAGCTCGAGGCCGAGTACAAGGAGCTGCAGGAGACCATCGATCGCCTGCGCGCGATTCTGGCCGACCGCAACATGGTGCTGAACCTCATCCGTGAGGATCTCGCCGGGCTCAAGGATCGCTACAGCGAACCCCGCCGCACGGAGATCGCGCCCGGACTCGAAGACTTCGAGGCCGAGGACCTGATTCCCGACGAACAGATGGCCATCACCATCACCCACGAGGGCTACGTCAAGCGTACGCCCCTGGACAGCTATCGCCGCCAGCGTCGCGGCGGACGCGGCGTGGCGGGCATGAAGTCCAAGGAAGAGGATTTCGTGGAGCAGGTGGAGGTGGCCTCGGCGGTGGATACGATCCTCGTGTTCACCAACAAGGGTCGCGTGCACCAGCTCAAGGTCTGGGAGATTCCCGCCGGCGGGCGCACCGCACGGGGCAAGGCCTTCGTGAACCTGCTCGGCCTGCAGTCCGGCGAGAAGGCCGCGGCCGTGGTCACGGTGAAGGGATTCGACGAGCCTAACCGCTTCGTGGTCATGGCAACCGCCAGCGGACAGGTCAAGCGCACGCCCCTGTCCGACTTCGCCCGCCGTCGTCGCGGAGGCGTGGTGGCCCAGGGCATGAAGGAGGGCGACTACCTTATCGGCGCCGCGCTGGTGGGCCCCGAGGAAGACATCCTCCTGGCCAAGTCGGGCGGCCGAAGCATTCGCTTCTCGGTGGATGAGATCCGCCCCATGGGTCGAAGCGCCCGCGGCGTTCGCGGCGTGGGCCTGCGCGGCGAGGAGCACGTGGTGGCCATGGTGGTGCTCAGCGGCGAGACATCGCTGCTCACCGTTACCGAACACGGTTACGGCAAGCGCACCGACCTGGAGGACTATCCGGTGAAGGGCCGCGGCGGGCTGGGCGTCATCGACATCAAGACCACCGAACGCAACGGCAACGTGGTGACCACCTTGCCCGTGCACCCGGAAGATGAGATCATCCTGATCACCCGGGGCGGCATCATGATCCGCCAGTCGGTGGAGGGAATTTCCCAGATCGGCCGTAACACGCAGGGCGTGAAAATGGTACAGTTGGACGACGGGGATCAGGTGGTATCGGTGGCCTTGATCTCCGCCAACGGCAACGGTGAAGAGGAACCCGCTTAAGGAGACCGATGCGAGACGAAAGCACTGGCAATATCAAGGCGGGCGTCAGCGAAGCCACGGTGCGCAGGCTTTCCAACTACTATCGGATCCTGGGCGACGTGGAAGGGGAAGGCGAGGAGACCATCTCCAGCGACCGCCTCGCCGATCGCTGCGGCATCACCAGCGCCCAGGTGCGCAAGGACTTCTCGAGCTTCGGCAGCTTCGGTCGTCGCGGCCTGGGCTACAACGTTGATCACCTGCGGGAGAGCATAGGAAAAATACTCGGCATCGACCGCAGCTGGAAGGTCGTGCTGGTGGGGGCGGGCAACCTGGGCCACGCCCTGTTCCAGTATGAGGAATTCCACCGGCAGGGCTTCCATATTTGTGCTATCTTCGACCACAATCTTTCGAAGGTGGGCAAGGACTGGGAAGGCGTAAGCGTCCACAGCATGGACCGTTTGGGCGAGATCGTACGTGACTCCGAGGCACGAATCGGTGTCATTACAGTACCGGCCCATGCGGGACAGGAGGTGGCGGACCAGTTGGTCGAAGCGGGCATCGAGGGCATCTTGAACTTCTCACCCGTGAAGCTTAATGTTCCCGAGCCCGTATATATCAGGAACGTCAATCTGGCGATCGCGTTGGAGAGTCTGAGCTACTCGCTCACCAAGCACAAGAAGCTCAAGCTCTTCTAGCGGTCTAGGAGGAGAACCCTTAGCAGGGAGAGGATCATGAAGAAAACCGTCATCATGCTGGCTGCGCTGGTGCTCGTCGCCGGCTTCGCGTTCACGGCCATGGCCGAGGACTTCAGCTACATGGGCGTGAAGAAGTGCAAGATGTGCCACAAGAAGCCTGAGGCCGGCGAACAGTTCCGTCTTTGGTCCGAGGGTCCCCACGCGGGCGCTTTCGCGACCCTGGCGACGGACCAGTCCATGGAGATCGCCGCGGGCATGGGCATCGACAATCCGCAGGAAGCGGACGAGTGCCTGAAGTGCCATGTCACCGGTCACGGAGCGGGCGATCTGGCCGCCAAGATTCTGCCGGAGAACGGCGTGGGCTGCGAGAGCTGCCATGGCGCCGGCAGCGCCTACTACAAGAAGAAGGACATGAAGGCCATCTTCGCGGGCGAGGTGGACGGCACGACCCTGGGCCTGACGGCCATCGACGAGGCCACCTGCACGGCCTGTCACAATGAAGAGAGCCCCACCTTCAAGGGCTTCGATTACGAGGCGCGCCTCAAGGATATCGCGCACCCGGTGCCGGAAGCGGAATAGCTGCCAGCTACCAGCGACCAGCAAGAAACCCCCGTCCGAGTGGGCGGGGGTTTTGGTATGCGTGAACGGAGGTCTATTCGAAGAGGGACTTGAGTTGACCGAAGTCCATGGGCGCGGCGCCGACCGATCCCTGGCGGAAGGCGTAGGAGGTGATCTCCACGCGAGTCATACCCGCTAGGGTCTGCCAGCCCCCAGAGGTGAACTGTTCCAGATAGACTCCCTCCCCGCCCGTCCATGTGGCGTGAACTTCGTAGTGATTGTACTGACCGCCGACGATGACGTGGTACACATCGAACAGCGATACCCGCACGCTGAACAGAATCTCCGCCTCGGTCGCCAGGGTACCGTCCTCGTATTGCGGCACGGGAACCAGGGTCCAGAGGTTGCCCCAGGCCGCCTGGTCGATATCGAGCGTGGTCTTGAGCGTCGCGATCTCATCGACGGCACCCAGGGGAAGGTGTCCCAGGATGGCCTCGCCCTCCTGTTCCAAATCGAAGTAGTTGGCGTTCGGAGTGCGCAGAGCGAAGACGGTCGTGCCGGTGATGGCTTCGGCTATGGCGGTGGAACTCAAGGCAATGATGGTCAGGATGGAAAGAAGAAGGCAGAACAGTTTACGCATCGTCATCCTCCCGGCTCATGGTGAAAATACTCTATCAGTTTATCACGAAAACGCATGAGGTGTCCTAGGCGATCCGCAGAAGCACCTTCCCAGTTTGCGCGCGCTCGGCGATGGCGCGGTGGGCATCGGCGACATCCTCCATGGGCAGCACCCGATCGATGACCGCCTGGAACGTGCCCTCGGCCGCAAGGCGCAGGATCTCGGGCAAGGTGTCGCGCCGCCCCATGGTGCTTCCGAGGATCGCCAGGTTCTTGAAGAAGATGGGACGAAGATCGGCCGTGATCTCGGCGCCGCTGGTGGCTCCGCAGGTGACGATGCGCCCGCCGCCGGTGAGAGAGCGCAAGCTGCCCGCGAAGGTGGCCGCGCCCGTGTGCTCAACCACGATATCCACGCCGCGCTTCTCGGTGATGCGGCGGACTTCCTTCGCGAAATCACTTTCCTCGTAATTGATGGTTTCGTGAGCGCCCAGGTCGCTGGCCTTTTCGAGCTTGGACTCGCTGCCCGCCGTGGCGATCACCCGCGCGCCGAAGTGACGCGCGATCTGAATGGCGGCGCTGCCCACGCCGCTGCCCGCCGCCTGCACGAGCACGGTGTCGCCTTCGCGAATACGGGCCTTGGCCACGAGCATTTCCCAGGCGGTGAGGAAGACCAGCGGAATGGCCGCGGCGGCTTCGAGGGACAGTCCCTCGGGAATCCTGAGAGCGTTTCTGACCGGCAGGACGAAGTACTCGCACTGGCAGCCGTCGGTGGACTCTCCGTAGATGCCGTAGCGGCGGCAGTAGTGGTCATTGCCTTCGATGCAGGCGGGACAGTCGCCGCAGGAGTATCCCGGCGCGATGGCGATGGCCTCGCCGACCTCGAAGCCCTCCACGCCCTCGCCGAGCTCGGCGATGACGCCCGAGCCGTCCGAACCCGGTGTGATGGGAAGGGGGAACTTGTGGCCCGGTACGCCGCGGCGCACCCAGGTGTCCAGATGGTTCAGCGCGGAGTAGCGCATCTCAAGCAGGATCTCACCGGCGCCGGGCTTGGGGCGAGGCTGCCCTTCGACCTTGAGAACGTCGAAGTCGCCGTGTTCGTGAATGCGGATGGCTTTCATGGGGGCTCCTCTGATCGATCTGGCAATATCGGAGTCTACCCAATGACACGGGGTTGTACACGTGTACAATGGCAGCGGCAGGATGCTATACTGATCCGAACAAGGAAGGGGAGTGCAATAAATGAAATGGTGGAAAGGGGCGGTCCTGGTTCTGCTGTCCGGCACGACTCTCGCCGACGTCGACGATTCGCCCCCCTCCAACATGTCCGAAGTGCGCAGCTGGGCCTACCAGCTGCAGGGCATCTCCATCAGCGAGATCCAGAACAACCGCACCTTCGACTTCATCGTCATGGACTACTCCTCCGATGGAACCGAGGCCGGCGAGTGGGCAGCCCACGAGATCGCCGCCATCGAGGAAAGCGGCAAGATGCCGGTGGCCTACATCTCCATCGGCGAGGCCGAGAACTACCGCTTCTATTGGGATCCCGCCTGGGAAACGAA
>CAYPGS010000031.1:0-43490 GCA_964410395.1 uncultured bacterium
AAGAGCCCTGCGGGCCGTGAAGGAAAGCCAGGGTTTCGGCCTTCGCGTGAGCGACGAGGAGATCGTCGAGGCCATGAATCTTCTGGCGCGCAGGGAAGGCGTCTTCGCCGAACCGGCGGCCGCGGCCGCGGTGGCCGGCGTGAAGAAGGCCCTGGCCGAAGACCTGCTCCCCCGCGAGGCGCTCGTGGTGGCGATCATCACGGGGCACGGCCTCAAGGACAGTGCCGCCACTTCGGCCCTCTGGGAGGAGCCGAAGCTCGTGGAGAAACTTGGAGATCTGCCGTGAGGGACATCGAGCTCAAGCTGACGGTCAACGGTCGCGCGCTCCGGCGTCGCGTGCCGGCGACCCGTCGACTGCTCGACTTCCTTCGCGAGGATCTCGGCCTCACCGGCGCCAAGGAAGTCTGCGCCGAAGGCGAATGCGGGGCCTGCACCGTGCTGCTCGACGGTCGTCCCGTGAACTCCTGCTTGATCCTCGCCGTGGAATGCGACGGCGCGGAGATAGTCACCGTGGAGGGGCTGGATCATCCCGTCCAGGTGGCCATGGAAAAAACCCATGCCGTTCAATGCGGCTACTGTTTCCCGGGGATGGTCCTGAGCGCGGCCGATCTTATCGATCGCGGTCGGGCGGGAAACCGCTTGGAGATCCGTGAGGGATTGGCGGGCAACGTCTGCCGATGCACGGGGTACTCGAAGATCATCGATGCCGTCGAAGAGGCGGCCCGGAAGGGAGTCTGATGGACGAGTCCAAGGTAAAGGAGATGCACAAGTTCTTCGCGGTGGAGCTCAACAACACCAGCTGGGACTTCATAGACAAAGCGAACGGCCTCAGCGAGGAAGAGGCCAATCGTTTGGTTGACCGCGCCCACGCGTCGCTCTTTCACTGGTCGCAGGTGGGCGAGCCCGTGAATCTGGCCCGCGGGCACTACCTGGTGTCGCGCGCCTACGCCGCGGCGGGAAGCCATCCGGAGGCGCTTCGCCACGCGACCCTGTCCTTGAATATCTGCAAGGACAACGAGATCGGCGATTTCGACATCGCCTTCGCCTACGAGGCCATGGCTCGCGCCCAACAGCTCGGAAAGAACTTCGAATGCCAGAGGCTCTTCCTGGGCCTGGCCAAGAAGGCGGGCGACGAGATTGCCGGCGAGGGCGATCGCGATGTTTTCTTCGGAGAGCTCAAAAAGGTTCCGGGCTACGAGGACTGATTGATTGGACTATCGCCGTCCCAAAAACCTGGGCGAGGCCGCCGAGGCTCTCGCCGTCAGCGGCGCACGTGGGCTTGCGGGCGGCACGGATCTTCTGTTGCGCCTGGGCCGCGATGAAGCCTGGCCTCCCGGCCTAGTGGATCTGAAGGCCCTTCCCGAACTCCAGGGCATCGAAGGAAAGGACGGGATCCTTCGCCTCGGCGCCGCGACACCCCTGTCGGAATTGCATGAGTCGCCGGAGCTGCGTCCCTTCCCCGCCCTGCTGCGGGCCATCGAGCACTTCGCGGCCCGCGCCATCCGCAATCGCGCCACCCTGGGCGGAAACCTCGCCAACGCCTCGCCCGCCGCCGATACGGTTCCCCCGCTCGTGGTTCATGAAGCGGTCTGCGTGACCGATCGCCGACGCCTACCCGTGGCCGAGCTCGCCAGTGGGCCGGGGGAAACCGTCCTCGAGCCCGGCGAGATCATCGTTTCGATCGAGCTTCCCGAACCGCCGACCGATGCCCTGAGTTTCTTCGTGAAGCTGGCGCCCAGGGAGGCCATGGCCATCGCGGTGGTGAATCTCGCCGCCCTGATCGTCGAGCGGGAAGGCAGGGTCGCCCTGGCGCGTATTGCCATGGGTTCGGTGGCTCCCACCGTGATTAGAGTGCGCGATGCGGAAGGCTGTCTCGAGGGTCGCGTATTGGATGATGAGACCATCGCCGAGGCGGCGGATCTTGCGGCCGAGGAAGCTTCTCCCATCGACGACATCCGCGCCACGGCGGACTATCGCCGTGAGATGATCCGGCGTCTTCTGAACTGGGAGCTTGGCAAGTTGGCGAAGAACCGCTGATCTAGCGGAACTCGAATCCCCGGTTTCGGAACAGATGCACGCAAGCCTCCACGACGCTGGCGTCGTAGACCGTACCGCTCTTGCTCTGGATCTCCTCGAGAGCCCTCTCCAGACCCAGACCCGGACGATAGGGCCGGTGGGACAGCATGGCCTCCACCACGTCGGCCACGCCCAGGATGCGAGCTTCGAGAATGATCTCCGGTTCGGTGAGCCCGCGCGGGTAGCCGCTTCCGTCCAGTCTTTCGTGATGCTGATAGACGGCCTCGGCCACGGGCCAGGGGAACCTGACGGGGCGCAGCACCTCGTATCCCACTTCCACATGGGTCTTCAGCACGCTGTGCTCGAGTTCGGTGATCTTGCCCGGCTTGTTCAGGATCTCCGACGGTACGTAGATCTTGCCCACGTCATGCAGGATGCCCGCAACGAAAACGCCCTGGGCCCGGTTCTCCTCGACGCCCAGTTCCCGGGCGATGGCCCGGGCCAGCTGCGCCACGCGCTCCTGGTGGCCGGCGGTGTAGGGATCGCGCAGTTCGGCCATGCGCATGATGGCCTGCACGGTTCCCTGCAGGGCCTCGGTGGCGAGCAGATAACTCTCGTGGAGCTGCTGCTCCATCTTCTTGCGGTGGTCGATGTCCACCACGCTGCCGTCGAAGCAGAGGATGCGACCGTCGCGACCCCGCACGGCGCGAACCGTGGTGCTCGCCCAGACCTCGCTGTCGTCGATGCGTTTTAGCAGGACCTCGCGATCCAATACCGCGCCCTTCTCCAGAAGCTCCTGGATCACCGCCTTGCCCTCGGCGGGCTCGGAGTAGTAGTCCCAGATGGACCTGTCCCCGAGTCTATCTACGTTCTCATAGCCGAGCAGGGTGGCCAGGGCCGGATTGGAGCGCAGTAGGCGTCCTTCTCGGCTCACGCGGAAGATGCCGGCGGGAATGTTCTCCATCATCGTGCGGAATCGCAGTTCGCTTTCGAAGCTCTCGCGATGGGCCTCGCGCTTCTCGAGCAGATCCGAATAGACCTGCAGGGCGGAATAGGCCACATGACCCGAATTGTCCGTGAAGGGAGGATGCTCCCTGGCCTCCTCGAGCTCCTTCCCCAGCAGCAGGGCCAGGTTCCCGTCCACGTGACGAGCCCATAGCACGTAGGGCATGCCGGTGGCGTCGAGGAGGCACTGTCCCACCTCGTCCGGCGGCGTGTCGGAATTCCGGTAGTAGAGTTCCACCGGGCCAAGGATGGGCAGCCCCGCGGGATTCAGCGAGAGCTTCGACTCGTGCATCATGCCTTCGGCGGTGCGCAGCGTGTAGCCGTCGCCGTTGGCCCCCTTGACCAGGATGGCCGCACCGTCCACGCCGAGCAGGTCCTGGGCCGCGTGCAGGAACTGGGAGTCCAGATCCTGGAGCGAGGACTTCACGTCGAAGTGGTGATAGATGCGCGTGATGAACGCCGAGGTGGTCTTGGTCTTCTCGGCCTCTCGCTGGAGGCCATTGCCCGGGGGACCGGACCTCCCGTTCGGGGCAAGAGGCGGAGTCTTGCCCGACGGCGGCATGTGCTCTTTGATGATTTTGCCCATTGGCCTCTCCGGAAAAGCAGGTAATTCCAGAATCGGTCAATCCCCTACAGTGAAAGGAATTCACCGCCACAATCTGTATCGGCGGGAAGGGCCAATACCTTGAACCATGGGGGCCGGGAAAATGAGAGAATTAGTCTAGTGGAAGCCGCGTGGCCGATGTCTCCCGATAGCGAAAGACGTCTCGGAATCCAAGATTGCGGTAGAGGCTTACCGCGGATGTATTGTCGACCTGCACATTGAGCGCAAGAAGGGGAATGCTTCCCCGTACTTCCTCCATGAGCCTCAGGGTGGCCGAGGCGGCGTAGCCCTTCCCCCGCATTTCCGGATGGGTCGCGATGCTTCCCAGGGCTCCCACTCCTTCCGCGTAGGAGAGCACGTGGAAACCCGCGCAGGACACGAGACGGCCGCCCAGGAAACATCCTGTGAATTTTGCCTTTGCGAGTTGGTGGGCCTCGAAGAAGGCCGTGGGGAAAGCCTCGTTCAGAAAATCCACCAGGGCGGGAAGATCGTTCTGATCGAGGAGCCGCGCCGGTATGGACGGCGGTCGCAGGTCATCGGGATAGTCCTGCCAGTGCATGCGATGGAGTAGCCCACCTTCTTCCAGGTCGAGGGCTTCCCCAAGGATGGGAAGATCCTCGTCATGGCAGTGCAGATGAAAGGCCTCGGGGAGTTCGGGGAAGAAATCGCGGCAGGCCGTGCCGAGTTCACCCCGACGTCCGAAGAGCTGCACGCTGGGAAGGGACAGCCCATGGTAGACGAGCATGAGTTCGTCGATCTCGCCCCCGTCCAGCCGGGCGAAGTAACGGCTCTGCTCCCATTCCAGATCGTCGAGGTCGCCCAGATGGAAGACATAGCGCGCGGGATCGCGGCGGCAGAAATCGCGGATGCGGCTGCGGTCCTCGACGGAAGCGATCACGCCCGTTCCTTCAGGGCCGCGAGCACCTTCTCGGGTTTCAGGGGTGTCTCGCGAAGGCGCACGCCGCAGGCATTCGCCAGGGCGTTGCCGATGGCTGGCGCGGGACCGTTGATGCAGATCTCCGCGATGGCCTTGGCGCCGAAGGGTCCGGTGGGATCGGCATCCTCCACGAAGATGACCTCCTGCCGCGGAGCCTCATCGGCGCGAAAGATTCCGTGGGTCTCGAAGTCCCGGGCCAGAGGCCGCCCCTGCTCGTCGTAGCCCATCTCCTCGCGAAGGGCGAAGCCGATGCCCTGGAGCACGGCGCCTTCGACCTGTCCCTCGGCCATGGGCGGGTTGAGCACGGTGCCGCAGTCCACGGCGGTCACGAACTTGCGCACGCGGATCTCGCCGGTCTCGGTGTCCACTTCGATGTCGGCGAACTGGGCCGCGAAGGGTGGCGGTGAGTCGTAGGACAGGTGGCTGGCCGAAGCCATGAGCTGCTCCTGGCGTTCGGTGTAGAGGCTCTTGGTGCCGATTCCCGCATAGTCTATGCTCCCATCGGGTCCGCGTACCACGCCTTCCTCGATGACGGCGGCGGAAGCCTCGCAGCCGAGATGCTCGGCACCCCAAGCCAGGATCTTTGCTTTCAACTCCTCGGCCGCCTTCTTCACCGCTCCTCCGGTGATGTAGGTAGTGCTCGAAGCGTAGGCGCCGGTGTCGAAGGGCGTCAGGTCGGTGTCGCTCGCGCGCACCACGATCTTGTCCACGGGAACCTCAAGCACCTCGGCGGCGATCTGCGCCAGCACCGTGTCGCTGCCCGTTCCCAGATCCGTCGCGCCCACCGACAGGTTGAAGCTTCCGTCCTCGTTCATCTTCAGGAAGGCCGAGCCCATGTCGATGCCGGGGATGCCGGAGCCCTGCATGACCAGGGCCATGCCTAGACCGCGCCGCATGCGATCGCCGGGCGAGTTCGGCTTGAAGTCATCCCAGCCGATGGCCGCCCGGCCGCGGCGGATGATCTCTTCCACGGCGCCGCTCATGAGCTTCGTGGCGAAACCCTCGCGGCCTTCGCCCATCTTCTCGAGCACGTCCATGGGCTGTCCCACGCGGAGCACGTTGTCCAGGCGAAGGGCGATGGCATCGACGCCCAGCTCCGCCGCCGCCTCGTCCATGAAGCACTCGAGGGCCCAGAAAGCCTGGGGGGCGCCATAGCCGCGGTAGGCTCCGCCCGGCACCATGTTCGAGTAAACGGCACGGCCCCGGTGAAGCATGTTGGGCGCGGGATACAGGCTCAACCCCTTCTGCGCGCTCACGCTCATGACGGTGAGCGCGTGGGCGCCATTGGCGCCGGTGTTCTCCAGGATGTCCATCTCGAGGGCCTTCAGTTTCTGCGCCGCGTCGAAGCCGGCCCTGAAGCGCACGCGCTGGGGATGCCGTCCCCGCGCGGCGATGAACTCCTCTTCCCGCGTGTATCGCAGCCTGACGGCGCGTCCCGTGCGCTGGGTGGCGAGAGCGCAGAGCTCCTCGCCCAGAATCTCCTGCTTGCCGCCGAAGCCGCCGCCGATGCGCGGCTTCCGAGCGCGAATCTGCGACACGGGCAGGTCGAGCAACCTGGCCACCACCCGCCGCAGGTGAAAGGGCACCTGCGTGGCGCTCTCGATGTTCAGGCGACCGTGGGGATCCAGCCAGCTGGTGACCACGTGGGGCTCGATGGATGAGGGCTGAACCTGGTGCGTGCGGTACTCCCTCTCGATCACGGTCTCGCTGGCGGACAGACCGCCCTCGAAGTCGCCGATCTCCAGTTCGGTGGTCGCGGCGAGGTTTTTCGACGGATCGGCGGGCCAGAAGAGTTCATGGGCGGCGGGATCCTCGGGCCGCGCGCCGTCGTAGAGCAGAACCCCTGCCTCTGCCGCCTCGCGCTCATCGATGACGAAGGGCAGTTCCTCGTACTCCACCTCGATCAGCTCGCAGGCCCGTGCCGCGATCTCCGCGCTTTCCGCCACCACCAGGGCGACCCGATCTCCCACATGCCGCACCTTCTCATCGAGCATATAGGTGTCATAGGGGCTCGGCTCTGGGTAACCCTGGCCGGCCGTCGTATAGACGCGCCGGGGCACGTCCTTCCAGGTGATCAGATCGATGACCCCCGGCAGTGCGCGGGCCCTGGCGTCGTCGATCTCCACGATGCGGGCATGAGGCACGGGGCTTCCGAGGATCTTCATGTGCGCGAGATTCTCGAAGGATCGATCCTCGGCGAAGACGGGGCGCCCCTCTGCCAGCGCCCTGCCGTCCACCCGCAGGGTGTCATGACCCAGTACGCGATGATCTTCGCGGCTCTTCGGATCCCTCGCTTCTTCGAGGCCGAAAAAGACCCGCGCCGCGCGCAGGGTCTTCACGTAACCGGTACATCGGCAGAGTACCGGCGCCATGGCCTCGGCGATCTCCTCGGCATCGGGCCGGGGGCGCCGGCGACGCAGTCCTTCAAGCGCGATGAGCATGGCCGGCGTGCAGTAGCCGCACTGAACGGCGCCTTCGGCCAGGAAGATGTCCATGAGGCGCCGCATCTCGGGCCTGTCGCGCAGGCCTTCGAGGGTTTCGATGCTCCGCCCGTCGGCGTCGCGGGCCGTCAGGGTCACCGCGCTCACGGGATGACCGTCCAGCAGAATGAGGTCGGCGCCGCCCTGTCCCTTCTCATCGGAGAACTTCACCGAGTAGCAGCTCGCCTCGCGCAGGATTTCGAGCAGGTTTCGATCGGGCTCGGTGTCGATGCTCAAACGCCGGCCGTTCAGGGTGATATCGATGCCCGTCATGATCCAGCCTCTACGATTCTTCGGACAATTTCAGACTCTTGCTCCTTCGAAATGCGGCTGGGGGGGGGAATCGGTGTCGTCAATCCAGAACGCCTCAATGCTTCAAGCGCAACATGCGGATCCACATTCCCAAAGAACACTGGGCCTGCGAATCCTCCATCAAACTCCGCAACACAGGGAATGGCGACATCGTAGAGGGGCGGACCTCCGAGGTCTGAAACAAGCTTCTTCAAATGCAAGTTCATCCTTTCAGTTGCCCATTCCTCCATCAGCCACTCGAAGCCACTAGTGTTCGCTCTTGCGAAGTTGATAAGAAGCACTCTCAGGGCCCGGCCCCTGGGTGGCCCTGCTTGAGCGTTTCTTACTTTATCAAGCAGCTTCCTCGCCCAACGCGCCTTCCTGAAGACATCAGGATCAGCTTCCTCGAATAGGATGCGAGTATCAATTGACTCCGTCGGATATCCCGTGGCTACCACTCTTTCATCTGGATCTTCCAATACCTCATCCAGAGCAAACCTGATTTCGAGGTTCTTCCACCCGGTAGCCTTGATGAACTCCTCACCGGCTTTGGCCTGTTGGATCCAATCGGCTAGTTCCATATTGTATCGACTAAGCCAAGCTCGGATTTCCCCTTCATTGTTTGGAATGGCGTCCGGATAGTCGACGAGATCCGATTTCAATTCTACGGTAGCCCTGTAGCCAAACGGAGCGTCGAGGTTGTTGTGAATCCTGCTTAGCCCGCGATCGAGGATGTACCTTCCGAAATTGTCGATGGGCGTGTAGAGTTCGATCAATAGCTCATGGCCCTCCCCGTTGACTTCCACCTCCACTCTAAAATCGGGTGTGTTGTTCTTGCTGCTTGTTGGGACAACCCTTGCCTTGTCCCCACAGGCGTGGTCCAGGCGTCTCAGAATCTCCACCTCGGCCAGCACAGCACCGAACTCCTGTTCATTGCAGTCCCCCAGGAGTTTGCTTTCTATTTCACTCAGCTTGGGACCCAAGGTGTCAATTGTTTCAAGCAGACGCTTTATGTGGGGCCAGTGCTGGTTTTCCACTAGACGTGTGATTTCGCGACTGGAGCTTGTCCCGGGCACATAGTCAGTTAGCTTTGTCGCCAACCATGGAAGCCGGGAAAGAGCTTTCAATCCTAAGTCGGTTCTCAGGTACATGGTTTCCATACTCACTATCTTAGCGATGCTATTCCATCCGAGTACTTCAACTTCTCCCCTCCGTCCACTTGTTTTTCCTCCGGTCAACAGAATTGAGCGTCCCCGTGTTTTATGACCGAGCTTTGCCCAATAGCTCAAGCCGCTGATCGCATCTTTGCGTACGCTGATAGCTGACTTGACCTCCACGGCGTCGATGCGGTTGGCGTGTTCTACTAACAGATCAACCTCGTTACCATGGCTGTCCCGCCAGAAGTAGAGATTCGAAGACAGGCCGCGATTCAAGCGGGATTTCAAAAGTTCGGAAACTACCCAGGACTCAAACAGCTCTCCTCGCAGGGGATGAACCTCCAACTGAGATTTTTCTTGGATTCCAATCAGGAAGGCAGCCAAGCCCGTATCGAGGAAGTAGAGCTTGGGCGATTTAACCATGCGTTTGCTGAAGTTTCCGTGATAAGGAGCAAGCAAATGCACGACGAAGCTCGCCTCAAGGATTGACAACCAGTTCTGGGCCGTCTTCGGTGAGACACCCGCGTCACGAGCGAGGTCAGCGAGGTTAAGCAGTTGCCCGGTCCGGCCCGCACCGAGCCTCAGGAATCGACGAAATGTGCTGAGGTCCCGTACGGCCAGCATCTGCCTGAGGTCGCGCTCCAGGTAGGTGTCCACATATGACGCATACCAGTGGTTGGGTTTTAGGCGTCGGTCGTAGAGCGGGGGATAAAGCCCTTTCCAGAGCAGATGATTCAGCTCCTTCGGCTGTCCTCGGTATTCTGACAATTCACCATAGGAAAAAGGAAGGAGTCGAAGACCACCCGCCCTTCCCGCCAGCGATTGAGTGATCCTCTCGTTTAAGCCGAATTGTTGAGAACCCGTCAGTATGTAGTGGCCCATCTTCGGCTGCTCGTCGACGCGAACCTGAAGGAAAGAGAAGAGCTCGGGACATCGCTGGACTTCGTCGAGAATCGCGCCATTGGGAAAGCGATCCAGGAAGCCCTCGGGGTCCTCCTGGGCCCAGTCCAGATCCGTGGGTGTTTCCAGTGATACGTAAGGTTTTTCCGGGAAAACCGCTCTTGCCAAGGTGGTTTTCCCCGACTGCCGTGGGCCTGTAATCACAAGCACAGGAAAGCCTTGGCCCATTTCCAGGAGTGTCTCGCCAGCGGCTCTGGGTATATACACGGCCAATCCGATCTGTACAATAATGGAGTTGAATTCCATTATTGTACAGATTTGGCTTGCTGTCAAGGGCTAGGGCCCGACCGGGCTAGCAAGCGCGCCGCCGCCGCGTTGTGGGCCGCCGCCTGCGCCGCCTCATCGAATCCGGGAATGCGACCATTCTCCACGACCCGTTCGCCGTTCACCATGACGGTGTGCGCGCGGGGCGCGGGGGCCGAGAAAAGAAGGGCCGCCAGGGGATCGCTCTGGGCGCCCGCCAGGGCCAGTCCGCCGAGATCCCAGAGCACGAGGTCGGCGAGATTGCCGGGCTCGAGGGAGCCCAGGGCGCCGCGCCCAAGCACTCGTGCGCCGCCGGAGCTGGCGCATCGCCAGACCTCTTCGGCCGACAGCCAGTGTTTCTTCTCGCGCGTGCGGGCCAGGAGCAGCATGAGCCGAGCCTCGGCGAGCAGGTGGTTCACGTCGTTGGAGGCGCTGCCGTCCACGGCCAGGCTCACCGGCGCGCCGGCGTCGAGCAATTCACGGATGCGCGCCGCGCCGCTTCCCAGACGCATGTTGCTGCCCGGGCAATGGCTCATGCCCGTGCTAGTGTCGGCCATGCGGGCGACTTCCTCGTCGGACAGATGCACGGCATGGGCGAACCAGACATCGTCGCCGGTCCAGTCCAGGGACTGCATGAGCTCGTAGGGCCGCTTGCCTGTTTCACGCAGGCAGAAGGTCTCTTCGTCGAGCGTCTCGGCCACATGCGTGTGCAGACGGCAACCCGTTTCGCGGGCCAGCTTCGCGGTCTCGCGCATGAGCCCCTCGGTCACGGAGAAGGGCGAGCAGGGAGCGAGGTCCACACGGATCATGGCCTCTTCGGCCTCGTCGTGATGGCGCGCTAGCAGACGACGACTGTCTTCGAGGATGGCCTCCTCGCTCTGGCAGAGATCGTCCGGCGGCAGGCCTCCCGCACTCTCGCCCAGGCTCATGGAACCCCGTGTGGGCTGGAAGCGAATGCCCAGTTCGCGGGCCACCTCGATCTGTCGATCGATGAGATCGGGAGCCGCGTTCTTCGGGAAGATGTAGTGATGGTCGCTGCTGAGCGTGCACCCCGAAAGCAGCAGCTCGGCCAGGGCCGTGCGTGTGGACAGGGCCACCATCTCCTCGTCCAGCCCCCGCCACACGGGATAGTGATAGGTCAGCCAGCCGAAGAGCTTCTCGTCCTGCCCGCCGGGCAGGTTGCGCGTGAGTGTCTGGTAGAAGTGGTGGTGCGTGTTCACGAGGCCGGGAGTGACCAACATGCCGGACGCGTCGATGACGCGATCGGCCTTCGGCTCGGCCCCCGCCTCGAAGGTCGCCAAGATGCGATTTCCTTCGACGAGTATGCACCCTCCCTCGATGCGGCGCCCCGCCTCGTCGAGGGTCGCGATAAGCTTCGCATTTCGTATCAGCGTTCTTGCCACGGTCCTTCCATTCGCTTTCTGGCTGGCGGCTGGTAGCTGGCAGCTGCTAGCTCAGGGCCTCACCGGCCCGGACGGTCCCAGTTCTATGTCCAGATCGATCACCAGGGCTTCGGTCGGGCAGACGGTCACGCAGAGCCCGCAGACGAAGCACCTGTCGTCTTCGACGATGACGGCCTCGGGATCCTCTTCCTTGTCGATGCGCAAGGCGTCGTACTCGCAGCTCTTCACGCAGAGATCGCAGAGGGTGCACTTCTCGGGGATCACCGTGGGCGGCGGACCTTCGAAGTGCACGCGCCCTTCGGTGCCCACGCCTTCGTGGATTCCCGCCCCCTCGGCTTCAAGCTTGCGGATGTAGAGACCGGTCAGCTCGCGGGCGGTGGCGTAGCCCTGAGCGTCGAGCCAGGCGTTCATTTCCTTGATGAGCCGCGCCCACATGGGCGGTCCTTCGAAGATGTTCTGGGTGCAGATCTGCACGGCGCTGGCGCCGGCCATCATGAACTCGATGACGTCCCGTCCGGTGCGGATGCCCCCCACGCCGATCACCGGTACCTTCAGGTGTCGGGCAAGATCGAAAACGATTCGCAGGGCCACAGGCTTGATGGGCGGTCCACTGAGCCATCCGAATCCCAGTTCGGTGCCCATGATACGCCCGCCCGTTTCGATGTCGATGCGCAGCGCCGGACCCAGGCTGTTCACCGCGGCGATGGCGTCCACGTAGGGTTCCATCTTGAGCGCCGCCTCCACCACCGTGGCGGGATCATGGGGGCTGATCTTGGCGATGAGGGGCAGGTCCACGGCCTCGCGCAGGGCCTTCATCACCTGCCAGGGCTCCTCCTTGGCATAGTGGACCGTCACCTCCAGCGCATGCACGCCCGCATCGGCGGCGAGCTTGCCCAGGCGCACCACCTCTTCGGCCGTGTATCCCAGGGATGCGATGATGGGTGCTGGAGCCTTCAGGGCCTCGGCATATTCGCGCTGGAACCAGTCCTCCGGCGGCAGCTCGCTCCAGAGTTCGCTGTTGAGCATGCCGCCCCGGCGGTTCTTGGCCAGGTTCATCATGTGATACTTGGGTACCGGCGCCGCCACCGAGCTGATGGTCTTGCACACGGCCCCGCCGGCCCCGGCTTCAATCTGCCGGCGGACCATCTCGCCGTCGCGCACATTGGGTCCGGCCGCGGGCCATAGGGGGTTCGGGAAGGGGAGTCCGAAGAGCTCGAGACTGAGATCGGCCATGGCCATCCTTTCGGGCGTACCTTCCAGCATAACCGCAAGTGGATGCACCGCAAGCGCTTTATGCCACCCCGGCCGCCGAGCCGGAGCCCGCTAAACGGACACTTTAATCTTAATTTCTTAATGTTGAAATTATCTCACCGCCTAACTATACTGGATGTTCTGCGAGATACCCCTCGCGACTCTACCCAAGCCACTACGGAGGACTCATGAAAATCATTGCTCTGATGGGACTGCTTCTGATCGCCGCCGCCCCGGCCCTGGCCGAGCAGAACGCCGGCGCACTCTACACCGGCGAGATGACCGGACAGGGTACCGGCAGCGACGCTCGCGAATCTCTGGTCGACGCATGGAACGACACCCAGACCCCCGCGAGCGGTTGGACCTACGCCGCCTCGGCCTTCGGTTTTCCCTACACCCCGGCTTCCGACTACACCCTGAATCGCGTGGAGTTCTACGCGGGCGGCATGGCCGGAACGGTCACCGTTTCCATCCTGGCCGACAGCGGTAGCGGACTGCCCGACGGCGCGGTGCTGGCCTCGGCCACCTACGACGAAGTCGCCGACCGCCAGTGGCAGGGCGCCGATCTGGATAGCCCCGTGGCCCTGACCGGTGGCACCCTGTACTACATCCGCTACGACGTCGTGGTGGGCGCCGAGCTGTCCCATGCGGACAGCGGCAGCGTGGTTCCCCACTACTGGAACTACGGCGGTGGCTGGGAAGGCCCCAGCGATCTCTTCTACTGGATGGCCCGCTTCTACGGCGACGTCACCACTCCGGCCGGCACCTTTAGCTGGTCCGAGGTGAAGGGCGCCTACTAGGCGATCTATCATCGATGAATCAATCGGGGCGCCGGCCGGCGCCCCGTTTTTTGTGGTCGCTATTCGGCGTGGTAGGAGAACATGAACATGGGCCAGGCCACGAAACTGCCCGTGTCGGCCATGGGCCTGAATCCCGAAAGCGAGAAGGACCAGTCGTTTCCGAAGAATCGAACGCCGAGGTTCAGGAAGCCCCCGCTCAGGTCCTCGTCGTCGATGAAGTCGGTGGCGTTCATGTACTCCACGAAGAACTTGCTGCGGCGGCTCATGCGCTTGTCCGCACCGAAAACGAAGGTCGTGAACGGATCTTCGCCCTTCTTGTAGCTCTGATTGACGGCCAGGTTGAGGCTGCGCTCCCGATCGCCCGCCCCGACGATGAGCGAACCGGTGAGGAAGCTGTCCTCGTCCATGTCTTCGGTGGCGAAGGTATAGCTGCCGGCCAGGGCCAGGCCCAGAGGGTGCTTCGTCCGATCGATCAGGCGCTGCTTGAATCCGATGGAGCCGAAGTCCATGAAGCTGACGATGGGGAAGTGCGTCATGAAGCTCAGGCTGGTGGACTCGGTGACTCCCCAGCCGAAGTTCAGGATGTAGAGTTCGAAGTCGCGGAAGTAGAAGTCGCCCTTGGGCATGGTGGCCGGGGTGGGACAGAACATGATGCTGTTGTAGTCGGGGTCGCGGGGAATCGTGAGGTCGGACTCCACATTGCTCAGATCCTCGTAGCGGATGGAGGCCACATCCACGCGGGCGATGGTTATCCACTCCACGTCGATCTTCTGACGAGTGGTCGCCACTTCCACCGCAATGACCAGCGAGTCGGCCCTTTCGGCGATGATGTTGCCGTCGTAGCGCTTGCCGTTCTTGAGGACGATCGTATCGGCGGCGATACCCACGGCGAAGGCGACCAGCATCATGAGCAGCACGGCGATTCTGGGCATCATCGTCCTCCCGTCTAGTCGAGCAGTTCCACGAGCCCGCTTTCCAGATCGAAGAAGGCGGGCAGCACCGCCAGTCTGCCCTCCGAGGCCAGTTCCGCGAAGCCTTTTCCCTCGCTTAGAAGCTTGCGGGTCACATGCCGGGCGTTGGCCTTCTCGGCCGCGTGGGGCTTCTCGCCCACGTCGTGCACCGCGGGCCTGAGGGCCTCGGCGATGGAGGGCAGGTGTCCGTCCAGCTCGCCGCCGGACCGTGCCGCCGCCACGGCCCCGCATGCGGAGTGCGCCAGCACGAGAACCAGGGGCGTATCGAGGTGCAGGGCCGCGTACTCGATGCTGCCCAGCACGATATCGTCGATCACGTTTCCCGCCACGCGGATCACGAAGAGATCGCCCTGGCCTCGGTCGAAGATGATCTCAGGCGGAATCCGCGAATCGGAGCAGCCCAGGATCACCGCGAAAGGCTGCTGTCCCCCCAGCAATGCCTCCCGCCGCTCCGGCGTCGCGTTGGGATGGCTCAGCTCGCCGGCCGCGTATCGCCTGTTTCCGGCCATGAGTTCCTCGAGCGCTCCCCGCCAGTTCATCGCAGCTTCAGACATAGACCCACCCCGTCTCGTATCGGCAGCAGGCTGCTCGCGAAGTCCTTGCTCTCCCACATGCGGTCGGTGAAGGCCCGAACGCCTCGCGTGGAAAGCTGGTCGTTCTCCTCGTCGGCGACCCGACCGCCCCAGATGAGATTGTCGATGACCAGGGCTCCGCCCACGCGAAGGCGCTGCCGCGCGAGTTCGAGGACCTCGGGGTACTGCTCCTTGTCCACGTCGCAGAACAGGATGTCGAAGCTGCCCGGTACGGTCTGAAGCAGATCCTGGGCGTAGCCGGTGAGGAAGACGGCCTTCTGATCCTGTCCGTCGCGGGCCAGGAATTCCCGGGCCTTGTTCATGTTCTCGGCCTCGCCGTCGGTGAGGAAGATCTCGCCGTCCTCGGGCAGGGCGCGGGCGAACCAGATCGCCGAATAGCCGAAGCCCGAACCCATCTCGAAAATGCGCGTGGCGTTCATGAGGAGCGCGAGCTGGTAGAGAAAGCGCCCGACCTCGGGGCCGATGAGCGGGAAGTCGCGCTCCTGTCCGTACTCGAGCATTTCCGCGAGAAGGGGGTCCTCTCCCCGCCGGCCGAGCTCTCGCAGATACTCTGCCACCGCGGGATCAAATACCGACATCTATGCCTCCACCATCTTGAGCAGTTCGCTAACGGTCTTCTCGATACCCTCGGCCACCTCGCTGATGTTCTGTCCCAGCATGTAGGCCGGCGTGGACACGATGCGGTTCTTCTCGTCGACCACGAAATCCTTCACGGGACAGTTCACGTGCTTCGCGCCCAGCGCCTCGATGCCGCCGGCCGCGCCTTCGTCGGTGCCGATGGTCAGCTGCGGCCCCGCGCTCTCGCCGATGGCCGCAGCCAAAATCGCCGGCGCGATGCAGATGGCCGCGATGGGCTTGCCCGCTCCGTGCACCTCGCGCACGATGCGGATCACCTCGTCGTTCGCCACGGCCTCGCCGCCTTTCATGGCGAAGTCGCAGAGGTTCTTCGCCGCGCCGAATCCGCCTGGAAAGATGAGGGCGTCGATGTCGTCGCCGGAGAGCTTGTCCAGGGACATGATCTCGCCGCGGGCGACGCGCGCGGATTCCATGAGCACGTTTCGCTTGGCCCCGGTGGCCTCGCCGTTGAGGTGATTCACCTCGTCGAGCTCCACGTCGGGGGCCGCCATGACCACTTCCGCGCCGGCCCGGTCCAGGGCCAGCAGCGTGATCACCGATTCATGGATTTCGGCGCCGTCGAAGACGCCGCAACCGGACAGCACGACTCCAACCTTGGCCATGATCACTCCTTTTCCGCGGCGCCGCCTTCGCGGTCCCGCTTGACGAACAGATAGCTGTCGCTCACGTAGAATCCGAGTTCGCGGTTGAGGGCCTGCATGCCCTGATTGTCCTCGGCGCTGCCGGTGCCCACCCGCGTGCTGCCCCGCTCCCGCTGCACCTGCTGGGAGTAGAGCTTCAGCACCCGGGCGATGCCCTTCCGCTGGAGGTCAGGATGCACCCCCGTCATGTGGATGAAGGGTTGCCCTCCCTTGGGCAGTCGGTGCTGCGTGTATCCCACGAGCCTTCCTCCCGAGAAGGCGAGAAACAGGCAGTCCTCACGGAAGTGGGGCGTCAGAAGATTGTTCTTGTGAAAGGTCTCGAAGTCGGGATCCTCGTCGCCCTCCATTTCGGGGACCATCCTAAAGATGGGAAGGCAAAGCTCGTAGAAGTGCTTCTCCTTCTCCGGGTCGTCCCACTGGTCGAAGGTCGTCAGTTCGAGATCGTCCACCTTCAGGCGGGCGCGCGCCGCCTCGAGGTCGGCGCTGAAGTCCCGGTCGAGGTCGAGAGAAAAGGCGTCCTCGCGGAGCCAGGGCGTAAAGCCCAGGGCCTTGCAGAAACCCGCGGCCCCCTCGGTGCTCTCGTAGTAGCCGGCCCGCAGGGACTCCCAGCCTCGGCGGTCGGCCTCCTCGCAGAGATCCTCGTAGAGCCGCGTGCCCAGGCCGCGGCGCCGGACGTCCTCATGGACGAAGACCCCCACGGCCCATCGACCCGGCCCGCCCCCGAAGGGCCAGGGGCGCAAGACGCCGAAGGCCCGCGCTTCACCCTCGAGCTCGAGGGTGCGGATGTAGTGCCCCTCCTTGGGGGACTGTCTGAACTGCTCCGCGTTGGTGGGTTCGGCCGGAACGGCCCGATTTCGGATCTCGACGAAGGGTTCAACGTCGCTGTCGATGAAGTCGCGTATCGGCATGGATCACCCCAATTGCACGAAGACCTTCCCATCGAGGACTTCCACCGGATAGGTCGCCACCTGCGCCCAGTCCCGTTCCAGGACCTCCCCGCTGAGCAGGTCGATGATCCATCCGTGTTCGTGGCAGCAGACGCTGCTGTCGGTCATTTCGCCCTCGGCCAGGGGCGCGCCCATGTGAGGGCATGCGTTTTCGATGGCGTAGACCTCTTCGCCCGTGTTGAAGAAGGCCAGGTTATAGCCCTCCACTTCGAAGGCGCGGGCCTCGCCGGCGGGAATGTCCTGTAGCTCGCAAACAAACACGAGATCAGGGTCGGGCAATTCTCATCCTCCTGCGTTGGTACGCTAGGATCGAGAAATAGCAGAAAGGAAGACCGAAGGGAAGCCCCCTACTTGATGCCGGGAGTGGCTTGGCTTAGGATGCATCGCTCAAGCCGCCGGAGGAACGATGGAAAAGATGAAGATCCAGCTCGCCCACAGTCCCGATCCCGATGACGCCTTCATGTTCTACGGGCTCGCCAAGGGCCTCGTGGACAGCGGGCCCTACGAGTTCGAACACATCCTGCAGGATATCGAGTCGCTGAACCGCCGGTGCCTGAAGCAGGAACTGCACATCTCGGCGGTCTCGATCCACGCCTACGCGCATCTGCACGAGCACTACGCGCTGCTGGCCTGTGGAGCGAGCATGGGCGACGGATACGGCCCCATGCTTGTGGCCAGGCCAGGGCTTTCCCTCGACGAGGCGAAGACGCGAAAGATCGCCGTGCCGGGCACCCTGACCAGCGCCTTCCTGGCCCTGCGCATGGCCATCGGCGATTTCGACTACGAGGTGGTGACCTTCGACGAGATCACCGGGCGCGTGGCGGCCGGCGAATTCGACGCGGGCCTGATCATCCACGAAGGACAGCTCACCTACGCCGACGAGGGTCTTAAGCTGCTGCTCGACCTGGGCATCTGGTGGGGCGAGCAGACCGGCGGGCTTCCCCTGCCCCTGGGGGGCAACGCCATCCGCCGCGATCTCGGCATGGAGCGCATGCATGAGATCGGGCGCATTCTCAAGGAGAGCATCGCCTTCAGCCTCGAGCATCGCGAGGAGGCGGTGGCCTACGCCCTCGATTTCGGACGGGGCCTCGATCTTGACCTGGCCGACCGTTTCGTGGGCATGTACGTGAACGAGTTGACCCTCGACTATGGAGAGCGGGGGCGCAAGTCCATCGAGCTATTTCTGGACCGCGCCTTCAAGGAAGGCTTGATTCCCGAGGCCGTCAGCGTCGAGTTCATCGGATAGGAGTCGCATGAAAAGCCATCTCACCCCCGAAGAGCGCGAGGATCTTGTTCGCCTGCGCCGCGATTTTCATCGTCATCCGGAACTGGGGTTCCAGGAGAAGCGCACGGCCGGCGTGGTCGCCAAGTATCTGACCGCTCTGGGCCTCGAGGTGCAGACCGGCGTGGGCAAGACCGGCGTGGTGGGGCTCCTGCGCAACGCTAAAAGCGAAAAGGTTCTCGGCATCCGCGCCGACATGGACGCCCTGCCCGTGCAGGAGACCGAGGGACGCGAGTACGGCAGCGAGCACCCGGGGCTCATGCACGCCTGCGGTCACGACGGTCATACCGCCACGCTTTTGGCCGCCATGAGCGCTCTTCGCCGGGAGCCGCCCGCGGGTGGAGTGAAGGCGATCTTTCAGCCGGCCGAAGAGGGGCTTGGCGGAGCACCCGCCATGGTCGAGGACGGCGTGCTCGAAAATCCGAAGGTTCACAACACCCTGGCGCTTCACTATTGGAGCAGCCTTCCCACGGGAAAGATCGCCGTGAAGGTGGGAGCGCTCATGGCCAGCGCTGACGAGTTCTATCTCACGGTGCGGGGCAAGGGCGGACACGCCGCGGCGCCCCAGGAGACCATCGACCCCCTGCACTGCGCGGCCCATCTGGTGACGGCCTTGCAGGCCGTGGTTTCGCGGCAGACCGATCCCCTGCTGCCAGCCGTGGTCACCGTGGGCGAGTTCCACGCGGGCACGGCCTTCAACATCATCCCCGGTGAGGCCAAGCTCTCGGGTACCGTGCGCACCCTCGACAAGGAGCTCTGGGGGGAGATTCCCGGGCGCATCGAGAAGGTCATCGCCGGCACCTGCGAGGCCTTCGGCTGCGAGTACGAACTGGACTATCGTCGCGTCAACGTGCCGGTGATCAACGACGAGGCCATGACCGCCATGGTTCGCGAGGTGGCCGTGGAGCTCGTGGGCGAGGAGAACATCGTCGAGGAGATGACCATGGGCAGCGAGGACATGAGCGACATGATGAATCGCGTGCCCGGCTGCTACGTCTTCGTGGGGAGCGGCAACGAGGCGAAGGGCATCACCGCGCCGCACCATCATCCCGAGTTCGACATCGACGAGGACGCCCTGCCCATCGGCGCGGAGCTGCTCATCCGGACAGCGCGACGATACTTCGAAGCATAGAAAAGCCCCCCATTCGGGGGGCTTCGTGCTGATAGCCGATAGCCGGCAGCGGCGGCCTAGTTGTCCGACAACTTCTCGATGAGAGCGTAGTCGATGGCCGCTGCGTAGGCACGCAGATCCTCTTCAGTGATATCGTTACCGGTTATCTGCACCAGCACGCGCTTGGCGACGACCACGGTGATCTCGCCATAGCCGTCATTGTACTCCAGCGATGCTTTCTCGCCTTCGATCTTGATGAGCTTCTTGCCCGAGTTGCTGAGTATCATGGGGTTCGTGAACATCATGAGAATGCTGCTCAGCATGGGATTGTCGGTGGTGATGGTGATGTCGCAGCTGGCGTTGCCCTTGGCGTAGCTGGCCGAGGCCGAGGTGCCGCCGCCGAACATGGCCGCGCCGGCCGCGGCGGTATCGGTGCTGAGCTGTTCCCAGCCGCTAAGGGCTTCGGGCAGGGCGGCGGTCATCTCTTCGCCCTTCATCTGGCGAATGAGCTGCGCGGCGTACTCGAAATTGGTGACCGCCTCGGTGTAGTCCTTCTTCTTGTAAGCTTCGATGCCGTCGTTAACCCAGTCCATCACATCGTCGGCCAACACGCCGCTGGCGGTCATCACCAGAATCAAGGTCAATAGAATTCGCTTCATCGTTCAGCCTCCTGCTTGATGCTTCTAGGGTTTAGCCACTTCGAATTTCTCGCGCGCGACGAGGGAGCCCTCCAGGTAGACCTTCAGCTCGTACTCGCCCGCCTTGCGTTTCTTCTTCTTGGATATGTCCAGCTTGCCCTCGAGCGTGCCGCTGCTGTCCGCGGCCGCGGTGAAGCTCATTTCCTTGCCGAAGAGCTTCTTGCCGCCCGGCTTGTGCCAGACGAGCTCCGCCGCGTAGTCCTTTTCGACTTCCAGTCCCGTCAGCCGCACCGAAGCGTTCACGGCCGCCTTCTTCTCCATGAGGTAGGGGCCACCGCCGTTGCCCTCGAACGCGATTTCCTGCCCGACCAGTTCGAAGTTCTTCTCGGTGAGGAACTCGCGGTTGTAGTAGACGCGGAATGTGTAGAGGCCTATATCGCGCATCTTCTCGGGGGCAACGTTCATCACCGTGGACAGCTTCACGTGCTGGTCCTCGCCCTCCTGAATCTCTTCCTTGAAGTGGGTCAGGTCCTCGGCCTTCTTCCAGAGGATCTGCTTCCTCCAGCCCCCCTCCACTTCCTCGAGGCTCACCTCGGCGTACTTCCGGAATGATTCCTTCTGCTCGCCCGGCTTGAGCCAGACCAGATGGATGCTGTGCACGCGATCGGGGTCGAGGTTCTTCACGTCCACGATGGCCCGCACCTTCGATCCGTCTTCCACGCCGAAGTGTTCGCCCACGCCAATGAGCTTGCCGCTCTTCTTGCTCACCGTGCGGCAGAAGGTGATTTCCACGTCGAAGGCCAGGGGGTCGGGGACATATCCCTGGGCCTTCTGTTCCTGGGTGATGCGGAACTCCTCGATCTTGTCCTGGGAACAGGCGGTGATCGAAACGAGGACGGCAAGTCCGACGATGGCGAGGATGGTTCTCTTCATGGTCACTCCGTGAGCTACCAGCCGCCAGCTACCCGCTGCCAGCCGGAATGGGGCTTGGGTGGGCCGCCCGGAGCGGCCAGCACGTCCGCACTATCGCCAACAAGGCCGGTTTGGTCAAGGGCGTGAGGCGACCTTCCCTCGTGTTCCGGGTTCGGCGAGTCAGGGACTAAACCTTGGCAAAGAGATCTGGCTCGCCTCACAAGTCACACTCGGGAAGTCGCCTCACGCCTCTGACACCGGCTTGCTGACAAAGAGAACGGGGAAGGGAGAGTCCCTTCCCCGAACGATTTGCGAAGCTCTAGTGAGGGGGAGGGACTCTCCCTTCCCCGTACTCTATTTCAGCAGCACCATCTTCTCGCGCAGGTTCATATCCTGACCCTTCAGCACGTAGAAGTAGACGCCGGAACTCATCTGGCGTCCGTTGCGATCGGTGCCGTCCCAGGTCACGGTGTGATAACCCGCGTCCGCGGGACCGTCGAGCAGGGTCGCCACCTGGCGCCCCTTCACGTCGTAGACCTTCAGGCTCACATCCTGCGCCGAGGGCAGGGCGAAGCGGATGTCGGTCTTCGGGTTGAAGGGGTTGGGCACGTTCTGCATCAGCTCTGCCCGCGCCGGGATGGCGTCCTCCACGTCGGTGACCTCGGGAACCGTGTAGCCAAGGATCTGGAAGTCGTCCACACCGGCCTCCACGATGGACCCGTCGCCGTCGTCCGACGCGATGAAGCGGAACTGCACGGTGCTCGTCATCTCGATGACGCCGGTCAGCTCGTAGTGCTTGTCGATCCAGAGGTGGGTGCTCTCGTCGGTGTATTCGAGAGACTCCCAGTTGCTGCCGTCATCGCTCACCTGGACGCGCCAGAAGTCGGAATCCGGAGCGTTGCCCGAGTCGTTGATGTACCAGCGGTAGTAGTTCACCGACACGCCCGAGGACTCCGACAGGTCGAAGATCGGGCTGTAGAGGGTGGTCTGTCCGTTGTCCACATCGTTGTCGCCCAGATTGCCGCCGCTGAGGCCCGTGATCCAGGCGTTCACGCCGGGCGCGGGCGTATGATCGTCTTCAGGCTGGGCGTAGCGGCTCTGGTCGTCGATGGTCCCCGCGGGATCTCCGAGCTCCCAAATGCCCGTAGTCGCATCGTCGGCGGGATCGCCCACGGTCCAACCGTTGCTGCCGCCTTCCATCTCGTCGTAGAAGAGCTCTTCCACCTCGGCGACCCAGAAGCCGTAGTAGTTGCTGGGCGCGCCGACCGGGTCGGAGCTTTCGTTGCCGGCGATGTCCTCGGCCTTGATCCAGTAGAGGATGAAGTTGTCCAGGGGCTGTCCGGGAATCGAGGCCTCATAGAGGTCGTTCTCTGCGTCAACGAGGGTAAGCGGCACGGTGCCGGAGCCCGAACCCATGATGATGTACTTCAGATCCAGGGTGGTCATCGGCGAGTAGTCGGTGACCGTGGTCTGGATCACGTAGGGTCCCACCGTATCGGTGGTGTAGGGGTGCACCGTGGTGCCGGTGATGCTCGGTCCACCGATGTCAACCAGCGAGAAGTCGTGCTCGTAGGTCAGGCCCTCCGTGATCACGACATTGTAGAGGGTATCCGGCTCGAAGCTCGCGTGCTCTGCAACCACCGTGTATTCACCGATGGGCACGGGGCCGAAGAAGCTGCCGTCCTCGCCGGTGATGAGGGCCTGGCCCGTTTCCACCAGCTTCACATGGACGCCCTCGGCCGGGGTGCCGCCCGCGGACTCGTTAGTGACCGTTCCCGAAAGCACACCCGTGATCTGCGCCTCCACCGGCACGAAGCGAATCGCCCGACCGGAGGTCAGGGCCATGGCGCCCGGCGCATACTGGTTCCAGTAGGTGTAGAGCAGGCCGTCGGTCATGTCGCGGTTCTGGATGCCCACCGTGCCGTAGCCGTCGCGACTGTCGGTCTGGTTCACGGTCATGTACTGCATGAGCATCTCGCCGTCGCCCGAAGCGGTCGGGTAAGAGGCCGGATCGTAGAGAATGACCTGCACCGTCTCGGTGGCGTTGCTGTAGTCATTCTTCATGCGGCTCCACTGGATGATGTAGCGGTCCTGCGTGGTGTCATGCCAGTGATAGACCTTGTTGGTACCGGACATGTCCAGGTTGTCCCAGTACACGGCCACCACGTTGGGAGGCGTTCCCGGCGAGGGCAGGGACCAGTTCCGATAGAGCGGAACGTCGAACTCGCCGAAGGAGAACCAGCCGTTGGAGCAGATGCTGATGCGATCATAAGTGTCGCCGTAGTACTGGAAGTCGAAGGGCAGGTCGTACTGGCGCACGTCGTCCTGCTCCCAGCCGAAGTCGTAGAGACCGGTGTCCGTTCCGGGACCGCCATAGGCCGGATCGATTTCCACCCAGTCATAGACCGCGGCGTAGGGATAGCTGGTGTCGGTGTTGTCGAAGGCGTAGTAGCCGTAGTTGTCCGGACCCACCGGATCGTTGCTCGACACGTTGCCCACCTGGAGCTGGAATTCCACCAGCTCTTCCGCACCGCCGTTGTACTCGAGGAGCAGGAAGAGGTTGGCCAGGTGCCCGTCGAAGCAGTCAGCGGCCACCGCGATGCTGAAGGGGTTCCCCGAGTTGTTCACGGAACTGCCGATACCCGCGGCCCCGAAGCTGCCGTCGGCGTCGCTCACCGTGATCCAGGGGGTCTCCGAACTCAGGGTCGCGCTGATGGCGCCCGTGGCGATGTTGCCGTCGTTGCGGATGGTCAGTGACAAGGTTCCGCTCTCGCCAGGATTCAGGTCTCCGCCCGGGCCGGAGAAGTCGAAGCTCTGCACGGAGAACTCGCCGCTGTCCACGATCAGTTCGACCAGCGAGGTCCAGCTGTTGACGCCGGAGACGGCCACCAGCTCGAACTGGGCCACGTGGTCATTGGGAGCGTCGGCGCTCACGGCGAAGGTGAATCCGCCCGAACCCCAGGCGCTGCCGCCGCTGGGAATGGTGCCATAGCTGTCGCTGCCGTCGATCACGGTCAGGTAGGGATCGTTCTCGCTGAGCGTGGCCGTCACGTTGGAGGCCGAGGAACTGCCGTAGTTGTACAGGCGCGTGCCCAGGGCGATGGTCTCGCCGGGGTTCACGGCGCCGTCACCGTCGACGGTGGTTCCGTTCAGGGCGCAGAAGATGCTCTGGCTGCCGAGGGACAGGGTTCCCTGATAGGGATACAGGTTGTGACCGGTTACGGTGACGTAGAGCGTGCCCTGACTGCTCGCGTCCATGGACACGAAGGCGTCACCGAACTGGTCGGTGTAGGCATGGGCCAGGACATCGCCATCCTTCCAGATGGCCACCCTCGCGCCTTCCAGCGGAGAGCCTCCACTCGTCACGTTGACCGGAACGGTATTGGCGCCGATGTGAAGGGTTCCGGGATGGGTCACGTTTAGGCTGGCCGGAACGTCGGACCAGAGGTTCGTGGCCGGGTCGCCCATGAGGTTGTTCCAGACCATCCACTCCTCGGTGGTGGCGGGCTGGGACAGGAAGTAGTTCTCGTACATGCTGAGCTTGCCGCCCGTGAGCGCCGCGCCCTGGTAGTGGTTGCCGGACTTGATGTAGGTCCAGGCGATGCCGTTGAAGACGGCGTTGTTGTAGCGCGTGTGCGTGCCGATGGTGGCCGTGGCGATGGCCCCGATGCCGCCCCCGTTGGGCGCTCTGAGGAAGGCCTCGTTCATGGCCGTCCCGCTGCCGAAGGTTCCGGTGTCGCAGGTGATGTCCACCACGAAGGGCAGCTTCAGGCCGTTGGTCTGGGCCGCGGCATGACCGGAGGTGTAGCCGCTGTTGCCCCAGTAGCCGCGGTAGCTGAACCAGGTCATGCCCTGGTTGAGGCTCGCCGTCATCAGGGTCGCGAAATTGCCGCCCCAGATGGTGTCGATGTCCGTCCAGCCCTCCTCGATGAGCAGGTGCTTTGCCCACTGGCTCACGAAGATGGTGGTGATGCCCGAAGAACTCTGGTCGCCCACCAGGCAGGCGCGCTTGTACCAACCCGGATCGTTCATCTCGGGGGTCTGCTCGTAGCCGAGGATCTTGTCGGTGATGTTGCTCATATCGGAGGTTCCGCCGATGGACAGGCGTCCGATATGCGCGTCGGGAAGGATGTCTCCTCCCTCGAGCATGGTGTAGTAGTGGTCGCCCTCGCCGTCGTAGCCGGAGCCCACGTTCTCGTAGTAGGTCGCCAGGCCGTAGGTACCGCTGGCGTCGCCCACGAGGGTGATGAATTCCAGGGGCGGATCCACGGTGTTGTAGATGTTCTGGATGTAGTTCTTGATGGACGTCGTGTTGTTGCCGCCGGCGCCGGTGGTGCTCGTGGTGATGACGTTGTAGCCCTGCTTGCTGCGCCACTCGGCGATGGCGTCGATGTCGCCGCCGATGCCCGAACCGGTGGTGTAGATCATCAGGTAGGTGCCGGGGCCCTCGGTGACGTTGTCGAGGATGCGGTCGGCGCCAATGACGCGATCGCGATACAGGTCGGCGATGGACTCGGGAACGTAGTCACGCTCGAGGGGGAGCGGCGCGCCTTCGAATTCGAGGTCCAACTCCATGCTGGAGGTCACCAGCACGTCCCCGCTCACCGGATCGAACTCCACCGGACGCAGGGTTACCGAGACCACGGGCAGCCCGCCCATGAGGCCCACTTCGCTCACCTCAACGGCGGGAGGGGTCAGGCTGGCCACCGCGCCGGAGTAGAAGTCGGCGTCCATGTGGAAGCGGTCTCCTTCCTCCGGCTGCATGGGGAGCAGGCGATAGCCGCCCAGGGTTTCACTCTGACGTTCCGCGACGCGCGCCCGAACGGTGACTCCGTTGGGCACGGCCACCAGCTGCGTGAACACAGGCATCGCGGGGCGTCCGGCTTCGCCTTCGAAGTCGGCTCCCTCGAAGCTGAGGAGCTGGTAGGCCTTGTTCTCGATGGCGATCTCTTCGCGGGTCAGCTCGGGAA
Source organism: uncultured bacterium (assembly GCA_964410395.1). Taxonomy (GTDB): domain Bacteria; phylum Krumholzibacteriota; class Krumholzibacteriia; order JACNKJ01; family JACNKJ01; genus JACNKJ01. The sequence goes on from CAYPGS010000031.1 coordinate 25,849, forward strand.
GTTCGAAGCTGAGACGAAGACCCGCGTCATCGCTTTCGACGAGGTCCAGGCGAACCTCGCCGCTCTGAGCGTTCGTCAGCGCGATGGTATCGGTGTTGATGGCAAAGGCACTGCTGACCAATAGGAGTGTCAGCAGGATGGGCCCGAGTATCCTGGACATGGGTGTCCTCCGGCTATTTCTGGCGGTTACAAGACTTAGATGCGAAATTTGAGGCTCAATTATAGCACGGATGTGCCGGGCGACGGAAGCGGTAGGGCGGGAAGCGCTTGTGACCGATGGAGGCCCGGTGCTAGACTGCCGCTCCGAAGGCGGGCCGCAGGGCTTCCCCCAGGGGCTGTGGCCCGGTTGTTGCGTGTTTTGGAAACCAAAGAGCCTTGCCCCCTCATGAATCGACTCGAGAAAACCTTCCTCTGCGCCCTGCCCACCCCCCTGCAGGCGTCCTCCCGCCTGGGTGGGGCCCTGGGCATCGCCGATCTCTACATCAAGAGGGACGACCTCCTCGGCCTGGCCCTCGGCGGCAACAAGCTCCGCAAGATGGAATTCATCACAGCTTCGTCACAGGCCCAGGGAGCGGGTGCCCTGCTCACCGTGGGAAGCCTGGAATCCAATCTGGTGTCGGTGCTCTCCCTGAGCGCGCGCATGCTCGACATGAAGGCCGGAGTGGTCTTCATCGCGCCCAAGGGTCCGCGCAATCATAACTTTAATTCTCGGCTTGAAGCCGCGCTGGGCGCGGAGGTCCGTTTGGTCGAATACGACGAAGAGGACCTGTCCAGCAAGGTGAGTTCGCGCCACCGCGCCGAAACCGAGCTGGCCGCCCTGCAGGAAGAGATGCGTGCCGAAGGCCGCGAGAGCTTCCTGGTGCCCGAAGGAGGGGCCTGCCTCGAGGGCACCTACGCCTTCGTGGAGGCCTTCGAGGAACTCCACAATCAGATGAGCGAGCTGGGCCACGAGCGCTACGACATCTACCTTCCCGTGGGCAGCGGCAGCACCTACGCGGGCCTCTGGTGCGGAGCGAGGTTCACCGGCGCCGAGGTTCGCGTGCGCGGCATCGGCATCGCCCTGCCCCTGCGCCGTTGCCTATTGGAGACCAAGAAGAACGCGGCGAGGGTCTGCGAGCTGCTGGGCATGGATCCACCCGAGAAGGAAGACTTCGACATCACCGACGAGTTCATCGGCGAGGGCTACTCCCGTCCCAGCGAACACTCGCGGGAGGGCGTGAAGCTGGCCCTGGAGCGCGGCGGACTGCTCATGGATCACACCTACACGGGCAAGGCTCTCGGTGGCCTGAAGGCCTTGCTGGCGCGGGAGAAACCGGATCGACCCGTGGTCTTCTGGCACACCGGCGGCGTGGCCGGCGCCGTGGACGATCTCTATCGCGAGAAAGGCTGACATGGATTATCCCCTGAGGCCCGTCGAGGCCGCGAGCATCGAGGACATCCTGCGCGAGGCCGACGAGACCAAGGCCATCCTGCCCACCCGGGACGACCCCGAGCTGTCCATGCTCGAGTTCTGCAGCGCGGGGGAGGACGAGGACCATCCCGGTTTCCGCCTCTTCACCCTCGAAGACCCCGAAGGCGCGCCCACGGGCTTCGTCGTGGTCTGGGACACCCCGCGCAAGGGCATGCTCTACATCGGCCCCATGTACATCCGGGTGGACAGCCGGGGCCGCGGCCTCGGCCGCCTTCAGGTGGAGCGCATCATCGAGTGGTGCAGGGAGAACGGCTACACGGGCATCTTCACCAACACCTGGGGAAGCAACGCGGCCTCGCGAAAGGTCTTCGAGAAACTGGGCTTTCACCTCATTCGAGAGATTCCCGACGCGCGCATCGACGGCGACAGCACGGTTTCTTATATCCTCGATGTGGAGTGATTCCATGACTCGCCACTAGAAGTTATTACTCGCCATTTCGACGCCTTCCCGAGCGGGGAGGCGTCGTTCTTTTTACACCCCGCCAATTCCCGAATGTGTTAAAATTAACGGGCTTTCCTTATCCCCATCATCTGTTTTAGGAACAAGTCAAAGGGAGATCCTGGAATGAAGAAGAATCTCGGGCTCGCCGCCCTGGCGCTGCTTCTGGCCGGAAGCGCTTTCGGCGGTGTCATTACCGTTCCGGGCGACTACGCCCTCATTCACGACGCGGTCCAGGCCTGTCCGGCCGGCGACACGGTCCTGGTCGCTCCGGGCACCTACTACGACTGCACCCACCCCACCGAAGGCGAAGGCTCCACCCCCGCCTGCGTCATCATGAAGAGCGGCGTCACTCTGCGCGGCTCCGGCGTGGACGACACCATCATCGACGTGGAAGGCCTCGGACGGGGCATTTTCGTGGAACTGGTGGACAACTGCCGCATCGAGAACCTTCAGGTAATCGACGCTTTCGCAGAGGTTTACGGAGCCGGCATCCTGCTGCGCGAAGTGGGCCCCACGGTGGAGATCAGCGACGTGAAGATCGTGGCGAACCTGGACGGCGGCATCATCTGCATCAACCAGGCCTCGCCCACCATCAGCCGCGTGGACTTCCTGAACAACGTGGCGAAGCAGGGCGGCGGACTGGCCATCGAAGAGGACTGCAGTCCCACGGTGACCGACTGCAACTTCGACGCGAATGAGGCGCCCAGCGGCGCTGGCCTGTTCATCCGCCAGAACAGCAACCCGGTGATCACGGGCTGCACGGTGACGAACAACATCATCAACTTCGATTACGGCAGCGGCGGCGGCATCGCGGTGGTTGCCTCGAGTCCCACCATCAGCGACTGTCACATCGAGGGCAACGTGGCTCTGGGCTACGGCTCGGGCATCGCCTACCTGGACCAGTCGGGTGGTTCGCTAACTCATTGCACCATCGTGAACAACAACCTCCCGAGCCCAGGGCTCGGCGGTGCGGGAATCCACACGAACCAGTCCGACCCCCTCATCGAGAACTGCCTGTTCGCCGGCAACACGGTCACGGCCACCTGGGGTGACGGTGGCGGCGCGGACTTCGAGTTCGTGCCCTTCCCCACGGTCCGCAACTGCACATTCGACGCTAACTCCACCGGCCCCAACGGCTTGGCCGGCGGCATCAGCTTCCTATTCGGCGCCGACGTGATGCTAGAGAAGTGCATCGTGTCGAACTCAACGGTGGGAGGCGGCCTCTACTGTCTGAGCGCGAATCCGACCATCGTCTGCTCGGACGTCTGGGGCAACGCCGGCGGCAACGGCCTCTGCGGCACCGACGGCGGCAACAACTTCAGCCTGGATCCGCTCTTCTGCGGCACCGAGGGCGTGGAATACAACATCGAGGAAGACAGCCCCTGCGCGCCCGAGCACAGCGCTTGCGGCGAGCGGGTGGGCTACGGCGACGTGGGTTGCGCCGTGGACGCGCCGGATCTGCCCGTGATGGCGGCCCGGCTCCTGGGCAATGCGCCCAACCCTTTCAATCCCAGTACGAGGATCTTCTACGAGCTTGACGAGCCAGGATTTACTAACTTGAGGATCTACGACGTTACTGGTAGAACAGTGGATCTGCTGGACTTGGGTCTGGTCTCAGCCGGTCGCCATGAGGTGAACTGGGACGGGAAAGACATGAACGGCAGGCCGCTCAGTAGCGGCGTTTACTTCTACGAGTTGGATGCTTTGGGCTCCAAACAAGCAAGGCGGATGATCCTGATAAAATGAGGCGCGCTAGTTTCGCGCTTGCTCTCGGAACCGGTCTCCTCGCGGCAGTGGCCTGGGGGGCCACTGCCGCTGAGATCGATCAGCAGGCGTTCTCGAAGATGTCGGTTCCGGTACGCGAAGAAGTGCTCGCGGACCATTCCATTCTCTCCTTTGAAATCGACGAGGCGGTCGAGCCCGGTGGGGCTTTGCATCGCCTCGTTCTTCTGCCCGCCGACGCCGGTGAGGTCAGCTTCGAGCTGATCCGCGGCGAGGCCGATCTGGCGGAGGCCGAGTTCCTCGGCCTGCTGCGCGGGCGTCCCGTCTACTCGCTGCGCGCGGATAATCCCGCGCCGGGCGAGCTGGAAGTGGCCATCCACCATGACGGCGCCTGGAATCGCGAAGCGCCGGCCTACTCCCGCGACTTCGACCGGGTGTTCACCTCGCTGGTCTCCGGTACGGACGCCGAGGCTCCCCGCGACGCGGGCGAAAGCGGCAACGGCAGCTACGTGATCATCACCTCGCCCGGATACGTCGCCGCCGCCCAGCCCCTGGTGGACTGGAAGCGTCACAAGGGCTTCGAGGTCGTGCTGGTCACCACGGACGAGACGGGCATCGAGAACACGGCCATCCAGGCCTGGCTCCGCGAAGCCTACAACAATTGGGACACTCCGCCCGAGTATGTCCTCTTGTTGGGCGACGTGGACGTGCTGCCCGCCTGGAGCTTCAGCGAAAACGTCTCGGATCATCCCTACGCGCTCATGAACGAGGGCGACTGGCTGCCCGACCTGCACGTCGGCCGCATGTCGGTGGAAACCGTGCTCGAGGCGGAGACGCTCGTCAACAAGACCGTGAGCTACGAGCGTGATCCCTACACGGACGACACCGGTTGGTTCACGCGTTCCCTCATGGTGGCGGGCAACTACGGCTCCACGAGCCCCTCGACCACGGTGACCTGGTGCGGCGAGCAGCTCGAGACCATTGGTTTCGATCCTGCGTCCACCGTCTTCTTCCCTCCGCTCTTCAACGGCGTCTTCCACATCACCGAGGCGCTGGAAGAGGGAGTGTCCATCTGCGCCTATCGCGGCTGGGCCTACGGCACCGCCGGCTGGGAACCCCCGCACTTCACCGTGGACGACATTCCCGCCGTGGACAACGGCGCCATGATGCCCGTGGTTATGAGCTTCGTCTGCCTCAACGGCAACTTCGAGGGACAGGATCCCTGCTTCGGCGAGGTCTTCACGCGCCAGGGCACGCCCACCGAGCCCAAGGGCGCGGTGGCTTTCATCGGCAACGGTGAGCACTGGTCCCACACGCGTTACAACGACGCCATGGCCATCGCCTACTTCGAGCATATCGTGGACGAAGAGGTGACCACCCTCGGCCAGGTCGCCATGGCCGGCAAGCTCACCTTCATGAACTACTTCCCCCACGAACTCCACGAGACCGGCAACGAGGAATCGGTGGAGTTCTACTTCCATATCTACAGCCTGCTCGGCGATCCCGAGCTGAACTTCTGGAAGAATGCGCCGATCGATCTCGTGGTGGACGGTCTGAACGACATCCACGCGGGCACCAACTTCCTGAGCATTTCGGTCGAGGACCTCGTCGGCGAGTTCCCCCTGCAGGGCGCCCGCCTGGGCGTGGTGCAGAACGGCCAGGTGCTCGGCTGCGCCTATAGCGACGCATCGGGCATGTTCCATCTGCCCCTAAGCGCGCCCATCGTGGACGGCGAGGTGCAGATCACGGTGACGGCTGCCGGTTACGCTCCCTTCAGCGAGACCTACGTCACGGGCCAGGTCGAGGGTCTGCTTTCGGCCCTCGAGACCGATCCTCTCTCCGGTGAGCCCGGTGAGATCCTGAACCTCGGTGTCCTGCTGCGCAACGAGGGAACTGACGCCACGGGCGCCATGGATGTTACGCTTGCGGCCGAGGCCGGCGGCGTGGACATCAATCAGAACACCGCAGGTCTGGCGGCCCTGGATCCCGGCGCCAGCGCCTGGACCGATGGCGACTTCGAAGTGGAACTGCACTTCGGTCTGGAGGACGGTCGCTACCTGCCCTTCCGCGTCGATGGTCCCGGTCTGGACGGATCCGCGCGATTCGGACTCACCGTGAGCGCGCCTCGCGTGAGCGTCGCAGCGGTGAACGTCGACGGCGACGGCCTGGCCGATCCGGGCGAGACCGTGGAGCTGGTGCTGGACCTGTCAAACGTGGGCAGCGCCGACACCGGCGGCGGCGTGGGAACCATCCAGCTGAACACGCCAGGCGGTGGCAGTGTTCAGAACGGTATGGTCGACTTCGGCGCCATTCCCGCAGGTGGAACAACCGATAACTCGGCCGAGCCCTTCGTCATCACGGTGGGCGAGACCCTGGCCAAGGGAAGCGGCCTGGACTTCACCCTGGTCTTCGAGTCGATGGAGGGTCACAATCTGACGACCAGCTTCGGCCTGGTGGTGGGCGAGATGAGCGTCGGTTCGCCGGTGGGTCCCGACAGCTACGGCTACTACGCCTACGACAGCGCCGACATCGACTATCCGGGACAGGTGCCGGTCTACGACTGGTACACCCTGAGCCCCCGATACGGCGGTTCGGGAACGGAACTGGAGTTCCCTTCGGACCAGTATCCGGACCAGGGCGCGACCACCCTGCTCGTGGATCTGCCCTTCACCTTCCAGTACTACGGGCAGGACTTCGACCAGATCCGGGTAAGCGACAACGGTTGGTTCAGCTTCGACCCCAGCGATTTCTTCGACTTCTACAACTGGGGCATGCCCAACGCCCACGGCAACCACTCCCTCGTGGCTCCCTTCTGGGACAACTTCATCGTCGACCCCGGCGGTGAAACCCCGCCCGACTGGGATTTCCGCGACGGCATTTACGTGCAGCATGTGGTGGAGGAAGGCGCCTTCATCCTGGAGTGGAGCCAGATGCGCCACTACAAGCCCGAGATCGACGACTTCCAGACCTTCCAGGCCTGGATCCTCGACCCCTCGGTGCACGGCACGGGCCCCATGGGCGACGGCGAGATGCTCTTCAACTACAAGCAGGTGGCGAACACCGACTACGAGCGCAACTACGCCACGGTGGGCTTCGAGAGTCCCGACGAGACCGATGGACTTCAGCTCAGCTACGGCAACGTCTACGCCGAGGGCGCCCTGCCCATGTCGCCGGGCCTCTCCATTCGCGTGAGCACGGAGGCTCCCGTCTACGATCCGCTGACCCTCGCGGTAGGCAAGGTCTGGCGCCGCGACGAAGGCTGGAGGCTCGAGTGGGCGCCGGCGGATGATCGTCCGGTGATCGGTTGGCGAGTGCTCAGGGACGACGAGCTCATCGCCACCCTGCCAGGCTCGGCTCGCGAGTATGTGGACCCCGAAGGCTACGAGGGCGCGGAGTATCGACTGATCGCCCTGCACCCCTTCGGACAGGAAACGGACATGGGCTTGTTGAACGTGATCCAGCCCGGCTTCATGGCGCTGGAACCGGCCCTGCCGAACCCCACCCGGGCCGGATCCTGGATCCACTTCAGCCTGGGACAGGGAGGAAGGGCGAACCTGAGCGTCTACGACGTGAGCGGGCGGCGCGTGCGCACCCTGCTCGCGGGCGAGGCCGCCGAGGGTGCCAGTTCGCTTTACTGGGATGGTCGTGACGAAGCCGGCAGGGAACTCGCCAGCGGCGTCTACTTCTACCGCCTGCAGGCCGGCGAGCGGAGCCTGACCCGCAAGCTGGTTCTGATTCGATAAGGGCTACGGGCCGCCATGAGGCTGATCCTTACGCTCTTTCTGCTGCTGACCGCGCTCGGTCTCTGGGAGATGCTTCGGCATCGCTGGCATCGCCGGCGTATCCCCGTGCGCGTGCACGTGAACGGCAGCCGTGGAAAGAGTTCGGTGACGCGTCTCATCGCGGCGGGACTTCGCGCCGGCGAGTACCGGGTCTTCGCCAAGACCACGGGCTCGGCGGCGCGTCTCATTTTTCCGGACGGGCGCGAGGAGCCGCTTTCGCGGCGCGGCGGCCCGAACATCCGCGAGCAGCTCGGCGTCTTCCGCCAGGCCGTGAATGTGGGCGCCGACGCGCTGGTGCTCGAGTGCATGGCCGTGCGACCCGATCTGCAGTGGACCACCGAGCATCGCATCGTGAAGGCCACCCACGGCGTGATCACCAACGTGAGGCCGGACCACCTGGAGGCCATGGGCCCGCGGCTCTCGGACGTGGCGGAGAACCTCTCGAGCACCATCCCCAAGCGGTCCAGCTTCTTCACGGCCGAGTACCGCTTCCTCCCTCTCATGGAGGGGCGGGCCCGCGATTTCGGAACGCGCTTCCACCTGTCCAAGCCCGAGGACGTAGGGGCCGAGGAACTCGAGGGCTTCTCCTACATCGAGCTGGCCGACAACCTCAGCCTGGCCCTGGACGTCTGCGAGTCCCTGGGCGTGAAGCGCGAGGCGGCCCTCGAACAAATGCGCCAGGTGCAGCCCGATCCCGGCGCGCTCATCCCCTTGCGCATCCAGGAGGGTGAGGTGCAGGTGGAGTTCATCAATCTCTTCGCGGCGAACGATCCCGAGTCCACGGCCTTCCTCTGGAAGCATCTGGCCCTCGGCGATCGGGGCGACCGCACCCTGGCGCTCATCAACATCCGCGCCGACCGCATGCGCCGCAGCAAGGATCTGGCGCCGCTCTTCAAGCGGCAGATCGATGCCCATCGATACGTTCTCGTGGGCGAGATGACCCACGTGTTCACCGACATGATCCGCCGGCAGGGCGTGCCGGCCGAAAAGATCATCGACCTCGGAGGCAAGGGCCCCGAGGCCGTCTGGTCGCGTCTGGTCGCCGAGAGCACGGGCCATACCACCGTGGTGGGCCTGGCTAATATCGGCGGTGCGGGCGTGGCCCTGATGGAGCTTCTGGAGGGGAAGGAAAGGGCGGCATGATCTATCAAGCCATCGGCTTGGGACTGGTGGTTAGCCTGGTCTTCTCGGAGATCCTCGGCCTGGCGGCCGGGGGGCTCATCGTGCCGGGCTACATCGCGCTTTACCTGGACCAGCCCGCGCGCATCGTCGGCACCATTCTGGCCTCGCTTCTCACCTTCGGCAGCGTGAAGCTGCTGAGCCGCGGCATCCTGCTCTACGGGCGGCGCACCCTGGTCTTCTGCGTGCTGCTGGGCTTCCTCTTCGGCGGGCTCACCCGCTACGTGCTGCTCTTCAACGAACTGCTGGGAAGCAATGTGGATATCGCGGTGATGCAGTCCATCGGCTACATCATCCCGGGGCTCATCGCCTACTGGATGTTTCGGCAGGGCGTGCTCGAAACCCTGGCCACCATGATCATGGCGGCCTTCATCGTGCGGGTGGCCATGGTCGTGGCCTACGGGGGGAGGCTCATTGAGCTGGCGTTCTAAATGGCGCAGGCGGCTCGTGCTGCTGGGCCTCGCCGTGGGGGCCATACTGCTCCAATGGATATTGGAGGAGACCCGCAAGCCCGTGCGCCAGCGCGACTACGAGATCAAGCTCGAGGCGGCCCAGAAGGCCGACGAGGCCTTCGCCTCGGTGCGCCGCTTCTGCGACCTCGAGGACGCCATCGTCGACCTGGCCAACGACCCCTCCTGCACGGGCCTCATCGGCCCGGAGACCAGCCTCATCACCAACGCCTACGGCAACCTGGAGTCCAAGCTCACCACCCTGAATCCCAACATGGCCGCCTACGTGGTGGAGCTCTTCAAGCAGGCGGGCCTGCGCGAGGGCGACCTGGTGGCCGTGGCGGCGTCGGGCTCCTTCCCCGGAATGAACATCGCGGTCTACGCGGCCATGGAAGTGATGGGCCTGCGCCCCATCATCACCACCTCGGTGGGCGCGTCCAACTGGGGCGCCACCGATCCGGACTTCACCTGGCTGGACATGGAGCGCCTCTTCGAGAGCGAGGGCATCTTCGGCTTCCGCTCCATCGCGGCCAGCCACGGCGGCGGCGACGACATGGGTCGCGGCCTGAGCCCCCTGGGCCGCCAGAAGATCGTGGACGCCATGCACCGCAACGAGGTGGCGCAGCTCAGCTCCTCCAACCTCGAGGACGCCATCGTGAAGCGCATGGCGCTCTATGAGGAAGAGTCGCGGGGCCGCCTCTATCGCGGCTTCGTGAACGTGGGCGGCGGGCTGGCGGCCATCGGAAGCAGCCAGAACCGCAGCCTCATCCCTCCGGGGCTCAGCCTCGATCTGGTTCCCAAGAACTGGCCGCGCAAGGGTTGCCTGATTCTCATGGCCGAGAAGGGCGTGCCCGTGATCCAGCTGCTGAGCATGTCCGAACTGGCAGGCGCGGCGGGCCTTCCCCTGGCCCCCGAGGAGCTGCCCGTGCCCGGAGAGGGCGGAGTATTCATCAAGAACAGCTACCGCCTCAGCCTCGCATTTCTTTTCTTCCTGCTCTATTCCGCCCTTTGTGTGTTCGTCCTGGCCCCTGAAATCCGTCAGGGTGTCTTTGACCGCGTGCGGGGAAAGGTGGATGGAGACGCCATATGAGCACGAGAACTTATAGAGTCGCCGGCGCCCTTGCCTGGGGAGCCTTGGTTCTGGCCATCGGTCTGGCCGAGGCCGCCACGAGCTGGACCTCGTTCCGGCCCCGGGAGGACCAGGGCCGAAGCTGCATCCGCGTGGGAGCCCAGGAGCTTGACTACTACCTTCTTGACGATGAGGAGGCCGTCACCCTGCGCCTTCGCGGCCCGCGGCGGGTGAAGGTCATCACCCGCTATCTCTTCGGAGAAGCGGATCCGGCGGGAGCATCCTATCGGGTCTGGTTGCGGGTGGACGGTCGCGAGGAGCTGCGCCGCACCTTCCGCGCCTCGGCGCTGCCCGGCGTGAGCTACTGCGACGAGAACGGCGAGATCGCCGCGTTGCGGAAGGTCTACATCGACGTGCCCACGGGCATGCACGACATCCAGGTGTTGGCCGACACGCCGGGCGACGGGCGCATCGCCGCCCGCTTCTTCCGGGAGAGCCGCGGTCGCAAGGCCAAGATGGTCAACTTCGCGCCGGAGCACTTCGACGGCGTCTACGAGCTGCAGTTCGAGAGCGGAAGCCTGTCGACCTACTACCACTTCAGCGAGGACGATCCCCTGCGCTTCACGGTGATCGGTCCCACCACTCTCGAGATCGACACGCGTCTGGACTTCGACCACACCATGAACGGCACCATGGCCTACCAGCTCGAGGTGGTCCAGGACGGCGAGGCGCTGCCGCGCTTCTTCTATCACACCAAGAAACTGAGCACGGCCTCCTACGTGGAGCGCCGGGACATTCTGCCCGGAGAGCGCAAGCGCATGAAGCTCACCGTTCCCCGCGGCCGGCACGAGTACGAAATCCACTGCGTCGGGCCCCAGACCTGCGGCGTTGCCGTGAGGATCCGGATTCCCGAAGCGGACCTGCAAGGGAAGTAGATGGAAAAAAGAACTACAACTACAACGACAACTAAGGCCATGGCCCTCGCCTTGGGGCTTATGTTCCTGGCGGGAAGTGCGCTTGCGGCCTTCACCCTGAAGGCCGAGGGCAAGGCGCCCGTGGTGGGCATCCAGCGGGGAGAGAAGGTCAGCGAGTACCTGTCCCTCGAAGGTGGAGCGCTGCAGATACCCCTGGCCGGGCCGGGACAGATCACGGGCTTCGCCAAGCGCATCCTGCCGGGCGGCGCGGCGGCCGAAGGGCTCATTGGCCTGAGCGGCGTGCCGGGGTTGCCTGCCGAGATGAGCTGGAGCTTCAAGGCGAGCTCGAAGGACGCTCTGGTGGGCCGCAGCGAGGCCGTGAGCGGCGGCAAGAAGATCGCCTGGGACGTGCCCGCGGGCACGCACGTCCTCAAGATCGAGGGCGATCCCGCCATGCTGCTGCGCCTGCGCTACGAGGGGCCCGCGCAGCCCTTCCCCGAGCCCGAAAAGCCCAAGGCGAAGTCGACCAAGAAGAAGTCCACGAAGAAGAAGGGCTGGACCTTCAAGCGGAAGTTCGGCCTGAACATCAAGTACGACGACAACGTCATCCACTACTCCGACGACCTCATGGAGGAGTACACCGACGGCCCCTACCTCGAGTGGTTCCTGGACGAGGGCGAGGTGCCGGACTTCGAACCCGGCAAGTATCGCTTGAACCGTCTGGACGATCTCATCCTCACGCCGGCCATCGACCTGGAGGCCCGGCGCAAGTTCTTCAGCTTCGGCGAGACCCGCTTCCGCGCCAAGTACGTCTACACGCGCTACCTCTACAATCCGATCAAGGACGTGAAGGGGCTCACCCTCTATCTGCGCCAGGTGCTGCCGGGCAAGAGCCAGAGCATCGAGATCTCCTACAAGTACACGCCGGAGAAGTACATCCGCGAGCTCACCGACCGGCCACCCTACGCGCCCTCGGACGATCCGCGCCCATGGGTGGGCTTCCGCTTCGCCCAGAACGATTTCGTGGCCAACTACCGCCACAGGATCCACAAGAAGGTCTCCATCACCCTGACCCTCGAGGACATCCACCGTTTCTACAACCAGCCCTTCCTCGAGCAGGACCTTGTGGAAAACGAGTTCATCGGCCGCGCCGACTACACCATCTCGAAGATGTGGAAGCTCACGGGCATCTACGGAGTGGCCCGCGGCTGGACACGTCGACACGACACGGCCGAAGAGGCGCCGCTGAACAGCGACGACAACGACAACAGCTACACCCAGGACCGTTATCGCGTGGACCTGCGCTGGACGCCGCCGAAAGGCAAGTACTTCTTCAACAACATCACCGCGCGCTACCAGCTCCGAATCGCCTACTTCACCTCGCCCAAGCAGCTCTGGGACGACCCCTTCCATGTGGGCCGAAAGGACGTCTACGACACCTATCGGCTCATCATGAGCAAGAAGCTCACGAAGAAGCTGAGCTCCTCGCTCACCGTGGATTTCTCGAAACGAACCCTGCACTCGCCCTACACGGGAGACATCTCCGAGGGCATGGACTACGACAACTTCCTGATCTGGATGGATCTCACCTACAACTGGTAAGGATGATCGATGATGCGCACTCGAATCTGGACGCGTCTGCTACTGGGAATCACGCTTCTGCTCGCCATCGGCTGCGGTAAGCAGGATCTCTACGAGTTCCCCGACTCGCCCTATCCCAAGATCGGTCAGCTCGCGCTGCCCAGCGCCAATGAGGGCGTCGCCGTGCTCGGCGACTACGCCTTCGTGGCGGGCGGCGAGGCCGGCCTTCACGTGGTGGACATTTCCGACCCGGCCAATCCCGAGCTCAAGGTCACTCTGAACACGACCAAGTATGCCGAGAGCATCGAGGTCGTGAGGACCTATCGCAACGGGCAGGTCGTGGACATCGCCCACGTGGTCGAGGGAACCGAGGGAATCACGTCCTACGACATCACGGACCCCCTCAACCCCACGGACCTCGAGCAGGGAACCACCGCGGTGGACGGCAACCGCATGGCCATCGTGGAGCCCGAGGACCCGGCCGATCCCTACCTCGTCTTCCTCGCGGAGAACTGGAAGGGCGTCCGCGTCTTCACCTCCAACGAACTGTCCCCCGGCGTGCTCGACTACGGCGGCGTCTTCTCCTACACCCTCGGATACGCCAAGGGCCTGGCCCCCATGGGCGACTGGCTCTACGTGGCCGACAACGAGATGGGTCTGGTGGTCATGGACGCCAGCCTCCTCGTGCTGGGCGAGTTCGGCGTGGAAAGCTCGGTGGACACGCCGGGTAACGCGCTGGACCTGGCCATCGAGGGCAACTACGTCTACGTGGCCGACGGCGTCGAGGGCATCCACTGCTTCGACATCACCGTTCCCGACCAGCCCGAACTCGTGGGTTCCCTCGATCTTCCAGCCTACAGCCGGTCCATCATCGTGCGCGACGGACTGGCCTTCATCGCGGCAGCCACCGGCGGCGTGCACATCGTCGACGTGTCCGATCCCACTGATCCCAGCTACGCGGGCAACGTGCCCAGCGGCTATGCCTCCGAGATCGCGATCACCGAGGATGGCCTGGTGCTGGTGTCGGACTACGACGACGGGCTCTACATTCTTTCGGGCGACAGCTTTCTCGACAACCAGGCTCCGGGCACCGCGCAAGCCCTGAGCACCGAGCCCTATTCCTTCGAGCGGGTGGATCTGCACTTCCTGGCCGGCGGCGACAACGGCTACTACGGCTACGCCAGCTCCTACGACATCAGGGTGAGCGCCGCGCCCATCACGACCGACGAGGAGTTCGACGCGGCCACGCCGATCGCCCAGAATCTCACTCCCCGGTCCCCCCTGATGCCTGAAGTCGTGCAGGTTTCCGGCCTAGACCCCGAGACCGAGTACCATTTCGCGATCAAGGTTCATGACGAAGCGGGCCGCGTCTCCGGGCTCTCGGAGAGCGCCACCGGATCCACGAGGCCCCTGGGCATCCTGCTGCAGGATCCCGCCATCAGCGCCGATGCCGGCACCATCGATACGACCTTCAGCTACGAGGTCGTCTGCCTGAACTCCTCGCCTAACGATCCCACGGTGCGCACCATCGTCATCGACGGCATCTCCTACGACATGGAGCACATCTCGGGCGATCACCTCACCGGCGCGATCTATCGCTACGAGACCCTTCTGGGCGTGGGTGAGCACAACTACAGGTTCTATTTCGAGAACGATCAGGGCGACTTCTTCGAGACCGAGCTTCTGTCCGGTCCCGTGGTCGGCCTCGAGATGCTCCAGATGGGCAGCCCGCTGGACGAGTCCGGACGAGATGAGGACGAGTCGATCCACATCGTCTGCCTCTCGCAGGGGCTGGTCGCCGATCTCACCGAGGTGACCCAGGCCGAGTGGACCGCCCTCATGGGCGCCCACGACTTCGACTATGTCGGCGATAACCTCCCCGCGCACAACATCGACTGGTACCAGGCCCTGGAGTACTGTAACGCACTTTCCATCGATGACGGCTTCACTCCCGCGTACACCATCGACGGCTACAGCGTCAGCTGGAACCAGGAGGCCGACGGATGGCGCCTGCCCACCGAAGCCGAGTGGGAATGGCTCGCCCGCGCGGGCGCGGAGACGGCCTTCTGCGGAGGCGGCATCACGGAAACCGGCTACGGCCTGGATCCGGTGCTCGACCAGTACGGCTGGTACGGCGGCAACGTGAATCCCGCCCAGCCCCAGCCCGTGGGTCAGAAGCTGGCCAACGACTTCGACCTCTTCGACATGCACGGCAACGTGGCCGAGTGGTGCTGGGACTGGTACGCGGCCTACGAGGCCGGCCCGCTTCTCGACCCCACCGGTCCTGAGATCGGAGAGTTGAAGGTGATTCGCGGAGGCGACTGGTTCTTCATGGCCAAGATCTGTCGATCGGCCAGCCGTGAGACCTTCCCGCCGAGCTCGGCCGACAATCGGGTCGGGTTCCGCGTGGTGCGTACGCTCATCGACGAATAGGAGTGAATGTGGCGGTCAAGGAGCGCTTTCTCTTCATCGACCAGTTCCGTGGTCTCATCGGCGTGATGATGGCTCTCGGGCACAGCAACTACTATTTCAACAATGTGTGGCTGAGCCTGGATCCCCTCGACCCCTTCTTCGGGACCACGGGCCAGTTCCTGCTGCGTTACATGGGATATCTCTGCGCGCCGGGCTTCCTCATGATGAACGGTGCCATGGTCTACTGGGCCTACCTGCGCCGCATGAAGAAGGGTCACAGCCCATGGCGCGCGCGCTGGGATTTCATCGAGCGCGGGCTATTCCTCATCGTGGTGCAGCTTGTGTGGGTGAACGCGTCCTGGAGCGGCTTCAACGAGTTCTTCACCAGGCTTCCCGACCGATTGTCGCACTTCGGTATCATCGCCACCATCGGCAGCTCGATGGTTCTGCTCACGCTCATCATCACCTGGAACTGGTGGCAGCGGCTCATCGTGGCCGGCGCCCTCTTCATCGCCCAGCCCTTCCTGATCAGGATTCCCTACGATCTCGACGGCCCTGCCCACTACCTGGCGCAGCTGCTCTGGGATTCGGGTAGCTACAACAAGTACCCGATCCTCCCCTGGTTCGCCCTGGCGGTGGTGGGTTCGGTGATGGCGCACTTCTGGTTCGAGAAGTGGAAGGATCCGGAAGAGCGGTCGGGGAACACCATGACCCTCGGCATCGTGCTGGTGCTGGCGGCCATGGGCCTGCGCATGCTGCGCGGCTTCGGCAACACCTTCCCCTTCGCGGACTTCGGCAGCTACAGCTTTTTCCTGGTGCAGAAGTATCCGCCGAACCTCGTGCACAACATCTGGTTCGCGGGAGCCATCATCTTCATGGTGGGCCTCTTCGACTGGATCGGCAAGCGCGCGGGCATCCTCAAGCCCTTCGGCATCGTGGGGCGCGTGCCGCTCTTCTTCTACACCGTGCACATTCCGCTGCTGGCCATCTTCACGCGGCGCCTGGGTATCTACTATCGCGAGGGTGAGGTGCTGGCGAGCTTCGTGGGCCTGGCCGGACTGCTCGTGGTCATGATTCCCCTGGCGATCTGGTTCGGCAAGGTGAAGCGGACGAGCAAGAATCACATCATCAAGTTGATTTAGAGCGACCAGCTATTAGCTGCCAGCTACCAGCAAGAACCCTCCCCCGGCACCGGGGGAGGGTGTTTTTCTGGCTTGAGGCCCGAGGCTCGAGGCCCCTAGCCTTCTGCCGGCGCGTTGGGAATCTCGGGTTCCGGCGCGCCCTCGGGCTGAGGTTCCACCCAAGCGTTGCAGTAGCCCTCGGGGGTGACGGGGCCCTTGACCACGGTACAGCCGGCGCAGGGCGCTCCGGCCGCGGGAGCGATGTAGAAGTGGCAGTTGTCGCACTTCTTCGCGGGGATCAGGGTCTTGTCGCGATAGGCGAAGGTGATCCGCGTCTGCTTCTCCTCATCAGTGAGCCCGGTGAGGTCGCTGCAGGGATCATTGGATCCGCAGCCCTGCAGGGCCGTACCCGCCAGAGTGAAGGCCGCCAGGCCCCCCGTCCACTTGATGAAATCACGGCGATTCATCTCGCGCTTCTTCATGCCATCTCCTCTCAATTCGATTGGCCGGTTGATCGGGTCCCGGCAATTATTAGCGCGAACGGGGTGCGGTGACAACGACTGAACGGCGCTAACCTAGGCCCGGGAAGTAAAAGGAAAAACGGGCGTTTTCACGGGAAAGCCCGGTAGCACGAAGGGACAATTCCCCTCGATGGACTCTGTTTTGGCGCCCCCGATGTCGAGCCTGTCCGTATGGAAGTGGAACTCGATCTCACGATCGGCCGCATCGGCGATGAAGGGGTATAGTTGCCGCCATTGGGGCATCTTCTCGGCGATGATGTCGAATACGCGCAGCCGCTCGCCCTTGCGCTCGTAGGCCACGAGGCAATCGAGTTCGGGAATCTCGTGATATACATCGCCCAGCATGTAGATGGCGTGCCAGGCCGTAAGTTTGGGATTGCCGATGCTCAGGCGCCTCGAGATGGGCTCGCGCCGCAAAGCGAATTCGTGGATCCTGGCGAGGTCCTTCTGCTTGCCCGCATCGAGCATCACTGCACCCTCTCTAGGGGTCACCGCTTCGGCGGGTGCGACTTCCAGGAACTCCTCGATGGTCTTGAAGCCCGTTCGTTCGTAGAAGGGTGCGGCCTCCTCGTCGGCGAAAAGGAAGACGCCATCGTGCTTCCCTTCGGCCCATTCGAGGGCGCGCTCCGTGAGCTCACGGTTCAGGCCCTTTCCGCGGTCTTCCTCGCGGGTTCCTACGGCGGATATCTGTGCGAGCTTCGTGGAGCGTCCGTCGATGACCGCGTCGAGCAGGTAGAGACAGACGCTGGAGACGATCTCATCGCCGTCGAAGAAGGAGAAGGGCGTGTAGGCGTCGTCCCAATGGCCGGCGGCGTCCCAGGCCTCGAAATCGAGACCGAAGATGCCGCGCACGAAACGCTTGAAGGCGGCTTTTGCGGTGGGTTCGTTCCAGTAGTGAGTTTTAAGGACCATGTGGCCTACTTGAGGATGAGGACCTTGCGAATATGCGAGTACTCCGGCGAGTGTGCGCGAATCAGGT
>CAYPGS010000032.1:0-32892 GCA_964410395.1 uncultured bacterium
GCCCTCACTGCTAACTCATTGCAGTGAGGGCTTTTAGTAGGTGACCCGCGTAGGACTTGAACCTACGACCACCTGATTAAAAGTCAGATGCTCTACCAACTGAGCTAGCGGGTCAAAACGCCTGAATTCGGTCCCGGCGCGCGGGCCCAGGATTTGCGGCGGGGATCATCCAGCCGCCATCCGCAAGGGAGCTAGAACTCCCCCGCGGGAATGATCTGTTTCCGATCCGGGCCCACGCTCACGTAGAGGATGGGCGCTTCCAGCTGATCGGAAAGATACTTCAAGTAGGTCTTCGCCGCCGCCGGAATCTCGTCCCAGTTGCGCGCGTCGCCGAGCTTCTCGTCCCAGCCCTCGAACTCGAGGAGCACGGGTTCGGCCTTCTCCATGAGCGCTGGATCCCGAGGATAGTCCTCGTAGACCTCATCGCCAATTCGATAGCCCGTGCAGACCTGCACCTTCTTCATGCCGCTGAGGATGTCGAACTTCGTGATCACCAGTTGGGTCACGCCGTTCAGTTCGGCCGAGTAGCGGGCCGCCACCAGGTCGAACCATCCGCAGCGCCGCGGCCGGCCGGTGGTCGCGCCGAACTCGGCGCCCTCCTGCCTCAGCGACTCGCCTTCCTCGCCGTGCAGCTCCGAGGGGAAGGGTCCGTTGCCCACCCGCGTGCAGTAGGCCTTGAAGATGCCGATCACGTCCGCGAGGTTCTTCGGCGCCACGCCGCTTCCCACGATGGCTCCCCCGATCGAAGGATTCGAGCTGGTCACGAAGGGATAGGTTCCGTGATCCAGGTCGAGCATGGTTCCCTGGGCGCCTTCAAGCAGAATGTCCTTGCCCGAGCGCAGGGCGTCCTGCAGCAAACGGTGCGAGTCCACGATCATGGGCGCGATCACGGGCTTGATCGCCATGAGCTTCTCCACCGTCTCCTTGGGCGGCAGCGCCTCGCCCTCGTAGAGAGCCGCGATCTGCCGGTTCACCTCGATGATGCGCTCGGTGAGAATGCGCTCGAGCCGCTCGTCGTCCTTGGTGAAGATCTCGGCCCTCAGCCCGGTGCGGGAAGCCTTGTCCTTGTAGGCCGGCCCGATGCCCCGTCCGGTGGTTCCGATGCTCTTGCCCTTCTTCGATTCCTCTTCCAGTCGATCCAGCACCTTGTGATAGGGCAGCAGCAGGTGCGCCGAACCGCTCAGGAACACGCGCCCCTCCACGGCCACGCCGCGAGCACGCAGTCCGGCCAGTTCCTCGGCCAGTTCCAGCGGATCCACCACCAGACCGCCGCCGAGCAGGCAGTCCTTCCCTTCCATGAGGATGCCCGAGGGAATCAGATGGAAGATGTACTCCTGCCCCTCGGTGCGAATGGTGTGGCCCGCGTTGGCGCCCCCCTGGAAGCGCACGACCACCTCGTGCGATTCGGCCAGGAAGTCCACGATCTTGCCCTTGCCCTCGTCGCCCCACTGTCCGCCCAGGACGACGGTGGCCCGTCCGCGCTTCTCGCTCATCGGGATTACCTTTCGAAGGATGGGAAAGCCGACCCAATGTAGAGGCGTCCGGGGCCCCTGTCAACGGAGCATCTGCTCCCGCCAGGCACCCATGGCCTCGTCCACCCAGGCCCTGATCTCGGCCTTGCCCTCGCCGTTCTCCGACGAGAAAAACTCAAGGGGCACTTGGGTTTGCAGGCCTAGAGCCTTCAGGATCATGGACCGGTGCTTCTGCCGCTTGCCGCGGCTGATCTTGTCGGCCTTGGTCAGGGCCAGCACGAAGGGCAGGCCCCGGCCGGCGAGCCAGGAGACCATCTGCTTGTCCTGTTCGCTGGGCTCGTGGCGGCAGTCGATGAGCTGCACCACGCCGGCCAGCTGCTCGCGGCCCTGCAGGTACTCGTCCATGAAACGCCCCCACTCGGCCTTCATGCTCTTGCCCACGGCCGCATAGCCGTAGCCGGGCAGGTCCACCAGGTGGCCCCGGCCGTCGAGATCGAAGAAGTTCAGGAGGCGGGTCTTGCCGGGCTTGCCGCTGACCTTGGCCAGGGCCTTCCTGCCGGCGATGGTGTTGAGCAGCGAGCTCTTGCCCACGTTGCTGCGCCCCGAGAAGGCGACCTCGGGCAATGGCGCCCGAGGACAGCCCTCGAGGGATTTCGCGCTGGTCACGAACTCAAGGCGCTTCCAGCTCATCAGCTCGGCGGAGGCGCCGCTCCGCTGCGGCCGGAGGGACGACTCGGCGCCGACTTCTTCGACTTGCCCGGCTGGGAGCCCGGCATGGTCTCGAGAGCCTCGGCCAGCACCTCTTCGATGTTCTCCACGAAGACCAGGCGCAGCTGCTCCTTCACCGAATCGGGAAGCTCGGGCAGATCCTTCTCGTTCTGCTTGGGCAGCAGCACGGTCTTCATGCCGAGCCTCTGGGCCGCCACGGTCTTCTCGGGAAGGCCACCGACGGCGAGCACGCGCCCGCGCAGGGTGATCTCGCCGGTCATGGCCACGTCGTGGCGCACCGGGATGCCCGTGATGGCGCTCACCAGGGCCGTGGTCAGGGCCACGCCCGCGCTGGGGCCGTCCTTGGGCACCGCACCCTCGGGCACGTGGATGTGCACGTCCTGGCTCGTGAAGCAGTCCTTGTCGATATTCCACTGCTCGGCGCGCCCACGCACGATGGTCTGCGCGGCCTTGGCGCTCTCCTTCATCACGTCGCCCAGCTGTCCGGTGAGGATGAACTCGCCCTTGCCGGGAATCAGCTGCACCTCGATGTTCAGGGTCTCGCCGCCCACGCTGGTCCAGGCCAGCCCGGTGGCGATGCCCACCTCGTCGGCCTTGTCCTTCATGGCATTGATGAAGCGCGGAGGTCCGAGCCACTCCTCGAGCATCTCGGAATTCACCTCGACGCCGTCCACCTCGTTCTCCACCACCTGGCGGGCGGTCTTGCGGCAGAGGGCCGCCAGCTCGCGTTCCAGGTTTCGCACGCCCGACTCGCGGGTGTACTCGCTGATGATGCGGTCGAGCACCGCGTCGCTGATGGTCAGCTGCTCGTCCACCAGTCCGTGGGCCTTCAGCTGCTTGGGAATCAGGAAGCCCCGCGCGATGGCGCGCTTCTCGTCCTGCAGGTAGCCCGGAATGCGGATGATCTCTAGCCTGTCCCTGAGCGGTCCGGGAATCTCGTGCAGGTTGTTGGCCGTGGTGATGAAGAAGACCTCGCTGAGGTCGAAGGCCACCTCGAGATAGTGATCGCTGAAGGTGTGGTTCTGCTCGGGATCCAGCACCTCGAGCAGCGCGCTCGTGGGATCGCCGCGGAAGTCCATGCCCAGCTTGTCCACCTCGTCCAGCAGGATCACCGGATTGCGCGTGCCCGCCTTCTTCAGCGACTGCACGATGCGCCCGGGCATGGAGCCAATGTAGGTACGACGATGTCCGCGGATCTCCGCCTCGTCGCGCACGCCGCCCAGGCTGATGCGCTGGAACTTGCGTCCCATGCTGTCGGCGATGGAGCGCCCCAGGCTGGTCTTACCCACTCCGGGAGGTCCCACGAAACAGAGGATGGGCCCCTTCATCTTGCCGCTCTTCTTGCCCTTGCGGGTGAGCTTGAGCACTGACAGGAACTCGAGGATGCGCTCCTTGACCTTCTTTAGGCCGTGATGATCGTCGTCGAGCTTCTCGGCAACCTTCACGATGTCCAGGCGGTCGCGGCTGCGCTTGCGCCAGGGCAGAGCCAGCAGCGTTTCGAGATAGGTGCGGATCACCGAGGCCTCGGGGCTCATGGGCGGCATCTTGGCCAGGCGATCCAGCTCGCGCATGGCCGCCTCCTCGCCGTCCTTGCTCATCTTGGCGTTCTCGATGTTGCCCGCGATCTCGTCGAGCTCGTTGGCCTCGTCGTCCTCGTGACCCAACTCGCGCCGGATGGCCTTCATCTGCTCGTTCAGATAGAACTCGCGCTGGTTGCGCTGCACCTGGCTCTTCACCTCGGTCTCGATGCGCCGCTCCAGCTGCAGGATCTCCATCTCCTCGGTGATCACCCTCAGCAGGATGCGCATGCGCGCCACCGGCGAGGGCTCCTCGAGCAGGGCCTGCTTCAGCTCGATCTTCTCGGGGATGTGCGTGGCGATGGTGTCGGCCAGCAGCAGCGGATCCTCGACGTTCTCCAGGCTCATGAGCACGCCGTCGGGCACCCGCTTGTTCAGCCCCACGTACTCGCGGAACTGCTCCTGCAGGGTGCGCATGAGCGCCTCGGCCTCGGCCTGGTCCACGCCGCCGTCATCGGTGAGCAGGTCGAAGCGAACGCGGAAGTAATCGTCGCTGTCCAGATACTCCAGGATCCGCACCCGGCTGAGCCCCTCGACCAGAATCTTCATGGTGCCGTCGGGCAGTCGCAACAGCTGCGTGATCTGCACGATGGTGCCGGTGCGGTGGATGTCCGCGCCGGAGGGCTCGTCGATGTCCTTGTCCTTCTGGGTGGCCACGATGAGCACGCGGTCCTGCAGCATGGACTCTTCCACGGCCGCCACGCTGCTCGGGCGGCCCACCAGAAGTGGATGGATCATGGAGGGGAAGACCACCACGTCCCGCAGGGGAAGCAGGGGCAGCTGGTCCTCCAGATGGAATACCTTGTCCTGATACTTGATCTCCACCGTGTTCTCCTCAAATGAATTGCCGGACGGCGCCAGGCCGCCCGGCGAAAGGCTTCTCGCTTAGGCCTGTCGCGCGCCTTCGTCGTCGCCGAAGAAGAGCTTGGGCTCGCTCCCCGATGTGATGCTCTCTTCGGTGATCACGATGCGCTGGATGCCCGTCTTCGACGGCATCTCGTACATGAGGTCGGTCATGACCTCTTCCATGATGGAACGCAGGCCCCTCGCCCCGGTGTTGCGCTCCATGGCCTTCTTGGCCACGGCCCGAATGGCGCCCGGGTCGAATTCGAGCTTGATGTTCTCCATGTCGAAGAGCTTCCGGTACTGCTTCACCAGAGCGTTCTTCGGTTTCACCAGGATCTCCACCAGCGCCGACTCCGGCAGCCCGTGCAGGCTCGCCACCACCGGCAGGCGTCCCACCAGCTCGGGGATGAGCCCGAATTTTAGCAGATCCTGGGGCTCGGTCTTCAGCAGAATATCGTCCTGATTCTTCTGCTTCTTGCTCAGGATCTCCGCGCCGAAGCCGAGGGTCTTGTTGCCGATGCGCTGCGAGACGATGTCGTGCAGCCCGTCGAAGGCGCCGCCCACGATGAACAGGATGTTCTTCGTGTTCACCTCGATGTACTTCTGCTGCGGATGCTTCCGCCCGCCTTGGGGCGGCACGTTGGCCACGGTGCCCTCGAGGATCTTCAGCAGGGCCTGCTGCACGCCCTCGCCGGACACGTCCCGCGTGATGGACGGGTTGTCGCTCTTGCGGCTGATCTTGTCGATCTCGTCGATGTAGACGATGCCCCGCTCGGCCGAGGCCACGTTGTAGTCGGCGGCCTGGAGCAGGCGCACGAGGATGTTCTCCACGTCCTCGCCCACGTAACCCGCCTCGGTAAGCGTGGTGGCGTCGACGATGGCGAAGGGCACCTTGAGCAGATGCGCAAGGGTACGCGCGAGCAGGGTCTTGCCCGTGCCCGTGGGTCCGAGCATGAGGATGTTGCTCTTCTCCAGCTCCACCTCGTCGGCCTCGCGCAGATGGAAGATGCGCTTGTAGTGGTTGTAGACGGCCACCGCGAGCGTGATCTTCGCGCGATCCTGTCCGATCACGTAGTGATCGAGCTTGTCCTTGATCTCCGCCGGCTTGGGGAAATCCTCCTCTTCGAAGAGCGGCGGAACCACCATCTCCTCTTCGAGGATGTCGTTGCAGAGCTTGATGCATTCATTGCAGATGTAGACGTTGGGGCCGCTGACCAGCTTGGCCACCTCGTCCTGTCCTCTGCCGCAGAATGAACACTTGATCATCGCTTGCCGCTTTCCCGGCTAATCGCCGGAGCTGAGGGTCTCCGCCTTCTCCATGACACGATCCACGAGGCCGTAGTCCAGGGCCTCCTGGGGCGTCATGAAGTAGTCGCGGTCGCTGTCCTTAGCGATCTTCTTGACCGTCTGGCCGGTCATCTCCGCGAGCAGCTGGTTGAGCTTGTCGCGGGTCTTCAGGATCTCGCGGGCATGGATCTCCATGTCGGCCGCCTGACCCTGGGCGCCACCGCTGGGCTGATGGATCATGATGCGCGCGTTGGGCAACGCGTAGCGCTTGCCCTTCGCGCCCGAGGCCAGCAGGAAGGCGCCCATGCTCGCCGCCATTCCCATGCAGATGGTGGCCACGTCGCTCTTGATGTACTGCATGGTGTCGTACATGGCCAAACCCGCCGAGACGCTTCCGCCGGGCGAATTCAGATAGAGGAAGATGTC
Source organism: uncultured bacterium (assembly GCA_964410395.1). Classification (GTDB taxonomy): domain Bacteria; phylum Krumholzibacteriota; class Krumholzibacteriia; order JACNKJ01; family JACNKJ01; genus JACNKJ01. The sequence goes on from CAYPGS010000032.1 coordinate 6,338, forward strand.
CCGGTCCGGATCTTCGGCGTCCAGGAACAGCAACTGGGCGATGGTCAGGTTCGCCACATGGTCGTCGATGGGCGACCCGATGAAGATGATGCGATCCTTGAGCAGGCGGCTGTAAATGTCGTAGGCGCGCTCGCCCCGACCCGACTGCTCGATGACCATGGGGACCGGCATGTAGCTCTTAATCTCACTCATCCGCTTCCGTCCTTGGAAAGTCTTTCCCTATCCCTGGGGCTGGGGTGGTGCCTCGGGAATGGCCTCTTCCTTAATTTTTGCGTTTTCCTTGAGGAAATCCAGAACTTTACGGTGGAGAAGGTCTTCCCGGACCCGTCCTTCGGCCTGATGCTTGGCGAAAGACTTGCGAATCTCGTCCGCTTCGACGCCCTCCTGCTCCGCGATCTTCTTCAGATGTTCCTCGAAGTCCTCGTCGCTGACTGTGATTCCCTCCTGTTTCCCCAGGGAATCGAGCATGAACCAGCGCTTGATTGCAAATTCCGCGCCCGGTCGGAAGTTCTTGCGGGCGTTCTCCTTATCCTCGTCGCTCACCTCGCCGCCGGCCCGCTCCACCTGCTCCTCGAGCATGGCCTCCACATAGCGGCTGATCATGGAGGGCGGCACCTCGAACTCGTTCTTGGCCATGGCCGACTGGATCAGGGCCGCGTCCAGGCGCTCGCGATTTCGCCCGTCCACTTCCAGCTGGATGTTCGTGTCGATGCGCTCGCGAAGGGCGGCTACGCTGTCGAAGTCTCCGAGTTCCTTCGCCAGCTCGTCGGTTATCTCCGGCAGGACCTTCTCCTCGACCTTCTTGAGCCTGGCGTTGAAGCCGCGGGTGCTGCCCGCCAGCTCCTTCTGCTCGTACTCCTCGGGATAGCTCACCGAGAAGGTGCGCTCGTCCCCCACGTTCATGCCGCGCATGCCGTCGTTGAACTCCGCAAGGATGTTCGGGCTCCCCAGCTCGAAACTGTGATCTTCCACCTGGGTGCCGACGATGGGCAGGCCCCCGTCGTCCACCTGGTGGAAATCGGCGGTGACGCGATCGCCGTCGGCAGCGGCACGCTCCACTTCGTTGTACTCGGCGCGTCCTTCGCGGATGCCCATGAGGGTCTGTTCGGTGGCGTCCTCCGGCACGTCCTCACGATACCAAGTCACCTTCATGCCCTTGGTGCCCTCGATCTTCACCTCGGGGCGCACCTCCACGGTGGCCTTGAAGGTGAAGGGCTTGTCGGCGCCGAAGTCGATATCCGAATACTCCGGATCGTTGATGGGCATGAAATCGATCTCGTGGGTGGCCTGATGCCAGGCCCGCGGGATCAGGTACTCGAGGGTGTCCATGTCGATCTGCGGACCATACTGCGCCTCGACCATGTCGGCCGGCGCCTTGCCCTTGCGGAAGCCCGCCAGGGTCACGCCCTTGCGCAGCTCCTTGGCCGCGTTCACCCGGGCCTCGCTCCACTCGGAGGCGGGCACCGACACCGATACCACGCGCTGCCAGGGCTTGGTTTCCTCGACCTTGACTTCGCCCAGCTCGACGAGGGGCGCGTGGGTGTGTTCGTGAGTTTGCTCGGTCATGGATTTCCTTTGGCTACCAGCTTCCAGCTACCAGCCACCAGCCTGCGTCAACCGATCTGGCTGGCCGCTGGCTGCTGGTCGCTGGCTGCTGTCCGGTGCGAGAGGGGGGACTCGAACCCCCACGAGTTGCCTCACGGGATCCTAAATCCCGCGTGTCTACCAATTCCACCACTCTCGCGGATGGATCACGCGGCGATCGGCCGCGGGCCGCCCGCGGGCATCAAGGTACGTCGCCCGGGCCAGTGCATCAACCCTTTATCAACAAAGAAGATGCGGCTTACATACCCCTGAAGTCCGCTTTGCGTTTCTCCAGGAAGGCGCTCATGCCCTCCTTCTGGTCGGCCGTGCCGCAGAGACCGCCGAAGAGGCGCGCCTCCACCTCGAGACCGCCGCCCAGGGGATGCTGCAGGCCCTCCTTCACGGCCTCCTTGCCGGCCTTCAGGGCCAGGGGGCCGTTGGCGAGGATCATCTCGGCCAGCTCCCGCACCGTGGATTCCAGCTCTTCGGCCGGTACCACCCGGTTCACCAGCCCCACGGCCAGAGCTTCGTCGGATTTCACCATGCGGCCGCTGAGCACCATCTCCAGGGCGAATCCCGGGCCCAGCAGGCGCGGGAGGCGCTGGGTGCCACCGTAGCCGGGAATCACGCCCAGTTTCACCTCGGGCAGGCCCAGCACCGCGTTGTCTGCGGCGATACGCATGTCGCAGGCCAGGGCCAGCTCGCAGCCGCCGCCCAAGGCGAATCCGTTCACGGCCGCGATCACGGGGATGGGCAGGTTGTCGATGCGGTCGAAGAGCCCCTGCCCCCTTCTCGCGGCCTCGAGGCCGCTGTCCCTTTCGAGTCCGTGGAGTTCGCTGATATCGGCTCCCGCCACGAAGCTCTTGGGACCGTCGCCGCTGATCACCAGCAGGCCGATAGCCGAATCGCCGGCCACCTCATCGAGGGCGGCGTCCATCTCGTCGAGGGTCTGGAAGTTCAGGGCATTGAGGGCCTTGGGACGGGTGACAGTGAGCCAGGCCAGGGCGCCGTCCTTCTTGAGCACGATGTTCTCGTAGGGCATGGGAATCCTTTCGCGAAATCCACGGGCAAGCAGGCGGTGTGAATTTCCCACAGGAGTTCGGGGAAGTCAATGTGATGAACCGTGAACTGTGAACTGAGAACTGTGAACCAAGCACTCCGAGTTCTCAGTTCTAGGTTCTCAGTTCAAGTTCATCCATATCGCATAGATCACCGGCAGGGCGATGCCCAGGCCCATAAGCACTCCGCCGCGACCGGAGAGTCCCTTGCTGCCTCGGGTGAGGAAGATGCCCGTGATGGCCAGAACGGCGAGGATGACCGCATAGGAGTCGGCCACCCAGGTCCAGAAGCCCTTGCCGGTGTTCAGGTGCATGAAGTTCAGGTCGAAGAGCACCGCGCGGCGCTTGACGCTTTCGGTCTGCACCTCGCCGCTGACCAGGTTCACCGTGTGGGTGACGCCTTCCTGGAAGACCTGCAGATGTTCCTCGGAGGCGCGCCAGGTGTTCTTCACCGGCTCTTCCAGATCGAGCCGCTCCAGGACCACGGGTATGACATCCACGGTCAGGCCGCCGCCCACGGGCTCCATGTGACTCACTTCGAAACCGCGCTGGTAGTTGGCGTCCCAGTGATGGGCATGGTTCACGGCGAGGCCGCTGATGGCATAGACCAGCGTGAGCCCCACCGTGAAGAATCCCAGTTCGCGATGCAGCCAGCGACAGACGCGCCGGAACTTCGACATGCCCTAGCTCTTCTCGAGAGTGCCCTTGGGCTTGTCGAGAACCACGGCGCCGGTGCCGGTGATCTGATAGAGGGTCATGCACTCGGTCACGGTCTCGGGATCGAAATCCTCGCCCGCTTCATGGGCGCGGTGCTCGCAGACCTTCTTGGTGGTGTCCAGGTCGAGCTTGTTGGCGGTCCAGACGCCCTCGGCGGCCAGATTCGAGCCGAGAAGCTCCGGCGGGAAGACGATCTCGCCGTCCTTCACCTTCACGCGAACGGTCTCGCCTTCCTTGTCCGAGGCGATCTCCACCCAGCAACCCCGATGCGAGCAGACGCCCACGGCGATGCCCTCCACGCGGATGGTCTCTCCCACGTACTTGTCGGGATGCTCGAGCAGTTCGCTCACCTTGACGAGATTCTCGCTGCTCACGCCCGCACCGAAGGTCTGGCTCTCGGCCAGGGCGCCGGCGGCGGCGAAGGTGAGAAGGGCGGCGGCCATGATAAGCTTCAGCGTAATGCGCATGTTGTCCTCCGGGGATATTCCAAATTGGGTCGCTGTAAATTCTACCATCTTTGGCCGGATTTCAAGCCTGGATTGTCTGATTCGTGTAGCCCCCGCTATTTCAACAACATGAGCTTGGCGCTCTGGGCTTCCCCATCGGCGCTCAGCCGGGCCAGGTAGAGCCCGCTTCCCAGACCACGACCTGTTTCGTCCCGGCCGTCCCAGGAGAAACCGTGCTCCCCCGCATCCAGGTGATCCCGGTGGATCACACGCAGCCGGCGTCCCTGGAGATCATGGATGGCGAGGGTCGCGAAGCCGGGCTCGTCGAGCGCGAATCGGATCGTGGTCGCCGGATTGAAGGGATTGGGCCAGGCCGCGAGCGGGCGGGTGTTCGCCGCATCGGGAACCTCGGCGGGCTCGTCCAGGAAGTAGTTCATGACCCCCGTGGCCCAATGGCTCTTCGTGGACGGCGCGGGGCCGTCGACCAGGCCCGCGAATTCGAAACAGGTGCCCACCGTGCGATAGCTTCCCTCGTCGTAGGCGACGGCGTCGGCGAAGATGGGCAGACCGTTCTTGAGGATCTGCTCCGAACTGGAGGTCGGGAAGAGCGGGTCCATGAAGTTGTTCTCGCCGGCGTACTCGAAGTCCATGCCTTCGGTGAAGGTGCCGGGCATTCCGAGAATGGGCCCGATGCTCCCGCCTCCGTCGTCCGGCGAGTGGATGGAGAACAGGTTGCGAAGTTCCTGCCCGCCGATGGTCGGATCGTAGTACCAGGCGTTGCCGCCCTCGAGGTAGCAGCGTCCACCGTTCTCGAGGTATTCGAACAGGCTCAATGCATCGAGGGAACTGTCCCCGATGATGCGATTGTTGGGATAGACCCCCAGCGAGATCCACAGGGTCATGAAGCGGTCCAGGCCCGCGGCGGCGGGCAGGGTCGCGCTGATGAATCCCGAGTAGCCCGCGTCCAGAAGGGTCTGCGCGATCACCGGTCCGCTGGACTGGTCGGGCGTGGGATCCCAGACCAGGAAGTGCTTGCGGCCCAGGGAGACGGTGAATCGGCTCTCCTGGCTACCCGCGTCGCTGTCCAGGGTCAGGATCATCTCGGCCGGATGCCCGAATGGCGCGCCGGGCAGGGCTTCCACCAGGAAGGGTTCGCCCGAGTTCGCGACGGAATCGCCGGTGCCCAGGTCTTCGAAACTCGCGAAGGGCTGAACGACCTGGGCCCAGGGATCGAGGGTGCTCAAGGTGCCGGTGATGCCCGTGGCCGGCTCGCCGAAATTGCGAAGCTCCACCTGGAGCTCGGCGGTTTCGCCGGCATCCAGATAGCCGTTGCCGTCGCCGGCCGGATCGTCGATGGCGTGATCCACCACCTGCAGGAAGGCCGACGAATCGGTGAAGAGGAAGGAGACGTTGTCGGCGGAGACCTCCGCCAGCGCGGTGCCGCCTCAGCAGTTGGCGGAGAAGACGAAGATCTCCACCGCCACCCTGCGAACTTCGGATGCATTCACCGCCGGAACGTTGAGCAGTTCGTCGGCGATGTTGAAGCTGTAGAGGCCCCAGTCGCCGGAGGTGTCGATGAAGTGGAAGTCCTCTCTCGGCATCCACTCGCTGGCCTCGCTCAGGCTGCCGAGCAGAGTGCGTCCGAGGGGACCGCCGTATTCGTCGAGGTAGCTGATCATCAATCCGCAGGTCACCCAGGCTCCAGCGCCGTCCACCGCGTAACTTTTGAGCTCCGCGGAGAAGACCGTTTCCACCGAAGGCAGATAGAGTTCCTGTCGAAGCTTCGCGTCGCCATAGCCGTTGCTGCAGGCGATGCTCATCTCGTAGTCGGTATCGTGGTCGAAGTTCGTGCCGCGAAGGATGTCGATCTGATAGCCCACTAGGGTCTTCTTCCAACCCTGGAAGAGGGGCTGTTCGAAATCGCCGTTGCTCGTGAGTTCGAGGCTGCTCGCGGAAGCGAGTAGCGGGATCGAGAGGATCGCGAATAGCGTGAGGGTCTGCCTGTTCATCCATACTCCTTGCCCGTGGGGGCGGCCGAGAGTCGGAATGCGAATACAGGAAACACGGCAATTATAGCGGAAATGAGCGGATTGACACGGGAATTCGGCAGAGCGATCCAGAAAGTACCTAAGTCCTTACGAGGCAAAGAAATAGCCGGCCGCGTGGCGGCCGGCTTCGGGCATCTTGACCCTACTTGAGCAAGAGAAGCTTGAGACTCGTCTCGACCCGATCGCCCTTGAGGCGTGCGAAGTAGAGACCGCTGGCCAGGGTCTCTCCCCCATCGCCACGGCCGTCCCAGGAGAACTGGTGGCTGCCGGCCGCGAGTTCACCTTGATGCAGCCCGCGCACCCGCCGTCCGGCGGCATCGAAGATGTCCAGGCTGATCGGTCCCGCCTGTTCGGTGCTGAAACGAATGGTGGTCTTTGGATTGAAGGGGTTGGGCCAGGCCGCGAGCATACCGGGCGACGGCGTCTCGTCCACGGCGGTACCCGTGCCCAGGAAGAAGTTCATGATGCCCATGGCCAGCTGTGCCTTGGTGGAGACGCCGCTGCCATCGACCAGTCCGCCGAACTCGAAGATGGTACCCACCGTGCGATAGCTTCCCGAATCGTAGGACACCCCCGCGCCATAGCTCGGCGATCCGTTACGCAGGATCTGCTCGGCCCCCGCCCCCGGCGAGATGTGATCCATGTAGCTGTTCTCGCCGACGTAGGAGAACTCCATGCCTTCGGTGAAGGTGCCGTCCACACCCACGATGGGACCGCAGTCCGAAGTGCCGTCGGCATCGGCGTTCAGGCCGAAGAGGCCGGCGAAGTCGTAGCCGCCCAGTCCGGGATCGTAGTACCAGACGTCGGCGCCCTCGAGATAGCAGGCACCGCCGCTGGTCACGTAGTCCTCGATGCTCGAGGCCTCCGGTGAATCGCCCCCGATGATCGTGTTGTTGGAGTAGATGCCCAGGGAGATCCACAGGCTCAGGTAGCGATCCAGCACATTCCGCTCGGGAAGAGCTTCCGCGTAGCCGCCCACGAAGCCCAGTCCGGCCAGGGTGGCCTCGATGACCGGTCCGCTGGACTGGTCGGGCGTGGGATCCCAGACCAGGTACTGGTATCGGCCCAGGAGCAGCCAGACGGGCACATCGGCGCTGCCTTCGTCGTAGTCCAGGTGTAGATTGAGTTCGGCCATGTGCCCCAGGGGCGCGCCCGGCGCCGCTTCCACCTCGAAGGGCGTGAGCATGTTGGAGGCATGGTCACCGGTTCCCATGTCCGCGAAAGTCGAGTGGCCCTGGTGGATGATCAGATGGGGATCCGCGCCGCTCAACGTACCGGTGATGTTCGAAGCCGCCTCGCCGAAGTTCATGAGATCCAGCACGAGGTCGGCCTCTTCGCCCGCGTCGAGAACGCCATCGGCGCCATCATCGAAGACCTGCTGGTCCACGGCCAGGATCATGGGATCGTCGCTGCTGAAGAGGAAGCTCACATCATCGGCGGAGACCTCCGCCGTCGCGATGCCGCCTCAGCAATTTGCGGCGGACACGATGAGCATCACCTCCAGCTCGAAGACCTCCGAGGGGTTCACGGCCGGCAGGTTCGCCAGTTCATCGCCCACGATGAATCCGTACTCGGACCATTCCGCGCCCAGGTCGATGCAGTGGAAGTCGTCGGCGTCTGCCCAGGGGCATTCCGCGCTGCGACTTCCCAGGAAGGTCTTGCCCAGGGGTTCGGAATGCACGCCCTTGTAGCTGATCATGAGGCCCGCCGCGCACCAGGCGCCGTTGCCGTCGATGGCCGAACTCTTGAGCGTGGCGCTGAAGACGGTGTCCAGCGAGGGCAGAATCACGCGCTGCAGGATCTTCGCGTTGCCGTGGCCGTCGTTGGTCCAGAGCCTCACCTCGTAGTCGGGATCATGATCCAGGATGGTGTTGTGGTCGATGTAGAGGAAGTCCCCCGAGATGCTGGGGCTCCAGGCTTCCTCCAGCGGCAGTTCGAAGCCGCCGTCGGTGATGATATCGAAGTCGCTGGCCGCCGCGCCGCATGCGCCGAGCGCGAGCATGGCCGCGAGCCAGAGTATCCTTCTATGCATTCCCCCTCCTCGATTCGATACACAGTCTCACTACTTCAGAAGCACGAGTTTCACCTGGGCCACCGGATGATCGTCCAGGGCGAATCTCGCCAGATAGATCCCGCTGGGAAGGTCATGTCCCCCATCATCTCGTCCGTCCCAGATCGTTTCCACCTCTCCCGCTTTCACGAAATCCTCGCGCAGGCGGCGCAGGCGTCGCCCCTTCAGGTCGTAGATGTCCAGCCGAAGTTCGCCGTCCCGATCTACGTGAAAGCGAAGTGTCGTTTCCGGATTGAAGGGGTTGGGCCAGGCACTCTGCTGCGAAGCGGAAGGCGCTTCCTCCACGCCGGTGGGCAGGTCGAGGAAGAAGGCCATGATGTTCTGTGCGAGCTGAGCCTTGGTGGATGGCGCTTCACCGTCAACCAGTCCTCCGAACTCGAAGGAAACGCCGAGGGTTTTGAAGCTTGTCGCATCGTGGGCCACGGCGAGCGTGAAAGGCGGGTAGTCGTTCATGAACACATTGTCGGAGTAGGACATCCTCCAGAGTCGGTCCATGGATTCGTTCTCTCCCGCGTAGTCGAACTGCATCCCCTCGGTAAAGATTCCCTCGACGCCATGGATAGGACCGACGTTACCGTCGCCGTCCTCGGGAGAAGAGATTCCGAATCGCGGACCGTAGTTGTGTCCACCGATGAGCAGATCGTAGTTCCAGACGTCTCCGCCCTCCAGATAGCAGCACCCGCCGTCGAGAATGAAGGCATCCAGGGACATGGCCAGATTCGAATAGGCGGGAATGAAGACCGTGTTGGGTCGGATACCCAGACATGCCCAGATGGTCGAGAAGCGCGGCAGTTCATCGGACAGGGGAAGTCCCCGGGAGTAGAGACCCGCATATCCCAGGTCGGCCAGGGTCTGCGCGATGATCGGGCCACTGGACTCGTCGGGAGTGGGATCCCAGACGAGATAGTGGAAGCGTCCGAGGTAGAGCCCGAAATCGCTGATGCACTGGCCCTGGTCGCTGTCCACGGTGAGGCGAAGGGCGGCCTCGTGGCCCAGAGGCGCGTCAGGGGACGCGGCCAGCAGAAAGGGATTGGCGGCATTGTCGCCGCCCTCGCCCGTGGGCATGTCTTCGAACACAGTGCTGCCGCTCAGCACGCTGAGGAAGAGATCGTCGGTGCTCAGGGTGGCGCTCACGCCCGTGGCCGACTCACCGTAGTTGACCAGGTCGAGAACCAGCTCGGCTTCCTCGCCGGCGTCCAGGTAGTCGTCGCCGTTGCCCTGGGTTTCAGTGATGTGGGTATCGGTGACCACTGTGAAGGGATCGTCGTTGGAGTAGATCAGCGAGAAGTTGTCGGCGGAGACCTCCGCCGCGATGTGCCCGCCTCAGCAGTTGTCCGCGAAAACGAAGAGCTTGAGCTCCATGCTGCGGATTCGTGACGGATCCACCTCGGGCAGGTTCTCCAGTTCATCGTCGAGAACGAAACTCCAGGTGCTCCAGTCGCCCGTGGCGTCTATGACGTGGAAGTCGCCGTCGCTTTCCCAGGTGCAGTTGGGACTCATGCTGCCGATGAAGGTTCTGCCGACCGGTGCCGTGCCCGCGTCGCGATAGGTGATCATGAGTCCGGCAACGCACCAGGCCGTGGCACCGTCTTCGGTGAAGCAGGTCAACTCCACCGAGAAGGCCACGTTGGTCTCGGGCAGGAGAACCACCTGCCAGAGGGAGGCCTCGCCATAGCCTTCATCGCAGGTGATATTCACTTCGCAGTCGGTGTCGTGATCGAAGTAGTTGCCCCTCAGGATGCTCAAGCCCTCGCCGGAGGCATCGATCTCCCATCCTATGGCAAGGGGCTGCTCGAAGTCTCCGTTGACGGTGAGTTCCAGTTCGCTGGCGCCGGCGAGCAGGGGGATCGCCAGGGCCCAGGAGAAGATCCAGATTCGCGATGTCATCATCCCTCCTCCATCCTCTAAGAATCCGGCGTCGGGGGAGCCAAGAACATGTCTATTATACCCTTGCCCCGAATCCTTTGGCAGGGTTTTCCAGCACCTTGACCTGAGCGCTTCGGATCGCTAGAATCTCGAACTCCGAACCCGATGCAAGTAACTCTATCCCAAGGACTTCGATGGCCCACGAGGATAAATTCGAGCTTCTCGAGAAGAAGCGCGAGCAGGCCCGCCTGGGCGGCGGGCAGAAGCGTATCGACAAGATCCACGAGTCCGGCAGGCTCACCGCCCGGGAGCGCGTGCACCTCTTCTTCGACAAGGGCACCTTTCAGGAGCTGGGCACCTTCGTGACCCACCACTCCTCCGATCCGGCCATCAAGGACAACAAGCCCCTGGGCGACGGTGTGGTGGCGGGCTTCGGACAGGTGGATGGCCGGCTCGTCTACGCCTTCGCGCAGGACTTCACCGTATTCGGCGGCACCATGAGCGAGGCCAACGCGGGCAAGATCTCGCGCCTCATGGATCTGGCCATGGACAACGGCGCTCCGATAGTCGGGCTCAACGACTCAGGCGGCGCGCGCATCCAGGAGGGCGTGGCCAGCCTGGGCGGCTACGCGGACATCTTCCTGCGCAACACCCTCGCCAGCGGAGTCATCCCGCAGATCAGCGTGATCATGGGCCCCTGCGCCGGAGGCGCCGTCTACTCGCCTGCCATCACCGACTTCATCGTCATGGTCGACGGCACCAGCCACATGTTCGTGACCGGTCCCAACGTGATCAAGATGGTCACCGGCGAGGAAGTGAGCTTCGAGGAACTCGGCGGCGCTGGCACTCACAACACCCGCAGCGGCGTGGCCCACTTCATGGCCGGCAACGATCAGGAGGCCCTGCTCCTCACCAAGAAGCTGCTCTCCTACCTGCCCCAGAACAACATGGACGATCCGCCCGCGGTGGACTGCACCGATCCTCCCGACCGGCAGGAAGCGGCTCTGGACGCCATCATTCCACCCGAGGCCAACCAGCCCTACGACGTCACCGAGGTCATGAAGCTGGTGGTCGACAAGGATAGTTTCTTCGAGGTGCAGCAGGACTTCGCCCGGAACATCGTGGTGGCCTTCGCCAGGCTCGGCGGACAGTCGGTTGGGCTCGTGGGCAACCAGCCGGCGGTCATGGCAGGAGCCCTGGACATCGCCGCCAGCCTCAAGGGCGCGCGCTTCGTGCGCTTCTGCGACGCCTTCAACATTCCGCTCATCACCTTCGAGGACGTGCCGGGCTTCCTGCCGGGTACCGACCAGGAGTACGGCGGCATCATCAAGCACGGGGCCAAGCTCCTCTACGCCTACTGCGAGGCCACCGTGCCGAAGATGACCATCGTGCTGCGAAAGGCCTATGGCGGCGCCTACGACGTCATGAGCAGCAAGCATATCCGGGCCGATCTGAACTACGCCTGGCCCACCGCCGAACTGGCGGTCATGGGCGCCGAGGGCGCGGTGAACATCCTCGCGCGCAAGGAGCTGGCTGAGGCGGACGATCCCGACACTCGCCGCAAGGAACTGGTGGAAGACTACAACGAGAAGTTCTGCCACCCCTACCTGGCGGCAGAGGCGGGTTACATCGACGACGTGATCCTGCCTCAGGAAACGCGTCCCAAACTCATCGCGGGACTGGCCAGCTTGGCGGGCAAGCGCCAGAGCGTGCCACCCAAGAAGCACGGTAACATTCCGCTCTAGGAGACGATTTGGCCAAGAAGATCAGCAAGGTCCTGGTGGCCAACCGGGGCGAGATCGCATTGCGCGTCATGCGCGCACTTCGCGAACTCGAGATTCCCTCGGTGGCCGTCTACAGCGAGGCCGACCGCGAGGCGGCCCACGTGCTCTTCGCCAACGAGGCGATGTGCATCGGGCCGGCCCCCTCCACCGAAAGCTACCTTCGCATCGACAGGATCATGGACGCGGTTCGCGAGAGCGGCGCCGACGCGGTGCATCCCGGCTACGGCTTCCTCTCCGAGAATCCCGCCTTCGCACGCGCCCTGCGCGACGAAGGCGTGACCTTCATCGGCCCGTCGCCCGAGGCCATGGAGCTCATGGGCAACAAGCTCACAGCTCGGGCCGCCATGATCGACGCCGATGTCCGGGTGATTCCAGGCAGCGACGGCGCATTGAACGACCCTGAGGAAGCCGCCCGTCTTGCCCGGGAGATCGGCTTTCCCGTGATGCTCAAGGCGGCCGCCGGCGGCGGTGGCAAGGGCATGCGGGTGGTTCGCGACGAGGCCGACCTGGCCTCCGCCCTGGAGGCCACCCAGGCCGAGGCCGCCAAGGCCTTCGCCGACTCGGCCGTCTTCGTGGAGAAGTACATCGAGCAGCCGCGGCACGTGGAAATCCAGGTGCTGGCCGACCGAAAGGGCAACGCGGTCTATCTCGGCGAGCGCGAGTGTTCCATCCAGAGGCGGCACCAGAAGGTCGTGGAGGAAAGCCCCAGCCCCATCGTGAGCCCGGAGATGCGCCGCCAGATGGGCGAGATGGCCGTTCAGGTGGCCAAGGCCTGCGACTACGAGGGTGCGGGCACCGTGGAGTTCATGGTCGACGCCAACCTCGACTTCTACTTCCTCGAGATGAACACTCGCCTGCAGGTGGAGCATCCCGTCACGGAACTCACCTACAACGTGGACCTGGTCAAGCTGCAGCTCTCGGTGGCGGGTGGCGAACCCCTGCCCTTCGAACAGGAAGACCTCGTGCCTCGCGGATGGGCCATGGAGTTTCGCATCTACGCTGAAGATCCCGCCACGGACTTCCTGCCCTCCACCGGCAAGATCCTGCGCTTGCGAGAGCCCAAGGGCCCGGGCATCCGCCATGACAGCGGCATCTACGAGAAGTACGAGGTGCCGGTCTACTATGATCCCCTGCTCAGCAAACTCGTGATCTACGGCGAGACCCGCGAGGAAGTGATACAGCGGGCCCGTCGCGCCTTCACCGAGTTCGTCATCGCGGGTATCCGCAGCAATCTGCCCTTCCACCAGTGGCTGCTGCGTCAACCGGCCTTCGAGAAGGGCGATTTCGATACCCACTTCATCGATCAGCACTTCCGTCCCGAACTCATCGAACGGGACGAGGCTCTTCCCTTCGTGGCCCTGGCCGCGGCGACACTGGCCTATCACCAGCACGGGCGGCGCATGAACTTCGAGGGCCTGCAGGCCTTCTCGCGGCGGCCCAGCCGCTGGAAACTGGCGGCGCGCAAGGAAGCCGTGACGAGGAGGCAGCCATGAGTTCCCATCGCTATGTCGTCACCCTGGATGGCGAGAAGAAGGAAGTCACCCTCACCCCCGACGGAGATCGCTGGGCCCTCACCGTGGACGGCGTCACCCACACCCTCGAGCAGACGGTCATCGAACGCGATGAGATCTTCTCCCTGCTCATCGGCGGACAGTCCTACATGGTCGACCTGGTCGAGAAGAACTGGGACTCCGGAGAGTTCACCGTGAGCGCCCTGGCCGCCACGGCCGAGGTCACCGTTCGCGACGAGCTCGAAGCCATCGCCGAGGAACTCACCGGTGGCGCGGGCACCGAAGGTCTCTTCGATCTCAAGGCCCCCATGCCGGGCATCGTGGTCAAGAACCTGGTGGCCGCGGGCGATCAGGTGAAACGCGGCCAGGGCCTGGTCATCCTCGAGGCCATGAAGATGCAGAATGAACTGGCCAGCGAGATGGAGGGCATCGTGCAGGAGGTCTTCGTGACTGACGGGCAGATGGTCGAGACCGGCGCTCCCCTCGCCCGCGTCATCAAGGAGGAGGCATGAGCGGTCGGAAGGACTGGGAGGACCGCTCTCTCTCACCTCATCTCGGCAAGTTCGGCGAACGCAAGCAGCCCTTCCGCACCCAATCCGGTCGCGAGGTGAAGACCCTCTACGGTCCCGACGAGCTTCCCGGCTTCGACCCCGAGGCCGAACTGGGATGGCCGGGCCAGGCACCCTTCGTGCGAGGCGTACAGCCCAACCAGTATCGCGGACGGCTCTGGACCATGCGCCAGTACGCGGGCTTCGGTTCGGCGCGGGAGACCAACGAGCGCTTCCGATACCTTCTCGAGAAGGGACAGACCGGTCTCTCGGTGGCCTTCGACCTGCCCACGCAGATGGGATACGATTCCGACGCGGGTCTGGCCGCCAGCGAGGTGGGCCGCGTGGGCGTGGCCATCGACACGCTGGAGGACATGGAAATCCTCATGGACCGGATCGATCCGGCAGCCGTGTCGACTTCCATGACCATCAACAGCACGGCGGCGCAGCTGCTGCTCTTCTACGCGATCAGCGCGGAGAAGCGCGGCGTGGCGACGGCCGACCTGCGCGGAACCATCCAGAACGACGTGCTCAAGGAGTACATCGCCAGGGGCACCTACATCTACCCGCCCGGGCCGAGCCTGCGTATCATCACCGATATCTTCGCCTGGTGCGCCGAGCAGGCTCCCCAGTGGAACACCATCTCCATCAGCGGATATCACATCCGCGAGGCGGGCAGCACGGCGCCCCAGGAACTTGCCTTCACCTTCGCCAATGCCGTGGAGTACGTGCGCGCGGCTCAGAAGGCGGGCTTGCCCCTCGAACGTTTCCTGCCGCGACTGTCCTTCTTCTTCAATGTGCATTCGAATCTGCTGGAAGAAGTGGCGAAGTTCCGAGCGGCGCGGAAGCTATGGGTGCGCATCCTGCGCGAGAAGTTCGGCGTGACGAGCGAAGGGCTCATGCGCCTGCGCTTCCACAGCCAGACGGCTGGCTCCACGCTCACCGCCCAGCAGCCCCTGAACAATGTGGTGCGCGTGACTCTGCAAGCGTTGGCGGCGGTGCTCGGCGGCACTCAGAGCCTGCACACCAACAGCTATGACGAGGCCCTGGCCCTGCCCACCGAGGAATCGGTGAGGCTGGCCCTGCGCACCCAGCAGGTCATCGCCGAGGAGAGCGGCGCCGCCGATTCGGTGGATCCCCTGGGCGGAAGCTGGCAGGTGGAGGCCTGGACCCGCGATCTCGAAGAAGAGGCCTGGGCCCTCCTGGAGGAAGTGGAAACGCTCGGCGGCGCCGCCGCGGCCATCGAATCGGGTTTCCAGCGCCGCAAGATCGGCGAGGCAGCCTTCGCCGCCCAGCGCGCCATCGAGGATGGCGAGCAGTCGGTGGTCGGCGTGAACAAGTTCGCCGACGACGGCGAGGAGAAACCCGGCGATATCTTCACCCTCGACCCGGGTCTCGAGAGGGAACAGGTGGACCGCCTCCAGCGCTACCGCGAGGCTCGCGACGAGACGGCGGTGAACGCCGCCCTCGAGAAACTGTCCACCGCTGCTCGATCCAGCAAGAACCTCATGCCTTCGCTCAAGGAAGCTCTCGCCTTGGGGGCGACCCTCGGAGAGACCAGCGACGTGCTCCGCGAGGAATTCGGACAGCATCGACAGGGAGGGGCCGCATGAAGCGCTACGAGGAAATGCTCCCCTCGGGCATCTTTCGCCGCCTGGATCATCTGGGCATCGCCGTGAAGGATCTCGAGGCTGCGCGAAGGGACTACGTCGAGCGCCTCGGATTCAGCGAAGTCGAACGGGAGAGCCTGCCGGAGCAGGGCGTGGAGGTTATCCTGATGGACGGCGGCAACTGCCGCGTGGAACTGCTCGCGCCACTGGGCGAGAATTCCCCCATCGCCAAGTTTCTCGCCAAGCGAGGCGAGGGCCTGCAGCAGGCCGCCTTCCAGGTCGAGGATCTCGACGCCGCGCTGACCGAACTGGCAGGTCGCGGTGTGAAGCCCATCGCGCCGCCGTCGACGGGCGCGGGGGGCCTGCGCATCTGCTTCCTCCATCCCAAGGACACACACGGAGTGCTGCTGGAACTGGTGGAGTACCCGGAATGAGCGATGAGAAGAAGGGTGGGGATTCGAGTCGCGGAGCCTTCATCATCACCATGGCGGCGGTCACTGGGCTTTGCCTCATCGCCAAGGTCTGGATCGTCCGCCACGGTTTCGATCAACCCATCGAAGTCAACGACGTGATCATCCCCACCGCGATTCCCGTGCTCGCCGATGCCATCGATCACCTGTATCGGAAGAAGGCGGAGCGCCGCTGGCGCTGGAATCACCCGGTTCTCTGGAGCGTGATCATCGTGATCGCCACGGGACTCTCGCTGCTCAAGTACAAGAGCTAGGATCAGTCTTCGATTCTGTAGTTGTGACCCTGCAGGATGACCGTCTTGCCGCGCTCCCAGCCCGTCTCGTCTGAACCCAGGGGAAGGCTGATCACCCAATAATCCTCGCCGCGAAAGACCACACGAGGTGAGACGCCCTCGCCGGGCCCCTCGATGGATGTCACAGGCCAGAGCTGCCAGTCCGGCGCGGTGATGGCCCAGCGTCCCTCGGCGGTCTTGCCGATGAGCGTGGTCGACTGGGACATGGCCTCGCCCGGTTCATCGACCCTGGGGCGATCGAAGCCCGCGCGAATCTCCTCGATGCGCCCCCCCAGCTCGGAATGGCGCTCGAGGATCGACTGATACTCCAGCAGCGCGCGCTCGGGATTGAAACTGGCGTAGTAGAGATGCCCTCGCATGAGGGCGGCCTGATCGCTCCAGGGCAGTTCGAGCTCGGAGAGCGGCAGCTTCTGAAAGCTGCGCAAGGCCGCGCGCTCCAGCCCGGCCAGGGTCTGCAGGCGCCCTTCCAGGAAGGTGCGCGGCGTGAGCAGGGCATCGTCGATGGGAATGTGCCGCAGCGACTGCAGAGCGTGACGGAAGAGCACCGTGGGCGCCTGGGGAATGTCCTGGATCTCCTCGCTGGTCAGGGGGATGTCGCCGCTGAGCTGCCAGTCCACCTGACGATGGGGCGGCATTTCCTCGCGGTAGTCGAGCATGAAGCCCCGGGCGGCATCGAGCCAGTTGCCCTCGTGCACGGCGAGCAGGTTCAGGCGATCCTGCACGGGCCCCGCCCAGGGCCAGGTCTCGGCCGCGTGGCGCCAGGCCAGGGCCGCCATTTCCGGATCGAGTTCGTCGATGAAGTAGTAGTCGCCGAGGTAGACGAAACCCACGGGGCCCAGGTACTGGACCTTGCCCTGGTAGGTGAACTTCTTGGGCAGGTCGGCCAGGGTCTTCGGCGGTTGCATCTCGTCGGGGAGAGGCTTCTCCTCCTCTTCCAGGGGCTCCAGATCCATCCAGTCGCTCTGGGCCATCAGCCCGGCGGTGGGAGTCAGCAACAAAAGGAACAGCGCCAGTGCGCGCATACTCACCTACCTGTGGGGAAAGGCGGCGGGACTCCGCAGCCCCTCGGTATCTTCGGTCTTTGGCGCCACGCGGAAAAACAGGAAACGGTATAGCGTGTCGCCGAGTTCCTCGTCGTAGGAAGTCAGGTTCTCGACGAAGAGGCTGCGCGGTGATGTCTCGGTGGAATCGACGAGCTCACTGACCTCAACCACGTTGTTGTCCTCGTCCAGGGCGAAGGCGCAGAGATAGATCATGTACCAGTCGGTGCTCTTGTCGTCCCATTCCCAGGACAGCTCGAGAGTTTCATCGCCCGTGATGGTGGCATCCAGAACCGGAGCGGGGAAGTGAGTGATGTCCAAGGGGCCGTGCTCCTCGGAGCAGCCCCAGAGCCCGGTGCTCAGGATCAGTGCGAGAAGCGCGAGGATCAGGATTCGGTTTCCCATGACCTCTCCTAGAAGCTCAGGGTGACGGCCAGACCGCCGCCCCCAGGTTGCGTGACGGGCAGAAAGGCGACGCGCTCGTCGCCGCCCCGGGAATGCCACCACACATCCACCAGATTCGCCACCCATACGGCGGCCAGCCCCGCGTACCAGAGTGAACGGTCATCGTACTTCTCGTCGGCCTTGGTGCTCAAGGCGTCGAGTTGAAGGTAGTAGTAGTAGGCCAGATCGGTGTTGCCCGTGGCGAGGGCCTCCGCGTAGGAGTCGCCAGCGTTGCGAAAATCCTTGGCCGCCGAGTGATAGTCGAGGTGTCCCTTGAGCGCGCCCAGAGATGCGAGCAGCGCACCCCCGGCGAATGCCGCTCCCACTCCCGTGCGTCCCTGTTCGATCTGGCCCAGGCCGGGCCAGAAGATGCTTCGCACGAAGGGATCGAGGCCGCGGCTGAACTCGTCCAGCTGGGTCTGCACGGCGCCCGCCGGCGCGGCGAGGAGCACGGCGAGCAGGATGACGATGACCAGGCGCATGGGCCCTCCTATTCGTAGTCGTAGAAGCCGCGCCCCGTCTTTCGGCCCAGACGTCCGGCCGCGACCAGGTTCCGCAGCAAGGGACAGGGTCGGTACTTACTGTCCCCGAGGTCGCGATGCAAGACTTCCATGATCCAGAGGCAGACATCCAGGCCGATGAGATCGGCTAGGGTGAGGGGCCCCATGGGATGAGCCATGCCCAGCTTCATGATGGTGTCGATGGCCTCCTTGTCGGCCACGCCTTCCATGAGCGTGTAGCAGGCCTCGTTGATCATGGGCATGAGGATGCGGTTGGCCACGAAGCCGGGATAGTCGTTCACCACCACCGGCACCTTTCCAAGCTTCTCGCTCATGGCGACGATGCCGTCCACCACGTCCGGGCGCGTGTCCATGCCGCGGATCACTTCGACCAGTTTCATCATGGGCACGGGATTCATGAAGTGCATGCCGATGAAACGTGTGGGATCCTTCACAGAAGTTCCGAGCGCGGTTATGGAAATGCTCGAGGTATTGGTGGCCAGCCAGGCGCCGTCCTCGACGGTCTCGGAAAGCTGCTCGAAGATCTTGCGCTTGATGTCCATGTTCTCGGTGGCGGCCTCGATGGCCAGGAAGACGTCGGCGCCCGAGCCCATGTCGGTGCTGCCGGCGATGCGGCCCATGATGGCGTCCTTGTCGGCCTCGCTGATCTTCTCCTTCTTGATCAGTCGGTCCAGGCTCTTCGCGATGGTGTTCAGCCCGCGCTCGAGCATCTCCTCGGCCACGTCCACCATCACCACTTCGTATCCCTTGGCCGCGAAGACCTGCGCGATGCCGTTACCCATGGTTCCAGCGCCGATGACCATCACCTTGTTCTCGTTCATCATCCTCTCCTAGCTGTTCCTCGCGGCGATCTCTCCGCGGATGTACTCCACCACCTCGCGCGTATCGGTGCCGGGCCCAAAAAGTTTCCCGATGCCCTGCGCCTCCAGCGCTTTCATGTCTTCTTCGGGGATGATTCCCCCGCCCGTGATCAGCATGTCGCCCGCGCCGGCTCCATCGAGCAGTTCGCGCACCTTGGGGAAGTGACTCATATGCGAACCTGAAAGAATGCTGAGGGCGACCACGTCCACGTCTTCCTGCACGGCGGCCTCCACGATCATCTCGGGGGTCTGATGCAGTCCGGTGTAGATGACCTCCATGCCCGCGTCCTTGAGGGCGGCGGCCACCACGCGGGCGCCGCGGTCATGACCGTCCAGGCCGGGCTTGGCCACCAGCACGCGAATCTTCCTGTCCATCACGAATCCTCCGTGGCGAGACCTTCGGGTAGAAGGCCTCGGACGCTATCCTCGAATCCTAGTTCCCCGGCCATGAGCTTTTCAAGGCTCTCTTCCAGCTGTTTCCCTCGCGCGGGATCGGCCCAGATCCCGCTGCTGATACGTGACTCGACGGCCCGGCGCAGACGACGTTCGAGAAGCCGCCGGCGGAGCTGGGGAAGATGGCCGTTTTCGGCAAGGTGAGTGCGGTGCGCCTCGATGGTTTCCACGGCCTCGACGATGCCCCGCCCCTCGATGGCGCTGGTCTGGATGACTGGCGGCGTCCATCCGTCGGTGCCCGGGCGCAGCTCGAGGGCCGCCCGCAGCTCCATCTCCAGGGCCGCGGCTCCCTCGTGATCACACTTGTTCACCAGGAAGAGATCGCCGATCTCCATGAGGCCGGCCTTCATGGCCTGGATGCCGTCGCCGCTCTCCGGCACGAGCACCACCACGATGGTATAGCCGCATTCGGCCACGTCGAGCTCGGCCTGGCCCACGCCCAGGGTTTCAACGAACACGAGATTCTTGCCGGTCGCGTCGAAGATGTCGAGTACGGCCTCGGTCTGGGCACTGAGTCCGCCGAGGGACCCACGACTGCCCAAGCTCCGGATGAAGACTTCGGGATCGGCTCCGGCTCGCGCCATGCGGATGCGGTCGCCGAGCAAGGCGCCGCCGGTGAAGGGGCTGGTGGGATCCACGGCAGCCAGCCCCACGGATTCGCCACGCTCCCGGTAGGCCATGACGATCTCTTCGAGCAGGGATGACTTGCCCGCGCCGGGAGGGCCGGTCACGCCCACCCGCCACGCGCCTCCGGTCTTGGGAATGACCGCGTCGAGGATGGCCGCCCGCTCGGGGGCCTCGTTCTCGACGAGCGTGATCAGGCGCGCCAGGGAGCGCCGGTCGCCTGCGAAAGCGGCTTCGAGAAGCTGGGGAAGCGCTTGCTGATTCACAAGTTACCTCGCATGAGGCGAAGCTAGCATGCCCCCGTCCACATGTAAAGCGGCACTGTACCCGGGTACAGTGCCGCTAGAGATCAGCATTGTTGGCTCCGGTTACTTGAGTAGAGCCATCTTTTGCCGCAGATCGCGGCCTTCGACCGACAGCACCGCGAAGTAGAGGCCCGAAGCCATGGGCGTGCCTCTATCATCACGGCCCATCCATGTGTACACGTGTACACCGGCCTCGAGTCGGTCATCGACGAGTTCCTGGACCCTGCGACCGCCCACGTCGTAGACCGCAAGGCGCACATCGCTCGTCTGCGGCAATTCGAAACGGATCTCCGTCGAAGGATTGAAAGGATTCGGCACGTTGGGATGAAGCGCCAGTGCGGCTGGCGCGTTCTCGTCCACCGACACCACATGGTCCGGCGAAGCCGGATCGCTCTCGTTGCCCGCGTGGTCCAGGGCCGTGACCTTGTAGAAGTAGCTCGCGCCGCCGGCCTCGTCGGTCCAGTTCGTTCCCGCGGTCTCGTGGGCCAGGGTTTCAGCGCCGACTTCAAAGTCCTCGCTCGCACCGCGATAGACACGGAAGTACTGGAAGTCCTCGTCGAGGGACTCATCCCAACTCAGGTTCGAGATGCCGTAGGGATCGTGATCCACCAGCAGGCCGCCGGGCACGCCGGGGGCGATGTTGTCCACGGAATAGCCGCTGTCTGGAGGACTGGCGAACCAGACCGAAGGCGTCGTGGTGTGGGTCGTGGTCATGAAGACCGACCAGTGGATGCCGTCCTCGGCCGTGAAGTCGGCCTGGGTGGGCACGAGCGCGGTGTAGTCGTCCTGCTGGAGGGCGGGATGGAAGGAGAGCAGCTCCCAGACTCCCGGAGGGAACTCGCCGCGGCCTTCCTCTTCGCCGAGCAGGTAGATGCTCTCGCCGAACTGGCGCAGGCAGCTCGGGTCGAAGGATGCGAGACCTGAGTGATGGATCGCGTCGGGCGCAGGCGAGGCCAAGACAGCCTCCCGCACTGGCGGATCATCCACGCGCCGGTAGCTGCCGTAGCCGGTGACCGGATGGACTGTCTCGTCGGCGAAATCGTAGCCCGAGCGCATGAAGTTCATGCGCATCCAGCCGCCCTGATCGCCGGGCACATCCTCGAGGGATGAGGTCGAGGCGAACTCGTGCAGCCACTCCAGGGTGAGTTCGGTGGCCGTCGGATTGAAAGTGCCGTCGCTGCTGAGCGTCGAACGCCAGAGGAGGGTGTCGGCGGGCGTGTCCAGGCGCAGCCAGTCATCGCCCGGCGCGAGGGTGATCAGCGTGTCCGGCGCGAAAGGATTCACTTCCCAATCGAAGCCGACCGTCTGCTCGCTGTCCAATCTCACGTGAGTGATGGAACCCGCACCCTCGACGACGCGAAGAGACTGGGCGATGTTCTGCGAATCGAGGATTCCATGGTCGAAGACCTGGGCGATGAAGAGCTCTCCGCCCTCATAGGACCGCGGAGATGCCAGGTAGTCTCCGAAGAAGGCCAGGGGTCCCCCGTTCACGTCCAGTCCCAAGAGGTGTTCGCTCATCCGGGTGGGCTGGGAGGGGTTACTGATGTCGTAGATCGAGATCGCGTTCAGGCTGTTCGCGACGAAGGCGAGATCGCCCATCACGTGAATCTCATACTCGAACCAGTATGCGGACGTTTCGGAATGAAACAGTAGATTGGCTGGATCACTGACATCGATCACGTAGAGAGAAAGGGAGAAGGCTCCCCCGATGCAGTAGGCGAAGTCGCCGGCAAGATCGAAGTCGGTGATACCATACTCCAGGACGAGGTTGTCCAGCAGAACGGGACTTGAGGGGTCGCTCACATCCAGGACGAAGAGTCCGGATTCGCTGCCGGCCAGATAGGCATGAGGCCACCGGACGTTCACGGCGGTCAAATCGAGGGCCACGAAGGTGGTGGAAACGATCGATGGCAGAGTCGGGTCAGAGACATCGATGATGAGCAGATTGCCGTTGTCGTAATCCGTCAGGTAGGCCAGATCCCCCGCGACCGTGATAAAGGCGGGACCGCCCACACCGGTAAGCTGACTGAGGATGGCGGGATTGCGCGGCTCCGTGATGTCGACGATGACGAGTCCGAAGTCGTAGAGAACCATGAATAGCAAATCGCCATACACCACGAGGTCGCTGGCATATCCGGGCCCGGGCGTCACGAGTTGCCCCACAAAGGCGGGATTGCCGGGATCGCTGATGTCGGCGTAGAGCAGGTCGCCCTCGTTGGAGGACGTGTAGGCCGTGTTCCCTGCGATGGCGATCGCCTGACATCTCTCTCCTGGAATCGCGCTTCCGACTTCCTGGACTCCGACGCCCTCACGGACTTTTACGACATGCAGCCCGCCATGATCGTCGGCCAGATAAGCGTACTCACCCTCGATGCCGGCGTCGAAAACGTTGCCCGGCGAGTCGTACTGGAAGAGGAGCTGCGGAGTTTCGAGGATGGTGTAGTCCACGATGGAAAGACCCGCTTCCGACACGGAGACGAAAGCCAGGTCGCCGTCCACGGTAACGCCGCGCGCGGCCGCAGGCGTGGCGAAGTTGCTGACCGGAATCGGTGCGGCGGGATCCCGGACCGAGATCACCTGCAGGCCATTGAAGAAGTCGGCGACGAACACCTGGTTTCCATAGAAGTCCAGGTTCAAGGCCGTTCCGGGTGTGTCGTATGTCGCCAGTAGCGCGGGCGAGGCAGGACTGCTCACATCGAGGATGACCAAGCCGGCCGTGCCGTCGGCCACGAAGGCCAGGTCTCCGGACAGCTTCGTTCCATAGGCGTAGCCCGCCGTATCGTAGCTGCCGAGCAGGGCGGGCGCGGCTGAATCGCTCACATCGATCAGGTGCACACCACTGTCGCCGTCGGCCAGGATCAGCAAGTTCCCAGAAACGTCCAGACCTCGCGCGATACCGGGAGTGAGGAGGGTTGCCACGAGGGAAGGCGCGGCAGGATCGCCGACGTCGACGATTCTTAGCCCGCCGCTATCGGCCGCCACGTAGGCCAGGTCGCCCACCATCATGATATCGTGGATCTCGCTGGGAAAGCTGTTGCTGCTCAGGAGGACGGGGTTTGCCGGATCCGTGATGTCGAGGATGTCCAGTTCACCCGTCTCGTTGGCGCCCACGAGCAGGTCGCCGGAGACCGAGATCGATACAAGATCGGAGCTGGGATAGCTTCCCAGGAACTCCGGTTCGAAGACGGGCAACTTGAGCTCGCCGGCGTTCGTGTCCCAGTGGGCGATAGTGACTGACTCGTCCTTGTAGGTCGTCGTGCTGAAGTCCTCGTGATGGACCGTGGCACCGGCAAGGGCGACGAGCAAGAGTGATGCGATCAGACATAGCGCTGTAGCGATCCACCGATTCGACATGGGCGGCTCCTAGGATGCATTGTGTTGGGAATGTTCCAGGCTAAGACGTTACGTTATCTCGATTTGCGGATTATACCAATTAACGGCATAAATTCAAGTTTATCATTGAAGAGGGCATCTTTTCTTGGGAACGCAGCTATCTGCCAAGACTACACCCCGCTCCGAAACGCCACTCGAATTCGATGCGACTTCTCACGGAGCGACAGTGAGTCTGCGAACCGGAGCGACGTGGAAACGCCGCCAGCCCTCTATTTTAAGAGCACCATCTTATGGCGCAGGTCGCGCCCTTCGGCAGTGAGCACCGCGAAGTAGATTCCCGATGCCATGGACGCCCCTTCCTCATCGCGACCCTTCCAGGTATACACGTGTACACCCGCCTCGAGTCGCTCCGATGCCAGTTCTCGCACCACCCGTCCGCTCACGTCGTAAACCGCCAATCGCACTTCGGCGGACTTCGGCAGATCGAATCGGATCTCCGTGGACGGGTTGAATGGGTTGGGCAGGTTCGGATGCAGGGCCAGCGCGGTCGGCGCACTCTCGTCCACCCCCACCACCTGGTCGGGTACAGCCGGATCGCTCTCGTTGCCCGCGAAGTCCAGGGCGGTGATCTTGTAGAAGAAGCTCGGGCCGCCAGCCTCGTCGGTCCAGGCGGTGTCGATGGTTTCCCGCATGAGGTTTTCCGAACCGATTTCGAAGTCCACGCTCGTACCGCGGTACACGCGGAAGTAGCGGAAGTCCTCTTCCTCGGATTCATCCCAGCTCAGGTTCGTCACGCCGTAGGGATCGTGATCCACCGTGAATCCGCTGGGCACATTGGGCGCGAGATTGTCCAGGGAGTAGGCGCTGTCCGGATGGCTGGCGTACCAGACCACGGGGCTGTCAGTGTGGGCGGTCACGCAGAAAACAGACCAGTGGGTGCCCGCATCGGTGGAGTCGGCCAGGGTCTCGGCCACGAAGGCGTATTCGTCCTGCTGCATGGCGGGAAAGCTGCCGGCGCTGGCCCAGACGCCCGGAGGCATACTGCCACGCTGGCCATCCCCGCGCACGAGAAACTCACGGTCACCGAGGCGGAAGAGAGAAGCACCGTCGCCCCAGTCCTCCAGGACTCTGCCCTCGCTCAGGACCGACTCTCGGAGCAGGATATCGTCCACTCGCAGCCAGACGTTGTAGTTGTGAATCAGGAACTCGGTTTCGTCGACGAAGTCGTAGCCCGAACGCGTCATCCGCAGGGCGACGCGACCGCCCTGGTCGTCGGGCACGTCGCCGATGGACGTGATGGGCGCGAAGTCGTTCAGCCACTGAAGACCCAGGTTCGAGACTTCCGGGGCGGTCGTTCCGTCGTAGATCAGGGTTGCGCGCCAGAAGAGATCCGCACCTGGTTGCACCAGCCGGGTCCAGCTCAGATCCGGCTCAATGGGTCCGTAGTTAAACTGATCCGAGGAGCTGATCTCCCAGTTAACACCGGTGCTTGAGGTACTCGTCAGGCGGGCGCGCGCAATCACGTCCTCGCTGTCGTCGTCCACATTGAGAGATTGTCCAATCGCCTCTTCGAGCATGAACTCTGACTGGTAGACATCGAAGATTTCGAAAGCTCCAGTGCCCGTAAAGACTCCCACCTTGTCACCGAACAGATCCAGGCCATAGGCATGTCCGACGGTGGAGTGGGTGAGAAGCAGCTCCGGATTCTGCTGATCGCTGATGTCGACGACGGCCAAGCCCCCCGAACCGTTGGCGAGGAAGGCGAAGTCGCCGTTCACTTCAACCTCGTAGGCGAAGGCGCTCGAGATGGGAAGATCGGTCACGTAGAGGGGAGCGATTGGATCGGTGATGTTCAGAACCAGGAGGTCACCGCTGTAGTCGGCCACCCAGGCCTGGCCACCGGCGATGGCGATATCCATGGCGTAGTAGTCCGTGTCGTAGTGCCCGACCTCGACGGGATTCGTCGGATCGGAAACGTCCACGATAGAGATTCCGTAGGAGCTTCCACATAGATAGGCATAGGGCCAGGTGAGGGCGATGCTCAGGACGTCGGCGCCCGGATCGATCTGTCCCAGGAATACCGGAATCGTCGGATCTGAAACGTCGAGGATGATCATTCCATCATAGCTGCAGGAGACATAGGCGAGGTCCCCTTCCACTTCCACATTCAACGCGGAGAGGAATGCTACGTCATCATAGTGTCCCACCTGCACGGGATCGGCCGGATCGCTGACGTCGAAAACGTACACGCCATCGAGATCGTAAGCCGCATAGAGAAGGTCACCCTGCAGGTCGAGACCCAAGGCCCAGCCGATAACCGAGTTGCTGCCGATGAGCACGGGATTCGTGGGATCGCCCACGTCGTACACGTCGATACCGTCATAGTCTGCGGCAAAGAAGGCGACGTTCCCGGCGAAAACCAGGTCCTCTCCCAACCAGCCGTCATTGGAACCGACAAGCTCGATGGACGAGATCTTCTGCACCTTGATGATCCGAATTCCGCTCGTATCGTCGGCGATGATCGCGTTCTCGCCTTCGATCACGATCTCATAGACTCTTCCCGGCGTGTCGTGCAGGAAGAGGGGCAGCGGAGCCGAGGGATCGCTGACGTCGAGAATGAGCAGACCGGCATCCTCGGCGGCGATGTAGGCCCGGTCGCCTTCCACGGTCACGCTGAGGGCGTCATCGATGGTGGCGTAGCTACCTTCCAGCACGGGGAGGGCGGGATTGCTGATGTCGATCACCTGAAGGCCGCCGCTGCGATCGGCCACGTAGGCACGGTCGCCCTCGATATCCGCGGACATGGCCGTGCCGGGAGTGTCGTAGACGCCCAGCAGCACGGGACCCGTAGGATCGCTGAGGTCGATGGTCCTGACACCGGCGCTTCCGTCGGCGAGCAGGGCCAGATCCCCCGCCACGTCGACACGGAAGGCGAAACCGGGACTGTCGTAGGTGCCCAGGAGCAGAGG
>CAYPGS010000033.1:0-26302 GCA_964410395.1 uncultured bacterium
CACACGTGGGGAAGAATCCAGGAGTTCCGGACGGCCGCGAAGGCGGCGAAACCATCCAGACTGCCCTTCCCATCTGGAACATCCCCTTCTGGGACGCGGGAAACACTTCCGACAACATCCACGACTATGATGAGGTCTGCCCCTTCTCGGATTCCTGGTCGCCGGACGTGGTCTACGCGTTTACGGCCAGAACCGATGTCAATATCGACATCGACCTCTGCTGGTCGGGCTACGATACGAAGGTCTACGTCTATGAAAACGTCTATACGCCGGGCTCGCCCTACGCCTGCGACGATGACTACTACGGCTGGGGCCATGCATGCGGAGACTACGTCTCCGCGATCTGGAATCTGCCGCTGACCGAGGGGAATATCTACTACATCGTCGTGGACGGCTACCTGGGCGATGCCGGGTACTATGAAATCTACATCACGCCCACGAACTGGAATACGGGTGGAGAAACAACGGGTACGGCCACGATCATCGACGGCATGCCCTATCTCGGCTACGGGAACACCTGCTCCTGGCTCCACGACTACGACGAGGAATGCCCCTACACAGGGTCCACCTCTCGTGACGTGGTCTACTCCTACTCGCCGGGACAGAGCACCTACGTGAACATCGATCTCTGCGGTTCCCACTATGACAGCAAGGTCTACGTCTACGAAGATGCAGTCACACCGGGCAGCCCTTATGCCTGCAACGACGACTACTACTCCGACACCTATTGCGGCTGGTACACCTCCGCCATATTGAACCTGGAGCTGCGCGGCGGACACGTCTACTACATCGTCGTGGATGGCTATGCCGGCGATTGCGGCTGGTATCAGTTCGAAATCGAGGAGTACGGCGAGATCTCGGAGGTCTGGGTGTCGCCTACGGGCTCGGGGCTCTATCCGACCATCCAGGACGCGGTCTGGGCGGTGGCCGACGGCGGAACGGTCTGGCTCCAGGACGGAACCTTCTCCGGCCCCGGCAACAACGAGATCTACACGACAGGTCGTGAAGTCACCATTCGATCGGTGAGTGGCGATCCCGAGGCCTGCCTCATCAATTGCAACTCGCTGGCGGCACCGTCCTATCCAACGAAACCCGAAGGTGCGAGCCGGAGCTGCGGCCCGCGGGGACCGGTTCCCGAGATGCCGGACGGCCGCAGCCTGCCTCGGGGAGGCTGGGGATTGGTATTCTGGGACGGAGAGACCTCGGACACGGTGCTGAGGGATGTCAGTTTCGTCAACGCCACGGAAACAGCGCTCTATGTGTGGTTCGCATCCCCCACCGTCGAGAACTGTCACTTCATCGGCAATAGCGGTATCGACGGAGGAGGAGCTCAGTTCTGGGGATCGGAGAGTGAATTGACGAGCTGCCTCTTCCAGGGCAACATCGCCAACAACGGTGGAGGGCTCATCGCGTTCGAGTGTGCTCTGGAGATCGAGGCCTGCATCTTCGCTGAGAATCTCGCCTACGGCGATGGCGGCGGAATGTTTGTCCAGCCCAGCTCCCACCCGGACCAGGATCAGCGGATCCGCCACAGCCTCTTCGCGATGAACAATGCGACCTTCGGCGGCGGCATCAGCCAGAAATACGCCGCAGCCGGAGCCGAGATGTTCATCCAGTGCGTCACCTTCGCCGAGAACGGCGCCGGGGTCGGCAGCGCCATTGCCCTTCATAGCGGCGATATGCGCCTGTGGACATCGCTGGTGGCCTTCAACAACGGTGCCCCCGGAATCGAGTGCAACACTCCGGGCACCCTCGATGTCGCCTGCTCGGACATCTTCGGCAATCCCGGCGGCGATTGGGTGGATTGCATGGCTGCATGGGCAGGCGTCGCCTACAACTTCTGGCTCAACCCGGAGTTCTGCGGCATCCTAGGCACCGGCATCTACACCCTTCAGTCCGACTCGCCCTGCGCGCCGGACAACAATCCATGCGGAATCCAGGTGGGTTGCGAACTCGTGGATTGCGGTGAAAGCAACACGGCCATCACGACCTGGAGCGACCTGAAGGTTCTGTACTAACTTTGGTCTGACAATAAAACCCGGCGGATCCCCCGCCGGGTTTTCTATGGTTGAATGCGGGAGGCGATCTCGGCGCAGCGAGCCTTCACCTCGACAGGATCGCAGAGCGTGAACTCGGCCCCGCGAAGCAGAACCTGTCCGTCGATGATCACCGTATCCACATCGTCCGCCCTCAGAGCATAGCCGAGATGGGAAACCGGATCGGCCGGCGGCCAGACGTGCAGGCCGTCGGCCCGGATCAAGGTGAGATCCGCGAGGAAGCCCTCGGCGATCTGCCCCAAACGGTCCTGGGCTCCTGCGGCCTCGGCGCCTCCTCGGGTAGCGGCACGCAGCGCTTTGGTCGCTCCGAAAGAGCGGGCATCGCCGTCTCCCGCCTTTTGCAGCAAGGCGGCGCGGCGCATCTCACCGAGTATCGACAGATTGTTGTTGCTGGCGCTGCTGTCGGTGCCCAGGGCTACGGTCACCCCGGCCGCGAGAAGGGCCTCCGCACCCATGATTCCTGCGCCGAGCTTCATGTTGGAACTGGGATTGTGGGCCACCGTCACCTTCTGCCGGGCCAGTATCTCGCGGTCCTCATCCGTGAGGTGGATGCAGTGTGCCGCGGTGGCCGGGTGGGCCAGTAGCCCCCACTCCTCCAGGAGTTCCACGGGACTCGCCCCGTGCTCCCGCCTGCACCCGTCGACCTCCACCATGGTTTCCGAGCTGTGGATCTGCACCCTCGCGTGGTGCTCAGCGGCCGCCTCCACCACGCGATCCATGTAGGAGCGTGAGCAGGTGTATAGCGCATGGGGGCCCAGGTCGAAATCGATTCGGGGATGATGCCGCGCCTTCCATTCGGCGAGCTGCTCGATGGCCGACTCCAGGGTTTTCCATTCCGGATCCTGGGTCTCGAGGAGCACCTCCGACAGGCGCGCCCGGATTCCGAGCTCGTCGCAGGCGGACGCGATCTGCTCGGTGTCAGGAGACATGTCCAGGAAACAGGTGACACCGGAGCGGATCATCTCGAGGATGGCGAGCTTCGAGGACCAGTGCCGATCCTCCGCGCTCATGGCGGCCTCCATGGGCCAGACCTTGTCGCGGAGCCAATCCATGAGGGCGAGGTCGTCGGCGGAGCCGCGCATGACGGTCATGCCCACATGGGCGTGCGCGTTGATGAGCCCGGGGATGAGCAGGCAATCGCTGCCGTCGATGCGCTCGGCTTCGGACCAGCCAGGATCCTCGCTACCCACGAAGACGATGCGGTCGCCTTCCAGACCTACGACGCCATGTTCGAGGATCCGTTCCTGCGCATCACAGGTGACGACGGTGCTCCCCGAAATGAGGATTCTCTCCATGATCGACCTCCTGGAGGAAGATTAGATCATGGCGATCCCGCTGTGAAGTCCTAGTGGATTAGCGCAGCAGTACGAGTTTGCGCGTTTGCAGGAAGTCCTCGCTTGCCATTCGGACGAAATAGACGCCGCTGGCCAGCTCCCGACCTTCAGCATCGCGGCCGTTCCAGGCCAAGGTATGCGTTCCCGATGCGAATTCGCTCTCGGCGAGAACCCTCAGGAGTCGCCCGGACACATCGTGAATCGAAATCCGAGCTCTTCGGCTTCGATCGAGACTGAAACTCATCCGGACCTCTGGATTGAAGGGATTCGGCCAGGGTGCTGCGAGTCCGGGAAAGGGTGGAATCGAAGTTTCCTCGGCCACCGTTACCAGATTGCTGTTTACGGCGCCCGGGCTTCCGTGATTCATGGATGCGGCCCAGAACTGCGCCTGGGAATTGTCTGCCAAGGGATCGGAAAGTTCCAGAGTCGGCCCCAGGCCATCGGCCTCCGGCGGCCAGGGAAGCTCGTCGTCGTAGAGCACCCAGTCGATGATTTCACCCTGATCGTCGTAGAGTCGAATGATGTCCCCCCCACCGCCCAGGGAAAACTCGAGATCTCCGAGGATGGGTGATACATCAGGGAACAGCTCGGCGAAATCCGCTTCCTCGCTGCAGAGAACCAGAAAGCCATGAGCTTCGATGATGGTGCCTTCGGGTATCGTGAAAGCTTCATCGGGATCGTCGTCCATGAGCACCAGCCCGCCGGCGTCCCAGGGAGTTCCGCCCGGATTGTGGATCTCCACCCAGTCGCCAGGATCGAATTCGTCGCTGGAATTGTAGTTGATCTCATTGATCACCAGGGTGGCCCAGGCTTCGTCCGGTTCGAAACGGGCGACGAGTGCATCCCCACCAGAGGGTTCCCACAGGATCGACGGTTCCTGGGGAAGGCTCGGATCGGACCATTCTGAGAACACCCAACCAGGGCGCGCCACGGCATGGAGCGAAAGTGGATTCCCATCGAAGTAGGTTCCGCAGTAAGTCGAGTCGACCTCGATGGCCGTCAGCTCGACACTTCCGGCACCGTGGGGTTCAAGGTCCAGGCAGACGTTGATACTCTCGCCGAGATAGAATCGGTCCTGCAGGTTAAGACGCGCGGCTTCCGGGCGCATCTCCAGGAAAGACTGCACCGCCGTCAGATTGCTTATCCACTCCACCGGTTGATGATCCCAGCGGAGCATGTGCCTTCCCATTTCCGACACGAGCGGATCTTTCAACTGCTCGAAACCTTCGAGCATCGTTTCAGTCTTGAAAACGGTATTGAGCAGGTCGGCGTAGCGATTGACGAAGTCACGGCGAAAATCCTCGTTGGCCATGAGCTCGCGCAGTACCAAGGTCGTCCAGGGATGATCGGGATTCTCCCAGAGGGCTTCGCCGATGTAGTCGTAGGTATGCGGTTTGGTGAGTCCGAGGCTCATGTCCAGATCGAAGAGCATCCATCGCCAACGACCCTCGGGAGTTTGAGGTCGCCAGAACCGCGTGTTGTTGCCTGGCCAATCGTCATTGCCAAAAAAGATTTCGAGGATGGACCAGGTGGCGAAATTGTCGGTATCCATGAGGGTCTGCACGTAGGCGAAACTGGCGGGGTCGCTCAGATCGTGGGACTCCAGCCAATCCAGCAGCCCGAGATAGTGCCCAGACTCCCCTTCGACGACCTCGTGATTCCGCTCGAGAATGTCCACCGCGTCCTCGTCGATGCCGTGATGATCGGCGAGATAGAACTTGTCGATCCTCTCGCGAAGATTGTGAATACCCCAGTATTCGCCGTTTAGAAAAAGGATGACGGGCCGGTAGGCCTGAAGGTCTATGTCCTGTGTTTCCGACAGGGACTGGGCAAGCGCGTCCCGTATGTGAGACTCGCACCAGTCATTGCCTGCATTGCGCAGAATCAAACGCTTGTAGGATTGCTGGGACCGATCCGGGAAGACCGGATAGTCGATCCGCGACTGCCCGTAGCCGCCTCTCGGATGCAAGCGCAGCGACTTCTGTGGCAATCCCCTCGACCAGTTTCCATGGATCTTGATACCCAGATCGAGGCTGAACCCCAGCCAACCCCCAGGCTCGAAGAACTCCAAATGAGCGGGCTTTTCCCAGTTCTCCCAGAAGTTCGCACCGTAGTGCGGCCACTCCGGATCGTATTCATCGCCCAAGACGTAGATTCCGGTTTCCGGATCCCAGAGGTGCTCCGGATCGGTCACCAGCGAGAGGATGGGCAACTCGCTGCTCTCCCCGAAGAAATAGCTGTGGGTCACGATGGAGCTGGGAATCATGTCTTCCGCGTAGGCTCGCGCGCGGATCACCAGGGTTTCGCCGATGGGTAGCGGGGCGACATAGGGTGCGGAGTCGAGAGTCGGCTCACTCCCGTCGGTACTGAAATGAATCTCTCCATCCGATTCCGTGTTGATCTCCAGGTCGAATGATCCAGAGGGAAAGCCGCCCGAATGGGAGAACTGCGGAGGGGAAGCGATGCCCTGGAAGGCAGCCGTTCGATTCGGAGATGCGGGAGTGGACATGGCGAAGTAGAACCAGTCTCCTTCGCCATCGGGTTTGCGGCCGAACGAGACGTCGCCGGGCAATGCTCTCAATTCCACCTCGTCCGAATCCCGACCTTCCGAATCGGTGAGGAGGATCGTTTCCCCCTCCGAATCGATCTTGAAGTTGGCATGAAGTTCGTCGCCCCAGCGATCCTTGCCGGAGGCGAAGACCAGAAGCAGTTCGCCCGGCGAGAGCCACATGGACGGCAGGCCCCATTTGAGGGGGTCTTCGGAATCGTCGGAAAGGTGATAGGACGAGAGATTGAGAGGCTCATCCCCCGCGTTGATCAACTCGATCCAATCCTCGTTGTCGCCGTCCTCATCGAGGATACCGTGAAGATTCGCGCTGAGGCATTCGTTCAGACGCAGGTCGCCCGATGCGGAACCTACCAATAGCAGGACTGCGAGCGAGGTAAGCAGGGTGATGCGCATTACTGGCTTGGCTTTCACTAACGAGGATGGGCCTTTAATTGTAGCAGATTCGATCTTGGCGCGCGGCTTTTCTTTCGCCTGCCTCCCCCCTGGGGCCGCATGCTCAGCAACGGGGAGGAGTCAGACCTTTCTCAACCGGGAACGCAGAAGGCTCGAAAGCGCATCGCCCAGTAAGACCAGCGCCACGCCGAGAAGCAGGAAGAAGAGCAGCTCGTCATAGCGGCCGCGGGCGCGGGCATCCACGATCCAGAAGCCGAGAGAAGCCACGCCCAGCATGCCCAGCACCGTGGCTTCCCGAACGCAGGTTTCCCAGCGATAGAAGAAGTAGAGCAGGAAGCGGTTCAGGGTGATCGGAAAGATCGTGAACAGCGATAGCTGCAGGCGCCCGGCGCCGAGGCCGCGAAGGGATCCCGGAGCCTTGGGATCCATGTCGTCGGCGAGTTCGGAGGCGAACCTGCCCAAGATGCCCGCGTTGTGCAGGGCGAGAGCCAGAACTAGCGCCCAGGGTTCCGGTCCGAGCATGGCCAGAATCAGAAAGGCCCAGATGTACTCGGGCAAACCTCGCAAGATGACCATGCCGAAACGAAAGAACCCGCGAAGGGCGATTCGCAGCGGGCGCGCGGCACCGTCCTGCAGGACGCCCGGGAGCCAGGGGTCCCCGTCCATCAATCGCCGCGAGGCGGGAAGGGCCATGAGGCCGCCGACGAAGAAGGCGAGGACGATGGCCAATACTGAGATAGCGAAGGTACCCGCCAAAGCCTCTGCGCCTCGATCCTCGAACAGGTTTCGCGCCCAGACGCCGGCGACTTCCCAGTCCCAGGCTTTTCCCCGCAATGGCCAGGGACGCAAATCGCCGAAGAAGCGACTCAGATTCTCGGCCCTACGCGGCGTGAAGATCTGCCCCACGCTGGCCAGGTTGACGATCAGGCCCAGGAGCATCAGGAGGGAGAGACCGAACACGCTGTAGCTCAGGAAACGATCCCGTGGCTTCGCTCTTCGCAGCAGGTCCAGGCGACTCATTTCGCGAACCTCCTGCGCATGGCCGCGCTCCAGGCGTCGGCGAGAGTGACCAAGGCGATGAGCATGTAGAGAAAGGTCCAGACCTCGCCATAGTGGAGGTTTTCGAAACTCGCCGAGATGTGAAAACCCAGCGTGGGATAACCGAAGAATCCCAGCACCGCCGAACTGCGCAATGCGCATTCGAAACGGTAGAAGGTGTAGGCGGTGAGGTTGGGCAGAGCCGGCGGCAGGTATCCGAAGAAGAAGACCTGAAGTCTGCCTGCTCCGCCGGCACGAAGCGCTTCGCCGGGGCCAGGGTCGGTCTCGTCGAGCATTTCGGAGAAGATCTTCGAGAAGGTCCCCGCATAGGGAAGTGCGATGGCGAACACGCCCGCGGCCGGTGAGATTCCCAGGGCCGCCAGGAAGAGCAGGGCCCAGAGCAGTTCATGGATGGAACGAATGAGCGATGCGAAGGTCCGGGCCAGATCGGGTACGCGGCCGAGGGACCAGGCGAAGATGGGATGGGTGTCGCGGAAGTCCCAGGCTCTTCGCGAGGACAGGAAACCCAGGAGCAGTCCCAGGGGCAGGGACAGGGCCAGCGAGGCCGCGGCGAAGAGCACCGTGCGGCCGGCGGCGAGTAACGCCGTGAGCAGGATGGGACGCGTGCCTTCGGGTACCCAGCTGGCCTCGTGACTCAAGGCCGGGCTCAAGGCTCGGGAAAAGAATTCCTTGGTGAGCTCCCAACCTCCCACGCCCGGCACGAGACCCGACAGACCGAGATCCAGAAAGCGAGCCGCCACCACACCCGCCACGAGGAGACCCAGCAGAAGGCTGAGCCTGGAGGCGAAGGGCCCCAGGCCCCTGGCCGGAAGCGCCCGCTCAGGCCCCAAGAGTGGCATCCTCCAGGCTGTAGAGCTCTCGGAAATCCTCATCGCTCAACTCGGATGCGGGACCGTCGAACAGTATCCTGCCCTTTCGCAGGCCGATCAGACGGGGAAAGAATTCGCGGGCCAATTCGAGATTGTGGAGACTCAGAACGAGCGTGAGTCCGTCCTCTTCGGCGAGTCGAGTGAGAAGCGCCACGGCGTCTCGGGCCCGGGCGGGATCCACGCTGGCCACAGGCTCGTCGGCGAGAAGTGCGCCGGGCATCTGGTAGAGCGCCCGAGCGATGGCCACCCTCTGCCGTTCCCCACCCGACAGTCTGTCGCTGCGCTCGAAGATGCGATCGCCGATGCCCACGCGATCGAGGATGCCCAGCACCTCCTCGAGATCCTTCCTCGGCGGCAGGAGCATCCGCCTGAGCGATGCCGGGAAGGATTCGCGGCCCAGGCGCCCGGCCAAAACGTTGTGGGAGACGCGAAGGTTGGGGATGAGGCGATGGTCCTGATGCACGAAGCCGATTCGCGCGCGGAGTGCGCGCAGTTTCTGCGGCGACAGATTGCCCATGGGCTGGCCGTCCATGTGAACCTCACCCGAGCTGGCAAGGCGCCGGGCACCGAGCAATTCGAGGAGGGTGGTCTTTCCCGCCCCGCTGGGTCCGAGCAAGGCCAGACGCTCGCCGGCCATCACGGTCAGGTCGGCGTCTATGAGCGCGGAGCCGCGCTTCCCGTAGCTGAGTCCGGCGCGGCGAAGTTCGAAGGAAAGCCCTTCGCTCACTGCCTCAGCATCCCCAGGTCCAGCGCCACGTCGCGGATGCCGTCGAAGTCCTCGTTCTTCGCTGGGATCAGTTTCTCCCGGGGAAGGGCGGCCAGCAGATCGGCATCGTCGATGGCGACGAGCGCGGCCTGAAGCTTGTCGATGAATCCCTCGCCGAACTGCTCCTCGAGACTCGGATGGGCGGTCCAGTTATAGTCAGCGTAGGACGGCGTCTTCCAGATGATCCTGCACATGTCCGGATTGATGCGCCCTTCCTTCACGTGCTTCTCGTAGACCTTGTAGTTCACCACGCCGGTTTGGAACTGCCCTGTGTTCACCAGTTCGATGGTCTTGTCGTGGCTTCCCGAGAAGAAGGGCGTCTTCTGGAAGAAGGACGTGGATTTCATCTTGGTGTACTCGCGGATGAAGTGCTCGGGCATGAGCCTGCCCGAGGTCGAGCTTTCCGAACCGAAGGTGAAGCTCATGTCGCGAATGTAGATGGGGAAGTTGTAGTGCTGACTCTTCCCGATGCTGGCATGGGCGATGAAGTAGGAGAAGTAGTCGGGATCGGAGGCTCCCTGGGCGATGGCCCTGGCTCCCGGCACGTTCTCGCGGGCCTGCACTCCGGTGAGTCCACCGAACCATGCGAGCTGGATATCCCCATTCTTGAACATCTCCACGGTGGCCTGGTAGTCGCGCGAGGGTACGAACTCCACGCTCACGCCAAGAGCTTCGGCGAGATGTCGGGCGAAGGGATCGAACTTCTCTGCGAGTTCGGTGGAGTTCTGATCGGGAATGGCGCCGAAGCGAAGGACTGTTGGTCCCTCTTCCCGCCCGCAGGCGACCAGCATCATAGTCGAGATCAGGAGCGCGATGAGGACATACCAAGACGGCCGAAACATGAAGCCTCCAAGGGGTGAGGAGTGAGCGGAATTGGAAAAAGATAGCGAGATGCCAGAAGCTCAACAAGCCTATTCAAGAGGAGGGACTAGACGTTGAGGATGCTCCAGATTCCCCAGAGATGGAAGGCCGCCAGGAGTGCGTAGACCAGGAAGATGAGCCAGACCAGGAAGCGGGCCCAGGCGAAGAAGCGTTTCACCGCGAGGAGAACGAGGAAAAGCGGCAGGGGACCGAGTTTCACGGCCCAGAAGGCCACCGGACCGAGCCCGAGGATCCAGACGATGATGGGGTTCCCCTCCTCGACGCCCTGGCGGATGATGAGCCAGGTGGCCGTCGCGTCGAAGGCGACGAGCAGGATGATCG
The DNA here is from genome assembly GCA_964410395.1 of uncultured bacterium. GTDB lineage: Bacteria > Krumholzibacteriota > Krumholzibacteriia > JACNKJ01 > JACNKJ01 > JACNKJ01. Next base: position 10,251 of record CAYPGS010000033.1, read on the forward strand.
CATAGAGCATCCAGAGGTAGGGACCGGCGGCCCAGTCCACATAGTAGTTCTCCTGGGGATCCTCATCACGACGATTTCCCCGTCGACGACCGAAGAAGGTATAGCGGGACAGGGCCGGCGTTGGATTTTGCCGGCGATCCGGACCCTTCCTGCGCCGATTCGCCCCCGAATCAAGGGCAATTTCGGTCAGTTTTTGGTCGTTTTGGACACTCACTAAACACCGCCAATCCAGAAATCCCGCGATTCCAGCCACCCGGAGCCACTCCAAGGCCTTGAACCGGAGACCCTTACATGCGGTAGGAAGAACCGGGCCAAAGTGAGAACGATTCAGGATCTTGAAATCCACTTCCTGATCGATACAATCATCGAGTGCCATTCGTTTTGACTCAAATGGGATGGGAAGGAAGGTGGGTTGTGAAAACCTGGAAAGCGACACTCGGATGGATCTTCATCTTGGCCCTCGTCGCGGGCCTCTATGCATGCTCGGAGGATGATCCCACGGATCCCGACGAGGACACCACTCCCCCGGCCGCGGTGGGAGACTTGATCGTCGTGGAGAACCTCACGACGCACAACACCATGACACTCAACTGGACGGCCCCCGGTGATGACGATAACACCGGAACGGCGTCGACCTACGACCTGCGCTACATGGAACGCTCCCGGAGCTTCGATTGGGAGACCGCCACACCGGTCAGCGGAGAGCCCAGTCCCGGCGTCGCGGGCAGCCAGGAAAGCTACACGGCGACGGGGCTCGACGAGGCCACCGAATACACCTGGGCCCTCAAGACCGCCGATGAAGTGCCCAACTGGTCGGCCATGAGCAACACCGCCGTGGACACGACCCTCGGCAGTCTCATCGTGACGGCCGCCCAGGCGGGCTGGTACGCCATCGTGGACGCCACCACCGGCGAGGATCTGGCCCACGTGAACCCCGGCCTGCAGCAGCGCGGCGAGCCCTGCCTGGGATTCCAGGGTAGGACGCTGTTCATACTGAGTCCCACGGGACCCGGAGGCGCCAATGTGGCCATCTACCAGTGCGAGCCCTTCACCGGCGCGGGCATCACCGCCATCACCGACGACACGGCCCTCTCGGTGAAGCAGTTCGACGGCAGCCCGGTGGCTCCCAAGATCGTGTTCTCCGCGGAGGATACGGACAACTGGGTGCAGCACATCTACACCATGGGCTATGACCGCGACACGCCCGTGCAGCTCACCACCACCGATGAGATGGTGACCATTCCCGGAGTGGGCAGCGCGCGGATCCTTTCGGCCACGAAGCCCTCATGGTCGCCGGACGGCACGCAGATCGCCTTCGTCGCCTACATGCGGAGCATCGAGCCCATCCTGGCCTACAACGGCATGCTCGTGATGGACGCCACGGGCGCCAACAAGAGCGTGATCTACGTGCAGCAGCTCGAGGAATCGCACTACGACACGCCATGCTGGACGGCCGATGGGAACTACGTGGCCTTCATGGAGCAGAATCCCACGAATACGGGCGTCATGTTCGTGTCCATGAGCAGCGGCAGCGCCTACAATCTCTGGGACGACCTGGACGTGGCCGCCTTCGCGCCGGACATGCTCACCATGGATCCCTGGCACATGCGCGTCTGCGTGTACTACAACTATCCTTCGGGATCGAACATCTGGGTGGCCGATCTGAACACGGCCGGGGATGTGATCTCGGCTTCGACCCCGGTGGTTCTCACCGACCAGTCGTCCACGGGCCATTCCTACGGCTGGCCCGATTGGGTGCCCTGGTCCCCCATTTTCGACTAGGGTTCGGATGAACCAAGAAAAAAGGGGAGCCTCGTTCGAGGCTCCCCTTCCTTCGTCTCACGCCCCCGTTCGGCTAGACGAATTCGGTTTCGGTCTTCTCTCTGAGCAGTATGAGTCCGAGGATGACGAAGTTCACCGGCACGAGCAGCAATGCTAGGGGACTCAGTATGATCGCCACCTCCAGGATTCCCGATACGATGCTGATGATGGCGAAGACGCGCAGCAGTTCGCTGAACTCCCGCTTGGACTGCATGAGCCTAACGCCGATGAGGATATCGATCACGCCGATGCTGAGCATGAATATGCCGATGAACCCCAGGCTGATAACCAGATAGGCCGTTTCGTTCACGGGCCAGGCCAGGATCATCAGTCCATCGATGGCCAGACCCACCACCTGCATCAGGATGCTCCAGACGATGGACAGGGTGATCAGCATGTCCAGATCATGGAACTCGTAGCGCTCATGGAGAAACCGTCTGAACACTATGAGCACGTAGATGCCAATGATCGTGAAGAGGATGCTCAGTCCGTCGGCGGGTCCTAGCGTGGGACCGCTGTAGCCCAGAGCACGGTCCGCGATGACCGTCTGGACGATTCCGGTGACGAAGATGGCCGGAAAGAGCAAGGCCGCGACTATGGACATCCAGCCGGCCAGGCGGTAACGATTCTCCTCCATTCCCTGCGCTCCTTCCTCTTGGTGAAGTACGCCTTCCATATCAGACCTCGTCATACGTAGTCGGGAACATACTCCAGAATGTCCCCGGGTTGACATTCCAGCTCCCGGCAGATGGCCTCGAGGGTGCTGAAACGCATGCCTTTGACTTTGCCGGTCTTGAGCAGCGAGAGATTGGTCATGGAAATGCCGATGCGCTGGGACAGCTCGGTGAGCGACATCTTCCGCTGGACAAGCACCATATCGAGATTCACTTGGATCGCCATGTGAACACCTTAGGCCATGGCTTTATGCAAGTCAAGGATGTTTTGATGTTTTACATAAAATTACTTACTTGAGACTTAAAGACCCGTGTGCCTTCATTTTCCCAGGTCGGACAGTAGGCTTTTCCTTTCGGCGGTCATCCCCTTCGAGTTCAGGATCCGTCGCTGAGGTTCAGCGCAGCAGCAGGATCTTGCCGCTCGCCTTCTCCCGTCCGGTCTCGATTCGCAGCAGGTAGAGGCCGGCGGGAAGGATGCGTCCGCCTTGATCGCGGCCGTCCCATTGGAAAACCCCGGAGCCGGCATCGAGATGGGAACGCTCCCGATACACTTCCCGGCCACCTGGTGTCAGAACGCGTAGAAGCACCTCGCCCTTTCGTGGCATCTGGAAGCGGATTTCCGATTGGCTCCTGAGCGGATTGGGCCAGGCCTGGATGCGTCCGAAAGCACCGCCGGCCTGCTCCGGCACGTCCACGCTCTCGTTCCCCGTGCCGGGCGTGGGATGGCTGGCGAACTGCCAGTCGCCATCGCCGTCGGGTATGCGCGCAAGAGACCAGTCATCAAGGATGGGACCAAAGCGAAGGGTGTCCAGAGGCGCGAGACCGTTTTCGGCCCGGCCGAAGAGGCCGAGTTGCTCACCGCTGGATGCCAGAGCGAAGCCGGCATGCCAGGGTCCCTCTTCGGGCTCCCCATCGCACCAGACGAGCAGAAATCCGCCCGGGGGCAGGAGGGTATCGGGGAATTCGTAGCGAGTGGGGTTGCCGATCTCGTCGCTGAGATAGAAACCACCCAATTGCAGAGGTTCATCCCCGGCGTTGTAGATCTCCACCCAATCGTCGAAGTCCCCCCACTCGTCGGCCAGAGTCGTGTCGTTGGCCGATTGCAGCTCGTTCAGGCGCAGAGCCGGCAGGTCCTCCACAGGGGCCACGGTGCCGAAGAGAAAATCGCTTCGATCCTGGATGTAGGGCTTCAGACCGTAGTCCCAACCCCAGCCCCAGTCGCGATAATAGTCGGGCTCGTCGAAGGACTCGTGGAACATTTCGCTGGTGTATCCCCAGTCCATGTTCCCGTCGTCGTAGGAGCCCCCGAAGGCATAGGGTCCGATGAGCGCGTGGACCATGTCGATGTGGGCTTCCTGGGCCGCGAGGGTGAAGGGCCCCTCCACCAGTTCACGAAGATAGCGCCGGATCTGAATGCGGAAGGGTTCGTGAAGGAGCACGCGGCGGATGAGCGGCGGCAGGCCACCGCCGCTGCTTCCATATCCCCCGTCCCCCCAGCTGAGCCAGGGTCGCGTGGCCCAGTTGATGCCCAGGAAATCCACGCCGTAGCTGTTGTCCAGATCGTAGGGGACGTACTCGAAGCGGCCGCTTCGGGCGTTCATGAACAGGTAGTAGTTGTTGGCTCCGAACCAATAGTTGTCCCAGTGCCCCAGGGCGACGTCGCAGGCCATGGCGCGAAGGAAATTGTCGAGGCTGAATCGCTCGCCAAGTCCTTCGGCGAACTCCGCGTCGGAACTGTGAGCAACGAAGTCGATGAAATCGGCCAGATCCTCGTAGTCGGGAGAGTCGAGGTTCTTCTCCTCATAGGTGCGTCCCCCACCTAGCTGGGCATAAGCCGAGCCGTCCCCGGGCCAGACCCAGTTGAGGTCGGCTCTTTCGCCCTGGAAGAGGCATTTGTAGAGACTGGAGTCCTTGTTGGCGAACCAGGCCTGCACGAACTCCTCGTCGATCTGCTCCACATGGATCTGCACGCCGTCCACCCGGGAACCGTCGTTGATGACCAGACGCACATGGTGGGTGCGCGAGGAGGGCACGAAAAGGCGTTTGTAAAGGTCCATGGCCAGGTGCGATCGGATGATCGAGGGATCGTTGTGCTCCCCGTTGAGATTCATCTTCTCGAGTCCGTGGAATTTCCGGTCCGGCACGAAGGTGTTGAAGCTCAGCTTCCAGGACTTTTTGATGGCCGTACGCGATGTGTTTCCTCGCACCCGAATGCCCACGTTCTCGACGATTTCATCGATGCGAGAATTGCGGAATCTCATCGTGCAACGGCGGTACTCGTCGCTCCAGGGGTTGTCGAAGAGCGAGTCCAGTGCGCCCGGCGACATGCTGATCTCGACCTCGGCGAGTTCCTCCGGCAGGAAGACGAATTGTGACGAGGCGTAGTAGTCCGCATCACCCGCAGGCAAGGGCGTCAGGGCCGCCGACGGCCCGGTGAGGGTCGCTAAAGCGACCAGGAATGCGAGAAATCGCCTTGGCATTGCAATAAGCATAGCAGATCGCTGGGGCGGCGGCCTCATACATCGGGACAGCCCCCATCCCCTTTGGTATAATTCCCCATACAGGGAGGTGGGATATGAAGTGCGGACCTATTCTTGCCCTCGTCGTCATCACCTTCGCGGCCGCCCAGGCGCCGGCTGCGATCATCCGAGTTCCCCAGGATCATGACACGATCCAGGCAGGCATCGATGCCGCCGCCGAAGGCGATACCGTCGAACTCGCCGACGGCGTCTACGAGTGGGAAGGCAATCGCGATCTCGATTTCGGCGGGAAGGATCTCGTGGTCCGCTCGGCGAGCGGCAACGCCGAAGCCTGCGTCATCGACGCCCATGGCAGCCAATACGATTTCCATCGGGCCTTCGATTTCCATTCGGGAGAGAGCCCCGACTCCAGGCTCGAGAACCTGGGAATCACTGGCGGCTATTGGGAGTCGGACTACTACGATGGCGGTGGAGGCATCCACTGCGACAATCACAGCTCCCCCACCATCGTGGGCTGCTGTTTCTACGGGAACTACGGCGGCGGCCTCTACATGCGAAACGGTAGCAACATAACCGTACGCGACACCCGCTTCGTGGGGAATAGCGACAGGAGCGGCGGCGGCGTGTCCTGCCTTTCATCCACTCTACGATTCTATGACTGCGAATTCCTGAACAACTCGGCCGAACTGTCCGGAGGCGCGCTGCGCGGACAGGGCGGCAACATCTATCTCTACGATTGCAGGATCATCGGCAACGTGGCCGCCAGCGGTGCGGCCATCGACATGATCTACGGCGAGTACATCAACCTGCAACGCTGCCTGCTCGAGTACAACGTAGCCATCTCGTCCTACTGGAGCTGCATCGTGAATTTCCACGGCATGGTGACCGGTGAGCTCGAGGACTGCACCGTGGTGCGCAACACCACCGGTCCCCACGGCTACGGCATCGTCACCAGCAAGATGTCCCACGGCATCCTGCGGGGATGCACATTCTACGGGAACACCATTCCCAGCGGCACGCTCATCGTCTTCGGCGAGCTGGACGGGCTCGTGCAGAACACCATCATCGCGGGCAATCCCGCGGGCGAAGCCCTGCTGATCGGCAGCATAGTGGAACTGAGCTGCACGAATATCTGGGGGAATCCCGACGGGGATTGGACCGGCGGCATCGCCGACTATCTGGGCATCGACGGCAACATCAGCCTCGATCCGCAGTTCTGCGATCCGGTCATGGACGACTTCCAGTTGCAGGCGTCCTCGCCCTGCGCACCCTACAGTCCGCCCAACGAGACCTGCGATCTCATCGGCGCCTGGCCCGTGGGTTGTTCCACGGCCACCGAGGCCACCACATGGAGCCGGGTGAAGACCCTCTTCTAGCCCATGTCCTCGGGCGGCCAGGGACGAGCGTCCTCGGCCTGGATCCAGGCCCGAACCCAGTCGGGCAATTCGGGATTCCAGTCAGGCCTACCCATTGCATCGAGCACCTCTCCCACGGGAACGATACCGTCCTCGTTCTTGAGGCCGGCGCGAATCAATCCGGAAAAGCACGGCCTTCCATTCCGGGAATAGACCTGGTGGAAATAGAACCAGCGATCGTCGTGGCCGATCACGCGGGTACTGAGGGTGATCTTCGAGAAGAGGGGAAGACGGTGACGGAAACGGGCGCTGGCTCCAGCCACGAAGAAGGCCCAGTTCCGCTCATGGGCGACTCGAATGAGCCCGGTGCGCAGAGCCAGGTGCATGCGTCCGAGATCCATGAGTGTGAGGTAGCGGCCGTTGTTGAATTCGGCGAAGAAATCTACATCGCCCAGCCAGACCCGGGTACGGATCTGGCCACTGTCGTCGATGCTCAGCGGACCTTCCCGCCGGGCACGCCACAGGTGCAGGCCCAACCTCGCGTAGGGATACATCATCTACCTCAGGGACGCAGGTCCTCGATACAGGAAGCGCTCACCCACCAGATGGCCGAAGCGCCATGGCCCGGCGAATTGTGCATCTCGCGCATGAGCCGCCAGTCCAGCGCTTCCGGTGCTTCCACTTTTCGATCGGACATGAAGAATAGCAGTCGACCGTCCGGAGACAAGGCCGCCGAGTATTCCTGTCGCCCATCGCTGTTCACACGCTCGTCCAGGTGGAAGGGCCCCGTCCACTCGTCCTCCTCATCGCGGAAGCAGACGTAGTAGTCCGTGCCGCCGAAGCTGTCTTTCAGTCCGTAGATGGGCACGATGAGGAAACTCTCATCCGGCGCGACGGTGGCGTTGAAGCGGGCGCGCCCCGCATTGACGTTTTCGGGCAGACGTTCGGGCTCCTGGTATGAACCGTCGATGAGTCGCGAGCGATAGGTGCCGTCCGCTTCCGTTCCGGATTCTCGCGTGAAGTAGAGGGTGCCGTCCCGGGTGATCGAAGGGAAGTACTCGGCCAGTTCGCTGTTCACCGGCGGTCCGAGATTGTAGGGCTCACCCCAGGCATCGCCTTCCCGGTCCATGACCCAGATGTCCTGGTTGCCCGTCTCGATGCCGAGCGCGGAATCACCCCTCGTCGACATGAAAAAGAAGCGCGAACCGTCGGGACTGATGGCCGGCTCGATATCCATGACGGCGGGATCCCCCGAGAAGGGCGCCACCTCGGGCTCGCTCCATCGACCGTCCACACGACGGGTGACCAGGATGGCCGAATAGCTGAAGCCTCCGATGTTGGCGCAGAAGTAGATCTCGTCTCCATCGGGCGAGATGGCGAGGTCGCGGGTGGCCAGACCCGTGGAAACGATGCCGGGAGCGAAGAGGGCAGGCAGGTCGCCCGGCGCTTCCTGGCCCAGGTAGTCGCCGCTCAACTCGGGAAAGGCATCATCCGGAGGCGGGCCTGCGCAGGAAACCAGCGCCAAGAGCAACAGGATGAAGAGAGCAGGCATGGAAGCTCCTTTCAGGGGCGCTCGGAGAATAGAAGATGCGCCATAATCCATCCATCCCAATCTCAAAACCTTAAACTCAGTGCGGGACTCTCGTGTTTTCCGGGCTCAAGCTCTCTTGCTACTCTTGTTTCTCACGAATACTCAGGAGGACGACTCCATGCGTCTCGCCAGCAAGATCCCCTTTACCGTCTGCCTGCTAGTCGCGCTCACCTTTGCGGTGGTGAAGGCCGAGAGGATACCGCCCCTCGAGGTCACGATCCATCCCGCCGGTACCGGCGACTACCCCACCATCCAGGAGGGGCTCGATGCCGTGGCCGACGGGGGGACCGTCTATCTCGAGAACGGAATCTTCACGGGACCGGGCAACATCAACCTGAATTTCCATGGAAAGGACATATGGCTCCGCTCTCTGAGTCTAGATCCCGGTAACTGCATCATCGACTGTGGAGGCATTCCTGGACCTCGCGAGTTCGCGTCGGGTCGACCTTCCCACTCCAGCGACAGGAATCCCGGCCCAGGCATGCGGGCCTTCCTCTTCGATGATGGAGAAGGGCCGGGTGCCATCGTCGAGGGGCTCAAGGTCATGCACGGTGAGGCTGATTTCGGCGGGGCCATCAACATCCTGAACTCATCGCCGACCTTCAATGACTGCGTCTTTTGCGACAACCACGCCAGTCAGGAAGGCGGCGCCCTCTGGATGAGCGGCGGCAGTCCCAACTTCAACGGCTGCGTTTTCCAGGACAACTCGTCGACCTATGGTGGGGCGGCACAGATCTACGATCCGGGCTCCGCACCGACCTTCTCCGAAACACAGTTCCTGAGTAACATGGCCGAGTACAGCGGCGCTATCGACGTCTACGAAGGCGGCAGCCTGGAATTGCTACGCAGCGTTTTCTTCAAAAATGTCGGCGAATCCAATGGCGGCGCCATCTCGGACTGGGACGCGGGTCAAACCCGCATCGATGAGAGCACCTTCGCCGAGAACGAATCCGATCAGGGCGGCCACATCTACTTCGGCGTGGACTTCGACGTGGTCATCGGAAACACCATCATGGCCTTGGCTCCCCGCGGCGGGGCCATGCGAATTGAGTTCTTCTCCCCAAGGGAGAACCTCTTCGATTTCGAGTGTTGCAACGTGTTTGGCAACGTGGGCGGAGACTGGGAAGGCGATTTCGCGGGTTATAGCGAGGTAAATGGCAACTTCTCGGCCGACCCCCAGTTCTGCGGGAACATCGGGAACGGCAACCTCTACCTGCAGAGCGACTCCGCCTGTGCTCCGGCCAATAGCGGCGGATGCGGCCTGGTGGGCGCCCTCCCCGTGGACTGCGATGAGACTTCTTCGGCCACGAGCACCTGGAGCCAAGTGAAACGCCTGTACTGAGCAAAGGCCCTCGATTTGAGGATCTTTTTGCCTGGAATTATTCGCTGATTCTGCGTAAACTATTCTCCTAGCGCGCTTAAGCCTGCCGGCTCGACGGTCCGAGCCGGTGTTTTTCCGTGAGCGTCAGGAGCCATGCGCAGCCAGGTCCTCAGACGATTCTTCCAGATCCTCACCCTCCTGCTCGTGATCAATGCAGGCGTGGGCTATGCCGTGGGCTGGATGACCTTCGGCGTCGAGAAGTTCTGCCCTTTCGGAGGCGTGGAGACCCTCTGGGCCGTGGCCACGAACCAGTCTTTCACCTGCGCCATGGGTCCCTTCAACCTGTCCCTCATGCTGGCTCTGCTCGCCCTCACCCTGATCGCGCGCAAGGCATTCTGCAGCTGGGTCTGCCCGGTGGGAACCGTCTCGGAGTGGTTGGGCATGCTCGGCCGCCGGCTCAAGTTCGGCAAGAATAAGTCCAAGCCCTTCGGCATGGTCTCGCCCTCGAGTCGAAAGGACGCGCCCTGGCGCTGGCTGCGATTGCCGGTCCTGGCTCTGGTATTGGCCTTTACCGTCGGCACCGGCGAACTCATCTTCCGCCCCTACGATCCCTACTACGTGCTATTCAGCGCCCACGGCCATGACGTGAAGATGTGGAGCTACCTCGTGGTGGGCGCCATTCTGATCGCGTCGATAGTCCTGCCCATGATCTGGTGCCGCTACCTCTGCCCCCTGGGCGGAACGCTCTGGCCCTTCTCGCGATTCGCCTGGCTTCGGATCCGGCGCAGCGAATCGGCCTGCACCGACTGCGGAAAATGCGACACGGCCTGTCCCCATGGGATTCCCGTTTCCACGGTGGAGACCGTGGATTCCGGCGAGTGCACGCTCTGCATGGAATGCACGAATTCCTGCCCCAAGCACGAAGCCCTATCCCTGAGCGCTGCGGGCCGGGCGAACCGACCCATGCCCGCCTGGGCCGTGGCCCTGCTCGTGGTCCTGGCGAGTACCGCGGGCTACATGAGTGCGGGCGCTTTCAGCTTTTCCAGCGTGGAGCACATCTACGATGGCGCGGAGGCGGCCATCCAGCCCGAACAGCTCACCCTCTACGTGGATGGAGTCATGTGCGTGGACACCGCCGAAGGCGCGGCCCTGCAGCTCGTGGACCATCCCGGCATGATCTCGTTGACCGCCTACGCCGCCGCCAATCGCCTCGTCGTCGAGTATGACGCGGCGGCGACGAATCCGAAGGCGATCATTGAGCAACTCGAAGCACCCGTCTGGGACGAAAACTCCGGAGAGTTTTACTTCGGCGTCTTTCGGGTGCGTGACGTTCAAACGGAATTCGAATAGAGTCGAACTCATCACCTTGAAGGAGTGAACCATGAAAGCGATTGTCATTCTCGCGCTTCTCCTCCCCCTCTTCGTCGCCTGCGGACAGGGCGATCAGGAGGCCACTAGCGCTGTGGAACCCGATGCCCAGGTCGCCCTAGCCGAGCAGGATGAGGAATGTCACGATGGAGAGGCCTGCGACGAAGTCGCTCTCTTCGCGGTGGACGCTCTCGACATGAACCTGGCCGGCACCCTGGTCAAGGCCCTGGCCGAAGTGCCCGGCGTCATCAAGGCCAAGCCCGCCGTGGCCGATGGCAAGTTCGCGGTGGAATTCACCAATCCGACCTCCACGCCTAAAACTCTGCTCGACGCCATCAAGGCCACCGGCGCCTCGGCCTCACTCATCGACGTGACCCCGGCCGAGGCCGGGAGCGGCGTGAAGAGCGGCTGCGCGGGATGTCCGTCCCAGGCCAAGTGCGCAGGCAAGTAAGTCAACGACGCTTCTGATTCATGACACCCTCCTCCGGGAGGGTGTTTTCTTTGCCCAAGCCGTGCATTTCCAGGCGCGACTGCCTACCTTGATGCCCCTTCCTACGATTCCCCCCCGACCGGAGATGAGCATGGGCATTCGCAATATCGCGATCATCGCGCACGTGGACCACGGCAAGACCACCCTGGTCGACCAGGTCCTCAAGCAGTGCAACATCTTCCGTAAGGGCCAGGAAGTGCAGGAGCGCCTGCTGGACTCGGGGGACCTGGAACGCGAACGCGGCATCACCATCAAGTCGAAGAACATCGCCGTACCCTATGGCGACGTACGCATCAACATCATCGACACGCCCGGGCACTCGGACTTTGGCGGCGAGGTTGAGCGGGTGCTCAAGATGGCCGATGGCGTTCTCCTCCTGGTGGACGCCTTCGAGGGGCCCATGCCCCAGACCCGTTTCGTGCTGCAGAAGGCCCTGCAGCTGCACCTGAAGCCCATCGTGGTCATCAACAAGGTGGACCGGCCCAATGCCCGTCCCCTGGAAGTGCACGACGAGGTGCTCGATCTCTTCATCGAGTTGGATGCCGACGAGGATCAGTTGGAGTTCCCGGGCGTCTACGCCTCCGGGCGCGACGGTTGGGCCGTGGATCAGCTCGAGGACGAGCCCCGCGACCTCACTCCCCTGCTCGACATGATCGTGAAGCACATCCCCGCCCCCACCGCAAACGAGGGGCCGGTGCAGATGCTGGTCACGTCGATGGACACCGACGACTACGTGGGGCGCATCGGCATCGGAAGAGTCTTCCGCGGTACGCTCGAGGCGAACACTCCCGTGGCCATGATCAAGCGGGACGGCAGCACCAGCACCCAGCAGATCAAGCAGCTCTACGTCTTCGAGGCCCTGGGCCGGAAGAAGGTGGACGAGGTGGCCTGCGGCGACATCTGCGCCGTGGTAGGCATGCCCGATGTCGAGATCGGTGACACCCTCGCCGATATCGAGCACGCCGAGCCGCTCCCCATCATCGCCATCGACGAACCCACCCTGACCATGAACTTCATGGCCAACACCAGCCCCTTCTTCGGCAAAGAGGGCAAGTTCTCCACCAGCCGGCAGCTCCGGGAACGGCTTTTCAAAGAGGCCGAGCGCGACATGGCCCTGCGGGTGGAGGAGACCCTGAGCGCAGACGCCTACAAGGTATCAGGCCGAGGCATCCTGCACCTGTCCATCCTCATGGAGAACATGCGGCGAGAGGGATACGAGTTCATGGTGGGTCAGCCTCGGGTCATCTTCAAGGAGATCGGCGGAAAGAAGGCCGAGCCCGTGGAGATCCTCACCGTGGACGTCATCGCCCACCATAGCGGCACGGTCATCGAGTACATCGCCGGACGTAAAGGCGAGATGCTGAAGATGGAGCAGAAGGACGGCCGCGCCCGGCTGGAGTTCCACGTGCCCAGCCGCGGTCTCATCGGCATGCGCAGCCGCATGCTGCGCGCGACCTCCGGCGAGATCATCATGAACCACCGCTTCTTCCAGTACGAATACTTCAAGGGATCCATCCCCCAGCGGCAGACCGGCAGCATCATTTCCATGTCGGATGGCGAAGCGGTCTCCTTCGCCCTGGACGCCCTGCAGGATCGCGGCCGCTTCTTCGTGGAGCCCGGAGAGAAGCTCTACACGGGACAGGTCATCGGCGAGAACGCCAAGGATGGCGACCTGCTCGTCAACGCGCAGAAATCGAAGAAGCTCACGAACATGCGTGCGGCCGCTTCGGACCGCAGCCTGAAACTGGCGCCGGCTCTCAAGATGAGCCTTGAGGAGTGCCTGGAATACCTGAATCCCGACGAGTTCGTGGAGATCACGCCGAAGAACATCCGACTTCGCAAATCGGTGCTGGATGAAAACGACCGCAAGCGCGCCGAGAAGGCGGGGCGCGCTTCGGAAGCAAGCTGAATCAAACCACCCCCCTTCAAACTGCTTTCACATTAACTGATTGACAGGCCGCCCCAATCCCCTATCCTCCTCACGAGCATCATTAGCGAGCCAGGAGGGGAGCCATGAAGGGGATAGGGCAACATAAGATTGGATTATCACTACTTCTCGTCGCGGCTCTCGCCTGCTCCCCCGAATCAATCACTGATCCTGACACGCCCGCGACCCTACATGTACTTCCCATCCCCGATCACGCTCATTTTTCCTGGACCGTCACCAGTACCGATGGCTTTGCCATGGAGGGCCGGGGTGAGGCCGAGCTGATTGATCTGGCCCCGGGTAGGTACACCGTCTCCTGGGAGTACAGACTCGGATGGGATTCTCCCCCACGAAGAACCTTTCCCCTAGGTCCTGCTGAAGAGAAGCACGTCGCCGAAGAGTTCAAGCCACCGGTGGGATTCGTGGAGATTCCTCCCGGAAGTTTCATGATGGGCACCCCGGAGAGTGAACCCTTCTTCTGGCCGAATGAGTATCCTCAACACTTCGTGACGATAACACCCTGGATTCATATCCAAAGCACCGAGGTAACGAACCTGCAATACATGCGCATGGCGGAGTGGGCCTTGATGAGCGGGTATTGCCGGGCGACCCCCTTCGGTCTTTTCGACGCCGTGGGAGACGGATCGAAGCTCCTGGATCTCGGCGACTACCACTGCGAGATCTCCTACGATGGCGATGAGTTCTCCTGCGTGAATCCGGACCATCCGGTCAAGGAAGTAACCTGGTACGGCGCTGCCGCCTATTGCAACTGGATGAGCGTCTACTGGCGGCTGCCCCCTGCCTATGACCCCCATTCATGGCGATGCAACAATGGCAATCCACGGGAAGCTCTCGGCTTCCGATTGCCTACCGAAGCGGAATGGGAATACTCCTGCCGCGCCGGCACATCGACCGCCTATTCCAGCGGAGCGATCGTCGATGAGATCTGTTGCGATGAACCGGCCCTGGACGGCTATGCCTGGTATTGCGAGGAAGAGGGGTCCTTTCCCGTCGCGAAGAAGCTTCCCAATTCCTGGCAGCTCTTCGACATGCATGGGAACCTGAGCGAATGGTGCAACGATTGGTACAGCGAGGGCTATTCCCCCTCCGATCAAACCGATCCCACCGGAGCGGAGGCGGGTGTGGAAAAGATCCAGCGTGGAGGTAATTGGGGAAACTGCGCATTCGCTTGCAGATCGGCCCGACGAGGTCATCAGAACCCCGAAACGTCGATCCAAAAAGCGGGGTTTCGCGTTCTAAGAACGGCCCACTAGACGGGAGATTGGGATGAGGACGACACTGGCGATGCTTCTGCTCTGGGCTTCCCCCCTTCTTGCCCAAGGCTACATTAGTATCTGGAACGTCCCCGATCCCTCAGACGATCCCGAGAACTGCTGCAGCGACCTGATTCCCTACGAACCCCTCGACCTGTACATCGTCGCCTACCTCGACACGACGTTGCAGGAGGGCGTACTTGGCGCGGAGTTCAAAATCCAGAACTGGATGGAAGAGTTCTATCCACTCGGGATCGTGACGCTATCGTCCGAGGCCTCCGCAGTGAATGGAGACATCGACCGGAATCTAACTCTGATCTTCGAAGACACCATTCCGGGACCCTGGGCATTGCTGGCAACCCTCCAATTGGTCCAATTCGATTCGAGTTGGATCGGCCACGATCATGAGTTGACGATCGCGGAGGGAGACGACTGCGATTGCCTGAGAATCATGGGAGGATCCCTCGATGGACAGACCCTTCAGACCTATTCCGCCGAGGGAGGCGCCTTTCTCATCAACCCTTGGGCCATGGAGTGTTCATGCGAATGGGAATTCCTGCCCTCACTCGCCGCAAGTTGGTCTCGAGTGAAGGCACTCTATTGATCGCTTCTTGAAGATCAAACAAAACCTCGCGAATCGAAAAACGAAGGTCAGTTTCCGATCCGCGAGGTTTTGTCTTGCGGAATTCTTCAACTAGTGAAGCTTCACCACCCGTCCGGTGGCCGCTTCACCGCCCGACTCGATCCTGAAGAGATAGACACCGCTGCTCAACGGACGTCCTTGCCCGTCCTTGCCATCCCATAGAATCGTGCGCTGACCCGAGGAGGCCGAATCGCGAATCTCGCGGACCCGGCGGCCCTGGGTATCGAAGACGCTCAGCTTCAAGTCTCCGCTGCTAGACTGGAGGAAGCGGATCTCCGTCTCGCCCCTGAACGGGCTCGTGGCGCTGATCACCTTGAGTCCGCCTGTGGGCGGCAGATCCTGGGCCGGAGTGCCCGAGAGCAGGCTGGTCACCGCGGCGCCGAGGTCGGGACGGGGACCGATCTCCTTGCTGGGATCTAGGTGATCGATGCCCGTGGAGTTCAGCAGATTGCGCAGGAAATCGGGCGTCATGACGGAGCCGTAGTATGACTTGGATATGCCCTGGAGGCAGAGGGCCGAACCGGTGACCATGGGCGATGCCCCGGAGGTGCCGCCGAAGGTCGCCGTGTATTCGGTCTGGATGCTGCCGCCGTTGTAGAGATCGCCGTATCCCGTCGTGACGATGGAGGATCCCCAGGCGTGCACGTCCATGCGGGAGCCATAGTTGGTGAACCATTCGGCCACTCGGCCCGTGGGCGTGCCGGCTCCCACCATGATGGCGCCCGAATCGCGGATATCGCGATCGAAGACGCCGCCCCAGGCGGGTGAGTCGAGATCCTGGCTGCCGTTGGCGCCGGCCTCGATGCAGACGATGCCGTCGGCCCAGCTGCTGGTCCAAATCACGTCGTAGTTCACCTGCAGCCATTCCATGGGCGTCGCGCCGAAGCCCGAGGGATACATCTGCAACTCGATGAGCCAGACGTCACCCTCGTCCAGAGCGTCCACCGCTTCCTGGAAGTAGTGAGGCACGTTGGGCCACTCGGCCACGGTGATCGCCACTACGCCCCAGAGAGACAGCGGCGCGAAGCCGCGAATGCCGAAGCCGTTGTTCAAGCCCACGACCTCGCCCACCACCGCGGTACCGTGATCGAAATAGGCAGGATCGAAG
>CAYPGS010000034.1:0-24527 GCA_964410395.1 uncultured bacterium
CGGGCCCCCGTCAATTCCTTTGAGTTTCAGCCTTGCGACCGTACTCCCCAGGCGGAGAACTTAATGCGTTAACTGCGGCACCGAAGGGGTCGATCCCCCGACACCTAGTTCTCATCGTTTACGGCGTGGACTACCAGGGTATCTAATCCTGTTTGCTCCCCACGCTTTCGCTCCTCAGCGTCAGTACCGTGCCAGAGAGGCGCCTTCGCCACGGGTGTTCCTCCTGATATCAACTCATTTCACCGATACACCAGGAATTCCCCTCTCCCCTCACGGACTCAAGCTTTTCAGTTTCGAAGGCAGGCCTGTGGTTGAGCCACAGGATTTCACCCCCGACTTAAAAAGCCGCCTACGAGCCCTTTACGCCCAGTGATTCCGAACAACGTTTGCTCCCTCCGTATTACCGCGGCTGCTGGCACGGAGTTAGCCGGAGCTTCCTCTGAGGGTACCGTCAAGCGGATGGGGTATTAATCCATCCGGGTTTCGTCCCCTCTGACAGAGTTTTACGATCCGAAGACCTTCCTCACTCACGCGGCGTCGCTCCGTCAGGCTTTCGCCCATTGCGGAAGCTTCTCGACTGCTGCCTCCCGTAGGAGTCTGGGCCGTATCTCAGTCCCAGTGTGGCCGGACACCCTCTCAGGCCGGCTACCGATCGTAGCCTTGGTGAGCCATTACCTCACCAACAAGCTAATCGGACGCGGGGCCATCCTTAAGCGACAGCTTGAAACAGAGGCCGCCTTTGATCCTCGGTCGATGCCAACCAAGGATGTTATGCGGTATTAGCACCTCGTTAGAAGTGTTGTCCCCCACTCAAGGGCAGGTTCCCCACGCGATACTCACCCGTTCGCCACTTTACTCACACTCCGAAGAGTGCTTTCTCGTTCGACTTGCATGCCTAATCCACGCCGCCAACGTTCGTTCTGAGCCAGGATCAAACTCTCCGTTGTGGATTGTTTTTTCCTTGCCAAACGCTGGTGCTAGACTTTTGTCTTCGCTCCATTGTTCGGTTTTTGCTGAAACCATCTGTCGCTAGTACAGACGGCTCTACCGAGCAGGAATCGTTACGGGTCTGTGCGCTATTCGGTTTTCAAAGAGCGTTCTTCGCCGGAAGGGCGAAAGGGGACGCAAACCTACTCCCCTTTTGCCCGAATGTCAACACCTGCTTAATGTCAGCTTTATGGAGTTGAGATCGGGTCGGGCATTGCCTTGAAAGCCAACGGCTTCCCTCGCAAAGCGGGCGGCAATATACCCCGGGTGGACCACCCTGTCAACAGGCCCCAGGGAAAAAAAAGTCCAGGGGTCAGAAAAAAGAAGATCGGCAGATCTCGCGAGGGTCTTTAGCCCGCGATCACCTTGAGAAACCGACGCTTACCCACTTTCAGCACCCATTCGCCGGGAGTCGAGACGTCAAGGCTCTCGTCCTCCGAGGCCACCTTCTCTCCGTCCACGCTGACGGCGCCCTGCTTGATGAGCCGGCGGGCCTCTCCGCGGCTCTTCACCAGGCCCGCTTCCTCGAGCAGGGCCACGATCCAGACGGGCTCCGCGCCCAGAGCCATGCGATGCTCCGGCATGTCGTCGGGCAGGTCCTTCTTCACGAAGATCTGGTTGAAGGCCTCCTCGGCGCCGGCCCCCGCCCCCTCGCCGCAGTAGAGATCGACCAGGTTGCGGGCGAGCTTGCGCTTGAGGGCATTGGGATGCAACTCGCCGGCCTCCAGGGCGGCCAGATCCGTCTCGATTTCGACTCCAGGGAACCCGGAGGCAAGGCGCAGGTAGGACGCGAGCAGCGAATCGGGAATGGACATGGTCTTGCCGAAGATCTCTCCGGCCTCCTCCATGATCCCGATGTAGTTGCCCAGGCTCTTGGACATCTTGTCCTGGCCATTGGTGCCTTCCAGGAGCGGCAGCGTGAGGATGACCTGGGGTTCCTGCCCGTAGGCCTCCTGCAGATGACGCCCCACCAGGAGGTTGAACTTCTGATCGGTCCCCCCAACCTCGACGTCGGCCTCGAGGGCCACCGAGTCGTAGCCCTGCACCAGGGGGTAGAAGAATTCCATGATGGAGATGGCCACGCCGCCCTTGAAACGCTTGTCGAAGTCGTCCCGCTCGAGCATGCGTGCCACGGTGTAGTGGCTCGACAGGCTCAGCACCTGCGAGAAGTTCAGATCCCAGCACCACTCGCGGTTGAAACGGATCTCGAGCTTGTCCATGTCGAGGATCTTGTGGACCTGGTTCTTGTAGGTCTCGGCGTTGGCCTGCACGTCCTCCAAGCTCATGCGGGGACGCATCTCGGAGCGACCGCTGGGATCGCCGATGAGGGCGGTGAAATCGCCGATGAGGAAGACCACGCGATGGCCCAGGTCCTGGAACTGACGAAGCTTGCGCAGGCCCACGGCGTGACCGAGGTGAAGGTCGGGCGCGGTGGGATCGAAACCCTGCTTGATGATGAGGGGGCGCTCCTCGCGCACCGAGCGCTCGAGCTTGCGCTCGAACTCCTCCAGGGGCAGGATCTCCTCGGTGCCCTCCTGGATGATCTTGAGTTGTTCCTTGGCCGAAAGCATCCGCCCTCCAATGGTGTTCCGAAACTCGATCCGGTGCCGCGAAAGCTACGAATCGCCGCTATGATTGACAAGCCTTTTCCCCTTGCCTAAGGTCTCCGCGCCATGAACCACGAGACGAACACGAATCCGCCTTCCCGCCCTAGCCGCCGCAAGGTCTGGCGCGTGCTGCTCGTGCTGGCCGCCTTCGGCCTGGGCGCCTTCATCGCCCTGGTGGTATGGCTGTCCCGGGATCTGCCCTCGGGCACGCGCATGCAGCTGATCACCCACAATCTGAAGACCCAGGTGCTGGACCGCCATGGCGAGGTCTACGGGTCCTATGGCACCGAGAACCGCGTGGCCGTTTCCCTGGACGAGATCTCCCCCCATCTCATCGACGCCGTCCTCTCGGTGGAGGACCGGCGATTCTACAGCCACTGGGGTGTCGACCTCATCCGCTGGCCCAAGATCATCCTGCATGACATCGGACTGCTCCTCAAGAATCCCGACGCGCCCCTTCACGGCGCCAGCACGCTCACCATGCAGCTGGCCCGCGATCTCTTCCTCACCAAGGAGCAGACCCTCACCCGGAAGGCCAAGGAGCTCATCCTCACCCTGCAGCTGGAGCGCAACTACTCCAAGGATGAGATCCTCATCATGTACCTGAATCAGATCTACTTCGGCGCCGGTTCCTGGGGCGTCGAGTCCACCGCCAAGACGGTCTTCGGCAAGAGCGCGGCGGAACTGAACATCGAGGAAAGCGCCATGATCGCGGGCATGGCGAAGAACCCCTGGGCCTACGACCCCCAGCGCTTTCCGGAGCGGGCCATGCGTCGACGCAACCTGGCGCTGCGCATGATGAGGGACAACCACATGATCGCCGAGGCGCAGCTCGACTCCCTGCAGCGACTGCCCCTGGTCACGCGGGACAAGCGCCGCGGCCGGGCGCGGAGCGGATCCTACTTCCTGGAGTACGTGCGCCGCTACCTCATGGACACCTACGGCGCCGACCGCCTCTATCGCGAGGGCCTCGTCGTCGAGACCACCATCGATCCCGAACTGCAGCTCCGCGCGGAGGAGGAACTGGAACGCCACCTGGTCAAGGTGGAAGACCTCATGGGCTATGACGACACCCATGCCTCGGTGACGGCCCTGCTCGACTCGGGCATTTCCGTACCAGCGGCCAATCAGTACATCCAGGGCGCTCTGATCATGCTGGACACCGACGAGGGCGCCATCCGCGCCATGGTGGGCGGGCGCAACTATCGTCAGAGCGAATGGAATCGGTCCACGCAGATGGCCCGGCAGCCGGGTAGCGCCTTCAAGCCCTTCGTCTATCTCGCGGCCATCGAGAGCGGCCTGGCCCCCAGCGATCAGATCATGGACACGCCCCTCATCGTGAAGATGCGCGGCCAGAAGGACTACAAGCCCAAGAACCACTCGGGCAAGTTCCTGGGCGAGATCACCCTGCGGCACGCCCTGAACAAATCCATCAACATTCCGGCGGTCAGGCTGGTGCAGCGCCTGGGCACGGCGCCGATCATCGACGCGGCCAAGCGACTGGGCGTGACCAGCCCCATGCCCGCCAATCTGACCCTGGGACTGGGATCGGCCAGCCTCTCGCCCCTGGAGATCACCGGCGCCTATGGGACCCTGGCCCGGGGCGGCATCCGCAGCCGGCCCTACGGCATCGTTCGCGTGACCGACCAGTGGGGACACGTCCTCGAGGAACACCAGCCCGAACGGCAGGAAGTGGTCACTCCCCAGGCCGCCTACATCGTCACCAACATGATGGAATCGGTGATTCGAAACGGCAGCGGCATCCGCGCACGGAACATGGGTTTCCTGCGCCCCTCGGCGGGCAAGACGGGGACCACCGACGACAACTACGACGCCTGGTTCGTGGGATTCACTCCCGACTATGTCTGCGGCGTCTGGGTGGGATTCGACGAGCGCCGCGACATGGGCAAGTGGATGGAAGGCTCCCACGCCGCGCTGCCCATCTGGGCCGAGCTCATGAAGCACGCCCACCGCGACCTTCCCGAGCGCGCCTTCGAGGTGCCCGAAGGGATCACCAAGGTGGCCGTGTGCTCGGACTCCGGCCTGCTGCCCACGCGCTACTGTCCGGAAACGATTCAGGAGGTGTTCCTGGAGGGACGGGCTCCCACCCGGGCCTGCGACCGCCACAGCCCCAAGGATGCGGGATGGCGTGGCTCAGGCGCGGAGTTCAGGGAGTTGGATCGGGAAACCCAGCAGGAAGACGAATTCGGCAAGCCCTAGCGAAGCGCTAGAGTTCTCGGAAACCATCCTCGTCCAGGCGCGCCAGGACGAGTGGCGTCTGCGTCGCCGCCACCGATTCGGGAACCAGCTCTTCGCGCAGTTCCTCCGCCGCCTTTTCGGCCAGGGTAGCGTCGCTGCCCTCCACGCTCGCCAGCAGGTCCCCCTTCTTCACAGGCTCGCCCCATCCCCGATGGAAGCGAATGCCCGCCCGGGCATCCACCGGATCCTCCGCGCGCAGACGTCCCGCTCCCAGGTGCAGGGCGATGATGCCCACCCGCCTCGCGTTGGGCGCGGGCATGAATCCGTCGCGGTCGGCATGGATCTGGAGAATCGTGTCCGGCCTGGGCAGGCCCCAGGCCTCGGCCTTGACCTTCAGGCGTCCGCCCTGGGCCTTCACCAGACTCAGGAAGCGTTCGAGGGCTTTCCCACCGTCGAGGGCCATGCGGGACTGCTCGTAGCCTGCCTGGGAGCTGTCGGCCAGCCCGGCCAGGTGGAGCATCTCCGCCGTGAGCTGCAAGGTCAGTTCGCGCAGATCGGCCGGTCCGCCGCCGGCGAGGATCTCCAGGGACTCCTCCACCTCGGGCCCGTTGCCCACCATTCGCCCCAGCGGATGCTCCATGGCGCTGAAGATCACGCTACAGGGCAGGCCGAGAGCGGCCGCGGTGTCGCGCAAGGCCTCGCCGAGGGAGCGGGCGCGAGGCATGTCGGTCATGAAGGCGCCTCGACCCACCTTGAGGTCGATGACCAGAGCGCCGGGCCCCGCCGCCAGCTTCTTGCTGAGGATGGAACTGACGATGAGCGGCAGCGACTCCACGGTCCCCGTGACGTCGCGCAGGGCGTAGAGCTTGCGATCGGCCGGAGCCAGTTCCTCCGTCTGCCCCATGAGGCAGAGCCCCTCGTTGCGCAGAATCTCTCGGGCGCGATCCTCGGGCAGGCGCGTCTCGAAACCTGGGATGGACTCGAGTTTGTCGAGGGTTCCGCCGGTGAATCCCAGTCCCCGCCCGCTGAGCATGGGGACGGCCAGTCCGCAGGCGGCGGCCAGGGGCGCCAGGATCAGGGAGACCTTGTCCCCCACGCCGCCGGTGCTGTGCTTGTCGGCGCTGGGACGGTCGAGATCCGACCAGTCGTATCGACGCCCCGAATCGGCCATGGCCACGGTCAGGGCACGGGTCTCCGCGGCGTCCATGCCCCGCAGCAGGATGGCCATGAGCAGGGCGCTGATCTGATAGTCAGGCAGGCTGCCATCGGTGACGCCTCGCACGAAATCCGCGATGGCGGAGCTTTCGAGGGCCCGTCCCTCCCGCTTGGCGACGATGGTGGATACGAAGCTCAAGAGTCCGGCTCCAGGGGAAAGCGGGCGAAGGCCTCGGGCATGAGTTCGGCGAGCATGAACTTCCGCCAGCTGCCGTCGGCATCCACCAGGATTACCTCGAGGTCCTCGCAGAACTCCCGTAGCACCTGACGACAGGCGCCGCAGGGAGGCACCGTCCTCTCGCCGTCACTGGCGATGGCGACCTTCACGAAGCGGCGGCTGCCGGCGTTCACGGCCGTGGCCGCGGCATTGCGCTCGGCGCAGACCGAGAGCCCGAAGGAGAGATTCTCCACATTGGCCCCTTCGAAGACCTCACCGTCCTCGCAGAGCAGGGCGGCGCCCACGCGAAACTGGGAATAGGGCGAGTAGGATCCCTCCATGGCGGCCAGTGCCCGCGCGGCGAGGGTCTTGTCATCCATTCCAGGCTCCCTTCATTTCGGGCCAGAAGGACTTCCCCGTTTTCATGGGGGCGAGTTCGAAGATGTCCAGCACCGTCTCGGCGAAATCGGCGAAGCTCCCCCGGGTGCCGAGATCGACGGCCCGGCGCATGCCCGGTCCCCAGCCCAGGATGGGCACGTACTCGCGGGTGTGGTCGGTGCCCGGCGTCGTGGGATCGTTGCCGTGATCGGCGGTGATGAAGAGCAGGTCGCCCTCGTCCATCCTTCCCACGAAACCCGTGAGCCATCGGTCGAACTCGAGAAGGCCCTTGGCATAGCCCACCGGATCGTTGCGATGGCCCCAGAGCATGTCGAAGTCCACGAGGTTCACGATGTTGAAGGCCCGAGGACGCTTCTTGCCGAGCAGGCTGCCGAAGGACTGCATGCCCTCGCGATTGCCGTGGCTGGGCAGGTGGTTGGAGAATCCGCGTCCGGCGAAGAGGTCCTTCACCTTGCCCACGCCGGTCACGGGCACGCCCCCGTCCAAGAGTCGATCCAGGAGGGTCGGTCCCGTGGGCGGCAGGGAGTAGTCGCGACGGCCGTCCGAACGCTGGTAGCCCTCGGACTCGCCATGGAAGGGCCGCGCGATGACGCGGCTTACGGCGTACTCGCCGGTGAGCAGATCGCGGGCCTCCTCGCAGAATGCGTAGAGGCTGTCCAGGGGCACAACGTCCTCGTGGGCCGCCACCTGGAAAACCGAATCGGCGGAGGTGTAGACGATGAGCTTGCCCGAACGCACATGCTGATCGCCCAGGCGCTCGATGATCTCCGTGCCCGAGGCGGCCTCGTTGCCGATGAACTTGTAGCCTGTGCGGTCGCTCAGATGGTTGAGCAGGGCGTCGGGGAATCCGTCGGGAAAGAGCGGGAAGGCCTGGGGAGTCTGCAATCCGGCCAGCTCCCAGTGCCCCGTGGTGGAGTCCTTGCCCATGGACTTCTCGACCATGCGCCCATGGAAGCCCGTGATCCTGGCCTCGGCATTCATGCCCGCGAAGGGCTGGATGCGCCCCAGTCCCATGCCCTCCAGGCAGGGAAGCTGCAGTCCGCCGGGGGCGGCGGCGGCCACGTGAGCCAGGGTATTGCATCCCTGGTCTCCGAACTCGCGGGAATCGGGCAGGTCGCCCACGCCCAGTCCGTCCAGGATGATGCAGAATACCCTAGTCGCCATTCTTGTCCTCACCGATGAAGAGCGGCCGGCCGAGCAGCCGGTGGATGCCCGTCCACTGGCTGTCGTCGCCCTGGCTGTCCCGCCCGTCCTTGATCACGCGGGCGTAGCCGTCGATCTGGGCGTCGAGATTGTCGATGTGATGGAAGGCGATGGCCTCGAGGGTCATGGGCAGCTTGGGGCTTCCGAACTCGTAGCTGCCCTGATGGCTGACGATGAGGTGCTTGAGGCGGATGACCGTCTCCCTCGACAGTTCGGGGTGCCGCGGCAGGAACTCGTCGAGGATCTCCACGCCCTGCACCACGTGCCCCACCAGGCGCCCCTCGGAGTTGTATTCGATGGCCGCCGCGTAGTCGAGTTCGCGCACCTTTCCCAGGTCGTGCAGGTAGCAGGCCGCCATCATGAGATCGCGGTCCAGCTCGGGATAGAGGTCGCAGACGTTCTTCGCGATGCGGCAGAGCTTCACCACGTGCTCCAGCAGGCCGCCCACGTAGGGGTGATGCCAGGTCTTGCCCGCCGGCGCACTGCGGAAGCGCCAGGACAGATCCTCATTCTCGCTCATGTCCTTGAGCAGGGCCGCGAGATGGGGATCGCTAATGGCCTCCACATGGCCCATCCACTCGGCGAAGAGCTCGTCGCGATCGTAGGGCGTCACGGGCAGGAAGTCGGCGAGATCGAGCCGCTCGCCTTCGAGAGGCTCCACCTGGAAGACGCGCACCTGGGGCGTGTCGCGATAGATCTGCACCTCGCCCACCACGCGTACGAAGCCTCCCTGGGCCAGACGCTTGTAGGTGAGTTCGGCGTCGTCCCAGAGGATGCCCCCGATGACCCCCGTGCTGTCGCTGAACTGGAAGAGGATGAACCGGCTCCCATCCGGATTCTTCTTGAGTAGCTTGCGCTTGAGCACATAGGCCGCGTCCACGCGCATTCCGGACTTGAGACTCGAGACTCGCTGGCTCTTGGTTTCCATCTTCTCCCCTAGACGTTGAATCGAATCGTGAGAATGTCCCCGTCCTGGACAGGGTAGTCCTTGCCCTCCAGTCGGAGTGCTCCCTGCTTCTTTGCTTCGGCCATCGAGCCCAGATCCTTGAAGCTTTCGTAGTCGATGGTCTCGGCGCGGATGAAGCCCCGCTCCAGGTCGCTGTGAATCTTCCCCGCGGCCCGCACGGCCGGCAGATCCTTGCGGATGGTCCAGGCCCGCACCTCGTCGCCGCCCACGGTGAAAAAGGAGATCAGCTCCAGCAGGGAATAGCAGAGTCGGATGAAGCGATCCCGGGCGGGCTCGCTCACGCCCAGGTCGGCCAGGAATTCGTCGCGCTCGGCGGCGTCCAGCTGGGTGATCTCCCACTCGGTGAGGCCGTTCATGGCCAGGCGCGCGAGTCCCCGATCTTCGCAGAGGGCCTCCAGGTCTGCTGGCATCTCGTCCCCCGCGTCACCATTGGCCAGGACTATCATGGGCACCCGGCTGATGAGCTGATAGGTCCGCAGCAGGGACAGTTCGTCGCTGCGGAACTCCAGGTCGCGAAGGGGCTTTTCGGCCTCCAGGGCCTCGCGAAGCTTGAGCATGAGATCCCGTTCGGGAACCAGTTCCTTGCGGCCCTTCTGGATGTCCTTCTCGAGTTTCTCGATGCGCTTCTCGACCAGGATGAGATCCGTGAGGATGAGTTCCTGCTCCATGGCCTCCACGTCGCCGAGGGGGCCGGAGGAAGAATGATCGCGGGGTACGGCCTCGTCCTCGAAGAGGCGTACCACATGGACCAGGGCGTCCAGGTTGCGAAGCTCCTCGAGTGCGGCGCTTCCGAGCCCTGAACCTCCGCCCACGCCGAGTCCCACCAGGTCGGCGAACTCGATATCGCCGTAGGTGGTCTTCTTGGGCTCGAAGATCCTGCTGAGCTCGTCCACGCGGGGGTCGGGCACATCGATGCGGGCCAGGTGGGTTTCCGCCTTGCCGGAATAGGCACTGGTCTCCTCGGCTCTGCCGGTGAGCAGATTGAAGACCGTCGTCTTTCCCGTCAGGGGAAGGCCGATCAGTCCGATTTTCATCGGAACCTCTTTCTATCCAGCAGAGGGCTGGAAGAGGATTGAAGCACAGGCGGAAGGTCCCGCCAATAAAAAAGCCCCGGCCCGCGGGCCGGGGCTGGATGTTTCACGATCAGCCGTTGGTGACCAGCGTCTCCTGGAATACGAAATGGGAGAGCGTGATGTTGGCGAGGATGCCCGTGTCGCGCAGAGCGCGTCCGCGGTTGAGCTCGCCGAGCTGACCGGCCACCTGCACGTCGCCGCCCATCTTCAAGATCGCCTTGAGAAAGAGGGCACCCTGGGGCGTCACGCCGTCCAGGAGGAAGTGGCCGAAGTCGTTGTCGATGAAGAAACGGATCTGGCCGTCGAGGTCGGCCCGGCTGAGCTTGCCCTCCATCCAGATGCGCTGGTTCTTCTTGCCCCAGGCGCGAAGCATGGGGGTGATCTGGCTGGCGTCGCCGAGGGCGTCGGCCTGCGCGCTCACGTCTTCGTAGCTCGCGCGGTCGAAGCTGCCAAGGGACTGGAAGCTCGGGAAGACCGGGGGCTCGTCGAAGGTGACGAAGGAGGTGTCGGGGCCGTCGATGACGTGCTCCAGCACCAGGAAGATCTCGGGCTCGGTACCGAGCTCGCGACGGACGCCAAGCTTGTAGCCCACGTCCAGGGTGGTGAGCAGGTTCAGGTCATCACCCGCGAGGAACTCGATACGGTCGTCCTCCTGCAGGAGGGCGAGCTTGCCTTCCACCGAAAGGATCTCCGGCGCACTGAGCTCGAACTTGAAGAGCTTGTGCGCGCTTTCGCCGCTGATGGCCTGAGCCAAGGTGACCGGCTCATAGGGATTCTCGATCTGCTTCTTCCCGCAACCTGCGAGGGGAAGCGCGACCAGGGCCGCCAGGGCCAGGGCCATGAGTCGGGTTGACACACTCTTCCGCGTCATGAATGGAACTCCCTTCCTAAAGCACCAATATGCAAGCCGATGGGGACTTTCTGGTGAGGCCGGTGAAAAATATCACCCGGATCGGCTCCCGTCAACACCCAAGCCCATAAGAGCTGGGCTGACCGCATCTTTGTGGAGCGATTGCGGTTGATGGCCGCCCGGACGGATGCTATCAAACCCGGGGCCGGAGCCCGCGGCCCCTCTCGAACTGGAGGTATCCCTCGTGTCCGCCCGGAATGTCATCCTGATTCTGAGTCTTCTGGCCATTCTGCCGGCGACCGCGGCCGATATCGACCAGGATCTCCCCGATTGGAAGCGATATGCCTGGAGCGACCTCTCCGTGATCATGGAGGGATGGGAAAAATCGACTTTTCTGCGCATGGAGGACCGCGAGGAACTCGACGAGTGGCTGCGCCGCTTCTGGCTGCGCCGGGATCCCACCCCCACCACCGCGGAAAATGAGCGCAAGGACGTCCACGAGATGCGCCTGGCCCAGGCCCGCCACCACTTCCCGGCGGATGATCTCGGCGGCTACGACCTGCGCGGGCGGGACCTGATCCTCTTCGGGTCCCCGGACGAGCGGCTCATCCACGACGACTGGTTCGACGAGACGGGCTACCACAATATCCGGGAGAGCTGGATCTGGGTGGATCTGGAGCTCCGCGCCGAGTACGAGGACCGCAACCTGGACGGCGAGTACGAGCTGGCCGCCGACGCCCTGCCCAGCAGCCGTCCCGACGTGCAGGAGCGCTACGCGGCCCAGTTCACCGAGCAGAGCGACGAGGCCCGGGCCCTCCTGCGTGAGCTGCGCCTGAGCAATCCCCAGGTCTACCAGGAGATGGTCGAGCAGATGGCCGCCGGCGAGATCCAGGGCTTCGCCGACCTTCAGAATCAGGCCCTGGCCGCGGACCTGCTGGCTCCCAAGCTGGAGCGCATGAAGGGCAACTACATCGACGCCGTGCGCAAGGGCGAGGATCCCTACCGCCATGATTTCGAGGCCGAGCCCCTATGGGCCGTCTTCGCGGTGGACAATTTTCGCGCCGAGGGCGGGGGCAATCGCGTGGAGGTCAGCCACGAGGTACGCGCCAAGGACCTGCGCTTCCAGTGGGACTTCAGCACTCGCCTCTACCGCGCCAAACTTCTGAGGCGCGTGGTCTTCTTCGACGGGGACGAGAGGCCCGTGTCCCAGAGCGAGGAGATCATCCCCATCGAGGCCGAGAACCTCGACCAGACGCGAGCGGCCACGCTCATCCCAGGTCTGAGCCCACACCGGCTCACGGCCGGCGATTACCGCATGGCCCTGCGTCTGGAAGACATGGACAGCGGTCGGCTCCAGATCTTCACCACCCAGGTGAGCGTGGAGCCCTTCCCCGAGGGCGAGCTCAGCCTCAGCGACCTCACCTTCGCCTCCTTCATCGACGACATGACCCACACCGGCCCCTTCAACAAGGGCGACTGGTGGGTGAAGCCTCACCCCCTGCACGGGTACGACCAGGAAGGCGAGATCCGATTCTTCTTCGAGATCTACGGGTTGGCTCGCGACGAGCAGGGTCTCAGCGACTACGCCGTCTCCTATCGCATCCGGCGCAAGCATCCGGAAACCCGCTCCAGCTGGCTCTGGACCCGGGAGGAGAGTGTGGGCAGCGAGGTCAGCGCCACCTTCCTGGACCGACATGGAGAGGCCGTGGCCCGCCACCCCCTGAGCCTGGCCGCCAGCGGTTTCGCCGAGGACGCCTACGAACTTCAGGTGGAAGTGACCGATCGCCTCAGCGGTCAGCGCGCCCTCAGGTCGGCCTCGTTTAGCGTGTTGCCAGCAGGCAGTTTACGTTAGCCCATCGCCAAGGCAGAGTTGACATTCCGAAATTCCTGTGAAATGATGGGGACAGATTCATCCGGGAGGTGAAGATGTTCCTGCGCAAGATCCTGGCTGTCCTGTTGATTCTCAGCTTCGCCCCGTTCGCCTCGGCTCAGGAGGGCAGCATCGAGAAACCCCTCCGAATCGGGTTCAACGGCGGGGACAGTCCCGGCATCATACGCTTGAAGGCCAACGCCTTCACCGCCTTCCTGGAAGAACATTGCGGACTCTTCCTCCAGCCCGTCATCGCCAGCAGCTACAGCGAACTCATCCGCTTCATCGTGGAGGACAAGGTGGAGTTCGCCTGGCTTTCGCCCCAGGGGCTCATCACCGCCGAGGACACGGCTGACGCCCAGGTGCTGCTCAAGGCCGTCCGTGCCGGACAGCCTTACTATTGGAGCGTCATCCTGGTCCGCAAGGACAGCGGCCTGCGGGAACTCAGCGATCTGAAGGGCAAACGCTTCGCCTTCACCCATCTGGGCTCCACCTCCGGCTACGTCATTCCCAAGAGTAGCCTGATGGGTTTGGGTATCCTACCCGAGGACTTCTTCTCCGAGGTGGTCTTCGCGGGCGGGCATCGCGAGGTGATCAACATGATCCTCACGGGACGGGTGGATGCGGGAGCCACCTTCGCCGACCATCCCAGGGGCGTCGTGGGATCCTGGACCGACGAGGCCTTCCATCCTCGTGAGGAGGCCGCCAAGCTGAGACCCATCTACATCTCCGAGAAGATTCCGGGAGACACCTTCACGGCCACGCACAGCATGGCCGAGGGAAGTCCCGACAAGACCCAGAAGGTAGTCGATGCGCTCAAGGCCATGGGCGAGACCCGGGCGGGGAAGATCATCCTCACCGATCTCTACAACATCGACAGTCTCATGGAGGCGAAGAGCGAGGACTACCTGCCCGTGCGCGAGGCATTCGACCGGGTTTTTCAGCGCTAGCGGCGCAACAGGGCCAGGCTCTCCATGTGGCGGGTCTGGGGAAAGAAATCGAAGAGATGGAGGGCTTCCAGTCGGAAGCCTTTCGTCGTCCAGGCCTTCAGATCCCGGGCCAGGGTTGCAGGATTGCAACTGAGCGAGGCGATCTCCTCCACACCCAGGGGATCGAGCCAGTCGACCAGCTCCGGCGCCCCCTCCCGGGGCGGATCCAGAACCACGCTGCGATAGCGCCGCCCGTCGGCGGCCAGTTCGGGAAGCACCTTCGCCACCCTGCCCGCCCGGAAACGTGCACGGGCGCACCGGTTCTCGCGCGCGGCCCGTCGGGCGCTGCGCACGGCGCCGCGATTCTCCTCCACGCCCAACACCTTCGCCCCCGAGAGGGCCAGGGGCAGGGTCAGGTTGCCCGAGCCCGCATAGAGGTCGAGCAGCCAGGGGGTGGCGGACAGATCCAGATATTCCAGGAGCCGGGTGATCAGGCGTCCATTGGCCGCTCCGTTCACCTGGATGAAGTCCCCGGGTCGCGTGAGTAGGCGCAGCTCGAGGGGATCCCGCCCCTCGGGTTCGAGATGGAGCCGCTCCAAGAGGAATGGCGCGCCTTTGGCCTCGCGGAAACTGTGCTGCTTCTCCAGGGCACGCAGGCTGAGGTGCAGGGGCGCCGGCGTGTCCCAATCCTCGAGGACGGCCAGCACCTTCTCCCCCACCCGGCTTTCCACGCGCATGAGAAGCTGAAGGGCCTCGTCCTCGAGCAGGGTGAACTCGGCCTTGAAACCGAAGAGCTCGGGTAGCTTGCCCTTGAGATGGGCGCGGAAAGCGTCCACCCAGGACTGGAGGGTCTCATCCAGGAGCAGGCATTTCTCCTGGGGAACCAGATCGTGGCTGCCGGCCGCCAGGAAGCCGAGTTCCACGCTCTCCACCAGATAGCGTCCCTGGAATCGCGCCCGACGGCGATAGGCGAAGGGCTCGCCTTCCTCGAAACGTATCTCTGGAATCTCGCCCAGGCCGCCGATGCGCTCGAGGCTGTCGCCGAGAATGCGCAGCTTGGCCTCGCGCTCGGCTTCCGGCGACAGGTGCTGCAACTGGCATCCGCCGCAGCGGCCCGACAGCGGACAGGGAGGCTCCACGCGTCCCGGCCCCGCCTCCAGGAGTTCCACGAGTTCGGCGCGTGTCCAGCGCTTCTCCTCGCGCAGGGCTCGAACGCGAAGCAGGTCTCCGGGGGCGCTGTGGGCCACGAAGTACACGCGTCCATCGGCGCGGCCGACGCCCTCGCCGGAGTCGGCTAAGCTGTCGATTCTGAGTTCGATGAGTTCGCTCATGTGCAAAGCAATAGCCACAACCCGACCCTCAGGTCAAGCTGTGGCTATCGTTTGTATTCGGCTTCAGCTAGACCGTCTCGAAAATCCGCTGACGTTCCTCGGCCTTCTGCGCGTCCACGGTGGCGATGGCCGCCATGTTCACGATCTCCGCCACGTCGTCGCCACGAATGAGCAGATGCGCCGGCTTGTCCAGTCCCATGATGATCGGTCCCACCTGGGTCACATGCCCGAAGTGCTTCAGCAGGTGCATGCAGATGTTCCCCGCGTCGAGGTTGGGGAAGACCAGCAGGTTGGGCCGTTCACCCTTCAGATTATTGAAGGGATAGTACTGGTTGAGCAGCGCGGGATTCACGGCGAAGTCCGCGCGCACCGGTCCGTCGGCCTTCAGGTCGGGACGCTCGTTGGTGATGATCTCCAGAGCGCGGGAGACCTTCATCATGTCGGGGTCCTTGGAATAGCCGAAGTTGTCGAAGCTCAGCAGGGCGATGCGCGGCTCGATGGACAGTCTCTCCAGCTCCCGAGCGCTCATGAGCGCGATCTCGGCCAGTTCCTCGGCCGTGGGATTCACGTTCACGGCGGTGTCGGCCAGGCAGTAGAGATGATGCTGGTGCATGAGCAGGTGCATCCCCGCCACGACCTTGCCGCCGGGGCGTGTCCTCACCGAACGCAGGATGCGCTTGAGGGAATCGGGGAAGCTGCGTCCGGCCCCGGCCAGCATGGAGTCGGCGTCGCCGGTGTTCACCATCATCGCCGCGAAGACGAAGGGGTCCTTAAGGGCCTCGCGGGCGCGTCGCTCGGTGACGCCCTTGCGCTGGCGCATGCGGTAGTAGAGTTCGATGTAGCGCTCCAGGCGCGGCCACTCGGCCGGATCGATGATCTCGCAGTCATCGCGCACGTCGTGGTGCACCTCGCGCATGACCGCTTCCACTTCTTCCCGCTTGCCCAGCAGCACCGGCTTGGCGATGCCCTCGTGGAGGATCTCGCAGGCCGCCGAGATGATGGCCGGGTGGGTTCCCTCGGGAAGCACGATGCGCTTGGGATCGCGACGGGCCGTATGGAAGATCTTGCGCATGACCTCGCGGGAGGGATCGATCTTCTCCTGCAGGCTTTCGCGATACTCGTCCATGTCGATCATCTTGCGCGCCACGCCAGTATCCATGGCGGCCTTGGCCACGGCGGCCGACTCCCAGAGCAGCACGCGGGAGTCGAAGGGCTTGGGGATGATGTACTCGGGCCCGAAGGAGATGGACTCGTCGTTGTAGGCCCGCTTGACGGCCTCGGGCACTTCCTCCTTGGCCAGCTGGGCCAGAGCGTGAGCCGCCGCCAGCTTCATCTCCTCATTGATGGCGCTGGCCTCCACGTCCAGGGCGCCGCGGAAGATGAAGGGGAAGCCGAGCACGTTGTTCACCTGGTTGGGATAGTCGCTGCGACCCGTGGCCATGATGGCGTCGGGCCTGACCGCCTTGGCGGCCTCGTAGGTGATCTCGGGATCGGGATTGGCCATGGCGAAGATGATGGGCTTGTCGGCCATGGTCTTCACCATCTCGGGAGTGAGGATGTCCTTGATGGACACGCCGCAGAAGGCGTCGGCGCCCTTCATGGCATCGCCGAGATCGCGGGCCTCGGTGTCGCGGTAGAAGACGTCCTTGTACTTGTTCTTGCCCTCGTCGCCGCGACCCTTCCAGAGCACGCCCTTGCTGTCGACCATGAGCACGTTGGCAGGATCCACGCCCAGTGAGATGTAGAAGTTCGCGCAGGCGATGCCCGCCGCGCCGGCGCCTGAGAAGACCACCTTGATGTCTTCGGCGCGCTTGCCCACGATCTCGAGGGCGTTGACCAGAGCCGCGCCCGAGATGATGGCCGTGCCGTGCTGGTCGTCATGGAAGACCGGAATGTCCGTGGAGGCCTTGAGGGTCTCTTCGATGTAGAAACACTCGGGAGCCTTGATGTCCTCCAGGTTGATGCCGCCGAAGGTGGGCTCCATGTTCTGCACGGTGCGGATGATCTCGTCGGGATCCTCGGTGTTCAGCTCGATGTCGAAGACGTCGATGTCGGCGAAGCGCTTGAAGAGGATGCCCTTGCCTTCCATCACCGGCTTGCCGGCCAGGGCCCCGATGTTGCCCAGACCCAGCACGGCGGTGCCGTTGCTCACCACGGCCACCAGGTTGTTCTTGGCGGTGTAGAGGCCGGCGGCCGAGGGATCCTCGGCGATGACCTTGCAGGGTTCCGCCACGCCCGGCGTGTAGGCCAGGGACAGGTCCCGCTGCGTGATGCAGGGTTTGGTGGAGATCACCTCGATCTTGCCGTTACGATCTCCCTCGTGATAGTTCAGCGCCGCGCGGCGCAATTCGTCCTTGGCCAGGTGCTTAGGCATCATCTCACCTCATTGAGAGGGCCGGCGGCCACGGAGGACCGCCGCCCCAAAACCGGAGTAAACGCTCCGAAACAAAAAAAGGCCCACGGCCCCTCTGTCAAGAAGGGCGGCGAGCTTTTGTGAAAATCGTCACAAGCTAGGGCTATCAGCCTGAACGGGATGCTTCCTAGGCGCGCTCCAGGTACTTGCCGGTGACCGTGTCCACTCGAATCCTCTGGCCGGTGTTCACGAATCCGGGGACGGTCACCACCAGGCCCGTTTCCAGGGTGGCTGGCTTGGTCTGGGCCGTGGCCGTGGCGCCCTTGACCTCGGGGGGCGTCTCCACGATCTCCATCTCCACCACCTTGGGCAGGGTGATGCCCACCACGCGGCCCTGGTAGGTCTGGATGTCGCAGACGATGTTGGGCACCAGATAGAGTTTCACTTCCTCGACGAGGTCGGGATTGAGGCTGATCTGCTCGTAGTTCTGCACGTCCATGAAGACGAACTCGCCGCCGCCGTCGTAGAGGAACTCCTTCTTCTCGGTCATCACGTCGACCTTCTCGACCTTGTCGCTGGGCGAATAGCGCTGCTCCTTGTTGGAGCCGGTCTGGATGTTCTTCATCTTCAGCTGGATGTGGGCGGGTCCCTTGCCGGGCGTCACGTGCATGTGGTCGACCACGCGCCAGAGTTCGCCGTCGATCTCGATCACGTTGCCGTTGCGGGCCTGGGAGGAGAGAATCTTCACGGGGTTCTCCTTTGGGATACAGAAGCGGAAGCCGGAGCGGAAGCTTCAGGACTGGGTCTATGTATCGGATTTCGGGGCTGAAATTAGCAATACCGGCCTGCGCAAGCAAGCCTCATGCTTCGGCTTCAGCCTCGGCTACATCTCCGCCAGATAGGCCCTCAGGCTCTCCTGGATGGCCCGCGGATGATATCCGCCCTCCAGTGTCGACACCATCTTCCCCTCGCAGAGTTCCTCGGCCAGATCCACGAGAGCCTGGCCGATGAGCCCGTATCCCTCGGTGCTCACACTGTGTCCGGCCAGGGGATCGTCGGCGTGACCGTCGAACCCGACGGAAACCAAGAGGAATTGGGGAGCGAAAGCGCGCAGGGCCTCGGCCAGAGGTCCCTGGTGCCAGGCCAGATACTCCAGGTCCCCCGCCCCCGCGGGCATGGCCTCGTTGAGGATACCCCCCGGCGCCGCCTGGCCGCCCGTCTCGTGCTGGGCTCCCGTGCCGGGATAGTGGGGATACTGGTGGCAGCTGGCGTAGAAGACCGCCGGATCATCCCAGAAGGATCGCTGGGTGCCGTTGCCGTGATGTACGTCGAAGTCCACGATGGCGATGCGCTCGAGCCCCTCGCGCTTGAGGGCCTCGGCGGCCAGGGCCACGTTGTTGAAGAGGCAGAAGCCCATGGCCCGGTCGCTCTCGGCGTGGTGACCGGGCGGCCGCACGGCACAGAAGGCGCGACGGAAGTCGCCCGCCAGCACGCGGCGCGCGGCGTCCACGGTTCCGCCGGCGGCGCGGAGGGCGGCGTCCCAGCTGTCGGGAACCACGTGGGTGTCAGGATCCAGTGAGGCGGGTCCCTTGCGGCAGGCCGTCTTCACCATGGCCACGTGAGTGGAATCGTGAACCCAGGTGAGTTCGGTCTCCGACAGGGGCGGGCAGAGCGTCACCCGCTCGGCGCCGTCCTCCGCGAAGGATTCCAGCACCGGTTCCATGAAACGCAGACGATCCGGATTCTCGGGATGGAATCCGCCCGTCTCGTGCTTGAGGCACTGGGAATCGGTGTAGAGGGCGAGGGATTTGTTCATGACACGAAACTAGTAAAGATGGACCCGAAACTCCACAGGGAAGGCACGTTGACGGCGCGAAGGAGCTTGTCTATTCTGCGGCCCACGATGAGGAGACGAAGATGAGCGACAAGCCATTCGCAGGACAGTGGGCCGTCATCCTGGGCGCATCCAGCGGCTTCGGCGCGGCCACCGCACGGGCCCTGGCGCGCGAGGGATGCAACATCGTCGGCGTGCACCTGGACCGTAAGGCGACCATGCCCCAGGTCCACGCACTGGTGGAGGACATCGAGGCCCAGGGCGTCACGGCGCTCTTCTTCAACATCAACGCCTCAAGCGAGGAGAAACGCGCCGAGGTGATGCGCTCCCTGGCCGATCACGGCGTCGAGCGCGTGAAGATCCTCATGCATTCGCTGGCCTTCGGCACCCTGCTCCCCTACTTCCCCGAGGATCCCGAGGAGAAGTCCATGCGGCGGGACCGCATGGAGATGACCCTCGACGTCATGGCTCACAGCCTCGTCTACTGGGCCCAGGATCTCCATCGTGCCGGGCTTCTGGGCGAAGGCGGCCGTGTCTTCGCCATGACCAGTTCGGGCGGCACCCGCGTGATTCCCAGCTACGGGGCGGTGAGCGCGGCCAAAGCGGCGCTGGAGAGCCATGTCCGGCAGATCGCCAGCGAGTTGGGGCGCGCCGGCGTCACCGCCAATGCCATCCGCGCCGGAGTCACCGACACGCCGGCCCTGCGCATGATCCCGGGCAACGAGCGCCTGCTCGAGGAGGCCCGGAAGCGCAACCCCTTCGGACGCCTCACGACTCCCGAAGATGTGGCTTCCGCCATCGTGGCCCTATCCGGGCCCGGCGGCGACTTCATCAGTGGAAACATCATTGGCGTGGACGGCGGCGAGGATATCGTCGGATAGCGCTACCCGCTGCCGCTTTCTCTCCAAGGCAATCTCCGATTGTGGTAGAATAGAGCCGTTATCCCTGCCGGATAGCACCATTCCACAATGGAGGACCCCATGCGATCGACTCACTTCCGCAAGGCCTTCTGCCTGGCGGCCGCGAGCCTTCTTCTCGCGCTCGCTGCGCAGGCGGCGCCTGCGTACCTCTCGAGCAACGGCGACCGCGACGACAACCTCTTCACCGAGGGTTTCGAAGGCGACTGGCCACCCACCGGATGGACCGAGATCACCACAAGCGGTTTCAACTGGAGCCGCACGAACTGGGACGCCAACAGCGGCACCTACGCCGCCTGGTGCTGGTACAATCCCGCGACCCAGGACGAGTGGCTGGTCACGCCGGCCCTCGATCTGAGCACGGCCATCGCTCCCAAGCTCGAGTTCTACGAGCGCGGCTACAACTGGGAAACCGACGGCGGCAACCATTACATCATGGTGAGCACCACGAGCCAGACCGATCCCGGCGCCTTCACCGAGCTGGTCCACTGGACCCCCGCCAACCATGACATCGGCGGATTCGACGGCGGCGAGCCCACCACCGTGAACCTCGTGGACTACGTGGGCGAGTCCACGGTCTACGTGGCCTTCCGCTACTACGGACCTCCCGGCGTCAGCGACGCCTGGATCATCGACGACGTACGCGTCTACACCCCCAGCGGCAACGACGTGGGCATGGTTTCGGTGGCGCCCGACGGCGGCAACATCGATGCGCCCGTGGCCATCACTCCCGAGGCCATCGCGGAGAACTTCGGCCTCGGAACCGAGACCTTCTACGTGACCATGCAGATCTTCGAGTCCGGATCCCTCGTCTACACCGAGGCCCTTGACGTCTACGACCTCGGTCCCGGGCAGCAGGAACTGCTGGTCTTCCCCGACTACATGACCCAGCCCGGTCACTACTACGACCTCGTCGCCACCAGCTACATGGACGGTGATCAGGACGGCAGCAACGACTCGGCCTCCGCGGCCTTCACCACCTACTTCGACGCCCACGTGCCCCTGGGCATGCTCTTCACCAACTCGGGCTGCGGCCCCTGCGTACAGGCCAACGTGGCCTTCGACGCCTACATGCCCGGACAGGGCAACGACGTGGCGCTGCTTCGCATCCACGTGAGCTGGCCCTACGGCGGCGACATCATGTATCTGCACAACACCGCCCAGGCCAACTACCTGGTGGGCGAGTTCAACGTGAGCGGTGTGCCGGACTTCTGGCTGGACGCCTTCTGGTATCTCGCCCACACCGGCACCGACATGGTCGCGGGCATGGAAGAGGCCAAGACCTGGATCAGTCCCATGCACTTCGATCTGCAGTGGATCCCCACCTCAGAGCAGCTGGCGGTGACGGTGAACATCACCGGCAACCTGCGCCCGGAGGGCGACTACCAGCTCTTCTGCTCGCTCACCGAGGACAACATCGAGCACAACGGCGGCAATGGTGAGCCCATCCACATGCAGGCCTTCCGCCGCATGTTCCCCGACGTGACCTATGGCGTGCCCGTGAGCGGAACCGTGGGCCCGCACACCTACCTGGTGGACATGCCCCTGGACGATGAGTACGTCTACGAGGAGCTCCGCGGCACGGTCTACGTGCGCGACATGAACACGGGCGTGATTCTGCAGTCCGGCACGGACTTCCTGCACATGATCGAGGGCGGCACCGACGTCGACGAGACCGCCGCGGCCTTCGGACTGAAGGGCAGCTACCCCAACCCCTTCAATCCGAAGACTCGGATCGAGTACTCGCTGGAGACCGCCGGCCGCGCCACGCTGCAGGTCTTCGACGTGAGCGGACGCCTGGTGCGCACCCTTCACGAGGGCATGCTCGATGCGGGCGCCCATGCTTCAGAGTGGAACGGCCTGGATGATTCGGGCTCGCCCGTTTCCTCCGGCATCTACCTAGTCCGCTTCGTTTCCGGCGATCAGAGCGACATGAGCAAGGTGGTTCTGGCGAAGTAAGCTGCCAGCTACCGGCTACCAGCCTGAACCCTCCCCCAAGTCCGGGGGAGGGTTTTTCTGGCTGGCCGCTGGTTGCTGGTTGCTGTCGACTCTTTCCCCTTGCTCCAACTCAAAAACCCGTTTCATTATATGGAATCACCCTCACTCCTTCGGAGGCGGACATGGGCAAGACCCTCATCGAAAAGATCATCGGCGCCCACGGCGGCGCGAACGCCAAACCCGGCGACATCGTGGACCTGGAAATCGACGTGCGCGTGGCCCGAGACTTCGGCGGCGCCAACGTGGTGAAGAACCTCGAGGATTCGAATCTCGGTCTGGACGATCCGGCCAAGACCTTCTTCACCTTCGACACCAATCCCACGGGAAGCGACCAGAAGTACGCCGCCAATCAGCAGCGCTGCCGCCTATTCGCCCGCAAGGAAGGCGTGAAGGTCTTCGACATCGACACCGGCATCGGCACCCATGTGACTGCCGAGAACGGACTCATCTATCCGGGCTCGACCATGGTGTCCACCGACAGCCACGCCAACATCGTGGGCGCCTTCGGAGCCTTCGGTCAGGGCCTCGGCGACGTGGACATGGCCCACGTCTTCGCCTTCGGCAAGACCTGGTTCAAGCTGCCGCCCTCGATCAAGATCGTGCTCAAGGGACAGCCCAGCCCCCTGGCGCGTCCCAAGGACATCGTGCTGGCCGTGCTGGGCAAGATGGGCGCGGCGGGACTGCTCGGTCACGCCGCCGAGTACCACGGCGATTTCGTGGAGACCCTGGGCCTGAGCGACCGCATCACCATCGCGTCCATGGCCACGGAGATGGGCGCCATCATCACCCTGTTCCCGCCCAACCAGGAAGTCATCGACTTCTGTCGCGAGAAGGGCGCCGGCGATTTCGAGCCCATGTATCCGGACGCGGATGCCGAGTACGCCAAGACCGTCGAGATCGACATCGAGGGTCTGGCTCCCATGATCGCGCGACCCGGACATCCCGAAGACACCCACCCCATCGCCGAAGCCGCCGGTCGCAAGATCGACAGCGCCTTCGTGGGCAGCTGCACCAACGGCCGCATCGAGGATCTGCGGGCCGCCGCCGACGTTCTCAAGGGCCGCAAGGTGGCCCCCGGCGTCGTGCTCAAGATCGTGCCCACCACCGACAAGATCTGGCGCCAGGCCCTGGACGAGGGCCTCATCGAGGTCTTCAAGGAATCCGGAGCTCTCGTGGGCAATGCCGGATGCGGCGGCTGCGCCGCGGGGCAGATCGGCATGAACGGACCCGAGGAGGTCACCATCTCCACGGGCAACCGCAACTTCCCGGGCAAGCAGGGCAAGGGCGAGGTCTACCTGGCCAGCCCCTCCACGGTGGCGGCCAGCGCCGTGGCCGGCGTCATCGCCCACGAGGGCGAGATTCCCGCCGAGGCCGTAAACTTCGAGTTCGGTTCGGCGCCCACGCCAAAGGTGGAGCGTGAGGAAGGCGACGCGGCCAGCGGCAAGCCGGTGAAGTTCAAGGGACGCGTCTGGGTGGTGAAGCAGGACAACATCGACACCGACATGATCTTCCACAATCGCTACCTGGCCATCACCGACATCGCCGAGATGGGTCAGTACGCTTTCGACAATCTCGAAGGCTGGGAGGATTTCGCGAAGAAGGCGCAGCCGGGCGACATCGTGGTCACCGGCGGCAACTTCGGCGCGGGCTCCAGCCGCCAGCAGGCAGTGGACTGCTTCAAGTCCCTCGATATTCCGCTCATCATCGCCGAGAGCTACGGCTCCATCTACGAGCGCAACGCCATCAACGCTGGCATGCCCATCATGGAGGCCGATCTCGTGAAGAGCGGCATCGAGAACGGGGAAGAGATCGAAGTGGATCTGTCCACGGGCGAGATCAGCCGGGCCGACGGCAGCATCGTCAAGGGCAAGGCCTTCAGCGAGGTGCAGATCGGCATCTATCAGCGAGGCGGCCTCTTGGTGAGCTAGGCCTTATTGGTTACAGTAAAACGGGGGCGCCGCTTGGCGCCCCCGTTTTTGTTTTTTGCCAGGTTTGCGCTACTCCACCATCACCGCGGCGTTCTCCACGATGAGTTCGTAGAAGTATCCCATGCCGAAATCCTTGTCGAGGGTCAAGAGGCCGCTGACCAGCACCACGTCGCCCTTGCTCACCACAGCCGAGGTGGTGACGGTAAGGTCATTGCTGCCCGCTGCGCCCGTGCCGTCCTGGATGTGGATCCAGTTGGTGCCCATGATGCCGCTTAGCACCTTCACCACCTGGCCGCGCACTAGCACCTTCCGGTTCCCGAAGTCGTTCCGCTTCTCGTAGAGCTCGCCGATGGTCTGCTCAGCCGGCTCGAATTCCTTGAGGCCCTCCTCCTCGGGGGCCGCCGGCTTGCCGTGGCCGCCCATGGCGTCGTGGGAATGGGGCTCCAGTTCCGCCGGATCCACCTCGCCCACCCGGGGGATGCTCGAGGCGAAGAAGAGCAGCTCGAAGGTGCGGTCCAGGGTCTTGCTCTGGAACTGGGGCATGGGCATCTGGGTGGGCACGATGACTTCCTCGCCCACTTCTATCTCGAACTGGGGAGCCGCGCCCCAGACCTGCTCCTTGCCGGTGTCCACGAGCACGTAGGTGTACTTGCCCGAGTCCATGGTCTCGATGACCTTGCCGATGTAACCCTCGTCGGGGTACTGGGCCA
>CAYPGS010000035.1:0-24065 GCA_964410395.1 uncultured bacterium
GGCCGCGGTGGCCGGACTCAAGTAACGGAGCCTCCGGAGAACCCGGGGCGGTTCAAGGTCCTCTGTCAGAAAGTCGTGGATGGACTTCGCCTTCGGAAGAAGACAGTCTTCAGGGTTATCGTGGTCCTTATGATCTTCATGATGAGAAAACAGAGACTCAGTCATTTGATTGCTCCCCCTTTGCCGATTCCCTTGAGGAAGTTAGACTTTCCCATTCCGGGCTGTCCAAGTAGTTAACGATTAGATCCGCTAAGATCCCTACAACTTGTGCTGCCTCTTCTGAGGAAAGAGAAGAACTGTGGATTTCATGATCGAAGGAATCATGTGACATGCTTACGCTCCCCTTAGCTTGAGGAGGAATTCCTCGATGGCAGGGTGGGGATCGACAATGGTGCGCTCGGGGTAGGGCTGACTCTGATCAGCTTGATTCTCGATGCGTTGAAGTACTTAATCCCGAATCGCACTGAAATTCCCCATCAGGCTGGTGACGAGGTTGTCGTTCATTCCATAAGCGGCTACGAGCCCACCAATCACGAGAGCTTCTTCTTCGAACAAGTCATCTACGATCTCTCTCACTTCAAAGTCCCCAAACATGGAGCACCTCCGAGGTAACTGGAGGCACTCATTTGCCTCCAGTTTCTCAAAGGGGGGAGCAGTGCCCATGAGGGGGACAGGTGCCGCACTCCCCCTCAACCAGCTACACCTCCTTAGCTCGGATTTTGGCTTCTGCTCGCTGGCGTCGTTTCTTTGCGGCCTCACAGCTCAGACCCTTGCTTCTTGCATACTCCAGAAGGGTTTGACCGTAGAGTCGAGTTCCGACTAGAAGAGCACGATCTTCCTGGCGGATCACGCCCGCCCGCTGCAGGGACTTGTAGTACTCGATCTTCCGTGCGTGTTCTTGCCTGAGGCAGATGGCTTCGAAATCAACACCATCAACATCACCAGCCAAGACCTCGATCTCCTTTGGCGTGGAAGCAATTTCTCGATCTCTCTGCTTCCAAGCCTTCTTGTAGATCTCATAGAGATCATGAACGAGGTCCCAGTAGATCTTCTGCACGATTCGTTCAGGTCGACGAGTGGTATCCAGCCTTCGAACGGTTCTCATGAATGCCCAGAATATGTTGGACCAACGCTCGTCCACGTCGGCATCCCAGGACCGCTTCAGATGGCTAATGGACTCCAGCGCTGGCCAGAAGATCGTGAGGAGGACCTTGTAGCACCGCTCATCGTTCTTCTCACGGTAGTGGTCGAAGAGAGGTCGGAGGATCTTGTCCTTTCTCTCGTCGGCTGAAGTTCCTACCCGCATGAACTCCAACACTCCGGACCACGCCTCGAACTGACGTAAAAAGGGCTCTCGCAGATGGAGAGCCCGGAGCAGATTCGTGTACGGCTTCTGATTGATTTCAACGGTAAGACGAGCAATGGCTCGGTCTCGCGAGGTGACCAACATGGCACCCTGCTTTCTGGCCGGGTGTCGGTCACCTCCTTGGCCGGGCAGGGCGTCGATCGCCTCTAAGTTAGATTAGATTGGACTGGCTACATTTCTCACACTGCGATTCGTGTGACCCGATCTGTCAGATCGAGCACGTTGAAGGTTTTGCATTTTCTGCAGGTGCAACTTGCCGGGAAACCCACAAGGAACTCGTGGTCCTTCGCAAGTCGGATGTGGAGACTATTGCCCCGGATGAAGGCAAGGACCTTTCCGCATTTCGTACAGCGCCACTTCTGAGGCTCATTGCTGGATTTCATTCTCTCCCCATACTCAATCCGATTCCGCACCCTCCAAATGCAGACAGATTGCGTGTGCAGGTTCCAGTTCAGTTCACGATGCTCAGTCGTACCTTCACAGGGATACGATACAAGTCGTCGAGAACGCGGATCGAAGTACGGCGCGGGGCAAGCACCAGAAGGTGTCCCAGCAAACTCACGGGTGGATGTGAGCTACCTGAGGCTGGATGCATCGGGTGGTCGGATGACTCGATCGACCTGCTCACGGTATTGAGCGAGTGAGTGGCCTATCGAGAGGGGTGGGATTGAAAAGAAGGATGGAAATCCTGAGAGGAGGCATGTGTAGGCCATGAGTTTTCCTCAAGCTCCGAACAAGGATTGAGATCCTTGCTCAATGATGCGGCACATCCTCCATGAACGATATTGGACCCTGGGGCCGAGTTGTTCAAGATCCTGTTTTGAGTCGTCCCTAAGTTCGGATTCACACCCCCTTTTCCCTAGTGACAGCGCCACTTTCCGCCCCAGGAATCTGGCCAGAGGGCCTTGATGTCCGGGGCCGACAGAGGTAGGACTGGGGCTATGGGAAGACGTAATCGCTTGAATAGGAGTGTGTTAGGGGCTTGGGGGTCGCATGTCTAGCGGCAATGGGACGCCTCTACGGGTGGCCTTCTACACCCGCATCTCCACCGACGAGGACCATCAGAAGTTCTCCCTCGGTGCCCAGAAGGATCGCCTTGAGGCCTACTGCACATCCCAGTGGGGAACAGACTGGCAGCTTCACCAGATGTATCAGGACCAGGAGTCCGGCACCCACATGAAGCGACCGGGCCTTCAGGCAATGCTTCTAGATGCTCAGGCCCAGACCTTCGACCATCTACTCGTCTTTCGGGTAGACCGCCTGAGTCGCAAGGTCCACGAACTCGCCTCCATGGTGGACCTGCTCAAGCAACACGAGGTCCATCTGGCCTCGATCACCGAACCCTTCGATACAGCTAATCCAGCGGGCAAGATGATGCTCCAGATGCTCGGCGTGTTTGCAGAGTTCGAGCACGCGACCATCGTCGAGCGCACCAAAGCCGGGATGGCCAAGAAGGCCTCTACAGGACGGTGGGTCGGTGGCAATCCACCCTACGGCTACACCCACAAACCTGAGAGCGGTCTTGTGATTCGAGATGAAGAGGCCGTCCTCGTCAGGAAGATCTTCAAGTGGTATGTCATTGATCGCGAGGGAAGTTCGTCCATTTGCCGCCAACTCAATCAGGCTGGCCATCGCCGACGGAGCGGTAGGCCCTGGGACAAGCGGGCCGTGATTTACATGCTCCAGAACCCTCTCTATGTCGGCAAGCTTCGTTGGCGAGAGCTCGTCCATGAAGGCATCCACGATCCCATCATCTCCGAGATCCTGTTCGATAAAGCTCAGGAGATCATGAAGGGCAGAAGGGAGGAGAGCCCCGGCCATCAATTCAATCGCAACGGTGAGCGGCTCCTCACTGGGGTAATCAAGTGCTCCAAATGTGGCAGCCATATGATCGGCTACTCCACGACCAAGAAGAATTCGGGTCAGAGGTACCCCTACTACACATGCAACAAGCGTTGGGCGGACAAGTCCTGCAATCAGGACAACACCCGGGCGGACCACCTT
This sequence comes from uncultured bacterium, assembly GCA_964410395.1. GTDB lineage: Bacteria > Krumholzibacteriota > Krumholzibacteriia > JACNKJ01 > JACNKJ01 > JACNKJ01. Next base: position 3,371 of record CAYPGS010000035.1, read on the forward strand.
GAAGAAGCCATCATGCAGGACATTGGGGACATGTTCCGGGACGAGCAGTTCATGGCCCGTGTCTGGGAGGAGGCCAACCGGAAGCTGAGCGCCGAGAAACCGGACATCGAGAATGAGATCAGCGAAGTCTTCACAAAGATCGAGATGATTCAGGGGAAGATCGACCGCTACTTCAAGGCCTTCGAGGATGGAAGCCTGGAACCCCAGGTCTGTTCGGCGAAAGTGAAAGACCTGAAGGCCCAGGTCGATGACCTAGAGTCCGAGAAGCGAGAACTGCAGGCCCGTCGTGAGCGTTTGGAGCTTCCGGCCATCGATAAGGAGATGCTGACCTCCCTGTTGGCCAACTTCGAGAAGGTCATGGCAGCCGGGACTAACGCCCAAAGAAAAGACCTTCTCCAGCGTATCGTGAAGAAGGTCGTCGTTCATGGCCGCTCCAAGGTCGAGATCTGGTATGGAATTCCCAACCAGGAGACGGTTTGTAATCTGGAACGTAAGGCTCCCCGGGTAGGACTTGAACCTACAACCCATCGGTTAACAGCCGATTGCTCTGCCGATTGAGCTACCGAGGACTATGGCGCGAAAGAAGATAGGGCAGGTGCCCGGCCCTGTCAATCCCCCGCCACCCCATGGATCGGCCTGCCGGGGCGGGCCTTGAGCCCTCGTCAGGGACCTGTCCTCACCACGATGAGGTCCAGATTTCCGTCTTCGGGGTCACTGGCGTGGCCCGTGAAAAGGCAAGCGCCGTCGTCGGTTGCGCGCACCGTGTAGCCGAAGCTCTGCCCGCCCACCCTGGGGAAGAACTCGCGCGACCAGCGCAGGTAGCCCTCCTCGTCCGTGTGGATGAGCACTGCCGCGCCCGAGCCGTCGGCCGGCTGGAAGCGAAATCCCGTCAGGTAGAATCCCCCGCCGGCGGCCTCCTCGCCGGTGATCCCCCGGCAGACGCCGGGCACCGGCAGCACCCGGCTCCAGAGGATCCGGCCCTCCTCGCTCACCTTCACCAGCCAGGGATCGAAGGCCTCCGAGGCGAAGCCGGCCGTGTAGCCTGTCACGATGTAGTCGCCGTCGGCGCAGGGCGCGATGGAGTGGCCCAGGTCTCGCGCGGGACCGCCGAGGGTGCGCGCCCATTCCATGCGGCCCAGAGCGTCGGTTCCGATCAGGTACATGTCGCGCTCACCGGCGCCCTCGCTGTAGGTCTGCCCGGCGATCACGAACCCGCCGCCCGGCCGCGCCGCGATGGAGAATCCCCGGTCACCGGCCGCGCCGCCGTAGGTCCGCGACCAGAGCTGCTTGCCCATCTCGTCCGTGCGGACCAGGTAAACGTCCTCCGCGCCGGTGGCCTCGTCCATGGTCTCGCCCAGGAGCGAGTAGCCGTCCTCGAGGGGAAGCAGCGACCAGCAATGATCGTCGCCGGGGCCTCCGTAGGTCCGCGACCAGAGTTCCTGCCCTTCGCCATCGGTGGCGACCAGGTGGAAGTCGAAACCGCCCGCACCGAAGCTGTTCGTATAGCCGGCGAAGATGAAGCCCTCCCCGCGGGGGTGGACGCACCATCCGTTGTCCTCGCCCTCGCCGCCGTAGCGACGCTGCCAGATCACCTCGCCCTCGGCGTCGAGTCGCATCAGCAGGGCGTCCGAGTCGCCTCCTTCCTCGGTCAGTCCCACGACGATGCTGCCTCCGTCGTCGAGAGGGCTCAGGTGCACGCCCCGGTCGAGGGCCGGGCCGCCGATCCGCTTCTGGAACTCGGCCTCGCCGGCCGCGAAGGTCGCCAGGATGAGGGCGATGCTCGCCACTATGCGCATGGTCACTCCCTTGGATGGGGGCCCATCCATGCTAGCAGGGCGAGCGGCCCGGGCCAAGGAGCATAAAGCGCGAATCCCCGCGGCCACGGGCGGAATCGAACTTCGACCGGGCGCCGCTCGAACCTGGGGGAGGAAACCACCATGATACGCATCCGACCGGCCGCCGAACGCGGTCACTTCGACCACGGCTGGCTGAAGACCTGGCACAGCTTCTCCTTCGCCGGATACCACGATCCCTCGAACATCCGTTTCCGCACCCTGCGCGTGCTCAACGACGACATCGTCGCCCCCGGCGCCGGCTTCGGCATGCACCCCCACGACAACATGGAGATCATCACCTATCCGATCCACGGAGCCATCGCCCACGAGGACAGCGCCGGCCACAAGTCCGTGATCTCGGCGGGACAGGTCCAGCGCATGAGCGCGGGCCGGGGCATCTTCCACAGCGAACACAACGCCTCGGAATCCGAGGAGCTACGCCTCCTGCAGATCTGGCTCTTCCCCTCGGTGAAGGACATCGAGCCCGGCTACGAGGAAGCCGATTTCCCCCGCGAGGAGAAACTGAACCGGCTCCGGCTCGTCGTGTCCCCCGACGGCGCGGAGGGATCCCTCGGCATCCACCAGGACGCGCGGATCCATGCGAGCGTGCTGGAAGCTGGCGGTAGCCTGCTGTACTCTCCGGAGGACGGCCGCCATGTCTGGATCCAGATGGCGCGAGGCGACCTGCACCTGAACGGCCGCGCCCTCGTCGAGGGCGACGGCGCCGCGATCAGCGCGGAGTCCAGACTCGAACTCGAATCGAGAACCGGCGAGGCGGAATTCCTGCTGTTCGACCTGAGCTAGGAGAGATCATGAACGACGCGAAGAAGCCCGACCTGGAGCACCCCGTCCAGGAGTTCATCGAAACCCGCTGGAGCCCCGTTTCCTTCGACGGAAGGGCCGTGCCGCGCGAGGAGTTGATGTCCATCTTCGAGGCCGCACGCTGGGCGCCCTCGGCCTTCAACGAGCAGCCCTGGCGCTACGTACTGGCCACGCGCGAGGACGGCGAGGCCTTCGAGCTCATCGTCTCCTGCCTGGTCGAGGGGAATCAGGCCTGGGCCCGGCAGGCCGGCGCGGTGGCGCTCGGCGTCACGGCGACGTCCTTTGCGCGCAACGACAAGCCCAACGCCTACGCCCGCCACGACCTGGGGCTCGCCTCCGCCCAGCTCTCGTCGGAAGCCAGCTCGCGCGGGGTGATGGTCCACCAGATGGCGGGCATCCTGCCCGACCGGGCCCGCGAGATCTACGGCATCCCCGAGGGTTTCGAGGCCGTCACGGGCCTGGCTCTCGGCTACCCCGGCCCCAACCCCGAACTCGGCGGGGACTTCGAGGCCCGAGACGCCCAGCCGCGGACCCGGCGTCCTCTCGCCGAGACTCTCTTCGCCGGGAGCTGGGGCAAACCCTTCTAGCGGAATTAAGGCAGCCGCTTGCTTGAATCTTCCATTTGCATTAATTGTAAGCTCTTGCAAATTCCATCCTCAACGGAGGCGACCATGGCGACCGCGAAGACGGCGAAGATTGATCCGAAGAAAACGCTCTGGGATTTGAACGAGTTGGCCAAGGGCAAGGACGATCCGAAGATCGACCGCAACTTCAAGGCTTTCGAGAACGGCGCGAAGAAGTTCGCCGAGAGGTATCGCGGCAGGGTCGGCAAGCTCGGCGCCGCCGAACTCCACGCGGCCATGAAGGAACTCGAGAAGATCGACTTGAAGGCCTGGGACATCATGGTCTTCGCCCACCTCGAGTTCGCCACCAAGGCCAACGACCCCGAGTGGGGCGCCTTCATGCAGGGCGTGCAGGAACGTCTGACACAGGCCAGCAGTCAGCTCGAGTTCTTCAAGGTCGAGTGGACCCGCGTGGCCGCCGGCAAGGCGGGGAAGCTTGCCGCCGATCCCAAGCTCGCCCGCTACAAGCACTGGCTCGAGCACGCGCACAGTTATAAGAAGCACACGCTTAGCGAGGGCGAGGAGATCATCGCCAGCAAGATGGGACAGGTGGGCCAGGGCGCCTGGTCGCGCTACTACGGCACGGTGCTCTCGGACATCGAATACAAGTTCCGCGGCAAGACCGTCACCGAGAGCGAGATCACCGGTTTCATCACCGATCCCGATCGCAGCAAGCGCCGTGACGCCAGCAGCGCCCGCATCAAGGGCCTGAAGTCCAACGCCAAGCCCCTGACCTTCGCTTTCAACATGGTGCTGGCGGGCAAGATGGTGGGCGACGACATCCGCGACTACGATCACTGGGTGCAGAGCCGCAACAAGAGCAACGAGATCCCCGACAGCGTCGTGGACGCGCTGGTCGATGCCATGCAGACCCGCAAGGACATCATGCAGCGCTACTACCGGCTCAAGAAGAAGCTGCTCGGCGTCAGCAAGCTCATGAGCTACGACACCTTCGCGCCCCTGCCCACCGACAAGTCCGGCAAGATGAAGTTCGACGAGGCCGTGAACATGGTCAGCGAGGTCTTCCACGAAACCCGCCCGAGCTTCGGCAAGATCGCCGACGACATGTTCGCCAAGAATCACGTGGACGTGCCCCCCTACAAGGGCAAGCGAGGCGGCGCCTTCTGCATGCCGAACATGAGCGGCCATCCCTACGTGCTGCTGAACTGGACCGGCAAGATGCGCGACACGGCCACCCTCGCCCACGAGTTCGGCCACGCCGTACACATGGAGCTCAGCCGCAAGCGCGGACCCATGGGCGGCACCGAGAGCCTGGTCATGGCCGAGGTGGCCAGCGTCTTCATGGAGACCCTGCTCTACAACAAGCTGCTGGACGCCGCGAAGAACCCCAAGGAGCGCCTCACCCTGCTGCGCCAGATCATCGAGGACGGCATCGCGACGACCTTCCGCCAGCTGCAGTTCAACCGCTTCGAGGACCGCGTGCACAACGCCCGTCGTGAGACCGGCGAGCTGACCACCCAGCAGATCTGCGAGCACTTCCGCGGCGCCGAGAAGGAGTTCTTCGGCACGAGCATGACGCCGCACAAGGGTGCCGAGAACTTCTGGATGTACGTGCAGCACTTCGTCAACGTGCCGGGCTACGTCTACGCCTACTGCGCGAGCTACCTGATCGTGCTGGCCCTCTACAAGCGCTTCCTGGACGAGGGCAAGAGCTTCCTGCCCAAGTACGAGAAGATGCTCGCCGCCGGCGGCAGCGAGACGCCCGCCGAACTGCTCGGCGCCCTCGGCGTGGACTGGACCGATCCTGCCTTCTGGCTGGGCGGCCTGGAAGTCTTCGAGAGCTACGTCGATCAGTTCGAGGCCACGGCCAAGGAGCTGAAGCTGGTGTAGTTACATGCCACGGTTATGGTACGGGGAGCGCGACCGCGCTCCCCGTTTTTGTACCCGGGTACAGTCCTACCAATGAAACCCCTCAGGAAATCAAGCCATATCGCTTGATTTCCTGAGGGGTAGAATCTGCACATGTGTACCGCCGGTACGTCGGGTGATCCTACTGCACCGATCTCACCACGCGGAATCCCCAGCTATAGAAAGACGTGTCCGGCCATGAGTTACCTCTCGCCGCGGACCGGCAGGCGGACGCGCCGTTCTGGATGCCACCGCTCCTCAGCACGAAATGCGTGGTGGGAAGGATCTCGTCGGTGGGCCCCACGGGGTCGAGATTCGCATCGGGACCGTTGACGTAGTAGTTCTCCCCGTACTGATCGTTACACCACTCCCAGAGATTGCCGTGCATGTCGAAGATGCCCCAAGCATTGGGAGAGAGCTGACCGACGGTATTGGGATCCGGTCCGGAGTTGCCGCAGTACCAGCCGATGAGATCCAGGACCGGGTCCCCATCGCAACCGGTGACGGTGATGGGACCATTGGAAAAGGCCGTCGTGCTGCCTCCCCGGCACGCGAATTCCCATTCGGCCTCGGTGGGCAGACGCCATCCCTGTGCGGTGTAGGGACTGTGCTGATTGCAGGCCCAGGTCGTGTGATCGTAGGCCGGGATCAGGGACTGCTGCATGCTGAGCCAGTTGCAGTAGGCCGCGGCGCCATACCAGGTCACCGCACGCACGGGATGGACGGGCCAGCGGCAGGTGAAGACGCCATCGGCGAAATCGATGTCGCAATGGCTGACATCCAGGTTCAGGAGTTCTTGATTGGAGCCGAGATTGTCCACCACGCTGGCCGATGTGGCAGTGACATGTCCGTTGTCATAGGCCCACTGCACCATCTCCATGTACTGTCGATTGGTGATCTCGGTCACCTGGATCTGGAAATTGCGGGTGAGCGTCACCTCATGCTCCCACTCGTGCAGGATGTGGCCGGGCTCGTCCTGGGGCGAGCCCATGGTGAAGGTGCCGACGTCCACCTGGACGAATCCCGTGGGAACCGTGATTTCGGTGTAGTTGCCCGTGAAGGTGATGGAGGATCCCTCGCCCAGGGTCTGGGTTTCCGCGTAGGGATTGATGTAGTCGACGGCATCGCCCCAGGTAACGATGTACTCGCCCTCGACCACGTCGGTGACGGTCGTGTCCTGCCGGCCCCAGAGCACGAAACGGTCCGGGCCCTCGAGTTGCCAGCTGGCCTCGATGCCATCGGGAACCACGTCGATGTGGACCGAACTCAGCTCGGTGTAGGTGGCCGAGATGAGGACACCCTCGTCCTCCGGCATGGTTTCGACAACCTCAGGTGGAGTGAGCCAGCCGGGCACGTCTCCCCAGGTGATCCGGTAGGGACCCGCGGGCAGGTCGGTCATGGTGGAGTCGCCGTTACCGGTGTAGATGAATCGTCCCGGGTAGGTCAGGGTCCAGGGCGCGTTGATATCGTCGGGCTCGGGATCCAGAACGACCGTGCCCGGATCGATGTCCGGCGGATCTTCGTTTCCACCTCCTCCGGGATCGGTGGAACCTCCTCCACAGCTGGCCAGAAACACGAAAGCGATGCCCATGAGCACCGCCAGCATCAGACGAAACGCGCTCTTCTGATTCATTCGCCACCTCCCCGGCAAGCCGAAATTGGCCGAGGTCCAGCATGGGCCAAGCCAGCGAAATGGGAAGGAAAATGTGCCGACTTGATCTTCGCGAAGGATGGGATTGGCGTGAGGAAGGCCCTCAGGAAATCAGGCTCAGTAACCTGATTTCATGAGGGTCGGACTGTACACGTGTACAATCCTCAGATTGCGAATCCCAGCAGCAGCGCGAAGACCACCGCTTGCCCCAGCAAGGTGAAACCCAGCGCCTTGATCGAGCTGTGAATCAACGGATTCACGATGCCCGCCCGCATCATGAGCCACATGGGCAACAGCGACAGGGCGCTCATCCATCCGACGCGGCCGCCTCCGATCTGCACGGCGAGGATCACGAAGCTGGCGAGCATGAAACTGGCGAGCTGGCGGATCTTCGCGGGCAGGGTGCCGGATTCCACTCCCTCCACCACCGCCGCGCGGCACATGCGGGCGTAGAGGATGCCCGAGGCGTTGAAAAGGAAGGCCAGGGTCCAGAGGCCGGTGAAGCCGCGTTCCCATCCGCCGAAGGCGAGAACCAGCGCCGCCGGCATTACGAGGCTCAGGGTCAGCGCGCCGAAAAGTTCGCCGGCCAGACTGCGTTCGGCTCGTCCACGGACGATGGCGAGATTGAGGAGCAGGGCCAAAGCGCCCACCGCGGCCAGCCAGCAGAGCGCACGATGCTCCGGCGCGAGGAAGAGGCGATAGCCGAAGGCGAGGGCCGCGAGTCCGTAGGCCATGCCCCAGCGAAATCCGTCGCTGCCAAGGAAGGCGGGAAGCCATCTCGCGCCTCGTGCGCGGGCCTGCCGCATGGAGCGACGCAGGGAGTCGAAGGACGAATAGGCGAAGGTCGCGGCGAGGATGAGCAGCAGCCAATCCAGCCAGTTTGAATCTGCCGGCAACCAACGGGAGCGAAGCCGCAACAGCAAGGCCGTCAGGAATGGCCAGGCCAGCATGACCCAGGCGCCGTGCTCCTTGGGGATGGGCGGGCTACTCATGCCTCAAAGCTTCGATGGGATCCAGGCGCGAGGCCCGCGCCGCGGGATAGGCCCCGAAGAAGAGCCCCACCGCCGCGCTGAAGAGGAAGGCCAGGAGCACGGCCTCCAGATTGACCATGGTGTTCCAGCCGGCGAGTCGGCTCAGCAGGGAAGCCCCGACGATGCCCACGACGATGCCCGAGATGCCTCCCGCCAGGCAGAGGGCCATGCTCTCCACCAGGAACTGCACCATCACGTTCCAGCGCGTGGCCCCCACCGCCTTTCGCACGCCGATCTCGCGGGTGCGCTCGGTCACCGACACCAGCATGATGTTCATAATGCCGATGCCCCCCACCAGCAGGCTGATGGCCGCGATGCCCGCGAGCAGGAAGTTGAATGTCTTCTGGGTCTCCTCGAAGGTGCTGAGCATCTCCGACCAGTTGCGAATGAGGAAGTCGTTGTTCTGATCCGGGCGCAGGCGATGCTGCCGACGCATCACCTTCTCGATTTCCATCATGGCGATGGTCTGGGACACCCCGGGCGCCGTCTGGCAACTGATCGAACGCAGGCTTTCGGTGCCGAAGACGCGGAACTGCCCCGTGCTCAGGGGGATGATCACCTGGTCGTCCGGGTTGCGCCAACCCTGCTGCCCCTTGCTCTCGAGGATGCCCACCACCTCGAAGCGGATGTCCCGAATCGTGATCGACCGGCCCAGCAGATTCTCGGGCGTGGTGTCGAGGTTGTCGATGACCACGGTGCCCACCACGGCCACGCGGGCGCGCGAGGCCTGGTCGCGGGCGTCCAGGAAACGTCCGTGGCTGACCTTGTAGCGCTCCACCTGCGCCGCCTCAGGCGTGGTGGCGAGAATGTTCGTGGAGGTGTTTCGACCGGAGAACTCCGCCTGGGCATTGCCGCTCATCTGCGGCGCCACGGCGACGACCAGGCTGCACTTCTCCGCGATGGCGAAGGCGTCATCGACGACCAGCGGCTTACCGCCCTGGGAAGCGCCGCGGCGATGACGGCCACCCTGGCTCACGGTGAGCACGTCGGTACCCATGGACTGGATGCGCTCCTCGATCGTAACCTTGGCACCTTCGCCCAGGGCCAGCATGGCGATGACCGCGGCCACGCCGATGATGATTCCCAGGGCCGTGAGGAATCCCCGCACCTTGTTGGCCATCACGGCCTTCAGGGCCATGCGGATCAGTTCGCGCAGGATCATTGGGCCTTCTCCAGCACTTCCACGCGCTCGGTGAACTCCATGCCGCGTTCCCGGAGGCTTTCGATGATGGGCTCGTAGATGGAAGGATGGGTCGGCAGCTGGGCTCCGGTCAGGTGCAACTGATCGGTGAGGATCAGCTCGGCCGCCAGGGCCGCGGGCAATCCCACGGTCTTGGCCATGGCGGTGAATCCTCCTGGCTCGCCCTGCACCACGAAGGTGCTGGTCACCTTCTCGTCGGCGCGATCGCTGCCGGGATATTCCACATCCATCTCGTGGACGAGCACCACCATGTCGCGCTCATCCTCGAGCAGGGGCAGCTTGCGCTGGAGCAGCTCCACCAGCATGGCCGCCGAGCTCTCGCAATGGCAGTTCGTCTTCTCCTCGGAGAAGAGTCCCAGCCAGCGCAGCTTCTCCATGATGCCACCCGTGGGGCTGATGCCCAGGAAGCGGGCCACGCGGGTCTCGATCTTGGGACCCGACGCGTTCATGGGCAGGAACATCTCGACCACTTCGCGATAGCTGCGATTCGCCAGATCGGGAATGCTCACCGATTCGTTGGGCAGGCCCAGCTGCACGATGCGCGCCCAGGTCTCGCTCCAGCCTGGATAGCGGAGCGTGCCGCGGATCATCGTGTGCACGTCCTCCAGGCCGAAGGTCTTCATGTAGCGAAGAGAGTCGCGGTTGGGATAGGCCTCGAGCTCGCCCACACCCTCCACGTCCACCGCCCAGGTGTGATGGAAGACGTGATGCCAGGGCACGATCTTGATCTGCCCATCCTCCATGTACTGCGCGCCGGCCTCGCCGCTCATGACCACGTTGCGCGGGTTCCAGGTGACCGCGTAGCGCAGGGGATTGTGCTCCTGCTCGTGGGACGGGATGCCGCTTCCGTAGGAGGTGAAGCCCCTGATCTTGCCGCCCTCGTCCTTGATCTTGCGGATGAGCTGCATGGCGCTCATGTGGTCGATGCCGGGGTCGAGGCCCAGCTCCGAGAGCAGCAGCACGCCCTCGCGCTGGGCGTCGGGTTCGAGGTCGCGAAGACCCTGGCTGCGGTAGCTCACCGAAAGCATGTGCTTGCCGTGCTGCACGCAGTCCCAGGCGATGAGATCCTGGAAGCGCGGCGCCAGCATGTTCACCACGAGATCGGCCTCGCTGATGAGCCTGTCGCGCAGGTGCGAGTCGTTCACGTCGAATCGCACGGCGTTGCCGCGGCTGTGGCCGTTCACCCGGTCACGGGCCAGTTCCTGATCGAGATCGCCCACGGTGACGAACCAGTCGTGTTTGTCGGCCATCTCCAGCAAGGTCGCGATGAGGTAAGGCGCGCTCTGCCCCGCGCCGAGAACGAGAACCTGCTTCATCTAGTGTCCGCCTTCGGTTTTCTTGGCTTCCGGTTTCTTGCTGTCCGGGTCGGGCTTCTTACCTCCAGCATCCGGCTTGGTACCGCCCGCTTCCGACTTCTTGCCGTTGCTCGGTCGCGTGCCGGTACTTGTCTTCTTGTCGTCGGTCTTCTTGAAGCCGCCCATGTTGCTCCAGCTCTGCATGCGATTCTGCCATCGCTGCTGCTGCATGAGCAGTCCGCTGGAAAGCGTTAGCGCCACCGAATCGCCCTCGGCCAGTCCCCAGAGCACCTCGGCGTAGTCCCAGTTGCTGATACCCACGCCCACGGGAATGGGCGAGGGGCCGTCCGAGCCCACGAAGAAGGCGATGCTCGCCCGGGCCTGTTCGCGGGGATCGTCGGTATCGACAGGCGCGTTCTCGAAGGCCTGCACGGCCTCCTCGGCCTCCATGCCCATGGCTCCAGCGGCCACGAGGTAGTCTCGCTGGGTGCGCAGGGCTTCCAGGGGCACGGCGAGCACGTCCTGCTTGTAGTTGGTCTGGATCTCCACCTCCACGTTCATGCCGGGAAGCAGCAAGCCGCGCTCGTTGACGATGCGCACGAGCACGGGGAAGGTGGTCACGTTCTGCACGGTGATGGCCTGGGGTTCCACCTTGAGCACCTCGCCCTGGAAAAGCTCGCGGGGATAGGCGTCCACGGTGATCTCGGCCGAGAGACCCGACTTGATCTTGCCGATGTCGGTCTCGTCGACCATGGCACGCACCTGGAGGGTGTCGAGCTTGGCCATGGTGAGCAGCGTGGTGCCGCCTGTCACCTGACTGGTGGCGCTGGAGATGATCTGCCCCTTCTCCACGTCCTTCACGATGACCGTACCGTCCATGGGCGCGAGGATCTCGGTATCCTCGAGGCGCTCCTCGGCGTTGTCCAGCTCGGTACGGGCGGACACCTCCGCGCTCACCGCGTTCGCGTGTTCCAGCAGACTCGCCTCGAGAGCCTCCTCGGACAGGAAGCCCTCATCGTAGAGGGTCTGGCTTCGTTCCTTCTGCTTCTTGGCGATGTCCAGGCGCGTTTTCGCCACCACGAGGCTGGCCTCGGCCTGGGCGTGCTGGTTGCGCACATTTCGGGGCTCGACCCTCACGAGCAACTGCCCCTCGTGGATCCTGTCACCCAACTCCACGGGCATGTCGAGGATCTCGCCTGAGGCCTTACTCTTGATCTCCACCGAGCGCAGGGGCTCCAGCATGCCAGTGGCGCTCACGGTCACCACGATGTCCTGCCGGCTCACGGCGAAGGAGGTCCAGGTCTTCTCGTCGACCTGCTCGCCACCGTCTCCGGCGCATCCGGCCAGCAGCAGGGCCGCCGGTGCCAGCCATATCAGTTTCTTGTACATGAATTCCTCTCGGGATGGACTCCGGGCAGTTTAAACACTTGGAAGGACAGTCTCAAGGCGGGAAAGCTGCCAGCGGCCAGCGACCAGCTTCCAGCCAGAAATCCATGCCCTCGTGCAGGCGTCGATGTTCTGATCTGGCTGGCGGCTGGTAGCTGGTAGAAGGTAGCTGGCGGCCCAAAGCCCCTGGACCTTCGGACCCTCCTCGGATACCCTGGCTCATCCATCTGACATTCCTGCGAGGAGGCCCCATGCCCCGAGCGATGATCATCCTGGCGGCGCTGCTGCTGGCGACCGCAGCGGTCGCCCAGCCTCAGCTGCTCCCCCCCGACGAGGCGCGAACCCTCATCGACGAAGCCGACGCCGCGCCCTACGAGGGTGCCGATCGGCTCGTCCTCTTCGACCGCAGCACGGTGGAGGTGGAGGACAGCGGACTGTCCCACCGCTACGAGCACCGGCTCATCAAGGTGCTCGAGCCCGGCGGCGCCCGGGCCCTTCGCGCGCTGCGATTCGACTACGATCCCACGTCCAACGACGTGCAGGTGCTGGGGGTGCGCATTCACCGGGCCGACTCCACAGTGGTCGACGTGGATGCGACAGACCTGGTCGACACCACCGCACCGGCCAGCATGATTTACTGGGGAGCGCGCATGAAGGTGCTGGGTGTTCCGGCCCTGTCGCCGGGCGACGCCCTGGAGTCGCTCAGCTACACCAAGGGCTTCCTCATCGCCTACCTCTATCAGGACGACGAGGAGCGCTTCATCCCGCCCATGCGCGGACACTTCTACGACGTGGTCACCTTCCAGGGCGGCCAGCCATTCCTGGAGAAAAGCTACGAGTTGCGCCTGCCCAAGAACAAGCCGCTCCAGTACACCGTCTATAATGGAGAGGTGGCCAGCAGCCTGAGTTTCGGCGAGGAGCACTTCATCTACAAGTTCTGGCGCGAGGACATGCCCGCCGTCAGCCGCGAAGCGCGCATGCCCGATCTCAGCGATGTGGTGCCCAAGGTGGTCATGGCCACGGCGGAAGATTGGGAGGCCAAGAGCCGCTGGTTCTACGAGACCAACGAGTGGGTCTTCGAGAGCAACGATGAGATCGACGCGAAGGTACGCGAGATCATCCGCGGGCTCGACGAAGACGAGGCCATCGCCGCCCTGCTGCACTGGGTGGCCCAGAACATCCGCTACAGCGGGCTCAGCATGGGACAGGGCGAGGGCTACACGATCCATCCGAGCTCCATGACCTTCGAGGACCGCTGCGGCGTGTGCAAGGACATCGCCGGTATGCTGGTCACCATGCTGCGCGTGGCCGGCTTCGAGACCTACGCGGCCATGACCATGGCCGGCGCCCGCGTGGAGGCCGTGCCCGCCGACCAGTTCAACCACTGCGTCGTCGCGCTCAAGAAGGAGGACGGCGACTTCCTCATGCTCGATCCCACCTGGGCTCCCTGGAACAATCCGCTCTGGAGCCGCTGGGAGGGCGAGCAGCATTTCGTCATCGGCACCCCCTGGGGCGAGACCCGCATGCAGATTCCCGCCTTCGGTCCGGAAGAGAACCAGATGGACCTGCTCTCCCGGGCCCGCCTCGCGGCCGACGGCACCCTCGAAGGCCGATTCACCCTGACCGGCAAGGGCATCGCCGACGGACGCCTGCGCGGCGCGCGGGCGGACCGTCCGGTGAAGGATCTGCATCGCTACCTCGAAGGATGGCTGCGCCGCCTCTCGCCTCGGGCGGAGTTGCTCGATTTCGAACTCAGCGATCATCGCGATTTCACCCGCGACACGGAACTCATCCTCGAGTATCGCGTGCCGGGCTACGCGGAGGATCTCGGCGAGGCCATGCGCCTGCATTCGCCGGCCATGTTGCTCGTGGGCGAGAACGGCGCGCTCAATCGCCTGGCCGGTGCGCCGAACATGGAGGAGCGCAGCCACCCCGCCTTCATGTGGGCGCCCCAGACCGTCGCCGTGGACGAGGAGCTGACCCTTCCCAAGAAGTATGAGGCCGAAGCTCCCGACGACGAGGAGAGCTCCGGCCAGGCCGCCTCAGCCAGCCTGGATTGGGAACTGGACGGCCGTAAGTTGAGCCTCAGCGCCACGGCCACCCTCGGCCGCAGGCTCGTGGAAGCGGAGGACTGGCCCGAGGTGCACGAAGCCCGTAGCGTGTTCGCGGAGGGCGCGCAGGCGCAGATCCTCCTGAGTGGCGAAGGGAGCAAGTAATGAAGACGACTTTGCTGACTCTGACGATCTGCTCAATCCTTCTCCTGTCGCCGGCCATGGCCTCCCCCGCGGGACCCCTGGATGAGGACGCCATTCGCGCCAGAATCGCGGCATCTCCCGGGCTGAAAAACGCGGACGAGGTGGATGCGATCGTCCTCTTCGAGGGCGACTACTTCGACTACGAGAACGGCCGGGCCGTGTGGCGGCATCAGGAGTTGATTCGGCTCTACAGCGAGTACGCCATCGATCATCTGGGCGATCCGCGGGTGGCCTGGGACGCGGGCCGGCAGATGCTCGACATCCACGCCAACCGGACCTACCTGAACGACGGCAGCGCCCAGGACGCGCCGGACAACGCCCACAACGAGGTGACGCCCTTCGGCCTGGACCGGGCGGTGGACTTCCTGGACATCCGCGAGATGGTGATCACGCGGGTGGGCCTCGAACGGGGCGTCACCGTGTGGCTGGACTACACGATCCTCGATGTGGATCCCGGATGGCTGCCCTACGGCCGTCACCTCTTCTTCCACGACGAGTTCCCCATCCTGGAGCGCGAGCTCTTCGTGCGGGGCCTTCCCGGATCCACGGTGAATCCCGAACAGGCTGTCTACTCGCTGCCCGATCCGGTCGAGACCGGCGGCGGATTGCTCTGGAACGCGAAGGAGCTGCCCGCTCGTCCCCGCGATCTGAATCGGCGCACCGGCGACCAGCTCGGCTGGGCGGCGGTCTACGCGGTGCAGGATTGGAAGGTCCTCGGCGTCGAGCTGGCCAATGCCTGCAAGGCATCCTTCGCCGATCTCGGCAGCCTCGGGAAGGAGCTCGAGAAGCTCGAAGAGGAACATCATCCCCTGGGAACCGACGCCCGTCTGTCCATGTGGATGGACTGGATCGACTCCCGCGTGGTTCGCGTTCGCCACGGCCTCCTGCCCTGGGCGCGTGGGCCGCGCACGGTGGCGCGCATCCTGGACAGCGGCACAGCCACCGATCTGGAACGAACCGCGCTTCTGCTCGCCTGCTGTCGCAGTGCGGAGATGCCCATCGAGGTCTACTTCCCCGCCCGCTGGCGCAGCCTGGCCGAGGGTCCCTGCGTGCCCGGCGCGCTGGCCTCGCCGGGCGTGTTCATCAAGTCGCGCAAGGGCAAGCCCCTGGCGGTGGATAGCGCCGCCTGGCGCATCGATCCTCGCCCCGAGCCGCGGTTGCTGGTGTCCCTCGGCGACACGCCCGCCTCGCGCTGGCACAAGCTCTGGAAGGTGGACGACCGCATCGCCATGAAGGTCTTCTGGAATCTCGAAACCGGCGAGGCGGCGGCCGATCTGTCTTTATTCGGACCGGCGGCCCAGAGGCTTGGCCTCGCGCAGCCCCAGGATCTGCTCAGCGATTGGGCAGGCGGCTGGAGCGAGGGAGCCGAGGCGGCGGGCGTGGTCATCCGCAACATGACGCCGGCGATTCTGGAAGGCTCGGTGGAGCTGGCGGCTCCCATGCCCGAGACTGACGAGGACGGCTTCCTGATCCTGCCTCTGCCCATGCCGCCACTCGGGCCCGGCGACTTCTCCCCCAGCGGCCTGGCGAATGCAGATCGCGACGCGGCCTGGCTACCGGAAAACATGCTGTCGGTGGCTATCGAGTGGGAGTTGATCCTGCCAGAAAGCTGGGATGTTCGATTGCCGGTGCCGGGGGAGTACCCCTTCGCCAATGGCACCTACTCAATCTCTTCGCAGAAGGACGAGGAGAGGGCCACCCTCAGCTATCGCCTGGACTGGAGCGAGGATGCCGTGAGCACCGAACAGTGGCCCGAGTTGCGGGCAGCCCTGCTCGTGGCCTCCGAGGCCAGGACCACGAGGGTAATCCTCAGCAAGACAGGCGAGTGATCTGGCTCTTCGCGCTATATCCTTGAAAATCAAGCCCTTCTCCCGCTCGGGGAAGGGCTTATTTATCTTGCGGATCTGAATGTCCGGCACTAATTTGAGCCTCGTTCCGAACTTCACAAACGGCCCGAAACGGAGGTCCCCGATGTCGGACACTAAAGTGATGAACCGCTGGCTCGTGGTGGTCGGCGCCATCCTCGTGCAGCTCTGCCTGGGCGCCATCTACGCCTGGAGCGTCTTCACCCCCTCCCTGGTGGAAGCGGGATGGAGCAAGACCCAGACGCAGATGGTCTTCTCGGCCGGGCTCGCCCTCTTCGCCATCGGCACCGTCGTTGCCGGACGTCTGATGCCCCGACTCGGACCGCGCAAGCTGGCCATCATCGGCGGTATCGTGCTCGGCGCGGGCTACCTGCTCGCCGGGCTCTTCGGCGGCACCAACTTCTGGGCCATCTTCATCTTCGTGGGGCTCATCGGCGGCACGGGCATCGGCCTGGCCTACGTGGTGCCCATCGCCGTGGGCATGGCCTGGTTCCCCGACAAGAAGGGTCTCATCACGGGCCTGGCCGTGGCGGGCTTCGGCTTCGGCGCGATGATCTGGGTGAAGCTGGCCGGCGCCTGGGGCCACCTCATCGAGAACATCGGCCTCTCGGCGACCTTCAGCAGCTACGGCATCGCCTTCGCAGTGGCCGTGGTCCTGGGCGGACTGGTCATGGTGCACCCGCCCAAGGGCTGGCTGCCCGCCGGGTACACTCCCCCGCAGGCGAACTCCGGCGGCGCGCCGGTGGCCGGCACCGTGGACTACGACTCCGGTGCCATGCTCCGCACGCCTCAGTACTTCATGATCTTCCTGACCTTCCTGTTCAGCGCCGGCGCCGGCCTCATGAGTATCGGCCTCATGAAGCTCTTCCCCAGCCAGGCCCTCATCGAAAACGGCATGGACCCGGTCACGGCCTCCGCCACGGCGGGTACGGCCATGGCGGTGTACTTCAGCCTGGCCAACGGCATCGGCCGGATCGCCTGGGGCGCATTGAGCGACAAGCTCGGGCGGAAGACCTCGGTGGTCATCATGACGGCCACCCAGGGCATCCTGGTCATCCTGTTCCCCTACATGGCCGGCAAGACGGCGCTGCTCTATCTGGGCGCCACGCTGGTGGGCTTCAACTTCGGCGGAAACTTCGCCCTCTTCCCCACCACCACGGCCGACATCTTCGGCGCGAAGTTCATCGGTCGAAACTACGGCTGGGTCTTCCTGGCCTACGGCGTGGGCGGCATCTTCGGCCCCATCATGGGCGGAAGGCTCGGCGACATGAACAACTTCCCACTGGCCTTCACCATCGCGGGCGTGGCCTGCCTGGTGGCGGCGGTCATCGCCATCATGCTGCGCCCGCCCAAGGCAGCCTAGCGGCGAAACATTTCCTGAAGAGGTGCGGGGGAGCGGTCGCTCCCCCGTTTTTCTATCTAACTGCCCGATCTAGCGATCTCCGTACATCAACTTGATCTCCGAGAAGGTGGTTTCACCGGTAGGCGTCGTGCCCTGAAGCGTGGCGTAGATGTCCATGAGGTACTCGCCATACTCGAGTCCTTCGGAGTTGTATGAGGGGACATCTTGATACAAGTCGTCATCGATACTCCAAAACCATGCTGATGAAAATGGATGGTCGACGGTCCCATCCCACCAGATTGGGAAGTAGTCATCCAAGGGAACATCGTCATCGGGCACGATGTTTACAAACACCCCATAACATTTGTTGAAGGTGCCCATGCCCGCGATAAGTTCCGCCTGGCAATAGAGGTCGACCTCCTCCCAGCAATCAGTACATGTGGTTTCATAAAAAACAGACTCTCCACAGATGACCTCATACTCTACGTCCTCGAAGTCTCGCCGTATCAACAGAATGCGAAAAGGCCGACCCGATTCTTCTTCGTGATAGAAACTGATCTTCGTGAAATCGATCCAATCCCATCCCTGGTCATCGATTGGAAAAACAAAAACGCCTGCAGCGCCATTCGTGAGGGGGTACAAAAAGTCTGAACCAGCGGCTATGCCGTCATGATAGATGAACTCTAGATCAACATTACGTGGATCTTCAGCGATTGCCATTGGGGCGGATCCAACCAAGATGAGGAGGGCAAATGCGAATATGGTCTTCATGAACCTTTGATGGAAAGAACGATCTTCCATGGCACCCCCTAGCGATCTCCGTACATCAGCTTGATCTCCGAGAAGGTGGTTTCGCCGGTCGGCGTCGTGCCTTGAAGGGTGGCGTAAATGTCCATGAGGTACTCGCCTTCACCATTTTCTGAGTTGTACCGCGGCTCATCTTGATACTGATCATCGTCAATTCTCCAAAACCAGGCGGAGGAGTATGGATGGTCTACTATCCAATCGCCCCAGATCGAGAAGTAGTCATACGGGGGAAAATCGTCATCGGGCACGATGTTTACAAACACCCCATAACATTTGCTGAAGGTGCCCATGCCCGCGAGAAGTTCCGCCTGGCAATAGATGTCGACCTCCTCCCAGCAATCAGTACATGTGGTTTCGTAGTACACAGACTCTCCACAGATGACCTCATATTCTAGATCTTCAAAATCTCGCCGTATCAACAGAATGCGAAAAGGCCGACCCGCTTCTTCTTCGTGATAGAAGCGAATCTTCTTAAAATCGATCCAATCCCATCCCTGGTCATCAATTGGGAAAACAAAAACGCCTGCAGCGCCGTTGTCAAAGGGGTAGAGGTAGTGAGCACCCGCGGCCACGCCGTCATGGTAGATGAACTCTAGATCGATGTTTCGCTCCTCCTCGGCGGTCGTCGTATGTGTGGATCCAACCAAGATGAGCAAGGCAATGGCGATCGCGCATCTTAACGTTCCTTGACGGAAAGAACGATCTTCCATGGCACCCCCTAGCGATCTCCGTACATCAGCTTGATCTCCGAGAAGGTGGTTTCGCCGGTCGGCGTAGTGCCTTGAAGCGTGGCGTAGATGTCCATGAGGTACTCGCCGTGGCCACTTTCGGAGTTGTACCACGGCACATCTTGATACCCCAGGTAGTCGTCATCAATATAGATAAACCGCGCGGATGAATAGGGATGGTCGACTGTTGCATCACCCCAGATCGAGAAGTAGTCAAGAGGTGGTACATCGTCATCGGGGACGATGTTAACGAAAACTCCGAAGCATCTGTTGAAGCTCCCCATGAAGAGTTCCGCTTGGCAATATAGGTTGACTTCCTCCCAGCAGTCAGTACATGTGGTTTCATAGTATAGTGACCCTCCACAGATGAGCTGATACTCTTCGTCTTCAAAATCGCGACGAATCAACAGGACCCTGAAAGGGCGACCTGCTTCTTCTTCGTGATAGAAACTGATTTTCGTGAAATCGATCCAATCCCAGCCCTGGTCATCGATTGGAAAGCAAAAAACACCAGCAGCCTCATTGAACATTGGATAGAGATAGTCCGCGCCTGCGGCCATGCCGTCATGGTAGACAAACTCTAGATCGACGTTGCGTGAATCTTCAGCGATCGCCATTGGGGCGAATGCAACCAAGAAGATGAGGGCAAACCCGAAAATGGTCTTCATGAACCTTTGACAGATAGAACTATCTTCCATGGCTCTCCTCCTTCACCCGGGGGCCAAATCCTGACTCCACCTGGGCTGTCATTGGAAAACTGCCCAATGATTATATCGACCGATTCGTAGCCCTCATTGAGGGCTCCTATCACGATGCTTGCGATTTCGATTCGGATTCGGTCGGCCTCGGCATTCGAAACTAATTTGTTCTTGTAGAATCTGGTTTGCACCTGGTCGAGATTCTCGTTGAATGGCGTCTCAGAGGCGTAGACTGAGATATCGCCGCTCCTCTCACTGGTGGCCGCGGCGGTGAATTCCAACCAGGCTTCAAAATGGCGTGCATCCCGAAGTTGCGAGCTCACGGCAACCAGAGGCACTCGAATTCGGTAGGCAGTTACTCCGTCGACTTCAACGGCCTCGATCATCCCATTGGGAATACTGTGCTCAACAAGGACCGCTGGGGAGGTGGCAGGGGAAAGCACCAATACCGTAGCAGCGAGAATGAGCGCTTGAAGCACTGAGAATCTAGATGGGTAACGACACTCACTTTTGCGATCAATCCGATTGGCTCGTTTCATTTCAACACCACGGCTTTCTTGTTGAAGGCCCGGCCTGCTTGACGTACTTGAACGAAGTAGATTCCGCTTGCCTGGAGTTGTCCAAGTGAGTCTCGCCCGTCCCATACCCAGGAGACGGAATTTTCATAAACCTCCCCCGCTCCAAGATCAACGATTCTTCGACCAGACAAACTGTAGACGGCCATTCGAGGAAGTGGTTCGCCTGTGCGATAAGGAAACACGATGCTGATCTGCGCATTGCTTGGGTTTGGATAGAGGGAAAAAGGAACTTCTACATTCGACGAGCCGATGAAGAACCCTCCCCCAGGACCCCAGCAGCACTCACCGATTTGAATGAAAGGGTACCATTCAATATCCCCAAGGAAAAACTCCTCAGCACAAGGGCATTCGCCGTCGGGTGGTTCTTGTGCGTCTTCGCAAATGCATCCTCCCCACCGATTTCCAACGGCTTGAATCGTGTTGATTGTTGACCTATTCCAGATTCGTACCTCGATGGGGATAACTGGAGGCTCGGTGTCAATTTCGGCATAGCAGGCGTCCTGCACTGTCACGCCAATGCAGCCTTCTGGGGATTGCTCGAAGGAGTTGAAGCCAGGGTCGTCCAGGGTTCCGAGATCTGCGAATGCCGAACCCACTAATCCATTATCCGGCCAGGTGATGAGCCCATACTGGTCGACATCCACCTTGGCCTGCCGAAGGGTCAGTGAGCCTCCCGCCTGAACTTCGATTCCTGTAGCGGTATTGGAGA
>CAYPGS010000036.1:0-22676 GCA_964410395.1 uncultured bacterium
AAGGTTGCCGGTCTAAGATGAGAGCGGCCGTTTACACAGATATGTTGACACTCCCTCACACTCGTCGATCTCGATTTAAGTGAATCCTACACCATCGAAGAAGACAGCTGCTGGCTGCCCTATGGAACTCAGGACGAATCGAAACTTACGGAATTCAACTACGCGAGCACTTATCAGTGGCTCGATGGAGAGGACATCAAGGAGGAAACCATCACCTACCTGTACAGCGAGTGGCCCACGACCATCCTGGGGTTCTCCTTTCAGCAAGATGATTGGTAGTCCATAGCTCGATAGGTGACGGCCCCAAATGTGCGGAAATGCAAAGCCCCCGGCACTCGCCGGGGGTTCATCATGGCTCGCCACTCGTGACCCGCGACTATTCTCCCAACAGGGCCCGCTTGATCGATCCGTCCAGCATGCCGGGCATGGAGGCGTACTTCATGAAGGCGCCCTTGCCGGCGTCCCAGAAGTACTGATCCATGCGGAACATCTCCTTGGCCGTGCGCACCTGGATCTCGTCACCGTCCAGGTAGATGAGCACCTCGATGGGGAAGGCGCAGACATGGTCGAGACCCGGAGAGCGCCAATCGTCCTCGGCTCGCTTCATGCCGGCGATGTGCATGGCCAGCGCTTCTGTGCGCGGGCGGGTGATGCCCAGCAGGATGGCCTTGCCCGGCACCTCCGCGCGCGCCGCGAGTTTCCACTGAAGATCGGCATCCGTGTCGGGGGTCCAACGATACTTCAGGTCCTTGTCGCCGGGGGCGAAGGCCGCCATGTTGGCCTCGAATCGATCGGCGAGGGCGACCATCTGCAAGGGCGCGTCGTTGGTGACTGCCTCCGAATGGAGGAGCGGGAACTGGCTCTCTTTGCGGAAATAGGTCATGGGGCCGACCATCATGAACATGTCCTTCTTGGCCTCACGCAGCCGGTCGCGATCTCGTAGGGGAGGCATGTGAAAGCCCTCGGGCTCCATGCCCAGGGCGCCGCCCACCAGTTCGCGAATACGTTGAGCCAGAGAGGCGCCCTCGGCGGCCATGGCCTCGTACTCGTCCTCATCCTCCAGATCGTTTCCGACGATGCGAGCCAGGGTCTCCGGCTGCATGAAGGTGACGCGCAGGCCCACGGGTTCCTCGTTGATGCCGATGCGCATCAGCCCAGCCGCGGCGTACTTGGGATGGCGCGCTGCCAGAGCTTCCAGATATCCGGCGTCCGTGAAGACGAGGAGGTAGCCCCGTCGTCCGTCGCGGTCGCTCTCGTCCTCGCGCACATGGTCGGGAGCCGTGATGGGTCCCGCGCTGTGCAGCTGGAAGGATTCGTCGGCGGTCAGCGCATCCTTCAGAACGAGGGAGGCCGACTCGAGGGTCATGCCCTCCGGTGCGAGGCCCAGATTCTCGTAGATGCCGTAGAGGGGGCCGTCCGCCAGTGCGGCGAATGCGAAAATCATGAAGACGAAGGCGAGGCGCGCGATCATGATGTCCTCCATTCAGGGGATGGTTGATGTCAGCAAGTATTGGCGATCCGAATATCCGCTAGCAAATCGTTTCGTTTTCCGCGAACTTTGTGCAGGATGTCTGAGGAGGCACCCTTGAAACCGAGAATCAAGATCTGCTGCATCCTGAGCGCGGAGGAGGCTCGGCTCGCCCTGGCGGCGGGAGCCGACGCCCTGGGATTCGTGTCGGCCATGCCCAGCGGGCCGGGAGTGATTCCCGAGAGCGAGATCGCCGAACTGATCGCGAGCCTGCCCGAGGGCACCGACAGTTTCCTGCTCAGCTCGAAGACCGACCTTCCATCCATTCGCGATCAGATTGATCGTTGCCGCCCCGCGACCTTGCAGCTCTGCGAAACGCCCGATCCCTCCCTGATGCGATCTCTGCGCGAGAACCTGCCCGACCTTCGGCTCGTTCCCGTGATCCATGTTCACGATCGGTCCTCGGTGGACGAAGCCCTGCTCCTGACCGAATTCGCCGATGCCCTGCTGCTGGATTCCGGACGTCCGAGCGACGAGCGGCGAAGCCTGGGGGGCACGGGACAGGTGCACGACTGGAATCTCAGCCGCGCGATATGTGAGGCGTCGAGGGTGCCGGTCTGGCTCGCGGGTGGACTGAATGCCGAAAACGTGGGGGAAGCCCTGCGTGTGGTGGATCCCTACGGCCTGGATGTCTGTTCCGGAGTTCGAAGGGACGGCCGCCTCGACGAGGTCAGACTGAGCGCATTCCTGAAAGGAGCGTCATGATACCCCTGATAGCTTCCCCTGCTAGTTCTCCCACTGGAAAACCGTGAGCGGGCTCATCGCGGCCGGAGAGCATGTACAGCTCCGAGACCGCGAGCCCGCCGACCTCGAGACCTATCTTCGCTGGATGCAGGAAGGTCAGTGGCGCGACTTCGATGCGCCCTGGGAGCACATGCCCGAGGACTCCGACGAAACCCGCATCAAGCAGAAGCTCGCTTTCCTGTCCCGCTGCGAGAATCTGCCCGAACCGCGCGACTCGGCCATCATCGCCGATCGCGAAGGCCTGGCCATGGGATGGATCAATCGCTACCTCCGCCGCAGGGGCATGGAGGACACCTGGTTCCTCGGCATCAACATCTGCGAGGATGAAAGCCTGGAGCGCGGCTTCGGCACCGAAGCGCTGAGGCTGTGGATCGACTATCTCTTCGGCCACTCCGAGATCCACCGTCTTGCCCTGGATACATGGTCCTTCAACGCGCGCATGATTCGAGTGGCCGAGAAGGTCGGATTCAAGCAGGAGGGATGCCGGCGCGAGGAAATCAATTGGCGCGGGAAGTGGTTAGACCACATCGAGTTCGGCTTGCTGCGCAAGGAGTGGCGGGGAAAGACCTAGCGCTTCATTTCCCGGTACAAAGCTTCCGTGGCCTTCGCCACGGTGTCCCAGCTGTACTCGGTGAGCGCGCGCCGGCGCGCCACCATGCCGGCCATCTGTACCTTTTCCGGGCGCTCCATCAGCGCGCGCAGTTTCTCGCGCAGCGACTCCACGTTCTTCGTCTCGAAGCTGAAGCCCACGCCCTCGACCAGTTCGAGGTTCTCGGGGATGTCGCTCGATAGCACGCAGCAGCCGTAGCTCATGGCCTCGAGCAGTGCTATGGACAGGCCCTCGATCTCGCTGGGCTGGCAGTAGAGGTAGCAGTTGCCGAAGAGCTCGTCGAGGGTGGCGCCGGTGACGAAGCCCGTGAAGACGATGCGATCGTCGCCCTCGGCCAGCTTGTGCAACTCCTCGACGTAGCGCTCCGAATGCAGCCCCTCGCCGGCGATGACCAGCTTCATGTCGGTGCCCATCTCTCGGAAGGCGCGGATCAGATGATGGGCGCCCTTCTCGGGCGTCAATCGGGCGATGAAGAAGATGTAGCGATCCTTCTCGAGGCCCCACTTCTCCTTGATCTCTTCGGGCGGGCGCGCGGGAGGTTCCTGGATGCCGTTGGGAATGGCGTCCACCTCGGCCTGGAACTTCTCCTTGTAGTACTCGCGCAGAACCTTCGACACCACGATGGTGCGATTGGGGAAACGCACGCTGAAGGTCTCGCACATCTTCAGATAGAAACGTGCGAAGCGGTTCCACTTGGCCCGCTGCCAGTCGAGTCCGTGCACGGTGACCACGGTCTTGTGCCCGAAGAGCCGCGGCAGCCAGGCGAAGATGCTCGGGCCCAGGGCGTGGTAGTGCACGATGCCGCGCCCCCGAAAGAGCACGTCGAAGGTTGCGACGAGCGAGTAGATCCAGGTGTCCAGATGCTTGGTCTGGAGAGTGCGAAGTCGGCGAACCTTCACGCCCTTGTAGTCCTTCATGGGCGGCACGTAGTAGCTGCGGGCGTAGACGGTGATGTCGAGGCGATCGGCCAGACGGGTGGCGATCTCTTCGATGTGCTTCTCGATGCCCCCCTGAGTCGTGGGGATGCCCCGGGTGCCGATATGATAGATGCGAAGAGGAGCCTCGGGCATTTTGCGATACCACCGCCGATTCGGATCAAGTAGGCTGGACTTTAGAAGGGGCCTAGCATGATGTCAATGATTCCGCTGCCAGCTACCAGCTTCCAGCCACCAGCCGTACTCCGGGTCCGCGACCGGTGCTGGAGTTCCGGCTGGTCGCTGGCGGCTGGCGGCTGGCGGCTCCGATGAACTCCCTCCTCCTGGGAATCGCCGGTTCCGGCAAGACGCAGGAGTGCATTCGCCGTGCCAGCGAAGCGCTGGGGGCGGGCCGCAGGGTGCTCTATCTGGTGCCCAACCGCGAGGAAGCGGCCCTGGTCCGGGCCCGCCTGCTGGATCTGGCCGACCGCCGCGCGGCCTTTCTGCCGGATATCCTCACCCCGGGCGCCCTGGTGCGACGGGTGCTCGAGGCCGCCGATTCCGGCTGCGCTCCCCGAAGCGGCCTGGCCCGCCGCCTGGCCCTTACGCGCCTGCTGTCCGAAGGTCGCGGAAAGCTCGGCCGCCTCGAGGACAGCGCCGCCACTCCTGGCTTCGCCGAAGTTCTCGACCGTCTGCTTTCCGAACTCGTCGAAGGACAGCTCAGTCCCGAAGATCTCCGGGCCCTGCCCGGTCCGCGTCCGGCCGCCCTGGCGGAAATCTTCGAGGCCTATCTCGCCGAGCAATCGGCATCCCCGCTCTACGATCCCGCGCCGGCCATGCAGCGAGCCGCAGAGAGCCTGGAAGGCCGGCCCGAACGGATCGCCCCCATGGACCTGCTCCTCGTCGATGGCTTCAGCAATCTGAGTCCCCTGCAGCTGCGATTGACCGAGGCCCTCATGGCCCGCGCCGAAGCGACCACCTTCAGCCTCTGCATGGAGCCCGGCGATCTGGACGGTCCTCCTCGGCCCCCCTTCGAGCGTCTGCATCGCCTGGCATCCCGCTTCGCGCAGAGGCAGGACTGGCATGTGGAGGCCTTGAGCGAGACCCCCCGCTTCAGCACCGAGTTTCCCGAACGACTGGCCCGCGAACTCTTCAGGAAGTTGCCAGGAGAGGCCGAGGGCGAGCCTTCCGAGAACCTCGAACTCATGGAGGCCGCCTCCCGGCGGGACGAAGCCGAGGCCATCGCCCGCGAGCTGCGCAAACTCCTCGCCGAGGGCGTCGACGCTGGTCGCCTGGCGGTGCTCTACCGCGACGCCGAATTGGGCGAGATCCTGGCCGCTACCCTCGAGCGTGCCCGGCTGCCCTTCCAGAGCCGGCGCAAGTCCACCCTCGGCCGCGGCGCCCTGGCCGGTTTTCTGATCGCCATGCTCGACTGGCAGGCAAACGGTGGCGGCATCGATCTGCTACAGAAACTGCGGGGAGGATACCTGGGGCTCGACGACGAACTGCTCGTTCGCCTGCAGGCCGAGGGCCGAAGACGCGGGCTTCCCGCCGAGGAAGACTGGACCGAGTTCCTGTCCAATGCCCGCCTCGAGTTCCCCGATGCCGACTGGGACTGGCTCGACTGGTGCCTGTCCCTGTCCGAAGGAAAGCTCGAGGGTCGCGCCTGGCTGGATCACACGCTTCGGCCCCTGATCGAGCTCGTCTCCGCGAAGCTCCAGGAGGCCTTTGTGCGGAACGAGGGCGGCGGTATCACCCTCCTGGCCGCTGAGCTGCGCGACCTGGAGGACATCCTCGCGGCGGCTCGCAGCTTGGCCACGGAGGCCCTGCCCGCAGGCGAAAGGCAGTCCGCCGCGGCCTGGCTCGCCGCCTTCACCGCGGCTCTGGATTCGGTGGAGACGCGCCGAGCCTGGGGCGGAGAGGGTGGGGGCATCCTGCTGGGAAATCCCTTCGAGATGCGCCTGCCCGAACTGGACACGGTCTTCGTGGCCGGGCTCAGCCGCGGCAGCTTCCCGCCGCCCCATCGCGAGGATCCGCTGCTCCGCGAGAGCGAGCGCCAACAGCTCAATCGGGCCTGCGAGGAAGCTGGCCGTTCGGCCCGCCTGCCCCTTCGCGCAGACCGACAGGCGGAGGAGCGCTATCTCTTCTACATCGCGGCGACCCGGGCTTCGCGACGTCTGGTGCTGAGCTGGTCGGTGCGCGATCTGGAGGGACGCGTCACGCCGCCCTCCTTCTTCCTCGATGAGCTCGCACGCATCGCCCCACTTCCGCCGTCGCGCTTCGTGCCCGGCAAGTCCCTCGACGAGAAGTTCGCCCGCCCGGTAGGGTTGCGGGACCTGCTGCGGAATGTTCTGGTGGCCCGGCATCGCGGACTATCCGGGGGGCTCGTAGATGAGGCCGAGGCCTTCCTGAGAGAGCAGGAACTGGGCGGTCTGCTCGACGCCTTCGCCGCGCGTCCGGCGGTGGAGAGCCTCGAGAAGCATCCTCGCCTGGCCATGCGCATGGCCCTGGAAGGTCGCTTCAGCCCCACGGGGCTCGAAACCTTCGCCCACTGTCCCTATCGCTATCTCATGGAGCGCGTCCTTCGGCTCGAGGAGGACGAGATCCTCGAGGCCGGTCCCCGCGAGGAAGGCCTGCTGTATCACAAGGTTCTCGAGCTCTTCTTCAGCCGCTGGGACGGCGACACTTCCCTGGATGATCTGGACGAGCGCCTGATCGCCCTGCACGCCGAGGCGGTGGATGCGCTCATCGAAGAAGGGGAAACGTCCCTGCGCTCCCGCCGCTTCCGACTGGAAGACTCCCGGCGCCTGCGGCTGCTTTCGGGCTACCTGGCCCGCGACCTGGAGCGCCTGTCGGTCACGGGCATGATTCCCGAGAAGGATTCTCTCGAATCGGATCTCTTCGTCGATTCCTCGAAGCTGCCCGGCGAGGGCGGAGAGTTCCGGTTGCTGGGACGCGCGGATCGTGTGGACCGCAGCGCCGACGGCCGTCGTCTGGTGATCGACTACAAGCGCAGCGCCCGCAGTCTCGAGAGTCCGAAGTCCGACGCGCCCATGAGCTTCCAGCTTCCGGTCTACGCCTGGGGCCTTCCCGAGGAAGAGCGGCTCGGTGCGGCCTTCGCCGCCGTGAACGATGCCGACAAGACCCTGCGCGGATACTATCGCAAGATGGAGGAAGGCGAGACGCTGGAGAAGCAGCTCAAGGGCAAGTGGCTCGATGGGGACCAGTGGGATGCGTGGCTGGAAAAGGTGGCCGCGCGCATCCGCGCCCTGGTGGACGAGATCGCCCGCGGGCGATTCGATCCGAATCCGGCCGATGGGGGCGAAGGCTGCGAATCCTGCTCCGTGCGGCAGCTCTGTCGCTGGGAGGAAGGCGAGAGCCCGCGGAAGGGAGGCGAGGATGAGCCGTCCTGAGCTCAACGCCGAGCAGCTTCCCGCGGTGGAGCGGCACCAGCAGGACCTGCTTCTTTCGGCCGGCGCGGGAAGCGGCAAGACCCGTGTGCTGGTCGAGCGCTACCTTCGCATCCTCGAGGACGGCCGCTGGGATCCCTCGCTCCCGGCGCGGCTCCTGGCCATCACCTTCACGGAGAAGGCGGCCCAGGAGATGCGTGACCGCATCTACCGCGAGGTGACCCTGCGGGCTGAGGAGGCCGAACCCGAGACCGCCGCGCGCCTGGCAGAACTGGGACGGGAACTGGAGACCGCGCCCATTTCCACCATCCACGGATTCTGCAGCCGGCTCCTGCGCGAGAACGCGGCCGAGGCGGGCCTGGATCCGCGCTTCCGCGTGCCGGATCCCGTGGAACTGCGCGAGCTGGAGGACGAGATCTTCGCGCGCCTCCTGTCCGAGGAGAATGCCGATCTGCAGCTGCTCGGCGGCGAAATGGGTCTGGACAAGCTGCGCCAGGGCCTCGCCGCGCATCGCGAGCTGCGGCGCAGCCTGGGCCTGTCCCAGGATTCGGGCGAGGATGCCGAGGCCCGGGTGATCGCCCAGGAGAAATCGGCGCGCTCCCTCTTCGAGACCCACTGGCTGGATTGGCAGCGTCAACTTGCCGGTCGCTTCGCAGGTCTTTGCGCACACCTGCCGGGCGGGGTGCATCCCAAGCCGGCCTCGGCCGAGAAGATCGAAGTGGCCATGGCTCTGCTGGCGGGCTTGGAAGAACTGAGGCCCGAGCTGCCGAAGCAACTGCTCGAGGCCATGAAGCGTTTCACCGCGGCACCCAAGTCCCTGGGTGACGAGGGCGAGCTGGAGCGCAAGTGGAAACCCTTCAAGAAGGAATTGGAGGAGGCCCGCCGGGCTCTCGCGCCGCTGGCCGCGGTAGAGATCTCGAGGCCGAGAGGCCTTCGCGCGGCCTTCTTCCGTCTGCATGCGGGGCTGGACCGACGTCTGCGCCAGGCCATGCGCGCCCACTCCTGGCTGGACTTCGAGGATCTGCAACTGTCGGCCCTGGCGCTGCTCGAACGCGACCGGGCTCTTCGCGATCGCCTGCGTGCCCAGTATCGTCAGATACTCGTGGACGAGATGCAGGACACCAACCATCTGCAGCTGAGACTCATCCGGCAACTCGCGCCCGAGGAGAAGGACGAAAGCCGCACGCTCTTCCTGGTGGGCGATCCGCGTCAGAGCATCTACGGATTCCGCAACGCCGACGTGGAGGTCTTCCGCCGCGAAGAGCGCCGCGCCGCCGAGGTGGGGAGGAGCCTGTCGCTCAGTACGAACTATCGCAGCCATCCCGCCCTGCTCGATTTCTTCAACGCCTTTTTCCCCGCCGAGGCCTTTCCGCCCATGGAAAGCCCGCGGGCGAGCGATGGCGAGACACGGGTGAGCATCCAGCTGACGGTGAGTGGCGAACTGAACACCCAGGGTGCGCGCCACCTCGCGGCGGAGCAGTTGGCCGACACGCTGCGGGAGGCTTTCGACGCCGGCCTTGCGGTTCGCGACGGTGAAGGCGAGCGTCCCATGGACTGGAAGGACGTGGCCATCCTGGTGCGCAGCGGCGGTGCCATCTCGCCCCTGGTGCGTGCGCTCACGGCCCGTGGGATTCCCCATGAAGCCGCCGGAGGCAAGGAATACTTCATCCGCCAGGAGCTGCTGGACCTGGAGAACCTCGTCGCCGCGCTGGATGATCCCTACCATCGATTCAAGCTGGCGCGGGGGCTGCGCAGCGAGGCCATCGGACTGAGCCGGCGCGATCTCGTGACCTTGATGCTGCCAGCGTCGGGGGATCCGCTGCCCGCCGGTGTCGAGCAACGACAGGGAAGGCAGCTGATCGAACGGCTCGAGGCCGCCGCGAAGGAGGGTGATCTCAGCGAAGCAGGACGCCGGCGAGTGGAACGATTCCTGAGCCTTCGGCGCGAGATCGGACCGCGACTGCATCGACTGCCCATGCAGGAGCTCGTAGAAGAAATCGTGCGGGCCAGCGGCTTCGATCTTCGCGCGGCCACCGAACGCTATGGTCTCAAGATGCTGCGCAACCTGCGGCAACTCTCCGAGCTGCTCGGCGAACTGGAGCGACATCGCCGAATGAGCGTGTCCGAGTTCCTGGAGCACATGCGCCGCATCCGCGAGATCTCGCCCAAGCGCCAGGAGGCCTGGGTGCCCGAGGAGGGCGAGTCGCTGGTAAGGATCCTCACCATCCACGCGGCCAAGGGGCTGGAGTTCCCTCTCGTGGTGGTGGCCGATCTGGAGCGCGACCTCTCGAGCATGCGACGTCCCGGAGACCTGGCCAGCCTGCGCCTCGACGATGGTTCGGAGCAGGAAGCGCTTCTCGGATTGGTCTGGCGGGACGGCGAGGGAGGCAAGCATCCTGATCTCGTACACGAGTGGATCAGGCTGAGCTCGGACCGGCGAGAGGAGGAGGAGTCGCGAAGGCTTTTCTACGTGGCCCTCACGCGCGCCAAGGACTACTTGCTGCTCTCGGGGGTGCTGCGAAAGAAGAGCGTGGAGGAGGCTCTCGAGGAGTTCGAGCTGCCGCCCGCAAAACCAGGTGCGCAGTTCATGGCCGAGCTGCGAAGAGGTCTGGGCGGTGTGGACTCGTCGCTCTACCGCGTGGACTGGCATCACGAGGGCCGCCCCGCGGCCCTGGGCAGAGCGCTCGGCCGACCAGATGAAGATGCTCCCGCAACGGTTTCCCTACCCGAATGGTCGCCCCTGGCCGCCAAGGTCGAAGCTCCCGTGGAACTGGAACTGCCGGTGACCTCGCTGTCGCTCCTGCATGCCTGTCCTCTGAGGTGGTTGTTGGAGCGACGATTCGATCTGGACGGTTCCTCCCGCGGCCTGGCCGAGCCCTTCCACGCCCGGGAAGGCGCGGACGACGAGGGACCGGCCGGCGCTTCCTTCGGCACCGACCTTCATCGAATTCTCGAGCACTGGGACTTCCGCGCCGCGCCGGAGACCGCCTTCGATGGGGCCTGTCCCGCCGATCTCGACGAGGCCCGCCGGTCCGCCGCCCGCGAAACCCTGCTCGCCTTCTTCGGCACCGAGAACGTCTGGACCCAGCAGCGACTGCCCGAAGCTACGTACATCAAGCGCGAGGAGTCCTTCGTACTCAAGCTCGAGGGCCTGCGCATCACCG
Organism: uncultured bacterium; assembly: GCA_964410395.1. Classification (GTDB taxonomy): domain Bacteria; phylum Krumholzibacteriota; class Krumholzibacteriia; order JACNKJ01; family JACNKJ01; genus JACNKJ01. Next base: position 10,371 of record CAYPGS010000036.1, read on the forward strand.
GCCAGATCGATCTGCACTTCCTCTGGGAGGATCAACGCTTCCTGGTGGACTGGAAGAGCGACCGAGTGGACGAGGCCACCATTCCCGATCGCATCCATCACCATCAGCTTCAGATGGCCCTCTACGCGCTGGCCCTCCGTGAGGCGGGACGGCCCGCCTCACGCGCCTTCATCGCCTTCCTGCGCGCGGGCCAGTTCCGCGAAGTGGATTCCGATGAGCGTCACCTCAAGTGGGCCGAGAAACTCGCCCTGAACCTCGCGCGAAAGGCCGCTGAACTCACCGCACCCGGACGTTTGACCAGTGGCCTGGAGAGCCTTCCCGCACCCAACGAGCCGCCTTGTCCAGGCTGTCCCTGGCGGCAGGGCCCCTGCACACGCGCCTACCGGAAGGGCGAGATGTCGACGTGATTGGCGGAGTGCTTGCATATACGTCCTCGAGAGGGACGATGATTCCTGACATCAATCGAGTGAAGGAGCTAAGATGAAGATTGCGAACGTGTTAGGGGTTCTTATACTCCTGCTCCCGGTTCTGGCGCTGGCTGATTTCACGCTGCTCGACGCCAATTTCGACGACAAAACGGTCGATGAACCCATCGGTACCGGAGGTGCGGAGGTGGGTGAGCCCATCGATGTCTACGCGGGACTCAGCGCCACGGTCAGGGAAGATCCCTTTCCGGGTCACGCGTTGGAGATCCTGCGGAGCAGCGAAGGCTCCACTGCACCGGTGATCTTCGAATTCCTGGACGAGGCCTCGGTGGACGTGGGGAAGGTGACCGTGAGTTTCGACGTCATTATCGTGACCCCCGACAACTACGAACTGATCACTGTCTACGAGCAGGGCTTCTGGAGCAGTACCTTCGCCAAGATCTACACCGATGCGTCCGGGAATCTACGCCTCAGCGACGCCTCCGGCTACTACGGCATACTTGGTCTCTACACCTACTCCCAGTTCTACAACTTCAAACTCGTCTTCGACTGCGTGGCCGACACCTACGACCTGTTCATCGATGATGTTCCCATAGTCGAGGACAGGGCGCACGGCAAGAGTGGCGTCGGAATCGGCCGCCTGGCCTTCAAGATCGTCCACTCAGCGAGCCTGGATTCCGGATTCGTCATCGATGAACTGTTGGTTACGGCAGACGAGTACACCGCCACCGAGACCAGAAGTTTCTCGGAGGTCAAACCCCTATACTAGACTCTCTGGACAGATTGAGGTGCGGCGCGTAGAGTAGCTGGAACTCGCGCCGCACTTTTTTGTGCATGCCGCATCACCCAATCCGGATCAATATGAAAACCATCATCACCTTTCTCATACTCGCTTTTTTCGCCACCGGCGCCCTGGCCGCCGGAGAGTACGAATCCGCCATGCTGATGGAAGCCAGAAGCGGGCAGATCCTTTTCGAAGACAATCCGGATGAGCAGTGGGTTCCGGCCAGCGTGGTCAAGCTCATGCTCCTGCTCCTGGCCGACGAGGCCGTGCAGGACGGGCGAGTATCGCCCCAGACCATGCTCACGAGTTCCAAGTACGCCAAGGGAATGGGCGGCAGTCAGGTCTACCTGGCGGCCGGCGACGAGACCAGTTTCCAGAAGCTCATCGAGGCCGTGGCCGTGGGGTCGGCCAATGATGCGGCGGTGACCGTGGCCGAGGCCATCTACGGCAGCGTGCCCGCGGCCGTGGCGGCCATGAACGAGAAGTGCGTCGAATTGGGAATGACGGGGACCACCTATGTCAACGTGACCGGCCTTCCCGAGAGCGGTGGCAAGGCCGAAAACTGGACCACGGCGCGGGACCAGGCCATCCTTGCGCGGGAGGTGGTGCTGAAGCACCCCGGCGTGCTCGATTGGACAGGGAAGATCTACACCCGCTTCCGCAAGGGCCTCGATCTGGGCACCACCAACACCATGATGAAGACCTACGAGGGGATGGACGGTCTGAAGACCGGCTACCACAACAAGGGCCGGTCCAACCTCGTGGCCACGGCTGAACGCGGTGGGCGCCGACTCATCTCGGTCGTGCTCGGCTCTCCCGGGCCCAAGCAGCGTAACGCCGAGGTGGAACGTCTGCTCGATTCCGGATTCGCCGACTGGGACATGCGCACGGCCCTGCGCAAGGGCGACGGACTGGGCATCGAGTTTCGCGTGAAGCGCACTTGGCGCGGAAAACTACGCGTGGAGGCGGGCGAGGATCTGGTCTATCTCGCCCGGCCCGAGGACATCACACGAGTTAGCATAGAGTTGGAAGATCCGGGTGACATCGCAGCGCCCTTCGAGGCGGGTGAGGAAGTGGGGCGCATCGTAGTGAAGCTGGACGGTCAGGTGCTCAGCTCGGTTCCGGCACTGGCAACCAAGCGGATGCGAGCCTCCTGGCTGAGCTGGCCGCGGGGCGAATAGTCCCTGGAATCGCGCGGCCCGATCCCCTACATTTTCCGGAAATCCCCGAACCTGGAGCGTCCCCATGAAGATCTGGAAGATCCTTCCCCTGCTCGTCATCGCCATGCTGCTGGTCGGTTGCGGCGAGAAATCCGACGAGACCGCCAAGTCCGAGACCGCCGGCGAGACCGAAGTCGCCGAGAGTCATGATGGCGTGAGCTGGTACGACTATGAAACCGGCATGGCCAAGGCCGCCGAAGAGGGCAAGTACGTGGTCATCGATTTCTGGACCACCTGGTGTCACTGGTGCAAGGTACTCGACGAAAAGACCTACTCCCAGGAAATCGTGCAGCAGCGACTGGCCGACAACTTCATCGCCATCAAGGTCAACGCCGAAAGCAAGGAACCCCAGGGCGGCGAGACGGCCGCTCCCGGCACCCAGCTCGCCCGCATGTACGGCGTGAACAGCTATCCGACGACCTGGTTCGTGGATCCCGAGGGCAATCCCATCAGTCCGCTCCCTGGATTCGTGGAAGCACCGCAATTCGCACGCGTTCTAGACTATGTGTCCACCGGCGCTTACAAGACGCAGAATTTCCAGGAGTACATGGCCGCCGCGGAAGAAGGCTAGGGCCATGCAGCTTCCACCGATCGACTACAACACCTACATCAAGGTTGCGCCTGAGCATGTCTACGAAGCGCTCACCACCGGCGAGATCTGGGACTCCTGGTTTACCCAGGGCACGAAGGTGGATCCGCGGCCAGGCGGATTCATCCGCTTCAAATGGGTGAACTTCAAAGTGGATCGCTACACCACGGAAGCCGAATGCCCCGTGCTCGAGGCGGAGCCGCCCCGGCGTTTCGTATTCAAGTGGCAGGCCGGCGACAGTTGGACAACCATCGAATTCGATCTCGAAGCGCGGGGCGAGGGCACTATTCTGCGCGTGAAAGAGTCGGGGCATACGGATTCGGAAAAGGATCTCGCCGCGCTGGTGGATTGCGCCAGCGGCTGGGGAGAGGCCATCACTCTGCTCAAGTTCTACCTGGAGCACGGTGTGACCTTCGGCGAGGTGCCGGAGGAATAGTCGGAAGCCGCGCAGCCTCGCTCGATGGCTCGAATCGGAGCCAACCGCGCAGCCTCGCTCGATGGCTCGAATCAGAGCCAACCGCCTGACCGATCGCGACTCCAAAGTTCACGTCTGCTGCTGATTCTCGATGATTCCAGGAAAAAGTCTCCCCGGGGAGACTTTTTAACGGGCTGATTTCAGGACGCTTACAAAATTCGTCTTTTCCATTGAATCATGACAACAAGATTGCCACCCGCCTCCGAGTGGCCTAGCCAGGCCAGCGCTCATCCTCGAAACGCTGAATCTCGACGAGGTATCCGTTCGGATCCCGCAGGAAGCAATGGTAGATCTTGTAGTCGGGGTTGTAGGCCGGATCCTTCTCGAACGGAACTCCTGCCTCGCGCAGCCGTGCGGCCCATCCGTCGACGTCTTCGGTGACGAGGGTCAGAATCACGCCTGCGGGTGATTCGGCCTTCTCACGATGGCAGAATCCCAGATATCCCGACCCGGCCACCCGCCAGATGCGGCAGCCTCCCTGATCCAGGACCAGGGGGAGCTGCAGCAAATTTTCATAGAAGTGCCAGGTTTCTTCAGGCTTCTTCGTATAGCCGAAGGTGAGGGCCGCATCGAAGGCTGCGGGGCTCATCTCGCCGGCACAGTCGCGGTGGCGAGTTCGGCGCCCTTGGCGAAAGCGGCGAGATTGCCGTCCTCGGTGCCCTTGGGCACACGGGCGCGGATGACCTTTTCCCAGATGGCGGGATCGAAGTCGAGTTGCGCGGACAGCGCCCCCAGCAGAAGCACGCTCACCATCTTCTCGTTGCCCAGCTTCCGGCATTCCTCGAGCGCGTCGATCTCGACCACTCGCTCAACGCGCGAGCGCAGGTCGCCCACGGGATCCTCCGGGTAGGCGAACTTCTTGCCGGCCGCGATGGGCGGAATGATGGACTGGCGATTCACGATGGCCACGCCGCCAGGAGCGATGAGGTGGGCCGCGCGCAGGGCCTCGGCGCGTTCGAAGGCCAGCAGTACATTCGCCTCGCCTTCGGGCACCATGGGGCTCCAGACCTTCTCGCCGAAACGCACATGGCTCGAGACCGTGCCACCTCGCTGACTCATGCCATGAACCTCGCTCTGCTTGGTGTCATGGCCGGCCTCCATGGCGGCCTGGGCCAGAATGGCGCTGGCCAGGATGACTCCCTGTCCTCCGACTCCGACGATCAGCAGATTTGTGTTCTCGCTCACGCCGTCACCTCCTCGTTCACGAGCATGATCGCATGATCGCCGCAGGTCTGCGGGCAGAGCCCGCAGCCGGTGCAGGTTTCCGTATCGATGACCGCTCTCTGACGTCCTTCCGCCGTAAGCGTTCCGGTCAGCGAGATCGACGGACATCCCGTCTGCAGGCAGAGGCGGCATCCCGTACAGGCATCTTCGATGATGTGGTAAGGGGTTTCCTTGATCTTGTAGGGCATCAGCGCGCAGGGGGCTTCGGCCAGAATCACGCTGACACCTTCGTACTCCTGGGCGGCCTGAAGGGCGGCTTCAACGTCTTCCAGGTCGTGGTTCATCACGTTCTCCACGTGCTCCACGCCGAGAGCCTTGACCAGGTTCTCCAGGTCGATGTCGAAGGCCTCCTCGCCCATGAGCGTGTGGCCTGTGCTCGGATGCTCCTGTCCACCGGTCATGGCGGTGACCCGGTTGTCGAGAATCACCACCGTGATGTTCGCCTTGTTGTAGACCGCGTCCAGCACACCGGTCATGCCGCTGTGCAGGAAGGTGGAGTCGCCGATGGTGGCGAAGATGGGCTTCTTGCCGTCGGACACTTTGCTGGCGCCGATGGCATTACTGATGGAAGCGCCCATGTCCAGGCAGGTGTCCATGGCGGACAGGGGAGGCAGGGCGCCCAGGGTGTAGCAACCGATGTCGCCGAAGACGTTTCCGCGCTGTTTCTTCAACTCGAAGAAGACGCCGCGGTGGGGGCATCCTGGGCAGAGCACCGGCGGGCGCGGCAGCACCTCGGCCCCTTCGGCGATCTCCGTCGAAGAGTCCAGAAATCCCTCGCGCACGAGACCCGCACCCAGGCGACCGGGGGTCAGCTCGCCGAGCAGGCCCGTTACGTTCTTGCCTTCACAGACGATGCCCGCCGCCTTGAGCTGCTCCTCGAAAAAGGGATCCAACTCCTCGACTACAAGCACGCGGTCCACTTTGGCCGCGAACTCCCGGATTTTTCCCAAGGGCAGGGGATAGCTCATGCCCAGCTTCAGGAAGCTCGCCTCGGGCAGCTTCTCGCGGGCCTGCACGTAGGCGGCGCCGGCGCTGATGACACCCAGCTTCTTGTCGCCCCATTCGATGCGGTTCAGGTCGGTGGATTCGGCGAAGGCGCGCAGTTTCTCCAGACGCTCCTCGACGTATGCGTGACGCGGACGCGCGTGTCCCGGCACCATCACGTACTTGAGCGGGTCTTTCTTGAATCCGCGAACCTCATGCTTCTCGATATCGCCCGCCTCCACGATGCCCTTGCTGTGGCTGATGCGGGTGGTCATGCGGTAGAGCACCGGTACGTCGAATTCCTCGCTGAGCTTCATGCCCTCGGCGATGTAGTCCTTGGCCTCCTGGCTGTCGCTTGGCTCGATCATGGGGAGCTTGGCGAAGCGGGCGAAATGACGGTTGTCCTGCTCGTTCTGGCTGCTGTGAAGCTCGGGATCGTCGGCGGTGACCACGACCAGTCCGCCCTCCACGCCCGTATAGGCCAAGGTCATCAATGGATCGGCGGCCACGTTCAGGCCCACATGCTTCTGGGTGCTGATGGCCCGCGCGCCGCTGAAGGCCGCGCCGGCCGCCACTTCCAGCCCCACCTTTTCGTTGGGCGACCACTGCACGTACATCTCGGGAACCATCTTGGCGATAGTCTCGAGAATCTCCGTGGATGGCGTGCCGGGATATCCCGCGCCCAGATGCACGCCGGCCTCCCGGCAGCCCAGGGCCACGGCTTCGTTGCCAGACAGCAGGTATCGCAGCTTCTCTTCCGGCTTGCGCGACGCTTCCATTTCTCTCCTCAGGAATTCGCTTCGATGCGGCTTTGGTAGTAGGCGCCCAGCGCCAGGCTGAACAGGCGGGTTTCGGGACTGTCACTGCGCGAGAGCAGCACGATGGGGACCTTCGCGCCCAGCACCAGCCCGGCCACCTTGGCCTGGCGCAACTGCAGAAGCGCTTTCACCACGAAATTGGTGGTGCTGATATTGGGCCCCAGAAAGATGTCGGTTTCACCGGCGAGACGGCTCTCGAGACCCTTGATGTCAGCGGCTTCGTGACTGAGGGCCACGTCGAGAGCGACCGGCCCTTCCATGAAGGCCTCGCCGAGCGCGCCCTCGTTGACCCAGTTCGCCAGCTCGCGCATCTCGACGGTTTCGGGGATGTCTGGGTTCACTTCCTCGGTGAGCGCGAGGCCCGCGATCCGCGGCTCTTGGATCTCGAGCTGTCGCGCCAGATCCACGGCATTGGCCAGGATGCTCTTCCGTGTGTCGAGATCCTGCACCAGGTTGATGCCACCGTCGGTGTGCAGCATGAAGCGCGGATAGCTGGGACTCTCGGTGACGGCCACGTGGCTGAGCACGCGTCCGGCCCGAAGGCCCTGCTCCTTGTCCAGGGCCGCGCGCAGCAGCACCGCGGTGGGCACGCTGCCCTTCATGAGAAGCTCGGCACGGCCCTCGCGCACCTCGTCCACGGCCGCGGCGGCCAGGGCCTCATCGTCGCCGTCCACGTCCACCAGTGTGCAGTGCTCCAGTGGCAGCACGTGCTCGATGCAGAGCTTGCGGATGACCTTTTCGGGCCCCACCAACACGGGCTCGACGAGCTTCCGGCGCACAGCCTCGCGCAGGGCTTCGATGACGCTGGCCTTGGCGGCGCCGGCCACGGCCACATGCCGGCTGGGGGCGTTCTCAACGCGATGCAGCAGATCCTCGAAGCGGCGCACGGCGAAACCGGGCTTCTCGGGACTGGGGGCATCCCAGTAGCTCCTCGCCTTCTCATGGCCATCGAGTACTCGAATCGCACCCTGGGCCAGGGCTTCCATCTCGCGCTCGCCGGGGTAGTGGAAGACCTGGCCGAGATAGTCGATGTAGGGGCGCAGTTCCTGCAGCAGGAAGTCGCTGCGGCTCATGCCACCGGTTAGGATGACACCGTCCACTCTCCCCTTGAGAGCGGCGGCCACCGCGCCCATCTCCTTGGCGATCTGATAGACCATGGCGCGGAATGCGAAGGCGGCTTTTTCGTCGCCGGCTTCGGCGCGCCGTTCGATTTCCTTGAGGTCGGCAGTGCCCAGGTAGCTCATGAGACCGGCCTTGCCACTGAGGAATTTCTCTAGCTGCCGGCGCTCGGCTCCGGGCGCGAAAGCCAGATCGAACAGGCCGCGGATGGGCAGCGCGCCGGCCCGATTCGCGCTGAAGGGGCCCATGCCCAATAGCGCATCGTTCACGTCGACGATGCGTCCGCCCTTCATGGCGGCCACGCTGATGCCACCGCCCAGATGCGCGGCGACGAAGCGGGACTGTTCCAGGGGCTTGCCCACGCGAGCCGCCGCGAGGCGTGTGACGGCCTTGAGGCTTAGGGCGTGGCTGCGTCCGCTGCGCTCGATTCCCTTCACGCCGCTGACCCTCGCCAGCGGATCGAGCTCGTCCACGGTGACGGGATCCACCACGAATGCGGGTATCTGCCGGGCATCGGCCGCGCGTCGGGCGAGCAATCCGCCCAGGAGGCTCGCATGCTCGCCGTACTTGGCCGAGCGCAGGTCTTCGAGGAGGCCGTCGTCGGCCTCGTAGGTTCCGCCCTCGAGGGGCTTGAGGGGTCCGCCTCTTCCCACCACCGCATCGAGCTCGGGATCGCCCGCCCTGGCCAGGAAATCGTTCAATGCCTGCTCTCGCAGGGGCAGTTGCTCGGCGATATTGGAGAAGACGCCCAGCTCCTCGACATTGTGTTCGAGGTTTTCCTCTAGCTGGGGGCCCTCTTCATTGAAGAGCGCGATCTTGGTGCTCGTGGAGCCGGGATTGATGACCAGGACCGTCGGCACGGGAAGCCTCCATTGGGGAGCAGGACCTCTTGAATATCAACAAGTAACCCCTTCCGGGGCCGGTCGTCAATGGACGGCGGGGATCCAGATCCGGAAGGGGTCGGGCGACTCTTGCGGGGCAAGAGAATCGCTTTGATATCAAGGGCTCAGCTTGATGTCGAACCAGCTTTCCACGGCTTCGGGTTGTTTCATGCCCTGGGGAGGACCGCCTCGCCCGCCACCGGGTCCGCCCATGCCGCCGCCAGGGCCTCCGCCCCCACCCATGCCACCGGGACCTCCACCGCCACCGCCGCGGCCTCCCTCGCCGCGTCCCGGCATCTCGGGAACCGGTACTTCGATGCCAAGGGTGAACTCGCTGCCCTGGATCCCCACGGAGTAGGAGCGCTCATCGCCTCGGTAAAGGGGGATTGCCGCCTCATAGACGAACACGCCATTGTTGATGCTGGCCGCCACCGACATGCCCTGCAGCGCGTCCCGATCCATGGACCAGGACGAATCCTCGCCGTTCATGAATGACAGGGTGCCCAGCTGGGTTTCGAAGCGCTCGGCGAGACGTTCCGCACGCTCTTCGGGTGTAGGATCCTCTGTCTGACGCATGCGCTCGCGGGATCCCATGCTCCCGAAATCCGGCGAATTTGCAGCATCGGGGAATCGGAGTCCGGTGGTCTTGTCCTTTCCTCCGTCCGTATCGAACCAGAGGACCAGTCCGCTCCGGACCACCTGCTCCTGGAAGGCCGTGCTCGCCGACACCACCGCCAGATACAGCATCTCGTCGTCATCCTGCACGCCAAGGCTGAAATCAGCGTCTTCCACTGATTCGAGCCGGCCGGACCAGTCGACGGCGAGGCCGTCGATGACGGGAGTCGTCTCCGTCGCACGGCTCTTCATGGTGACCGCGCCGGAACAGCCGGCGAGTAGGGGAATCAGGATCAGCATAAGTATCACGCGTGAAGTTCTCATGGGTCCACCTCGGGATGTGGGGCTTTTCCAGTCTAGACAGGCGAAAGCGGGAATTCGCGGCTTCAGTGCTAAACGAAATTGGCGGTGAGACGACGGAGACGCTTGAGGCACTCGTGCAGGCGCACCCTGAGAGAGCCTTCGCTGGGGCCGTCCATTTCGCGGGCAATGTCGCGGTAGGAGAGCCGTTCGTAGAAGCGCAGATAGATCAGCTTGCGGCAGGAGGCATTCAAGTCGAGCAGGATCCGACGGATACGCTCACTGATCTCCTTGCGCGACAGCTGCTCCAAGGGATCGTCCTTGGCCTCAGGCCAGTCATCACGGATGGGCAGGATGATCCGGCGCTGGCGAATCCAGTCGATGCAGCGGGCCAGGGCTATCTTGCGAACGAAACCACGGAAGCTGCGATTGAGTTTGAATCCGTCTCTGCCGCTGGCGACGAGTAGGCTGGTTAGGGTGTCCTGGATCAGGTCGTCCCGCTCCCCAGGAGGGATGGATAGGCGAGCGCTGCGCATGGTGATCGCGATCCAAGCCTCGACGGTGTCGCAGGCTTCCGATTCGCCTCGCTGGAAGGAGGCGAGGAGGCGACGTTCCTCGTCAGGATCGATTGCAGGTCGTTCGGACACTTCTGCTTTCGGGCGGAGCTAAGGAGGGCTGGAGTTCGCGAGGTTCTAGCCTAAGATTTGAGTCGTGGTGGGTCAACGAAGAATGGTCAAACTGTCTTTACCCTTGAGGGGCTAGCGAACTTGTCCTAGGCTGGCTCCACACGAGCAGCGAGGCGGGATGAAGCACGAGGAAGCCCGACTACTTCTGAGCGACTTGGCCCTCGGCGGCCTAGCCGACGAGAACGCCGCGGAGTTATGCGATCACCTGGTGGAATGCGCTAGTTGCCGCCGTGAACTGGCCTTTATCGAGACTCTGATCGAAGAGCTTCGTGAAGCGGGCGAGGAGATCCTCGCCGGCCACCCCGACTCTGAGGACCTCGCCGCCTTCGGACTCGGCGACGCGCCCATGGAGTCCGGGCGCCGCGCTGGCATCGAGCGGCACCTGAAGATCTGCCGGCAATGTCGCGAGGAGCTGGACATGGTCAGGCGCGCAGCGCGGGCCGACTATCCCGCCGTTGCCCAGCGTTCTGGGGCTAGGCGCAACTGGCTGGTGGCGGCCCTGCTGCTGGTGATCGTCGCCCTGGCCTGGCCGGCCTACCGGGGCATCTTCCGGCAGGAGCGGCCGCATCTGGTGGTCCACTCCGGGCAGCTGCTCAACCTGCCCGAGCCCGGCCTGGCCCAGCGTGGCGAGGTACCGGTGCTGGCCCTGGCCGACGATCTTTCCCACCTGCCGGTGGCCGTGGCCTGGGACCTGGAGATCCGCGGCGACCAGGATCTGCTTTTCAGCCTGGCCGAACTGCCCTCGGGCAGCGAGATCTGGAGCGAGCGGGGCCGGGCCTCCCGCTTCTTCGACGCGGGTCTGCAGGCCCTGTCCCTCATGGTGCCCGCCGGCGGTCTTGACGCCGGCACCTACGAACTCGTGGTCAAGAATCCCAAGAACGGTGCGGTGCTGGGCAGCTACCAGTTCCGACTCGGCCTCGGCGGGCGTTCGCGGGAAGGCGGCGGGGCCTCGGTGCCCACGCCGGACGGGGGCTTCCTCATCGCCGGCGAGACCTACTCCTTCGGCATGGGGCACTCCGACGGCTGGGTGATCAAGACCGACGAGATGGGCCTGGTCGAGTGGAGCCGCAGCTACGGCGGCCTGGGTTGGGACGGCTTCGCCGACGTCATCCACGTCGAGGACGGCTACGTGCTGACGGGATGGGCCGGCAGCGCCTACGCCCATCTCTGGCTGCTGAAGATCAGCGAGCAGGGGGACATCGTCTGGGACCGGCGATTCGGCACCGAGCGCGCCTGGGACAACGGCCGTGAGGTCGTGCAGTTGAGCGACGGCGGCTTCGCGGCCGTGGGCTACACGAATTCCTACGGCCCCGGGGCCTTCGCTGTCTACCTGGTGCGCACCGACGCCCAGGGACGCCGCCTCTGGCACAGGACCTATGGTGGCGAGAACAACGACGTCGGCTACGGGGTGGTGGAAGCGCCGGACGGCGGCCTGACTCTCGTAGCGCGCACCGGCTCCTCCGGGGCCGGTGGCATGGACGCCTGGGTGGTCCATGTTGATGCCGAGGGCGAGATCCTCTGGGACAGCACCTTCGGTAGCGAGGTCCAGGACCACGGCACCGACCTCGTCCTCTTGCCGGAAGGAGGCTATCTCCTCGCTGGCTCGAGCGAGATGGAAGGCACCGGCAGCAATACCAGCTGGCTGCGCCACTTGGACGAGCAGGGGGAGGTGCTCTGGTACCGTAAGTATCCTGAGGGCGACTACGGCTACTTCCATTCCGCCCTGATCGCCAGCACGGGCGATATCATTATCGCCGGCTCCCGGGCCGACCGGCGCTCCGGGGAGACCAACTACTGGATCGCCGCCTTCGACCTGCAGGGCGAGGTCCTCTGGAGCCATCAGTACGGCGGTGAGGGCGAGGACATGGCCCAGGGCATCTGCGAGAGCATCGACGGCGGATATCTGATCAGCGGCACGACGAGTTCCTGGGGGGCCGGCGACAGGGACTTCTGGATCATCAAGACCGACGCCGAGGGCCGCTGGAAGCCCGGTAATCCCAGCCGCGAGATCTGGGACCGCGTGCTCGCGCGCATGCGCGCCGAGGACGACGGCAAGCCGCAGCTGTAAGTTTTCCCTAACAAGTGAAGGCCTTGAACGACCAGTCATGCACGTCGCAGTCGTAGGGGAGTTCCATGCCTGATTACTGCAATGCGGCAGCATCCAGGCTCGAAAGGAGACTCAATGC
>CAYPGS010000037.1:0-19843 GCA_964410395.1 uncultured bacterium
TACTACTGGATCACCGGCCGCGTCGACGACGTCATCAACGTCTCGGGTCATCGCATGGGTACCGCCGAAGTCGAGAGTGCCCTCGTGGCGCATCCCAACGTGGCCGAGGCCGCGGTCGTGGGATTCCCGCACGAGATCAAGGGCCAGGGCATCTACGCCTATGTGTCCCTGAACGTGGGTGTGGAGTACGACGAGGAACTAAAGAAGGAGCTGGTGCTTCACGTGCGTAAGGAGATCGGCCCCATCGCCGCTCCCGACGTGATCCACTGGGCGCCCGCCCTTCCGAAGACGCGCTCGGGTAAGATCATGCGCCGCATCCTGCGGAAGATCGCTGCCGACGAGGCCGACCAGGTGGGCGACACCAGCACCCTGGCCGATCCCTCCGCGGTGGTCGCGCTGATCGAAGAGTACAAGCGCATGCAGGGCTAGCGACCTTGCCGTTCGCTTAGCACTCGAAGACTCGTGATGCGCTCACCGGCAAGTCGCTAGCCCTTCGAGAAAAGAAAGAGGAGCCCCCGTCCGATTGGGCGGGGGTTTTTGTTGTCGACGGATATATGTCGGTCGCCTAGGCTCGCTGCCATGAACGCTCCACCTAGCGAGAAAGAAAAGCCCCTCGATCCGATTCGTGCCCGCCTGCACGAGATCATCTTCGAGGCGGACACCCGCGCCGGCAAGCTCTTCGACGTGGCGCTGATCGTCGCCATCCTGGTCAGCGTTGTCGTGGTGATGGCCGACAGCGTGGGCGTCATCCATGCCCGATACGGCCGCGTGCTCGGGATTCTCGAGTGGTTCTTCACCATTCTCTTCACCGCCGAATACCTGCTGCGTCTGGCCTGCATCGGCCGGCCCTGGCGCTATGCCGTGAGCTTCTTCGGCATCGTGGACCTGCTGGCGATTCTCCCGACCTACCTGAGTCTGCTTTTCCCGGGCAGCCAGGCCCTGCTAGTGATCCGCATCCTGCGAGTACTGCGTATCTTCCGCGTTTTCAAGCTGGTGCAATTCCTCTCCGAGGCGGAGATCATGGCGCGCGCGTTGCGGGCCAGTTTCCGAAAGATCCTGGTCTTCATCTTCACGGTGTCCACCCTGGTGGTGGTCTTCGGTTCGGTGATGTACCTGGTGGAGGGCGAGGCCAATGGCTTCACCAGCATACCTCGCAGCATCTACTGGGCCATCGTCACCATGACCACCGTGGGTTATGGCGACATCTCCCCACAGACCCCATTGGGTCAGACCATCGCGGCCATCGTGATGGTCCTGGGCTTCGCCATCATCGCCGTGCCGACGGGCATCGTCGCGGCGGAGATGGGTCGCGCCGAAGAAGTGCAGCCGGTGAGCACGCAGGTCTGCTCCGAGTGCAGCGCCGAGGGGCACGATGTGGACGCCCTGCATTGCAAACGCTGCGGGGCACATCTCTGAATGGCATAGAAGGAGCCCCCGTTCGATTGGCGGGGGCTTCCTATGGGTATCGGTAACCGAGATTTACATCGACAAGCTCCGGGAACTGCGCAAGTTTCCCCGGAAACCCGCAGCGAGGAGCAACCATGCCTGTCATCGCTCGCGCCGATCGAGTGACGCGGTTCATCCCTGCCATGCTGATCCTCTTGGCCTGCTGGTCGTCCTCCGTCCTGGCGGCGGAGCAATGGACAATATCGTCTGAGGCCGCCCTGCCCGCGGGACAGCCTGGGAACGCGGCCATCCAGGAACTGCTACAAAGGCTCGAAAGCGCCGATGGCGAGGGCCTGCCGGTCAGTGCGGAGGAGTTCAGCGCCTACTGCGACCGGGCGGATCCGCGAGTGGACGTCGAAGCCCTCATGAAATACGCGGCCCCGGGCAGCATCCGGAATCAGAACATGGATCACAGCCGCTATCGCCGCAGCCTCATGCAGGAGGATCGCGTGGCGGCCGGCACTCGCTTCCTTCACGAGCACAAGAGCCTGCTCAACGCGGCCGAGATACGCTACGGGGTGGCGCAGCAGGACATCGTGTCGATCCTCATGTGGGAGTCGGGTCTGGGCCGGATCACGGGCGACACTCCAGTCTTCAACGTGCTCCTTGCCCAGCTCCTCTATCTCGAGGACGCCCGGCGCAGCTACTCCGAGCCGGATCCGCAGGAGCGTGAGCGATTCGAGAAGCTCAAGAGGCGGGCCGTCGCGAATCTGTCGTCGCTGCTGCGCTTGTCCAAGGAACTGGGGCAGGACCCGACCGTGCAGCGTGGTTCCTGGGCCGGCGCCATCGGCTACCCACAGTTCATGCCCGCCTCTCTCAAGTACGCTGCCGACGGTGACGGCGACGGCCAGATCGACCTGCATCACTGGCCCGACGTGATCATCAGCGTTGCGAAATACCTACACGAACACGGCTACGACACGAGCTATCGCGGACGCAAGCGCGGCATCCACCGTTACAATCCCCTCGACTCATACGTGAACGGGGTCATCGCCTACGCCGATGCGATCATGGGCAGGCTAGCTCGACCCTGACGATGCCGTGAACTCCTCTCAGACTCCGAGCCGGCCCCTTTCAGCGCGGTACCGCGCCTGCTATACTGCGATTCTTGCGTGATAGCATATCCCCATGGGTCGAGGTGATAGATGAAATCTGAAAGCTGGGAGCGTATCGAGCGAATCCTGGATGAGCTTCTGGACAGTTCCGAAAAAGTTCGCGCCGCGCGCCTCGCCGAACTCGGCGAGGAGGATCCCGAGTTGCGCGGCGAACTCGAACGCCTTCTCGCCGCTGATTCGGCGGAGGGATCGGGCATCCTGGACCGCGGCCTGGGTTCCATGGCCGGCGGGCTTCTCGGCGACGAGACAGAGCCATCCACGTCGGCCGGCCGGCGCATCGGTCCCTACCGGGTGCTCGACCTGCTCGGTCGCGGCGGCATGGGCGAGGTGCTACTCGCCGAACGGGCCGACGGCGAATTCGAGCATCGCGTCGCCCTGAAGCTGGTGCCCGCCGAAGGCCTCCGCGAGGAATACGCCTTTCGCCTGCGACAGGAACGCCAGATTCTCGCCCGCCTGCGCCATCCCAACATCGCATCGCTCTATGACGGAGGCGTCACCGACGACGGCGCGCCATTCTTCGCCATGGAGGTGGTGGAGGGCGAAACGATCACCGCCTACTCGGATCGCGAGGGGCTCTCGGTGGCGGATCGACTTCGGCTCTTCGACGCGGTCTGCCACGCCGTGCAGTTCGCCCATCGCAACCTGGTCATCCATCGGGACATCAAGCCGAGCAACGTGCTCGTCACCGACGAGGGCCGCGTGAAGCTGATGGACTTCGGCATCGCCAAGCTCGTGGACGAGGGAGAGATGACGCGAGCCGAGCAGCGCTTCCTCACGCCGGTCTTCGCGGCGCCGGAACAGCTGCGTGGCGAGCCCACGAGTACGGCCACGGACATCTACGCCCTCGGCCTGCTCCTCTACGAACTCCTCACTGGTCGGCGGCCCTATGGAAGCCGTACCGATTCCGCCGCCATGATGAAGGCCATCCTCGAGGAGGAGCCCCAGCTCGCCAGCGAGCATGCCGACGCCACTACCGGCGACGAGGATGCGACCGCCATCGCCGAAAGGCGCGGATGCAATCCGGAGAACCTGCGACGCCAGCTTCGGGGCGATCTGGATACGATCCTCGACAAGGCCCTGCGCAAGGATCCGGGAGAACGCTATCTCTCGGTGGAAGAGTTGCGCCTGGACCTGCAGCGCTTCCTGGCCTCCGAGCCCGTCTCGGCGCGACCGGCCACGGCAGCCTACAAGCTGAGGATGTTCGCGAGGCGAAATCGCCTCGGTGTGGCGCTGACCGGGGTGGCCCTTCTGGCCGGTTTCGCCTTTTCCCTGACCGTGGGATGGCTCTGGTCCCGCGCCGAACACAATCTGGAGCGCGCCCAGGAGGCGGAGGCCATCTCGGCGCGCGAGGCCGCCACGCTACGAGAGGTGAGCAGCTTCCTCACGGAGCTCTTCGAGGTGGCCAGTCCCGAGCACTCCCAGGGACGCGACATCACCGCGCGGGAACTGCTTGATGCCGGCTCGACGCGAATCGCCGAGGACCTCGATACCGAACCCTCCGTGCGCAGTTCGCTCCAGCTCACCATGTCGGCATCCTACCGATGGCTCGGTCGCTACGAGGATGCGCTGGTTCTCGCTGAATCCGCTCTCGAGCTCCGTCGTGCGCTTCACGGAGAGGAGAGCGTGGAGTATGCGGACGCCCTGCGCGAGGTGGGTTGGCTCCACTACTACCTGGGCGACGTGATGCGGGCCGAGACCACCGCGAGGCAGGTGATCGAGATCCTCGAGGCGGCCTTGCCCACGGACGATCCCTCCCTTGCGGATCCCCTCAGCGCACTCGGTTACACGCTCCTTCAACAGGGCCGTTTCGCGGAGGTCCAGCCCCTGCTGGAGCGCGTGCTCGCCATACGTGAAAGTCAGGAAGAGCCCGACGCCGAGCAAATCGCCCTTGCCTCCAACGACCTCGCCGTCGCGATGCTGCAGACGGGCCGGCTCGACGAAGCCGGCGATCTGTTCGAGCGGGCCATCGAGGCGCATCATGCGGCGGGGGATTCGATCCATCCCAGCCTGGGGGCCTACCTGACCAATCTCGGAGAGATTCGCCGGCGCCAGGAACGATTCGAGGAAGCCGAACAGCTAATGCTCGATGCGCTGGCGTTGTCGGAGGCGGTCTACGAAGATGAGAACACCGATCTCGCCGACCGCCACAACTCCCTGGGGCGGCTCTACGATCACCAGGGGCGCCTGGTGGATGCCGAACGTCACTTCCTGCGCGCTCTGGAGATCTGGGCGGGCCTGGTGCCCGAGGAGCATCCGGAGGTCGCGCTGACCAAAGTCAACCTGGCGGAGGTCTATATCGCCGCCGGTCGCCTCGAGGAGGCGGAGCCGCTATGCCTGGAGTCGGTTGAACTGACGGCGAAGGCCCTGGGAGAGGAGAGCGTCTACCATGGCCTGGCCTTGTTCAGCCTGGCCGAACTGCGCGAGGCCCAGGACCGCTGGGCCGAGGCCGGCGAGTTGCATGAACGCGGCATCACCCTCTACGAAACAGAATTCGGCCCGACACATGGCAGCGTGGGTTTGCGTTTGGCCACATACGCCCGCAACCGAGAGCGCCTCGGCCTCTTCGAGGAAGCCGAGACGCACTACGAACGCGCACTGTCTATTCAGGCGGCTGTCTTTGGCGAGGAGGATCCTCGCAGCGCTGCCACACGCGAGGCTTTGACTTCCCTGCGAGCCGGCAGGTAGAGCTAGCGCAGCTTCAGCACCTTGCCCTGCGTTGTTCCACCGGTTCCGCGGTAGAAGTAGAGGCCCGCCGGCACGGGGCGGCCGCTCGAGTCCAGCCCATCCCAGTGTGCCGCCAGCCACTCTCCTTCCCGTCGCAGGGGCAAGCTGCGGATCCTGCGCCCGGTGACGTCGTAGACCTCCAGTTCGGCCGGAACCGAAGCGCCCGACGAAGCCGCCATCGTGAGGCGGGTATCCGCGTGGAATGGATTGGGCCAGGCACGGCCGCGGAGTCCGGCGATCCCACCTTGCTCCGGAACCGAAACGCCGCTCACGCCCAGGGATCCGTCGGCGTTCACGTGCTCGGCGTGGATGTCGTTGTTGCCGGAGCCGGCGCGGTAGGCCATGACGGCGCCGTGATCGATGTCTTTGCACAGGACCAGATCGTAGTATGCGCCCGTGCCCGAGGACACGAGGACGCCTCCCTCGTCCCAGTCGGGCAGGCCGTCGGCGCCGAGGCTCTGCGCCTTCAAGCCGACGGTCTCTTTCCAGGAAAGAATGCAGGTGCCCGGCTCCTCGAAGTCTCCGTTCCAGCAGATATCGAGGGGGCCGTTGGCCGTGTTGGACGAACTGATTCTCACGCCGTCAACGGTCCAGTGCGTGGAGCCATCCGGTGTGAGCCGCTGAGCCCAGATGCTGTAGCCGTCCCGGCTGTCCAGCCAGGCGATGATGCAAGCCTCGTCCTCGGTGGCCGCCATGACCACATTGTGGGTGTTCGCAGCGCTGGCGATAGGCAGGTCATCGACCCAGGGACGGGTTCCGTCGCCTGCCACCCTCTGGGCGAGCTTGTGGTAGCCGCGCTCGAAAACGAGCAGGACCCCGCCCGAATAATCCGGCGCGATATCCCAGTTTTCGTGGGAGCCGACCTCGTCCGCCGCGATCACGCCGGAGCCCCAGGGTCTGCTTCCGTCGGCCTCGTGAATGAGGCTGGCCATGAGGTTCTCGTAGTGCCAGACGACGATCACATTGCCGTCGCCGGTTCCGACAATCTTCGGATAGCGGTGAAATCCGGTAGCGGGGGAGACCAGCACCCCGCCACCGGCCCACTGTGGCACGCAATCAGCGTCGACACGCTGGGCGTAGATGCGATCGTGGTACCAGGCTCGATTGTCGCGCCAGGCAACGATAGCACCCAGGCCGCTGCCGTAGACTACCGGATCGCTTTGGGCATTGTCGGCTCCGCAGACCAGCTCACCGCCGGGCGGACCCAGAGCATTTCCGTCGATGTCGATGTGCTGGATCTTGATGTCGAGGGTGGATCCACTGGGCGTCGAGTTGTTGGCCCAGGCGATCCAGGCGCCTCCATTGCCGTCGCCGTCGATGACGAGATCCGAGCAATCGTCCTCGGTGGTGATGGCGATGCCGCCCGCGCCCCATTGAGGCACACCGTCGAGGTCGAGACGCTGAGCGTAAAGCAGGTAGTTATCATCCACGCGCTCGCGCCAGGCGATGATGGTGCCGCCCCAGAGACTGCTGGCGGAAACGGGCTCGGACTGGCTGTTGCTTCCTCCGGCCACGATGACATCGACGTTCGTCTCGGTGGTCCACTGCGCGGCGGACGGAATGGCGGTCATGAGGGCAAGCAGGGCTATCAGGATTGTGAGGAGTTTCATGCTTCCTCTCCTTGGTCGTGGATGCGGCTAGCGAAGGCGCAGCACGCGTGCGGTGGCGCTGCCCTTGTGATCGTTCAGTCTCAGGAAATAGATGCCGGCTGGAGTCGATCGACCTTCATCGTCCTTTCCGTCCCAGCGCAGGCTCTCCGCGCCGGCTGGCGCGGGCAGGGTCCCGAGGGATCGACCGGTTACATTGTAGATCGTGACGCTGGCGTTCCCGGCGAAGGGGCGGCTGGCTTGCAGCAGCGTGCCCTCTCGCGTCACCGATGGCTGGGCGCTAAGGCGAAGTCCGTCTCCAGCGACCGTCTCGATTTCCGGCAGGGCCGTGGCCGTGTTCTCATTCCAGTCGGCGAGTACGGTCATCACGAACATGGGGAGTTCCGAATTGAACGAATCCGTCTTCACGAGCTGGAAACTGGGCTTGATGGCGGGATAGCCCTCTCGTTCGGAGCCGACCACTTGAACATTCTCGAATTCCACGCCCTGGGCTTCCGGGATCTCGAACTGCAGACGTATCGTCGATATGCCGATCAGCTCCCCGCCGTAGCTCAGGTGCAGCGGGTATTCGGCGAGAAAGGCCTTGGGGGTGTCGATGGGATCGGGGGGAAATGCCAAGGGCTCCAGGGGATCGGCGCCCGTATAGCGCAGCAGCATCGCGAACTCCGCGGACGTGAATCCGAACTCTCCATCCCAGTAGAAGCTGGCCGCACCCGCATCCCCGCCCAGCTCGCTCCAGGTGCTCCAGTGGATCTCGAAACTGGGATCACCGTCCGAGACGAGATCGCTGACCAGTATCTCGGTGGTGTAGAGCGGCTGACCGAAGAGATCGAAGACGTCGAAGAGTAGTGGGGGCGAGGGAATGGGGGGCACCTGGGAGTCCACGATCTCGGCGAGGATGTCCAGGGGCTGCGAGCCATCGCTGCGCAACCGGAGGTCGTCGACGATGTAGTACGCGGGGTGATCCTCGGAGACGAAGCTCAGGAACATGTAGGTCGCCTCGCTGGGATCCAGGCCGCCGAAGGCGAAATCCTCGAGAGCCCAGGTGAAGACCTCCGGGCCGCCACTGGCGATGAGAGGCAGGGTGACGTTGGTGACATCATCGCCGATGCCGGCGCGTATCTTGGTGCCCGCAATCGCGTGGCTTGCGTGCAACTCCAGGCGATCGAGGGTGCCGCCCATCGTCAGATCACCGGGGAAGCCCCACTCCCAAATGATCATGCAGTCCCCGTCGGTGGGAAGGGAGACCGCGACTTCGCCGAAATCCGTGGACCAGGCACTCACCACATCGCCCGAGGGTCCGGGCGTGAGCCACACTCGACGCTGGGAGGTGATCGCGTGGAGTTCGTGGTTGGGAATTGGAACATCGAGATACACCTGCTCGCTGGTCGCCATCTCTAAAAACTCCCCGACCTCGAAATCGTCGACCGGCTGCAAGGCCGCCGCCATGCCCGACAAGAGCAGGATCAGAAACAGCAGGGGGACACGGAACATGACGGACCTCCGGAGGGGTGGGTGAAGGGCTTCCGCACCCTGTCACGTAGAATGCCGTCCGGAGGGGACATAGGAATTCTCGTGATTTGTGGAGAATCTGGTATACTCGCGCGGAATCGAGATCTGGAGGTTTCCTTGCCATTTAGCGCGGATGTATCGCGTCTTCTGGGCGATATCCTCGATGGCGACGTCGCGGCGAAGGGTAAGCTGTACGATATCGTCTATCAGGACCTTCGGCGTATCGCCCGGGCCCACCTGCGCGGGCAGTCCACCGGCACTCTCGGTACCACGGCGATGGTCAATGAAGCCTACCTTCGCCTGGCCGGGGCCGAGGGCAAAGCCTGGAACGGGAGGGTGCATTTCCTCTCAGTGGCCTCCAGGGCGATGCGGCAGATTCTCATCGACCACGCCCGCCGCAAGCTCGCCGCCAAGCGCGGAGGTGGCCAGATCCTCGTGACGCTCAAGGAGGAGCGTGCGGGCGAGGAGGAGAACGAACTGGAAATCCTCGCGCTCGACCAGGCCCTCGATCGCCTGCAGGGTCTGGACGAGCGCCTCGCGCGCGTCGTCGAACTACGTTTCTTCGGCGGACTCTCCGTGGAGGAAACCGCGGAGGTGTTGGACGTCACGTCCCGGACCGTGAAGCGGGACTGGCGAAAAGCCAGGTCGCTCCTGCACACCTGGTTGGAAGACACGGGGGATTCCGAGTCCTGATCAGGGCTTCAAGGATTGGGTCTGTGGCGTGTCGGGCAGCACGGCGACCTATCGCTCAGTGGAAATGGAGGGGCGATGAGGTTTTTAGCCTGGACAATCTGCATTGCTATCCTGATTTGCGGAGTCGCTTCCGTCGTAGCCGAAACGCAGTCGATTCCCTTCGTGCTGGATCGGCATAGGATCATCCTTCCAGTGAGTATCTGCGGATCCGAGCCCATGGATCTGATCCTCGACACGGGCATGACCTTCGACGGGGTCTTCCTGTTCCACGAAGAACGAATAGCGAGCATCGACACCACCGGAGCCATCGAGGTGCTCGTGCCCGGCGCGGGTGGAGGCGAAGCTACACCGGGAATCATGCTCGAATCGGGCACCCTTCGTTTCGGTCAAGTCGAGCTGAGTGGGCAGCGGGTGATCATCGCTCGAGGGGGACACACCCAGACCTTTCCCACCGACGGGGTCATCGGCGGATCCATCTTCGCCCACTATACGGTGCAGATTGACGACGCCCGCCTCGTGATCACACTCCATGAACCGGGATGGTCTCCCTCAGGCACCCATTGGACGCGCCTGCCCATCGAACTGAAGAAAGGTATTCCCTGGCTGGAGCTGGAGGTGGAAGTGGTCGAAGGGGAAACCCTGACCATGCAGGCCTACATCGACCTGGCTTCGGGCGACACCATCGAATTGCTCACCGGGCCCGGGCAACGCTTCACCCTGCCGAAGGAGCTCGAGCCAGACTATCTCGGCACGGGGCTCAGCGGAGATATCCACGGTTTTCGGGGTCGTTGCCATCGTGCAGAATTGGCGGGGCAGGAATTGATCGATCTACCGGCTGTTTTCGCTCCGGCAGACATCCGATCCAAGCAGAGTGGCGCGGATTGTGTGCTGGGCAATGCGTTCATGGAACACTTCCATGTCGTCTTCGACTACCAGGAGGGAGTATTGTTCGTCGAACCAAACGAGCTGTCCCGCGAATAGCGATCGCAAAACATGATAGATGAGTTCGCGATGCTCGTTCCTGTGCTAGAATTGAGAGGCTCATCGATCGGGAACGATGTTCGTAAACGAGGGGGTTTGGGGGTATGAAGACAGGCCGACTCGCTGCATCCATTCTATTTCTATTCGTGAGTTCCTCGGCAGTCGGGGTCACTCACCATGTGCCCGCGGAATTCGTGACCATTCAGGCGGCCCTTAGCGCCGCATCGCCTGGTGACACGATCCTGGTCGCTCCCGGTGCATACTCCGGTCCGGGCAATACCAGCCTGAACTTCCTTGGCAAGGACATGATCCTTCGCTCCTCCGGAGGGCGCGAGGTCACGGAGATCGTCGGCCCCGGAGACGGAGTCTTCTTCGAGAGCGGCGAAAGCCCGGGGGCAATTCTCGAGGGATTCACCCTGCGCGATTTGAGCCGCTGCATTCGAATATCCAACTCCTCGCCAACGATCCGCGACCTGCACCTTCACGACAACGCCCATGGAGGCATTTTCGATTGGTGGTATGGAGGAGGCATCAGTATCGGTAGCGCCAGCAGTTCGCTGATCTCCGACTGTCTGATCGAAGACAACTACGCCTGGACGGGCGGAGCCGTGGGCTGCGTGGGATCGGGAGTGGATCCCACGTTCGAGGACGTCGTTTTTCGAGGCAACTCCGGCAAGGATGGCGGAGCCGTGGACACGCGCTGGGGCGCCGCGCCTCAGTTCATCCGCTGTGTGTTCGACGAAAACGTCGCCCATTCCGCCCAAACCGACGATCAGGACCATCAGCCTGGCTTCGGAGGCGCGGTCTTCGTTTGGGAGTCGGAAGCAACCTTCACGGACTGCCTTTTTAGCAACAACCTGGCGGAAGTGGACGAGCGGTACTGGTATCCCTACGAAAGCTCAGGCAGAGGGGGAGCGGTTTTCGCAAGGGACTCGGAATCCCAACCTCTCTTCCTGCGCTGCACCTTCTGGGGAAACACGGCCGAGCCCTGGGAAGGCGACCTGCGCGGCGGAACGATCTCGAGCCGAGATGATGCGAACGTCATCCTGGAGCAGGTGATCATCGCGAACTCTCTGGACGGCGGAGGCATCTTCACGGAACCGGACGGGCTGGTGACGATCTCCTGCTCCGACGTCTGGGGCAATGCCGGAGGCAACTACATCGGCTCGATTCCCGATCAGACCGGTCTCAACGGCAACTTTTCCGCGGATCCCCTCTTCTGTTTCCCCGAGGGAGGAGACTTCCGGCTCGTGACGGGCTCTCCCTGTTTGCCGGAAAACAACGACTGCGGCTTGCCAATGGGCGCTTTCCCAGAAGGCTGCGAGACTCCGGCCCATGAAATCAGCGGCACGATTCTGGGCGGTGAAGGCCTGCCCATACCCGGAGTCGAAATCGTCGGCGGCGCCTATGTCGGCATGACGAATCATGCCGGAAACTATGTGGTGGCCGTGCCCGACGGATGGAGCGGGACCCTGAGTCCGGCGAAGTTGCACTACAGCTTAGATCCACCCGAGAGAAGTTATATCGATGTAATCGGCAGCCATGCCGGGGAAGACTACACGGGAACCCGAAGTCCCGTCGTCCATGTTCCGGGAGAGGCGGCAACCCTGCTCGAAGCCATTTCGGGAAGCCAATCCGGCGATACCATTCTCGTCGCTTCTGGCGTCTACACGGGATCCGGCAATCGGAATCTCACCCTGCAGGCGAAGGACCTGGTCGTGATCGGAACCGAAGGCTCCGAAGCGACGATCCTGGATTGCGAGGGCTTGGGCCGGGCCTTCCTCATCAACCAGGGTGAGTCCTCCGATGCCCTGATTCAGGGCTTCACCGTGACCGGCGGCATCGGTGGCGCGGGCGGGCTGGCGGCAGGCGGCGCGCTTCGCGTGGACGGAGCCACCCCGACCTTGCGCGATCTGGTGATCACGAATTGCAGCTCCACAACCTGGGGAGGTGGTCTGCACGTGTACGACGCGCCGGGCATCTCCATCGAGCAGCTGGTACTCATGGACAATGTCGCCGCGGGCAATGGAGGCGGCCTATCCCTCTGGAATTCCACAGTGACCATCGATGGCCTTCTCGCCGCCGGCAATACGGCGGTCGACCTTGGCGGCGGACTCTTCTTCGTGGATGTCGATGCCAGCTTGTCGGGCATGACCCTCGCCTACAATTCCGCCCCCATAGGCGGAGGCATGGCCGGGGATTGGGGTAGCTACTCGGTGACAGTCTCGAACAGCATCATAGCTTTCTCGAGTTCGGGAGGCGGGGTGTTCATCCCGATCGAGGAAATCGAATTCGAGATCTCATGCTCCGACGTCTACGGAAATGAAGGCGGCAATTACTGGGGTGCGATCGAAGATCAGACGGGTTTGAACGGGAACATCTCCGAAAACCCGCTCTTCTGCGATCCCGAGCAGGGGCTCTACACCCTGGCTGCCGATTCGCCCTGCTTGCCGGAGAACAACGCTTGCGGAGTTCTCATGGGATTCTATGGCCAGGGTTGCGACTGGCCGACCGGAGTCGAGGATCTCGTGGCGGACAAGCCGCTTCTGCTGCATGCCCATCCCAATCCCTTCAACCCCAATACGGAGATGCAGTTCTTCCTGCCGAATGCGGGGCATGTGTCTCTCGAGGTCTTCGATGTGGGAGGGCGCAAGGTCGCGACGATACTCGGTTCGGAATGGCTCGAAGCCGGGTGGCATGTTCGTAGGTGGGGCGGGCTGAACGATGGGGGAGGCGCAACCGCCTCCGGAGTGTATCTCTGTCGCTATTCGGCAAATGGAACCGCTCGCGTGGAGCGCCTGGTACTGCTGAAGTAGCCGGCCACCTCTTCGGAATTGACTCGATGCATCGATGAAAACGGGAATCCGGCGATTGTGCATCACCTCCCATTTCCTCAGGCGATGTGATATGCTTTATCCAGGACACTCTCGTTTTGGGAAACAACGACGGGAGGAAATGATGAGTACCGGAGAACGAGGGCACGCCATCTTCAATAGACTTCTGGCTATTCTGCTCTGCTGTTTCATCACTCCAAGTCTGGCCCTGGATTGCACCAGCTACGAGGACTACCTGCACCTGGTCGCCGATCTCAATCTCGGCGGCGACGGCAGTCAGGTCGTGGCCCGAGACGGCTACGCCTATCTCGCCGCCCTGGGCGGGCACCTGAAGATCCTCGATCTGTCCGATCCCCACGCGCCAACGGTCGCCGCGACGGTCGGCTCAAACTGGACGAATACGGTATCGCTTCAGGACGACATCGCTTACCTCACCTACACCCACGATCCTGAGTATCCCTACTACAGGGCGGGACTGGAGATCGTGGACATCAGCGATCCGGAAGCGCCCGTTTCGCTGAGCACGCTGGAAACCTATCCCACCTATCTTTTTGGGTCCTTTCCCCTTGGGGACGTCCTCTACGTGGCGGCCGGCGATGGGCTTCGCATCTATGACGTCAGCGATCCGGAGGCGCCATTCCTCGTCGAGACCGATGCCGACATCAGCCTCTTCTTCGACATCGACCTCAACGGCGACTACGCCACCTTCTCCCAGGGTCATTTCGGCCTGAAGGTGGTCGACGTGAGCGATCCCCTCGATCCGGTGGAGGTCGCCACTCTGCCGACGGACATGCACTCCCGCGGCATCGATCGATCGGGCACGCTCATGGTCGTGGCCGAATCCTGGGGCACATCGGAATCCCGACTGCGCATCGTGGATGTGAGCGACCCCTTCGATCCGATACTCGCCACCGAGTTCGATATTCCGGGCCACGCCACCGACGTCTGTATCGTCCAGAACACCGCCCATGTCGCCGCGACCTCGGGCGACGTGCAGGTGGTGGGTCTTGCCGATCCGATGAACCCGGTCCTGTTGGGTCGAATTTCGGTGTCGGACTGGGCGCAGTCGCTGGCACTGCACGGGGACTATCTCTGCATTGCGCAGCACAACGATTCCTGGGGAGCCACGTCCCACAATTTCAGTATCGCGGCGGTGCAGAACCCCAGCTTCGTGCCGATGATTTCGAGTGAAATCGGAGGCGAGGTCGAAAGCATGGCCCTCTCTGGGGACCTCGCATTCCTGGCTGCCGGCGCGGATGGACTCCGCGTGGTGGATATCGACCAGCTCGACAGTCCCGTGGAACTCGCCCAGCTTCCCCTGCCGGGCCATGCCGAGGACATTGCCGTATGGGGCAACTACGCCTATCTGGCCTGCGATGAGGGCGGCCTTCAGGTGGTCGACGTTTCCCTGCCTTCCGCGCCCTTCGTCGAGGGCTCTCTCCTCATCGACGAGGACGCGCGATGTCTCGACTTCCATGGCGACCATGTCTACATCGGCACATACTCGGGGGACCTGGTCGTCGTTCGCGTCGCGGATCCATCCATGCCTGAGGAGGTCGGCCGTATCTCGAACTACGGCGGAATTCTCGATCTGACGATTCACGGCGACGCGGCCTATCTGGCTCGGGAGGACAACGGCATACTGATCGCCGACCTGTCCGATCCCGAGAATCCCGTGCAGGTGGGCATCTATCAATCCAGCTTTCCCTTCAAGCGGTATGTCGCCGTGTCGGGAGATCTGCTCATCTACGCGGAAGACATGTGCGGATATGATGATGTGATCTACAGTGCAGTGGTCTTCAACGACATTTCCGATCCCTTCGATCCCGTGGAACTCGGCGAGTACTGGCTGCCAGGCTGCAATGTCTCAGCTTTGGTGGCGACGGCTAGTACGGCCTACGTGACCTCGGGGAGCCTGCATGTGGTCAGCTTCGAAGATCCGCAGTCACCGAAGCTTTTGGGTGCCCTGCCGCACTACCCCCGTGCCCTGGCGGCCGGATTCGATTTCCTCGCCATGGCCGGTTTTTCAGAAGCTCCGCCCGACCTCCTCGCCTTCGCGCCCCTCGAGTGCGAGGATCCGACCGGATCGCCCCACGACTGGACTCCAAGCGCCCCGGATCGGCTTGTGTCCTACCCCAATCCCTTCAATCCGGGAACCACGGTGGCTTTCGATCTACCCTCCTTGGGACCGATTCGATTGTCCATTCACGGACTGGACGGACGCCTCCTACGCGTGCTGGCCGACCGTTCCATGAGCGCCGGCCGCCACGAGGTCTACTGGGACGGTCGCGACGAATCAGGGCATGGACTCGCCAGCGGCGTGTATCTGCTGAACTTGTCCACTTCCGATTTCCAGACTCGCGAGAAACTGGTGCTCTTGAAATAGTCACAGCGCAAAGCCGAATCATGTTCATCGCCCCTCGTCGAACCAACGGGGGGCATTCTCATGGCAGACGAGTCCGCGCGATCCGGGATTGCAATCTATACTGAGGGTGGAATCGAGCTCGTCTTCGACGGGCAAAGCTGAGCAAATGAATGATGAACCATGGGAGGTGGAGTATGAGGAGTAGGGACGGTTCAAGTCTCGGATTGCTTCTGGTGCTGCTGTTTCTGGCGGCTCCCTTGTCGCTTTGCGCAGATGCGTATCTGGTCAAGCCCGACGGCACCGGCGACTTCGCCGACATCCAGGCCGCCGTGCTCGGCATCGGGGAGGGGGACGTCATCCTTCTGGACTCGGGCACCTTCACGGGGCCCGGCAATCGCGACGTCAGCACTCTCGGTGGACCCACGGCATTTACCATTCGTTCGGTGGCCGGCGATCCCGCTCTCTGCGTCATCGATTGCGAGTACCTGGGGCGGGCCTTCGTCATCGGCGAGTCCGATGTGTTGATCCAGGACATCACCATCACCGCGGCACAGAATCCGGCCTATGGCGGCGCCATCAGCTCGGTGAACAACAATTCGGTGGCGGAGAACTGCGTGTTCACCCAATGCGTCGCGCAGTACGGCGGCGCGATCATCGTGGGCGCCTGCGTGGACGGCTACTTCACCGCGCGGAACTGCACCTTCAACATGAATACGGCCACCAGCAACGGCGGCGCCGTATACGTGGAGGGCGAGGCCTGCATGGCCATGGAGGGATGCCTTTTCTTCGGCAACAACGCGCAATACGGTGGCGCCGTGTACCTGGGCGGTTCGGAGGTCAGCATCGAAACCTGCACCTTCCACGCGAACTGGTCCACGGCCAGCGGAGGGGGAGTCTATTCCATGTACTCGGGGCTCTATCTCTACGGCTGCACCTTCTCGGAGAACCAGGCACCGGTGGGTTCGGGCCTGAGCGTCGAGGTCGAGGGCTACACCCAGGTGTTCAACAGCATCGTGGCCTTCGGAGGTGGAATCGGTGAGGGGCTGCGCTGGGACGGCAGCGGCTACCTCGACATCGTCTGCACCGACATCGTCGGCAACATAGGAGGCGACTGGACGCCTCCCATCGTCGCCTGGCTGCCGCTCAACGACAATATCTGGCTCGATCCCTACTTCTGCGGGGAAACGGGTTCGGGCAATTTCTGGCTGGCGAGCAACTCGCCCTGCGCGGAAGGGAACAGCCCCTGCGGGCAGATGGGTGCGTGGGGGGTGGACTGTCCTCCGGTCGCCGTGATGACCAGCGACTGGAGTACGATCAAGGCGATGTACTAGCAGATAGAAGAACCCCCTCGGAGATTCCGAGGGGGTTCTTGCTGTTCAGCGGTAGAGGGCCTTGAGTTCGCTGAAACTGCTGTTGCACGATGCCGTTTCGCAATCGTCGTCGAAGATCAACCAGATCCCGGATAGACCCGTGGGGGAGTCCAGGTCGCAGCAATACACGCGCGCTTCATAGGCGACCGAAGAATGGTTTCCATTAGGAGCGCTCGGCGCCACATTGTCTCGAATCTTCGAGAAGTGCGCTTCGAAGTGACCTTCCCCGTCGTATTCCACCTCGAGCTGAATTCCCCCGCCCACCTGCTCGGCGCTGTTGTTCGTAATCTGTGAGTCGTACACGAATACGCTCGAATGGGTCAGCAGCAGACCTCCGCCGGCCACGGCGCTGTTTTCCGAAATGAGGCAATCGCGGATTTCCGCCTCAACGAAATTCAGCACCACTCCACCGCCGTAGTCGCTGGTCGTGTTGGAAGATATCTCGCAGCTCCGAAGAACGACCTCACCCCCTTGGGCAAAGAGGCCGCCGATGGACCAACCCTCGGCCACGTTTTCGTGAATGATGCAGTGTTCCATCAGCAGGAAATCTCCATCGAAACGGAAACCGCCCGTGGAGACGGCTTCGTTTTGTGAAAACTCGCAATAGCGCAGCGTCGGGGATCCTTCGTGGATGTATCCTCCGCCGCCGGATTGGGCTCGATTCAACGTAAAACGGCAGTCTCGAATCATCGCAGAGGAATCCTGGAAGCGGAATCCACCTCCGAAATCGCTTCCAGCATCTCCGCCGCTTACGGTGATGCCCGCGATCAGAGTCGAGGCGTCAAGGGATTCGCCCAGGAGTACGGTTCCCAGCGATTGCCCGTCGATGACCACGCAATCCGGGTCTCCGGTTTCGCCGAGCAGAGCGACTCCCGCTTTCAATTCGACGTGGTGCTCGTAGTATGTGCCGCAGCGGATACGGATGCTGTCGCCCGGAACGGCAAGGTCGATACCTTCCTGGATGCTTCCGGCGTCATCGGGCACCCACCAAGTGGCGGCGTTAACTCGCTCCGTGTGTTGAAGAAGTAAGGTCAGCAAGGCGAGGGGTAGGATGTGTCCAGTGCACAGGCGTCCCATGGCCATCTCCTTTCGGTGGCTTCGGAGTTTGCAAGCAGGCGAATTGGACAGGGGGAAAGCTGTGCCTGGGCAGGGCGGCGAGGCGCTTCCAATGGAATGAATCCCCTAGGGGGAGTTTTTAAAGGAAATGGCTCCGATAGAATCGGAGCCATTGAGATTCGATTTGCAGTCTAGTGGCTCTGCTCAGGCCATCGCGGCGAGACCCTTTTCCAGGCTCTCCACCGACTCGATGATCTTCTCGAGTCGAGAGATGTAGAACACGCCGTCGATGCGTTCGTTGGTGCCGCACAGCAAGAGCTGGCCCTCCGCGGCCTTGACCGACATGTACGCGGCCACCACGATGCCCAGTCCCGTGGAGTTGATCCACTTGGTCTGGGAAAAGTCGATGAGAAACTTTCTGGAGCCCTTCTCGATGTTCGACTTGATTTCGGAGTGGAACTCGTCCGCGTCAGGGCCTCCGGTGACATTGCCGGTGAAGGCGACCACCGTCACATCCCCTTCCTGTCTGAACTTGTATCGCACCTCGATCTCCTTATCGATGGGGGGTGAGTATTCGCTCCCCACTTTAGCAGGGTCGGAACGGGGTATGCCACTCAGAAATCAATAGCGCGACTTGACCATGCTCCAGGTCGATTCTTCCACCGGCGTGTAGGGCTCGCCCATCTGGTAGGGATTCTGTCCGATGGTGGTGCCGCCCAGCCCGGACAGGCTCCCCGTGGGAGCACCCGTGAAGTTGATCCGCCAGGTGATGTCGAAGAAGCTCTCCACGTTGAAGTCGCCGCCGGGCATTTGATTCAGATCGACGTGCCCGGGACTTGGAAAACCGAGCCCGTCGCCCATGGAGACGTCCAGGTGATCGAAATGAAGGTCGGCCACATGACTCGATTCGAGGTGCCAGAGAACCGCGTCGAAGGAGTCGTTTCCGGGAACGCGGGGCGCCGTGTTGATCTCCATGAAACCGTAGAGGACTGTCTCCCAGAAGAACCCGGTCATGCCGCCCGTGCCCGTCATGGTCAGGGGTATGGTCACATCGACACAGATGCGTTCGCCGCCCAGGATTCCCGTGCCGCCACCGCAGTCGAAGGGGTTCGCGAACTCGAACATCTTGGCGATGATCTCGATGGTGTCGCCGGGGGGCAGGCCGTCGAGGATCATCATAGTGCCGCCGAACTCGCAGTGACCCGGCGGAAAATCGACGCTATTGCCGCCGTTCGCCGGCGCGAAGCAAGGATTCGCTACCAGAGTGGAACTTGCCAAGACCAGAAAGAGTACTGCGAGCTTCGCATAGCGCACATCCTCCCCTTTCTTTTCAAGTTCGAGCGACCTGCCGGCGAGCGCTAAGCGAGCGGCAAGATCGCTCGAGCTAGAACGCCTTACCCGCGAGATCCACGAACCAGTCGCGCATGAAAATCACACGCTGAACGAGCAGGGCCACGCGGCCCATGACGGTCAGGCCGAAGCCCGCGCCGAAGCCGATCATGAGCGTGTAGATGCCCGTCTTGCTCATCACTCCCAGCACGCCCTTGTGTGGCTTCGAGAAGAAGAAGTAGGTGAGTGCGCAGATCACTCCGATGAGCGCCAGGGAGAAATTGATGCCCTGTGCCAGCCCCGAAACCGGACGTATGGTGCCCTCCACCTGCAGGAAGACCGAGGTTTTGAAGGCCAGGGGAATGAAGATGCCCGTGGAGATGCCCACGTAGAAGCCGAGTGCGTAGCGACTCAACCATCCGAGTTTCGGAGAGAGACGGAACCACATCAGGATGCCCAGAGCCACGGGAATCAGGTAGTACCACTGGTGACGCTCGAAGATGGGCAGGATCACCTTGTCGTTGAAGCCCTGGTGATAGAGGAGCATGGTCCAGTAGCCGGTGGCCACGCCCACCCAGAGACGTTCCGCGAACTTGTAGAAGGGGTTGTCCTTGTAGAGGAAGGAGAAGACCGCGAGAGTCAAGAAGACTCCGAGTCCCTCCCAGGCAAGTGTGCTCCAAGTAGGTTCCACGCGTTACCTCACCGTTCCGATCGCCCGACGGCGAGCGATGTAGCCGATGTTCGCGATGATCATCACGACGATGATCAAAAGGTGACTCGTCATCTGATAGGGCATGCCGCGGCTGGCTTC
>CAYPGS010000038.1:0-17174 GCA_964410395.1 uncultured bacterium
TCATGACTCCATCCTCTCACAGAATGGAGTCTCCGGTAAAGTCGGGGCGGTTCACCTGGGTCGAGAACGCGGGAATGTTCAACTCGTGCGTATGGGTGCCCGGGGCTACGAACGGCGGATCATGAGGGAAGCCGCCCAGATAAACTGTGTGGCTTGCAGTTCCCGTAGTGATCGAAAGTGGACCGGCCGTATGGCTATGAGCTTCGCCGCCGCCGAGCGCACCGGGATCCTCACCGGATGTCGTGCTGCGGATGAAGCGGCTGCGAAGGTCGGGCGTTCCCTCGCTGCCGTCACAGAGCGTCCAACCGGTCGGCAGGGCCGTCGTCGAACCCGTCCACATCAAGATCAAGCCCTCCGGCGGTGGTGCAGGGGATGAATCCTCGAACCTGATGAAAGCCAACTCGTGAAAGGGGGGCATGTCGGCGGTCTCTTCGTGGGTGTCGAAGGCGGGGATGTCCAGGTCATGCGTGTGCACGAAGAATGCATAGTTGGCATAGCCGTTCTCGACCTGGACGGACGGGGCCGGTTCCATGTGGATGTTCCAGGGTTCGGGTTCCAGCGAATGGGCGTGTGTCCTCGTGCTGCCGACCGGCGAACCCGGTTCCTCGCCGGGCGTCGCTCCTCGAACGAAGCGGTCGCGAAGATCGGGGCGACCGTCGCCTCCGTCGCAGAGAATCCAATTCGGGGGAATCGATGATGCGGATCCTGACCACATCGCGATCAGTCCCTGCGGGATCTCGTCCAGCTGCCCCGTGGCGAGTGGTGTCAATCTTACATGAGCGGGAAGAGCGTCAGCCAGGGTGCTCGATCCGAAATCGATGGACAGTTGATGATCATGAGACTCCTCATTGCCATCATGCGAGGATGGGATGTCGTAGTACTGGGGGACGAGGAAAGATTGCGTTGAGAGCTCGGTCCACAGATCCATCTCGCCGCCATTGTGGCCATGCGGGCCTCCGCCGCTTGTACCGGGAACCTCCACCTCATCGGCTCCACGGATGAATCGATCGGCGAGTGCATCCACCGGCTGCCAGCCATCGGGGATCGCGGCAAGTGAGTCAGCCCACAGGGCCACCACACTCGAGTCCGGCCACGATCTAATAGTGGAGGCATCGGTGTCTCTCGCGAATCCTATGAGAACGACCGGAGCTATCATGATGAACAGCAGGAGACTGTATCGTGAATTCATGGCGCGCTCCTTGAGTTCGGTCCGTTTATCCCTCTCGGACGATGGGGGATGAGAATTCTTCTATCGTTGCATGAGAACTCCGAAAGAATCACTCGGATTGTAGCAAATCTGGACCTGAAAGACGATAAAAGGCCGACGACCTCCACCTTGGCTTGGGGGTTTTATTCAGCTTGTAACTTCTTTGTTGAGAGGTGTTTTGGCAGCTCGGAGTTCTCTGGCATTCAGGTGTGGCTGGAGTGAATCTCGTAGAGGGGCAGTTCGGTAGCTATCGTCCGAATAGTCTGAACCTTTCTCCGAAGAGTGTTTGCCTACTCCCAGTTGCATTATTCTGCTATATGACTTTTAATGCATTAAATCTGAATCAACCCAGGAGGCGCCGTGACCGATCAATCCCTGTCGAACAGGATCACCCGACGTCAGTTTCTTGGAAGTATGAGTTTGACCTTGGCCGGCGGGTTTCTCCTTCCCCGTCGCTTGCTGGCCGATTGCGATATCACCACGACTGATCCGACCGGTCCCTATCATGTGGAAGACGCACCCTTACGTACGGTCCTGGCCTCGGCCGATGAGCCTGGCACCCGCATCTTCATCGAGGGGATCGTTAAAGACGGAAACTGCAATCCCGTCGCCGGGGCCATCGTCGATGTCTGGCATGCGGACGACGCCGGCTGCTACAGCGTCGTGCAGGATTGTATCGACGAGGATCCCTTCAACTGCCGCGGCCAGATGCTTACCGATGCCGAAGGCCGCTACGCCTTCGAAACCATCTGGCCCGGCTATTACGTTCCGCGACCGCGTCACTTCCACTACATCGTCGCTCCGCCATCGAGCGACCCCCTGATCACCCAGTTCTATTTCGAAGGTGATCCCGCAATCCCTGACGATCCCTGGGCGAGCCATCCCGACGCCGCCGATCGCATCATACCTCTGACTGAAGTGGGCGGCGCGCTCTACGGAACCGCCGACATCGTCGTTGATCGAGAAACCGGCACATCCATCGACGATGAGCACGGCCTGCCCACGGCCACCGTTCTGCTTCCCAGCTATCCCAATCCATTCAATCCGCGCACCAGTCTGCGCTATCAGCTCCGCATTGCAGCGCCGGTTCTACTAGAGATAGTCGCTCTGGACGGCCGCACGGTGCGCACCCTTGTAGACGCCAAGAAAGAACCCGGCTATCACGAGGCCGTCTGGAATGGACGTGACGACCGGGGCAGGGGTGTGGCCAGCGGCGTCTATCTGGCGCGTCTTCAGGCCGGGGGCTTCAGCAGTGTTCGGAAGCTGCAGCTCATCCGTTGATGGCTAGAATCAATCCCGCTATCGAAGCAGCAACATTCGCCGCGACTCGATATGGTCCTCCATGATCAGCTGATAGAGATACATTCCGCTCGGTACCGGCCTGCCGGCCGAATCGCGGCCATCCCATTTTATCGTATGGCGACCTGTCGGCTGATGCTTATCGGTCAGCAGCCGTAGCAGCCGCCCTCTCACGTCGAACACCCTCAACTGTACTTCGCCGTTACGTGGAACCACGTATGAGATCGAAGTGGTCGGGCTGAATGGGTTCGGTTCGTTCTGCTTCAGTAGACCGCCACTCATCGAGACGGGGAGGTCGGAAACGTTCGTACTGTTGAGCGCCGCGAGAACCGCATCGGGAATGCCGTATCCGCGCACGAACAGAGGATCGTGCGTGCCGTTGGCGAGGAAGTCGCTGGCCGTTTCGAAGAGATGGGTCCGCATTGACGCCGGCGTCCAGGTGGGCTGGGCCTGGATCACGCAGGCCACCATGGAGGCCATGAGCGAGGTCGCGACGGAGGTGCCGCCCGTGTCCGTGGTGCAGTTCGTATCCTCGTGGGCACAGATGGTGTAGACCTCCCGGCCCCGTGCGAGGAGTTCCGGCTTGACCCGTCCGTCGGCGGTGGGTCCATCCGAGGAGAAATCGACGATCTCGCCTGAAGGATGAACGGCACCGCAGGTGATCACCTCGAAGGCGTCGCCCGGTGCCATCAGCGTGGAAGTGGCCGGATCGCTGTCATGGTGATTGTTGCCGGCCGCCGTGATGCAGATCAGGCCGTTGTCGGTGGCCGCGTTCACCGCGATGGTGGTGACGGCGGTCAGTCCGTCGAGCTGATCCTGCGTGTACCAGTCGTCGTAGCCGAGGGATGAGGTCGCCAAGTCGGCGCCATTGGACTCGATGAACTCCAATCCGGCGACGTAGAAATCCTCCTCCTGGGCATACTCGTCGGTCGTATCCTCCGTCTTGCAGAGGATGAAGGACGCGTTGAATGCACCACCCACGAGCACACCAGGAAGGTATGAGGCGATGGTACCCAGGATCATGGTGCCGTGATTGTGCTGGGCCGAGGGGTCCTGCGCTTCGATTCCCGTGAAGCCGTCGTCGTTCAGGAAATCGTACTCCAGGATGACGTCGATCTCATGGCCCGGCTGGTTGAAGACCTCGTGGCCGCGGTGAAAGCCGGTGTCCAGAACGCCCATCACGATGCCCGCGCCGGTGAAGCCCATGTCGTGAAGCTCGATCAGGTTCATCTGCTCCAGCTGCCCGAGGGAGAGGCCATAGTCTATACGGGATACAGGTACCTCGCCGGATGACCATACGTCGGTATGCGTGCCTGCCTCAGCATCAGCCGTGAAGCTCTCGGGCAGGTGGCCGCGACGCACGGGTTCGATCCGGTCAACGAAGGGCAACTCGGCGATGGCGTGGAACTGGTCCAGGCTGCCGCGCACGCTGACAGCGTTGAGCCAGACGCTTTCGACGACGGGAGAGCATCCCGTGGCGAGTAGGGTGGAGACATAGGGTCGATGGAGAGGCAGGTCCCGCATGTCCACCAGGCCGGGAACTGATCTTCGCATGCTGCGTCGTTCGAGTGTCCGCGGATTCATTTCGAGGCGTACCCGCTCGAGAGCGGAGTGTTGCGCATCCTGGGTTGAGAGTCCCTTGTCCTTGAAAAAGACCCAAGCCTTGGACGGACCGCGTTCCTCGAGCAGGCGGGCCATGTGAGGGTGGAGTTTGGCCGGAGCGGGGGCCGTCTGGCCCATGGCTACAGATGCGCCGAGCAACCCGAACAGCAGCCACAATACGATCCAAGATTCGCGTGCCTTCATGGTGCTCCCCGTCCATCGCGAGTGATGGGAGTCGATGCTTTGCAGCTCCAATCGCGTCTTCTAAATGTTAGCATATCTGTATCCCAACAGTACGAGTTGACGTGCTCGAAGGCAGTGTTAACCAAACGACATGCTTCGAGCCCTGGAACTCGTTCTTGTGTTATAATACGCGAGCTCAGAAAAACTTGGTGCTTCCTGATACTCGGGAGAACGTCATGACTCGTCTTTCTATACTCTTGATCTGCATGCTCCCCTTGAGCTTCGCTTGGGCTGATGAAGGTGGGCTGTCTCCGTCTGAAGTTCACCACGAGGTACCCGACGATCCCTACATCGCCTCACCAAGGTCCGAACATCAGAAATCGCCGGCCATGCGCTTCACACGCGATTCCTTCTTCGCGGTGCAGGTGAACGTGGACGCACTAGGACAGAACATCGTGGGGGACGCTGCCAACGAGCCGTCCATCGGCGTGGACTGGACCGATCCCAGCAAGATGGTGATCGGCTGGCGGCAGTTCGACACGATCTCCAGCAACTTCCGTCAGGCGGGCTACGGCTTCACCGTCGACGATGGCCTGAACTGGACCTTCCCCGGCGTGATCGACCCGGGCATCTTCCGTTCCGACCCCGTGCTCGATTCGGATTCGGGCGGAAAGCTCTACTACAACAGCCTCACCTACGACGGCGACTTCTACTGCGACGTCTATGGCTCCGACACGGGCGGATCCACCTGGGATTCGGGCACGCCGGCCTGGGGCGGCGACAAGCAGTGGATGGCCATCGACCGCTCCGGCGGCGTCGGCGACGGCCACATCTACTCCAACTGGAACAGCTGGTACACCAGCTGCTCCCCCGGCTTCTTCACCCGCTCCACCGACGGCAACGACTCCTACGAGAACTGCACCCAGATTCCCGACAACCCGTACTGGGGCACGCTCATCGTGGCGCCCGACGGCAAGCTGTTCTCCATGGGCTCGGGCGGCAGCAACTTCGTCGTGGCTCGCTCGTCCAATGCCCAGAACTCGGGGCAGTCGGTCTCGTGGGACTTTTCCACCGACGTCTATCTGAACGGATCGATCAGTTCGGGCTCGGGCCCCAATCCCGGCGGACTGCTGGGCCAGGCCTGCGTGGCCACGATTCCCTACGCCAATCCCGACGGCTACGCGGTCTGTGTGCTCTGTTCCGTGAATCCTCCCGGGGGCGACCCTCTCGACGTATACTTCGCGAGAAGCACCGACGGAGGACTCACCTGGAGCAATGCCGTGCGGGTGAATGACGACATTGGCAACAACTGGCAGTGGTTCGGGACCATGTCGGCCAGTCCTTCCGGACGCATCGACGTGGTCTGGCTGGACACCCGCGACAACCCGGGCACCTACCTGTCCTCGCTCTACTATTCCTATTCGGAAGACGGAGGCCTGACCTGGTCTCCCAACGAGCGCCTGTCGGAGGCCTTCGATCCTCATGTCGGCTGGCCGAACCAGGACAAGATGGGCGACTACTTCGACATGGTCTCCGATGATGCGGGATTTCGCCTCGCCTGGGCGGCGACCTTCAACGGCGAGCAGGATGTCTACTACGGACGCAAGACCCTGGGCGGCACCGCGGTGGGCGAGGGATCCTCCATCTCGGTCGCTCTCCTGAGTGCCGATGCCAATCCCTTCACCCAGAGCACCACCGTTCGTTACATCGTTCCTCAAGACGTCTACGTGACCCTAGAGGCCTACGATGTCATGGGGCGTAGGGTGGCTACCCTGGTTTCGGAGGAGCACGCCGCGGGAACTTTCCAGACCCGGTTTGACGGCCGTGACCTTCCGGCCGGCGTCTACTTCCTCCGCCTCAATGCGGGCGCTTTCGCGGATACGAAGAAGATGCTTCTTCTGAAATAGGTTTTGGAAATCTCAGTCTGGCAGAAGAGCCGAGTCCACTGGCGTGGGCTCGGCTCTTTCGAGACTGGAAGGTCATATCATTGACCACTGGGATGCCCGGGCTTGGCAGATTTCATGGTTTGCAGAAAAACGGATCCTGGGCCGGTCAGGCGAGTAAGGAAGAAGCCCTCCTTGCTGAAGAGGGTCTTTCGTATCGAGCCCACGGACTCGATGTCGTAGTCGAGGCCATCGGAAAAGGCGGCCAGGTTTCCGGTGCTCACGCGATACAACTCTCCTTCACCCAGGCGCAATTCTCTGAAGTCTCCTCGACCGTGAATCAGAACCTTCCCCTTCCCCTCGATACGCTGAAGGAAAAGACCTGCCCCTCCGAAGAAGGCGGCGCCCGCTCGACGAGCGACCGAAACGGTGATGTTGATGTCTTCTCCCCACGCAGCCAGGAAGGCACCGCGTGTGGTGAGTACCGGCCCCATGGTTTCCAGGTCCCACTCCACGATGTGTCCGGCCGAATTGGCGCCGAGGGTGACAACCTGGCCTTCGCCCGTCGATTCGATATGGGTCAGTGAGATTCCCTCGCCCGACAGTGACCGTCTGAGCGCGCCACCTAGACCACCGGGGACCCTGATGTCCCACTTCAAGCCCGTGGTGTAGCCGATGATCGAGCCTTTTGAGGCCCAGGCGGTTTCACCCGAGTCGAAAGTCAGCTGGGCTGATTGTGCAACCGTTCCTTCTATGGCGAGTTTCATCGAATCTCCTGCATGATCGAGATGGGAACTTTCGCAACTAAGCTCTATCGCAAAGGCGTAACGCCTCGCGCATGACCTCTTGCAGGCTTGCATCCGATTCGGCGGCGCGGCGTCGGCAATCCTCATACTCGGGCGTCCTGCGCGGTTCGCCCGAGGGCAGAACGACGCATTTGACGGAGATCTCGCCGTATCGAGTTACGACGGTCTCCATCGAGCGGGCCAGCACCTTGCGATTGACCGGGAAGTAGCGCAGCCCGATGGCGCTGGTTTCGGTCAAAGTCAGATCCATTAGTTCGGAAAGCCGTGCTGCATGGCAGAGGATTTCCAGGCGCTGCCCTGGCCGTCCCTTCTTCATCAGGAGGGGGCAGAGGTTCACGTCCAGGGCGCCGGCCTCAAGCAGGAGCCCCTGCAGGTGCTCTCCGAGGAGTTCCCCAGAACTGTCGTCGAGATTGGTCTGGATTAGCCAGGCCTGTTCCGACCGGGATGCTTCGTCCAGTGCCTGTCCCAGGCTCAAGCGCAGGCAATTGGGCTGCTCGAGGTCTCGCTGGCCCGCGCCATATCCAGACGCGTTCACGGTCATGGCCGGTATCTGCCAGGACGGATCCAGGGCCTTGAGAATGGCCGCCCCGGTGGGCGTGGTCATCTCCCTCTCGATGGGTCCGGGATAGGTGGGCATCCCGCGAAGGATCCGTTCGGTGGCCGGCGCGGGCACTGGAAGGCGACCATGGGAGCAGTCCACGGTTCCGGATCCGACGCAGACCGGCGTGGCGCAAGCGGCCGATATGTTCAGCTCGGCCAGAAGCAGCGCGGTGCCGGCGATGTCGATGAGGGCGTCGACGGCGCCGACTTCGTGGAAGTGCACCTCCTCGACCGAACAGCCGTGAACGGCGGCCTCGGCTTCCCCGAGAATCGTGAAGACCTCGTGGGCGAAGTGCCGCGCGGCCTGGGGCAGCTCGGCCCCATCGAGGATGTTTCGGATCTCGTTCAGGTGTCGGGCCTGGAGCTCGGACTCATCGACCACCGTCACCTGAGTGCACTGTATTCCGCTCTTGCTGACTTCTTCGATTTCGATGGAGACACTGCTCAAGCCCAACTGCTCGGGCAGTGCCTGAAGAAGGGAAGAGCCACCAGTCAGCTCGATCAGCGCGCCCAACATCATGTCGCCGCTGATGCCCGAGAAGGGTTCGATCTTGAGTATCATTCTCACTTCCGACCTAGGTTGAGGATGCGTTTGGCGGCGATGGCCGCGCCGAAGCCGTTGTCGATGTTAACAACGGTCAGGCCGCTGGCGCAGCTGGACAACATGGCGTGCAGCGCGGTGGTGCCGCCGACCGCCACGCCATAGCCCACACTCGTGGGAACGCCGATGACGGGCTGGCGGATCAATCCCGAAAGAACCGACGGCAGAGCGCCTTCGAATCCGGCGACGACGATGACGACGTCGGCCCCATTGAGTTCCGGCAGAGCCCCGTGGGTTCGGTGAAGACCCGCGACCCCTTTGTCGGACAGAACTTGCGTTTCGACTCCGAGGAAGGTCAGGACCGCCGCCGCCTCCGCGACCACCGGAGCGTCCGAACTGCCGGCCGCGATGATGGCCACGACGCCGGGCGTATCCGCTTCGTGATTCGGTCCGAGCTGAAGGCTGCGGGAAACTGGATCGTAACGGCAATCGTCGAACTGGGCCGCGAGCAACTCGCCCTTTTCAGGTTGCAGGCGGGACACGAAGCAACTCTGCTGTTTCTGCCGGAACAGCTCCAGGATCTCGGCGATCTGCTCCAGAGTCTTCGCCTCGCCATAGACGAACTCCGGGAAGCCCTGCCGGTCATTGCGCTCGAAATCGATGTGGTGGTCGTTCATTCCAGTTCTCGATTCAGTTTGCCGGAGACGAAACCCTCCGGGTCGATCTCGATGCGGGTGAATCCGAGTTCGGCGAAGGCCTCGGCCAGTATTGTTTCCTGGCAGCGCAGTTCGGTCACCTGCTCCCGGGGCACTTCGATGCGCGCGAAGCTGTCGTGATGGCGCACGCGCGAGACCGGGAATCCCCGGTCGGCCAAGAGGCTTTCTCCGGCTTCGACCTGTCTGAGCTTGGCCGCGGTGATCTCCTGAAAGTAGGGGATGCGACTGCTGAGACAGGGGCTTGCTGGCTTTTCCCAGCAATCGAGCTCCAGGTGTCGAGCGATGGCCCGGAGATCGTTTTTCGTGATGGAGCACTCCGCCAGGGGGCCCCGCACCTCGAACTTTGCTACCGCCTGCAAGCCAGGACGATAGTCCCCGTGATCGTCGAGGTTTTCCCCGCCGAGTATGTATCGAAACGCCGTTTCCCTACGGACTTCCTCGAGTTTGCCGAACAGCTCCGACTTGCAATGGTAACAGCGATTCTCGGGATTGACGCGATACTCGTCCGAGGACAGCTCCTCGGTTTCGATGACGCGCATGGGAATGTCATAGCGATTGGCGAATCGATATGCCTCTTCCAGGTCCTTGGACTTCAGGCTGGCCGAGTTCCCCACCACGGCCAGGCAGCGGTCGCGGCCGAGATACTTGCGGGCCAGAAAGGCAACCAGGGAACTGTCAATACCACCCGAAAAGGCCACGACGCAGGATTCGCAATCGGCGAACCACTGCTCGAGTCTTTCGATCATGACCCTTGTTCGATCGGCACTCAATTTCACTCGATTCGCTCGAATGGGAGCTCAGGACGATGGGATTCTACTTCCAGCCTGCTTGGCCACGCAAGCATGGTACGGATCCGCGGTGGTCTTGTCCATTGCGGGCATCGGCCAGGTCCTGTAGCCTGATCAGGTCGGATCGATCCCGAAGCCACCG
Source organism: uncultured bacterium (assembly GCA_964410395.1). Classification (GTDB taxonomy): domain Bacteria; phylum Krumholzibacteriota; class Krumholzibacteriia; order JACNKJ01; family JACNKJ01; genus JACNKJ01. Next base: position 9,768 of record CAYPGS010000038.1, read on the forward strand.
CCAGCCCTGGAGGTCCTGTCTTGTCCTCGATATCGCGTCGCGAGTTTCTGAAGACTTCGGCCCTTGTCGGCGGTGGTCTGTTGATGGCCGATTTCCTGGCGCTGTCCCGCAGTGCGCTCGCTGCCAATCCTCTGCCCGCCATGTCCATCGCACGGTGGGACGCCGCTACCCTTGCCGGAGCGGACCTCGCCGCCGCCGCGGTCGGCCTCACCGAGGCGGCGATAGCCTCGCTCGGAGGCATGGAGCGCTTCGTGAATGACGGGGACACGATCTGGATCAAACCCAATATCGGATGGAATCGCCGGCCCGAGCTGGCGGCCAACACGAATCCCGATGTTGTGGGCACCCTGGTTCGCCTGTGCAAATCCGCGGGCGCGAAAACCATCAAGGTGGGCGACCACCCCTGCCAGCCCGCTCGCCAGGCCTATCGAAACAGCGGCATCGCGAGTGCGGTGGAGGACGCCGGCGGCAAGATGGTCTACCTGGACAAGAAGCGTTTCCAAGACATGGAACTCGGCGGCGAGTATCTCGTTAAGTGGCCGCTCTACCGCGAGGCCATCGACGCCGATCTGGTGATCAACGTACCCGTTCTCAAGCATCACGGATTGACCAAGTGCTCCATCGCCATGAAGAACTACATGGGCCTGATCGGCGGCAATCGCAGTGCCTGGCATCAGAACATGGATGCTTGCCTGGCCGACATTACCCATTTCATGAAGCCCCGGCTGACCGTCATCGATGCCGTTCGGGTCCTGACCGATCACGGACCCCAGGGCGGGGACCTGGAAGACGTGGATCTGCGCGGCGTGGTCGCCGCGGGCACGGATATCGTCGCCCTCGACGCCTTCGGCGCCACGCTGATGGGGCATGAGCCGGGTGAAATCTCCTACATCCGCGCCGCGGCGGAAAGGGATCTGGGCACCATGGACTTCGCCTCTCTCGAACCTGTTGAGAGGATTCTGTCTTGACCGTTGTCGCCAAGGCCCGGTTGATCATCTGGATCCGTCGTTCGGTACAGATCGTGGTCCTGGCGATCTTCCTCTACCTGCTTGCGGCCAATCGACCTGCCGACGGCGCCGCGCCAAGCGCGCCCGTCGACCTGTTCTTCGACCTCGACCCCCTCGCGATGATCGGCGCATGGTTGGCGAGCCGAAGCCTCGCAGGAATCTCGTTGCTGGGACTGCTGGCCTTGGGCATCACCCTCATCTTCGGACGGGTGTTCTGCGGCTGGTTCTGCCCTCTTGGCACCCTGCACAATGCGGTATCCAGCGTCCGGAAGCAGTTCAGGAGAGTGGTCAAGCGGACCGAGGAATTCAGCCCTTGGCAGAGGGCCAAGTATTTCGTGCTCATCGCGCTGCTGGTCATGAGCGCACTCGGCGCTCAGTGGGTCGGGGCGCTCGATCCGTTTTCACTGCTCTATCGCAGCATGTCACTGACGGTGGTGCCGGCCATGGACATCGCCGTGCGCCATGTCTCCAACGAGATCTACCTGAACGATCCGCATCTCGGTTCGCTTCACCTGCGGGATATGACTGAACCGGTCTACGCCTGGTGGCAGGAGAATGTCGCGGCCACCGAATTGCGCGTGTTCACGGGCACGGGTTTGGTGTTCCTGATCTTCACGGCCGCACTACTGCTCAATCTCTACCGGAATCGTTTCTGGTGCCGCTACCTCTGCCCCCTGGGAGGGCTGCTGGGCCTGTTCGCGATTCGCCCGCTGTTGCGCTTGAGGAGCGATCCGGACGCCTGCAACAGCTGTTTCAAGTGCACCCTTTCCTGTCCTGCTGCAGCGCAACCCGAGATTCACGACAAATGGCTATCGACCGAATGCTTCGGGTGCTGGAACTGCGTTGCCTCCTGCAGCAATCAGGGTCTGGACTTCGCATGGTCGACGCCCTGGGATCGGACGTCCTCCGGAAGCGTCGACATCGGCAGGCGCCGCGCCCTGGCCTCGATGGTGGGTGGTGTGGCCGCCCTCTCTATGATGCGCATCACGCCGGCTGCCAATGCGAAGACCTTCGAGCCCGCGCTGATACGCCCGCCGGGCTCCCGCGCCGAACTCGATTTCCTTCAGCGTTGCATCAAGTGCGGGATGTGCATGCAGACCTGTCCCACGGGTGGATTGCAGCCCACCTGGGCGGAGGCAGGACTGGAGGGCCTGTGGTCGCCCATGCTGGTGCCGGCCATCGGCTGGTGCGAGTTCGAATGCCATGCCTGCGGACAGGTCTGCCCAACCGAGGCGATCGTTCCCCTGACCCTGGAAGAGAAGAAGAAGACCACGATCGGCATGGCCGTGTTCGATACGAATCGCTGTCTTCCCTACGCCTATGACCGGGAGTGTATCGTCTGCGAAGAGCACTGTCCGGTGCCGGACAAGGCCATCAACTTCCAGTTGCAGGAGGTGACGACTCGCGAGGGTGAGACGAAGACCCTCAAGGTTCCGCGTGTGGATCCGGAGCGCTGCATCGGTTGCGGCATCTGCGAGACCAAGTGCGTGTACAAGGATGCGGCGGCCATTCGCGTGGTCAGCGCCAATGAGGATCGTCATCCGGAAAACCAGCCGATCCTGGCCGGCGGTGGACAGGGAAGCGATCCCTACCTGTATTGAAGCGAATCGTTGATTCCAACTCCGCGCTAAGACCCTAAAACCACCTGCAATGAGGCTTTCTTCCGCGTGCCCAATTGTGCCATCGGTGACGTCACGGCCTTCCAATCCTCCCTGGATGCCGTCATAATTGCTTTATCGATTCACTGCAGTCTATTCCGAGGAGATTGATGAACGGCTGACTCACACCTAGGGGGAATGGGATGAAGTGCTTGCGAGTGATTCTATTGACTCTCATCTTACCGGCCATCGTTTTTGCGACGACCCACTACGTCAATCCCGACGGCACCGGCGATCACCCTTCGATTCAGGAGGCGATCCATAATTCAGCAGACGGCGATATCATCCTGCTGACCGACGGTACATTCACCGGACCGGACAACCGCAACCTGGACTACATGGGCAAGGCCATCACCATCGAGTCGGAAAGCGGCGATCCCGAGCTTTGCATCATCGATTGCGAGGCCTCCAATGTCGATCCTCATCGCGCGTTCTTCTTCCATCGGAGTGAAGGCAGCAACTCCGTGCTGAGAGGCGTGAAGATCACGAACGGCTATATGGTCTCCGAGTACGGAGGGGCCATACTCATCTACGGCGACGCGACTCCGACCATCGAGCATTGCCTGTTCACCGGGAACTACGCCCAGCGCGGCGGCGCCATCGCGGTGCATGACGGCGACGGCTCGCCCCAGATTCGGCATTGCGACTTCATCGGAAACTCCGGAGACGACGGAGGTGCATTCTTCTGCGTCGGCTGGTCCGCCGAGCCCATTCTCGAGTCCTGCCATTTCGAGACCAACACGGCTTCCTCGGGCGGCGCACTTTACGCGGACGTGGGCGGTCCCGACATGACCGACTGCAACTTCCACGAGAACACCGCCAGTTCCGGCGGCGCCATCTACTTCATCGACATCTTCACCCACTCGAGCATGACGGGCTGCCGCTTCATCGGAAATAGCGCGAACTCGGCCGGCGCCATCATGGTCAACGAAGGCTCGCCGTCGATCGTAAGCTGCCTCTTCGCCTTCAACACCAACACCAACTCCTACTACAGCGGTGCGATCGTGGCGTCGGACTGGGAGTGGGGCACGCCGATCGTGAATACCACCTTCGCCTACAATGTCGGTCCGGAAGCCTCGGTGATTACCCTACGCAGCCACTATGAATTGCCCATCGACAACTGCATCTTCGCCTTCAACGAGGGCACTTCCGTGATCGGATGTCCGAACGAAGGACAGCCCACTCTCGTCTGCACGGACGTCTACGGGAACCTGGGAGGCGACTGGGTCGGCTGTATCACGGACCAGGAGGGCATCCATGACAACTTCTCGGCGGATCCGATGTTCTGCGACGTGGACCTGTTCGATTTTCAGCTGCATCTCAGCTCTCCCTGCCTGCCCGAGAACAGTCCCTGCGGGGAACTGGTGGGGGCCTATGGACAGGGTTGCGGCGATACCGCCACCTTGAACAGTAGCTGGAGCGCGATCAAGACGCTGTACTAGTCATTACAAAAGAAGCCGAAGTCCGAAATCCTTGAGGAGGCGATGGTGTTGCCATCGCCTCTTCTATCGCCAGAATTTTGTCATGCCGGTGTGATGGTGTATGCTGAGGATCTAAGCGACGTGCTGGTCTGGGTTGAGGTCAACACTCGCTTCCAGTTCCGATGCCCTAGTCACATTCATGAACGACTCACCGCGAGGGTTAAACATGAAGATCAGACTCGAAAGCGTATTCATCACTGACATCGACAAAGCGCTCGACTTCTACACAGGCAAGCTCGGCTTCGTGAAGAAGCACGATATTCCCATGGGCGAGACTCGCTACGTCACGGTGGTCAGCCCCGAAGAGCCCGACGCCACCGAATTGCTCCTGGAACCCTGCGGCGAGCATCCGGCCACCAAGGTATTCAAGAAGGCTATCTACGAAGAGGGCCTCCCCCTGACCGCCTTTCTGGTCGACGACATCGCCGCGGAGTACGAGCGGCTCACCGGACTCGGCGTCGAGTTTCGGGGCGAGCCCGTTCGGCAGGGGGAGACGTCCATGGCCACCCTGGACGACACCTGCGGCAACCTCATCATGATCTACCAGGTCCACTCCTAGATTCCCGAAGTCCTTACTTGGCTAGCTCGTAGGGCCCTGGCTCCCCTGCTCTTGACATACCTAGAACAACAATGTATAGTGCCTCTAGGGAAAGGGGCATCGCCATGGACATCGGCAAGGATCTCGTCGCCGCCTCGGCTACACCGATTGTGCTGGCCATCCTCAGCGAGGGGGAGAGCTACGGCTATGCCATCATCAAGCGGGTAGGGGAGCTGTCCGGTGGCGAACTGCAATGGACCGACGGCATGCTCTACCCCCTTCTCCATCGACTCGAACGCAAGGACTACGTGAAGGCGGTCTGGGGGAAGTCGGAGACCGGCCGTCGGCGCAAGTACTACCGTCTGACCGATGCGGGCCTGGAACTGCTCGCCAGTCATCGCCGTCAGTGGGAGGTCGTCGATTCGGCGATGAGAGGTATCTGGTTCAATTCCAACGACGCGGCGCTGCGGCCGGCATGACGGTCTTCGCGCAAGGAGACGATCCGAATGAACGACATCAACTTCCTTGAAGAGCGCATCGGCGAATGGCGTAACTACATTCGCCGGCGTCAGGCCCTCGAGGCCGTCGATGTTGATGAACTCGAGGACCATCTTCGCAGCCAGGTCGAATCTTTGAAGCAGGCGGGCTTGGATGAAGACGAAGCCTTCCTCGTGGCCGTCAAACGCCTGGGTGATCTGGATTCCCTGTCCCAGGAGTTCGCCCGCGAATACTCCGAGCGTCTGTGGAAGCAACTGGTGGTGTCACCTGGCGGCTCTTCCTCCTCTGAGTCGGCACGGGGAGCCGCGGTGGCCATCGGTCTGGGTGCCGCGGCAGGCATCTCGATCAAGCTGCCTGAAGCCTTCGGTATTCACCTTGCGGACAATGCGGCGAATTCCTTCTACCTGCGCAACATCACGCTCTTCATCCTGCCCTTCCTCGCGGCCTTCTTCGCCTGGAAGCGGGACCTGCAGCGATCCGCCTGGCTCTGGCTGATGGCGCCCTTCGCGGCGGCGGCTTTCGTCATGAACCTGATGCCCTTCATGGAGCGGGGACACACCGAAGCCCTGGCTGCCTTGCATCTTCCCATCGCCTTGTGGCTGTCCATCGGATTCGCCTATGTCGGCGGACGATGGCGCGATCACGTTCAACGCATGAACTTCGTGCGCTTCTCCGGCGAGTGGTTCATCTACCTGGTTCTCATCGCCCTCGGTGGCGGCGTTCTCATGGGCTTCACGGTCTTCCTCTTCCAGGCCATCGGTCTGGACCCCGAGGTTATGGTATCGGAGTGGATGCTGCCCTGCGGCATCGCGGGGGCGATCCTCGTGGCCGCCTGGCTCGTGGAGTCGAAGCAGAGCGTCATCGAGAACATGGCGCCCGTACTCACACGCCTCTTCACTCCGCTCTTCGCGATTCTCCTTCTCTTCTTCGTGGTCACCATGATGATCACCGGCAACGCTCTCGATGTGGGTCGCGAGTTGCTCATCGGTTTCGATCTTCTGCTGGTGCTGGTGCTGGCCCTGTTGCTCTACTCGATTTCCGCGCGGGATCCCCAAGCCGAGCCAGGCCTCTTCGATCGTCTGCAACTCGCCCTGGTGGTCTGCGCGCTGCTGGTCGACGCCCTGGCCCTCTGGGCCATCACCGCCCGCATCGCGGAGTTCGGTTTCAGCCCCAACAAGGTGGCGGCCCTGGGGGAGAACTTGATCCTTCTGGTCAATCTTGGGGGATCGGCCCTGCTCTACTCACGCTTTCTGACCAGACGCGGTTCCTTCGCGGATCTCGAGCGCTGGCAGACGAGCTACATTCCCGTCTACGCGATCTGGGCCTGGATCGTGGTGGCGATCTTCCCGCTCATTTTCGGATTCAAATAGATGTTGCCGGCCGCTCGAGACTTCCGCCGACGATGGTCGGGACAGTCTGTCCCAAGGTGGAATTCATAGATTCTGACACACTAATTGGAATGGTTCCTGCCTTCCTCTCTTCGGAAGGAGAGAACCATGCTCAATCGCTTGTTTGTTGAACCGGAAGAACAGGCCGTACTCGGGCTTCCCGTCATCGATGAGGAACATCTGGGAATCGGAAGCGCGATGAATTCCTTCGCCTTCTTCAGTGAACACGGATTCAGCGAGGAAGATCAGCGCAGAAGCCTCGACCTGATGGCGGCATTCATCGACCTGCACATGGTTACCGAGGAAGATCTCATGCGAGAGTCCGGATTCCCGGACTACCAGGCCCATGCCGAAATGCACAGAGCCAAGGAACGGAAGTTGGTGAAGCTTCTGGAGGCCAGCTCCATCGGCGATAGGCAGAGCGACCTGATGATATTCTTCCGTGAGGCATGGCTCAACCACATGCACGGAGTGGACAAGGACTACGTTGAGCACCTCAAAAAGGACTGCTCAAATGTCTGCGACAATCTGGGCCTGTACATAACCTGGCAGGACAACTACAACTCCGGAATCAACATCATCGACTCCCAGCATCGGGGAATCGTCAGCTGCATCAATTCGATCTTCTACTATCTTCGAGGTCAGCGGGCCGAGGAGAAGGCGGATCACGTCTTCAAGCTGATCAAGGAGTACACGGACGTTCATTTCAAGACTGAAGAGTATATCCAGGCCCAATCCGGCTATTCGCTCTATGAAGAACATCTGCATCTCCACGCGGAGCTGCGGAGAAGCACGATCAAGGTTCTCGACGAGTATTGGATCAATCAAGATCCGACC
>CAYPGS010000039.1:0-15284 GCA_964410395.1 uncultured bacterium
GGCTCGACCAGACGTTTCCACCTTCGGTTGCGCTGTTTTCGCTCAAGGTGGAGTAGCGGACATCCGGCAGGCCGGAAGCATTGTCGAAGGCCATGAAAGCGCCGCCGAAGTCGGCGTTGTTCGCGTAGAACAGGCTGTTGGTGACTTCCGGAGAAGCCCCATCCTCGACATAGAAAGCCCCTCCCCAGAGCGCGATGTTACCCCTGAAGGTACAGCCTTCGAAGCTCGCGTTGCCGGGGCCCTTCCACACGACGACGGATCCACCGTAGGGCGACATGTTGCCGGTGAACTCACAATTGGTAAAGGTCGCGGCAGTGCATTCCTCCAAGAAGACCGCTCCACCCGCAACGTCGGAGTAACAGTTCAGGAAGCGGCAATCCTCGAAAGTCGGTGAAGAACCGTAAACGTAGACGGCGGAGCCATACCAGGTCGTAGCGAAATTCTGGAAGGTGATGCCGCGAATGATGGTGCTGGAGGTTTCGCCCGCGGTGATCAAGAGCCCCCAGTCATCGTTGTCTCGATCATCGGGATTGAGAACGGGAATTCCGGACGGAGCCCCACCCGCAGAATCCAGCGATCTCGAGAAGATGGCATTGCCGTCCATGATGCAGGTCTCGGGATTCAGGCTCTGGGAACGGAGTTCGAAGGCCTTGCCCGCGGTGATGACGTTCCAGTTGCCTGGCCCCTGGAAGATTCCGTCGGTAAGGTAGATGGTTCCGCCTTCGGCGATTTCCAGGACGGCATCCTGGATGTTGGGAACATCACCCGTGCCGTCGGGCTTCACCGTGAGTTCCGTGGGAGCCCCGGCCACGTATACTCCCCAGCCGAAGAGGGTGGTCTCGTCGGCTCCCGCACCATCGGCGATTTCGAGATAGAAATTGCCCCCCGCGGGCAAACCGTTGAAGGCGCCGGCGAAGCTGAACGGCGATTCCGGAGCCGGCTGGAAGCATCCGTTGGGAACACTTCCTCCGGGACAGTCTGGATCTCCCATGGGAGCGGCGCCGTCATCACCGAATGTATAGATGCCCAAGACGTCCATGCTGCAGCCGCAGCAGCCGTCGTAGGCGCATCCGTCCAGATTGGGGCGGCACAGAGCGCTGACGGGCCCGGCATCGTAGGTGCCGTTTCCATCGTGGTCATAGTAGAGATCGATGACGAGATCGCCGATCCAGGTTTGATCGATGTCGATGCTCAGGACGACCTTGCTCAGGAATCCCGACCCCGGCGCCGGGAGAGGTCCGTAGGTGATCGGACCGCCGGTATTGTCGAAGGTGTCTCCCACGACCATGTCGTAGAAATCCATTCCCGAAAGATCGCACTCCACCCGATCGAGGGCATAGCCGGTATCCTCATTGGGTACCTTTTCGGGATTCGCAAATGCCGGAACGGTCGCGAAGAGCAATACAATCGCGAAGATTACTCTGGCCAGTCGCATGGGCTACCTCTCAGTCTGGGGAAGAGTTGCAGAATACCAGAGATACCCTGGGTTTGAAGGGAAATCTTACAATGTTGATTGTCGGATCCGTTTTGCGAATGCACTCAAGGGCGAACTACCGGAAGGACTTATCCGGCCTGGCCGGAGCTGGCGGCACCGGTCTCGGGTCCTCCTCGATGAGCCGCTTCAGGTGCTCCACCGCGGCGTCGAGCTGGGCATCCTCGCCCCTGAAGGTGCCGTGAGGCAGGTTGTCCACCACGATGTCGGGCTCCACGCCCACACCCTCGATGAGCCACTCGCCCTCGGGGCCGTAGACCCCGAACTCCGGAGCCGCGACGATGCCCTGGTCCACGAGTGTGTTGCTGGATGTGAGCCAGATCTCGCCGCCCCAGCTGCGCGTGCCGATGACCTTGCCCAGGCCGAGGCGCCGGAAACCCTCGGCGAAGGCCTCGCCGTCCGAGCCGGTCCACTCGTCCACCAGCACGACCATGTGGCCGCGGAAGGCGTAGTGCATGTTCCAGTAGCTGTCGCCCACCCGTGGCGACCAGTACATCCAGGCCTGACGGATGAGTCGCGCGAGGATCCAGCTGTCGATGTTGCCGCCACCGTTGTGGCGCACGTCGATGATGAGCCCCTGACGTTCGAAGACCGGGAAGAAGTGTCTCTGCCAGGACGAGTAGTCTCCGCTTCCCATGGCGCGCAGATGCACATAGCCGATCTCGCCTTCGCCGGCCTCCTCCACCCGTTCGCGGCGCTCGAGCTCCCACTGCTCGTAGCGAAGGTCGTCCTCGCGCCAGGCGGGGATGGGTTCCACGATGAACTCCCTCGCCTCGCCTCGTCTACCGCGCTTCACCTGCAGTCGCAGCTGTTGACCGATCTGGTTGAGCAGAAGCTCTCCAGGATTGGGCATAGCGTCCAGGGGCACGCCGTTGATGGCCGTAATGAGATCGTCTTCGCGGATGTCCAGACCCGGTCGATCCAGAGGCGAACGCTGGTCGGGCAGATCGGGATCGGAGCGGTAGATGTGTTCGATGCGGTAGCCGCCGGCGTCCTCGTCACGGCTCAGCACCGCGCCCAGGGAGGCCAGGTTGATGTCGTCCTCGTCCCGCCGATGGTCGCCGCCCCAGACGTAGACGTGCAGTGCAGAGAGCTCGCCGGCCATCTGCCTCTGCAGATCGGCCAGCTCATCCCGCGTGGTCACGCGATCGAGCAGGGGCAGATACTTCTCGAGCATGGCCGGCCAGTCGACCCCATGCATGTTTCGATCATAGAAGTAGTCCCGTTCCAGGCGCCAGGACTCCACGAAGATCTGCCGCCATTCCTCCCGCGGATCCACGGCATACTTCCAGCCGGACAGGTCCACGCCTGCGTCGTCCAGGGAAGCGCCGGCGCCCGCACCGGAGTCGATGACGTAGAGCGCCCCGTTCTTGCGCAGAAGCAGCTTCGATCCGTCGCCTGACAGTTCGTAGTCGCTCACGCCTCCGGCGATGACCTCGGCTTCGACATCCTCCTTGCCGAAGTCGAGGGCCATGAGATCTCCGCCCCTCCACTGGCCCGCCTCACGGCTCAGGTAGAAGAGTCGGCTCTCCTTCATGGAAAGCTGCCGGAAGTTTCCGGAGTCCACGGGAACCTGTCGCAGCCGCGCGAGAAGCCCTTCCCTGTCGATTTCCACCCTGAGCTCTTCCTCTTCCTCCTCATCCTCGGATTCGGGCTCTTCCCAGAGCTCGTCATCGGGATCGAAGGGAAAGCGCAGTCCTTCCCGCAGCGGCAGAGCGAAGAGGAGGGTCTGCTTGTCGAGGAAGGGCTCGGGCTGGGCCTGTCCCCAGGGACCGTAGACGATGGATCGGAAATGCCGATCCGAGAGGAAGTAGATCCAGTCGCCGTCCGCGCTCCAGGCGGGGCTCACGCTGTGAAAACGATCGGTGGTGATGGCGAAGGATTCCTCGGCGTCGATGTCATGGATGAACAGTCGACCGATGCCGTTCTTGCCGGGCATGCCATAGGCGAAGTAGCGGCTGTCGGGAGACCAGCTCGGCCGCTGGAAACCCCAGTCCTGCGAGAAGGCCACCAGGCGGGATCGTCCCGACTCCAGGTCGATGAGACGCATTTCCTGATCCTGATCCCAGGATGCGATCCACTTGCCGTCCGGCGAGGGAACGCCGCCGAAGCGCAGGACCTTCCCGTCCTCGGTGATCTGACGCGCCTCGCCTGCCCCCTCGGACGAGTACTCCCACCACTCCACCTCGCCGCTGGCATCGGATAGCACCACCAAGGTCTCCCCGCCCGGGCGGAAACGGGCGTCGCGCATGCGAAGACCCTGCTGACGGCTCAGCTCCACGCGCCTTCCCTGCCTAACGGGATGCACGTGCACCCGCCCGCGGCTGGTGGTGACCACCCGGGAGCCGTCCTCGTTCAGATGGGCGGATGTCAGGTAATCCATGGGCTCATCGACCCAGCGCTCGCGCATCTGATCCAGGTCGCTGATCAGGCGGATGGAAATGCGCGCGTCGCTATCGGAAGCGATATCGTAGAGGCGCAGATCCGCGCCGAGTTGGTAGACGACGCGTCCCTCGTTCAGGTCGGGCTCGAGGATGTCCCATCCCTCGTGATGGGTATGCTGCTTGAGGTCATCGCCATCGCCGTCCATGGACCAGAGGTTCATGGTGCCGTCGCGGTCGCTGGCGAAGTAGACGCGGCCCTGCCAGAACATGGCATGACGGCTCGTACCCTTGAAGTCGGGGGTCAGGGGCTCAGCTTCCTTGCCCTCTCCGTCGAATCGCCAGAGATTCTGCGCGGTACCGCCTTGATAGCGCTTGCAGGCGCTGCCCTGGGCGGATAGACGGGTGAAGTAGAAGGCGCCGGTGTCCGGATCGAAACTGCCATCGGAAGCCTGTGCGAGAGGAAGCGGCTGCTGATCGAGGCTCTCCGGATCGACGGCCACGAGCTGAGTGCTGGGCAGGGTCGAGAACTTGCGAGTGGCGTAGAGAACCTGACCGTCCAGGTTCCATCCCATGACACGCGCCCATTCGCCGTCATAGCTCAATCGACGAGGCAGGCCACCCTCGAAGGGCATGACATAGACTTCGGTGGGCCCTTCATAGGCCGCAGAAAAGGCCAGTTGCTCTCCGTCCGGCGATATGGAAGGATGACTCTCGGCTTCCAGATGGGTCGTGAGACGATGAGCCGCTCCACCCTCCGCGGAAACGCGCCAGAGGTCTCCCTCGGCCACGAACACGAGCCAGTCTCCATGCAGGGTGGGCTGGCGATAGTATCCTTCCACCGCTTCGCTCGCGGCGGTGAGAACCAGGAACATCAGGAAAAGAGTGGTCATGCGTCCGGACATGCCGACCTCGCTCGTGGGAGTGAATTCGGATCATAGCGACTCGGATCCTGCGCGCCAAGGGGAAGGCTTGTCAAAGCCGTGATCAAGTGGAACAATCGGGGCGAGGAGGTCTTATGCCCCGACTGGATTTGAAACCCCTGCAGAGCTACGAGTTCAGCACGGCACTGACGGTGCGTACCACCGACCTGAACTACGGCGGCCATCTATCCAACGATCGGGTACTTGCCCTGGCCCATGAGGCTCGAGTGGAGTTTCTGGCATCCCACGGATTCACGGAGTCCGACTGCGGCGGCGCGAGCCTGATCATGGCCGACGCGGCCCTCCGTTTCCTCGGCGAATCATTCGCGGGCGATCGACTGAAGGTTGAGCTTGCGGCTGGAGAGCCCGGACGGAGCGGATTTCGCCTCTTCTATCGATTCACGAAAACCGATGATGGCAGCGCGGTGGCTCTGGTCGAAACGGGGATGGTCTTCTTCGACTACGAGAAACGTCGCGTGGTTCAGATGCCCCAGACCTTCCGCGGGATTTTCCCCTGAAATGCAAAGCCCGCGTCCCACGAGGAGACGCGGGCAGGATCATCACGCAAGAGCTAGAATCCGCTCACGATTCCGAACACCCCGCGATTGAGTTCGTTCTCGAGATCGCGCGTGTACTCCAGGTGGAATCGCAGATTGCGAGCGGCCAGGTAGCTCGCGCCAGCGCTGAAGGTGCTGTAGGCGATTCCCGCATCCTCGGATTCCACGTCATTGTAGAGAAGGACGAAGGCGTGACGGGAATCGTCGCCTCCGGGCAGATAGACCAACTCCGCCACGACTCCGCTCGTCTCCAGCTCGGATTCCGGTGTCGTTCCCAGGCCGAAGGGGTTGCTGTCCCATCGCGTCATCTGCTGTACCGTCAGGGTGAGCGGCCCGGCGGCCAGGCTGGCGTCGAGCCCGAAGTAGCGGACCTCATTCTGGCGCCACTCCATGGGATTGCCACCCGCCAAGGGCAGGTTCTCCAGCCCTTCGTACAGGTAGGCGCCCAGGCCCGCGAACTCGCCCAGACCCTGTGCCAGGCGAAAACCGTAGTTCTTGTAGCGATCGCCGTCGTACTTGCCGCCCGCGGAGGCCTCGGCGAGCCCTCGTCCGTTCACGATGAATCCCACGAGGTCCGTTCCCGTCTGTTCCAGCCCATAGACGGCCATGATTCCCCGATCGTAGGTCAGGTTCGTGGGCGACGCCCCCACCCTCTGCTTATAGATCTGGTAGTCCTCGTAGCTGAGTCGAAGCTCGCGTTTCATCAGCGGGTCGGAGGTCTGAAACTGTCCCACCATTAGATCGAAGGGCAGGCCTCCGATGTCGTCGAAGTGAACATAGGCATCCTCGATGCCCGCCACCTCGCCGTGCTCCGACAGGTAGAAGTAGAAGTAGTAGCCGATGGTCTTGGTAAGCGCCCCGCCGCTCAGGATCTTGACGCCCCATGGAATCTGGAGGTCCGAGTCCACGGACTGCGGAAGAGTCTGGTCCTCGTCGAACATCATCCAGGCATCGAATCGTACGCCGAGTTGGAAAACGCGATTCAGCCAAAGCAGTTCGTCCCCGCCAGTCACGTAGTCGCGCTCCTTCTCCTCTTCGCGAATGACGAAACCAGCTCCGGCGAACTCGTCGCCGTAATCCTTCAATCGCGGGAAATGAGCGTGACAGGTCGTACAGGACATCTTAATAGCGCCGCGCGAAGGCGGGAATGCCACTGGCTTCTTCGACGAGTACGGTTCCGGCGATGAGCACGAGAAGCATCGCGCTCAGGATCTTGCTCATTTTCATGCCCACTCCTTAGTCGTAGACCTCGAATCGTGTCCGGGCCTCGTTGATTCGGACGATTTCCATCTCCTCGGCGGGAACCTTCAGGAACTCCCCCACCGGCGTCATGAGCTTCTGGTAGTTGAGCTGTGCCACCACCTCGACTTCACCTGCGGCGATGTCGTCCGGCATCTCCCAGGTGAAGGTCTCGATCTTGGTTTCGCGGGGTCCCAGTCGATAGTCGGGCCCGAATGAGGCCGTATTCCACTGCTGAATGGTCATGCGGCCCTGGGGATCGAGGTAGGCCATCCGGAAGATCCGATCGCCAACAGGCACCCCGTCGCGCTGGACACCCTCGAAATCCGGATCGTCCAGTGCGATCCCCATGTCCTGATAGGCCAGCACATCGGCCGCGATGGTCGTTTCTTCGCCCTCGAAGCCCTTGGCATCCACGGGCAGGTGATAGCGCTTGCCCTCCGAATCCACCGCCTCCAGATGCAGCCAGACGATGCGGTCCTCCACGGATCCCGTGGGGATCTTGTGTCCGGCCTTGCTATTGAAGAGCTGTACGCTGAATTGCACCACACCGTCGTAGGGAACCTCTCGCTCGTCGGGATGCACGCGCAGTTCCACGGCACCGGCAAGTTTCCCAGGATCGTGAGCGCCGTGGAAGAGGTGTTGGGCGACGATGTCCTCCTCGGCCATCTTGGCGCTCCGTCCCTTCGCCTTGGGCATGTGACAGTCATGGCAGCGAACGCCTTCGGCGGAATAGGGTCCTTCGCGCCACTCCAGGTGAGTCGCCTTGACCCATTGGTCGTAGGGACTCATCTCGTTGTGGCAAGTGCCGCAGAATTCCGCCTGGCTGAGAAACTCGCTCTTGCGCGTTTCATGATGTGGAGAATCGAGTCCTTCCTTGGGGCCGTATTTCACCCTGCCCGGCTCGCTGATCCAGTTGAAATTGTAGGGCGTGTCTCCTTCGAAGCCGGTAACCGTGTGGCATAGATCACAGGACACCGATTCGTTGGCCCGGCTGTTTTCTTCCGGACGCGGAGGCGGAACATCGCCCGCTAGGAATGCGATCGGGGCATGGCATCCGTTGCAGCCGGCCTTGACTCCGGCTACCACCTCGTCCTTCTCCGCATGTGGCACGGCGAGCTCGAAGTACTCGATCTCGTCCCAGTGATGGGTGTAGGCCTGCGACATCATGGCCTGCTCCCACTGCCGGTAGAAATCGAGGTGACAGCTCTTGCACACCTCGGGTTTCTCGTAGTCGTCGTAGCTTCGAGTGCCGAGAGCTGCGTCTCCGGATGCCGCCCACCCGCTCGAAACGAGTGCGAAAGCGCTTCCCAGCACGATCAGGGTTCTGACCTTCATGTCTCCTCCCATTTCTAATCAGCTGGACAGAATAGAACTTTCGGGATCCTGAATCAAAGCCTAAATCCATACATATTACCGGAATAGAATATGACCCCGCCGTCCGGTTTCAACGAAATGCCTTGCTGAGTTCAGGAGATGTCCCGTAAGCTTTTCCGGTCTGCCTCAGGTCGCTCCCACACTGTGAGGATTCCATGCCTTACGATCTAGACCTTCTTCAACGGAAACTCGAAGAAAAAGAACGCCGCCTCCAAGCGCTTTCGGAAGCCCCTTTCGAAGCCATCTTCCTCTCCGAAAAAGGCATCTGTCTCGACCAGAACATGACGGCCGAACGCATGTTCGGCTACAGCCTGGAAGAGGCTTTGGGCCGTCCTGGAACCGAGTGGATCATTCCCGAGGATCGTGAGAGGGTGATGGACCACATGCTCTCCGGCTACGAGGGACCCTACGAGGTCACCGCTCTCAGGAAGGATGGAAGCACCTTCCCCTGCGACATCCGGGCGAAGATGATCGAGCAACTCGATGGCAAGAAGCTGCGCGTGACCTCCCTCATGGATATCAGCCAGAGGAAGCGGGCAGAGAAGGAGGGCAAGGAGTTCGAGGAGCGGTTCCGGCGCCTGGCCGAAAACGCGCCCGACCTGATCTATCGCATGTCCCTGCCCGAACGGCAATTCGAGTATCTCAATCCGGCCTGCGAAGGAATCAGCGGATACCCTCCGGAAGCCTTCATCGAAGATCCTGGCCTCTTCATGCGCACCGTGGATCCCAGGGACATGGACTACATCCTGGCGCAACAAGAAAAGCTCCTTCGGGATGAAGTCCCGCCTGTGTTCGAGTTTCGCGTGAAGCACGCCGTCACGGGCGAGACACGCTGGATCCACCAGCGAAACGTTCTCGTGCAGGACGAGGAAGGCAGGCCTGTGGCCATCGAGGGCATCGCCACGGACGTGACCGAATTGAAGGAGGCCGAGGCGGAGCGTCTGAAGCTGGAACGTCAGGTTCAGCATGCGCAGAAACTGGAGAGCCTCGGCGTGCTCGCCGGCGGCATCGCCCACGATTTCAACAACATCCTCATGTCCATCCTGGGCAATGTGGACCTTCTCGAAACGGAACTGTCCGAGGACTCGGAAGCCACCGAGCACGTTCTCGAGATCGGGACCGCCGCCCGGCGTGCCGCGGAACTGTCGAATCAGATGCTCGCTTACTCGGGACGCGGACGTTTCGAGATCGAGAGCCTGGACCTGAATGATCTCATCGAAGATCTGGGACCTCTTCTCCACGCCGCGGTGTCGAAACAGGCGAGGCTCGATTTCGACTTGTACAACATGGCCGTGGAGCTCCTCGGCGACAAGACGCAGCTGCGCCAGGTCATCATGAATCTAGTCACCAACGCCTCCGAAGCACTTGGGGACGCGGGTGGAAAGATTGTATGCCGAACCGGCGTCATGGACTGCGATCGCGCTCTCCTCTCCAAAGCCACCTCCTTCATGGGCCCGGATGCCCGCAAGGGCCTCGAAGAAGGCGAATACGGTTTCGTCGAGGTGCGCGACGATGGACGAGGCATGGACGCCGTCACGCGGCACAAGATTTTCGACCCCTTCTTCAGCACGAAATTCATGGGAAGGGGTCTCGGCATGTCCGTGGTGCAGGGCATCGTGCGCGGACATCGTGGCGGCATCCTCATCGATTCCAAGCCCGGTGAGGGAACCCGGTTCAAGATTCTGATTCCCCTGCAAACCGACGAGGAAGAGGCATCGATTCCCACCGCGAACGGCCACCAGGCGGATCGCACCTGGAAGGGCGAGGGATCGATTCTTCTCGTGGACGACGAGAACTCCGTGCTTCGCGTAGGCGGTCGAATGCTCGAACATCTCGGCTTCAAACCTCTGCTCGCCAGCCGAGGTCGCGAGGCGCTCGACATCCTCCAGGCCGAAGCAGGCGAGATCAGGGCTGTGCTACTCGATTTGACCATGCCCGAGATGGACGGTTTGGCCACATTCGCGGAAATCAGAAATCAGGACGAGAAGATCCCCGTCATCCTGTGCAGCGGCTACACCGAGAAGGAATCGATCCGGAGTTTCGAGGGCAAGAACCTGTCGGGATTCATTCAGAAACCCTACGGCCTGGACACCTTGCGCAAGAGCCTCAGGCAGCTCCTTTCAACAGAAGAGAAGAGCGACTAGCACAAACATGCTATAATTCCCGGGTCGCCGAGGGCCACCCCACCCTCGACTCCTCGATGGCGGCAGGAAGCGAGGTGCATCATGCGCCGACAGGACGATTCGAAAACCGCCGACGGCGGACTCACATTCACCAGAAGAGGATTCCTGGGCGCGGCGGGAGCGGCGGCCATGGGACTAGTCTTCTTGCCGGGCATCGGTCGGGTGCATGCAAGGCCTTACGAGCATGCCGGACGCGCCGACGACTACGATGGGCGGCTCTGCTACAACGAGAACCCGCTAGGTCCATCTCCCCTGGCTCTCGCGGCCCACCAGGACGCCGCCACCCTCGGGCATCGCTACCCCGACTGGTACAGCAGCAGCCTGGAAAGCGCCATCGCCGCGCACCAAGGATTGTCCTCCTCACAGATCTGCGCGGGCGTGGGCGCCACCGAGTTGATCCATCTGATCGCTCAGGGTTTCCTGGGGCCGGGCGACGAGGTGATCACGGCCTATCCCAGCTACGGACAGATCGAGAGCGAGGCCCTGGCGCTGGGTGCAAGCTATGTGCAGGTGCCGCTCAAGTCGGACCATACGGTGGATCTCGTCGAGATCAGCGGGGCCATCGGGCCAAACACGAGGATGATCTATCTCGTCAATCCGAACAATCCCACGGGCACCATCGTGGACAAGTTGGAGATGCAGGGCTTCGTGGAGTCCTTGCCCGACGACATCATCCTCGTGGTCGACGAGGCCTATCACGACTACGTGGAATCTTCGGACTATGAAAGCTGCATCCGTTATGTGGAGGAAGGCCACGACGTGGTAGTGGTGCGCACCTTCTCGAAGGCCTACGGAATGGCGGGCATGCGCGTGGGCTACGCGGTCGCCTCCTCCGACAAGATCGGGCTCATCGGATCCTCGCAGCCATTCGGCATGGTCACCCGGCCCGCCCAGGCCGCGGCCATCGCCGCCCTCGGAGACCCCTCGCATCTCGCCTCCACCGTGGCCCTGAACAACCTGACTCGCACACAGTTGCTTGACGGTGCCGCGAACATGGGACTGGGCACCATCGGAGCTCACACCAATTTCATCATGATCGATGTGGGTACCGACGCCTCGGCCGTGCGCAGCGAACTGTTGACCTACGGCTATCAGGTTCGTTCGGGCTGGGGCATGCCGAACCATCTGCGGGTGTCCACGGGAACCGAAGCGGAGATCGCCGGGTTCCTGATCGCCCTGGAAGAGATACTCGCGGTGGGCGTGGGCGAGACTCCGTCACCCTCCTTCGCGATGATGGCTGCCTACCCCAACCCGTTCAACGGACGCTGCGCCATTCCCATTTCGGTGCATGAGGGCGAGCCCGTGCGCCTGCTCATCTACGACCTGAAGGGTCGACGGGTGAAATCGCTGGTGAATGGACCGCTGGATGCGGGTCGCCATGAGATCAACTGGGACGGAACGGACCATCGAGGCAAGCTCGCGGCCTCCGGCACCTATTTCGTGAATCTCCTGCAGGGCGAGTTCGCCACGAGCCAGAAAGTGATGTTGATCAAGTAGCCTCGATGCTTGTCAGGAAATTGCCTCCGGGATAGTCTGGGCCCGACCCGATCCCGGAGGCTTTTCATGCCCAGGTATCACCTCACGCTTTTTGCACTACTCCTTTTCGCCGGCTCGAGCTTCGCCGGAGAACTCGTCTATCAGTTACCTCCCGAGGAATTGATGAAGCTCGTGGACGCTCCCGCCACGCCTTCGGTGGACCTGGGTCCGGATCGCAGCACCCTCATGATCTACGAGCGACACTCCCTGCTCGACATCGACATCCTTTCCCAGCCCGAATTGCGTCTGGCCGGCCTACGCATCAATCCGGGGAACAACGGGCCGAGCCGGGTGCGTCCCTATCATCGGGTGGCGTTCAAGCCTCTCGGCGCGGGACCGACCCGGGAAACCAGCGGCTGGCCCTTGAATGCCAGAATTCGCGACCTCGACTGCTCACCCGACGGCGAAAAGGTGGCCTGCGTACTCGAGTTCGAGGATCGCCTGGATCTCTGGGTCATCGATGTGGATACCGGGCGTGCACATGCCCTGGACTGTCCTCCCTTGAACGCCGCCTTCGGTCGGCCCTATCGCTGGCTGCCGGACAGCCGGCACCTGGTGGCGCGATGCGTGATCGCCGAGCGCGGAAACCCGCCCTCCCGGGAAAGCGCGCCGACCGGCCCGGTGGTGCAGGAAAACCTGGGCGGAAAGCGACCCGCGCGAACACACCAGGATCTTCTAGGGAATCCCGTGGACGAGGCCGTCTTCGTGCACTACGCACTCTCACGTCTGCATCTGGTGGAAATCGACGGCGCTGCAGAGCCCCTTGGTGGCCCCGATCTCATCACGAGTTTTCGTCCCTCCCCCGACGGCTCGCTCATCCTGGTGAGCCGGTTGCGAAAGCCGTTCTCCTACTCGCAGCCCTACTACCGCTTTCCTCTGATCACCGAACTCTGGGACATGCAGGGTCGCAGCGTGGCCGGTATCGCCGACCTCCCCCTGGCCGAGGACGTGCCCATGGCCTTCGGCTCGGTGCGCCAGGGGCGTCGAAACATCGGCTGGCGGGCCGACGCCGACGCGACCCTCTACTACGTCGAGGCCTTGGACGGCGGCGATGCGGGACTGGAAGCCGAGTACCGCGACGCCGTCCACCTCTTGCCGCCGCCCTATGAGGGCGAAGGACGCCTGCTCGCCAAGCTCGGTTATCGCTTCAGCTACCTGCTGTGGGGCGACGGTGATTTGGCCTTGCTGAACGAGTCCTGGTGGAAGACGCGACGTGTGAGGACCTGGCGCCTGAAGCCCGACGCATTCGAATTCGAACCCATGCTGCTCGTGGATCGAAGCCGGGAGGATCGCTACGGCGATCCGGGTCGTCCACTCATGGAGCGGGACGCGCGGGGCCAGCGCTTGCTGCGACGGGGAGAGAGCACCGAGGTGATCTTCCTCACGGGAAGCGGAGCCTCCGAGCAGGGAGATTTCCCTTTCCTGGATCGACTCGATCTGGCGACAGGTGAGAAGGAGCGTCTCTTCCGCGCGGAGGCTCCCTACTACGAGACGGTCGTGGATGTGCTTGACGCAAAGAAGCTGCGTATCCTCACCCGGCGCGAGGCCTTGGACTCTCCGCCGAATCACTACATACGCGACCTGAAACGCGACCGCATCAAGGCCGTAACGGACTTCCCCCACCCCACGCCACAGCTTGTTGAGGTGAGCAAGGAGTTGATCCGCTACACCCGCGAGGACGGCGTGGAACTCAGCGGCACCCTCTATCTGCCGCCGGGATATGAACCCGGACGCGATGAGCCTCTGCCCCTGATCCTCTGGGCCTATCCGAGGGAGTTCAAGGACGCCTCCGCGGCGGGACAGGTGCGCGGCTCGCCTCATCGATTCGTGCGCGTGGGATGGTGGACGCCCCTGGTGCACCTGCTCGAGGGTTATGCAGTGCTCGACGAGCCGGCCATGCCCATCGTTGGCGAAGGCGACGATCAGCCCAATGACCGATTCGTTGAGCAGCTGGTATCAAGTGCCCGGGCTGCCATCGACGCGGTGGCGGCCCTCGGCGTGGGCGATCCCAATCGCGTGGCCGTGGGCGGACACTCCTACGGCGCCTTCATGACGGCGAACCTGCTGGCGCACTCGGACCTTTTCAAGGCCGGCATCGCTCGCTCCGGCGCCTACAACCGTACGCTAACGCCCTTCGGTTTTCAGGCCGAGGAGCGCTCTCTCTGGCAGGCTCCCGAAATCTACTTCGCCATGAGCCCCTTCATGCATGCCGAGAAGATCGACGAGCCCATTCTCCTCATCCATGGAGACTCCGACAACAATGCGGGTACCTATCCGCTGCAGAGCGAACGACTCTTCGGCGCGCTCAAGGGACATGGCGCCGTGACGCGTCTGGTGATGCTTCCCCACGAAAGCCACAGCTATCGGGCGCGGGAGTCGGTAATGCACATGCTCTGGGAACAAAGCCAGTGGCTCGAGCGCTATGTGAAATGAACATGAACTTGAACATGGACTTGAACAGAGGAGATGACCCCCGGCAGGATCGCCGGGGGTCTTGCGCTACGCTCACTTGATCAGGGCCATCTTGCGGCTCTTGAAATCGTCGTCGGTCTGGACCCTGAGCAGATAGATGCCGCTGGACAGCTCGTCGGCCGACCAGCTGAGCCTTTGCGGTCCCGCATCCTGGCGTCCCTCGAAGAGCGTCTCCACGAGGCGTCCGCGCAGGTCGAAGACCTCCACCTTCACATCGCCCGCTTCGGGCAGGCTGTAGAAGATCTCGGTAGCGGGGTTGAAGGGGTTGGGCACGTTGGGCAGCAGTGTCAGCTGCGATGGAATCACTGGCTGTTCGGGAGCCTCCGTGTTGATCACGGACAGGTAGCGCTCGAGCGCCAGGTCGGCGTTCATCTGAAGGTCGGGGAGACCCTCACCCACCACCACCGCGAAGGCCACCGTCACACGGTCGCCGGGCGCGAGATGGTAGGGCCCGGCCGAAGCCATGATGCTCCAGTCGGCGGCCTCCCAGGCCGTGGGAACCTGATACTCCGGAGCGCTTGCGGAGAGGAATCCGAACTGATCCTCATCGAGAATATAGGCCAGGTCGTAAACGAACTCGTCGTTTCGCACCAGACTCAGATTCGCCGGCTCCGCGCCCAGCAATCGGAGGCCGACATGCTGCGCGGCCATGTCCTCGTACATGTAGACCATCTGGCGGTCGTAGTCCGTATCTCCCCAGTTCAGGGTGAACTCACCGATGTCCAGGTCGAGATACTCACCGAGGTAGAGACCGTCGGCGGCCACCTCGCCCAGGTTCGAGAATCGATAGAAGAGCAGCGCGAATCGATCGAAGGGCGGGTCGGGATAGGCCACTGAGGCCTGTCCCACGAGCCAGCCTCGGGATTGGCTGCTGTACGCGTCGTCGTAGGCCGTGATCACCATTCCATCGCTGAGAGCGAGGTCCGGCAGCCAGTCCACGGGGAAACCGGGATAGGGTTCCACGTAGCCTGTTGGATCCGAGCAGACGAACCAATCGGGATCGGGATCGGCCGTGAAGTCGCGACTGCCCACGTAGCTCGGGGAGTCGCCGGCCCAGAAGCCGCCGGTGAAGAGCGTCGACAGCGCTCCCGGAGGCGCTTGCAGGCCAGAGCCCCGTCCACCTG
>CAYPGS010000040.1:0-7873 GCA_964410395.1 uncultured bacterium
TCATCCAGGCCGGCCACGGCACCTTCCGCTTCAGCGAGATCAACGAGCTGACGCCCCTGTTGCGGGACATGCGTTTCCTGGGCCTGCCCCTCCTGGACGCCATCGGCATCTTCTTCTTCGTGGGGGCCACGGGCAAGAGCGCGCAGATTCCGCTCTATGTCTGGCTGCCCGACGCCATGGCCGGTCCCACACCGGTGAGCGCCCTCATTCACGCGGCGACCATGGTGACCGCCGGCGTCTACATGATCGCGCGCTTCAACGGACTCTACATCCTCGCGCCCACGGCCCTGGCCGTGGTGGCCACGGTTGGGGCCATCACCGCGCTCTTCAGCGCGACCATCGGACTGGCCCAGAACGACATCAAGAAGGTGCTGGCCTACTCCACGGTGAGCCAGCTCGGCTACATGATGCTCGGCGTGGGCGTGGCCTCCTTCAGCGCGGGCATCTTCCATCTGATGACCCATGCCTTCTTCAAGGCCTGTCTCTTTCTGGGTTCGGGCAGCGTGATCCTCGCCATGCATCACGAGCAGGACATCCGCAAGATGGGCGGCCTGGCGCGAAAGATGCCCTGGACCTTCGGCACCTTCCTGGTTTCCACGGTGGCCATCGCGGGCATCCCGCCCTTCGCGGGATTCTTCAGCAAGGATGAGATCCTCTGGAAGGTCTGGGAGAGCGGGCACAAGGGTCTCTGGCTCATGGGATTCCTGGGCGCCCTGCTCACGGCCTTCTATATGTTCCGTCTGGTGGCCGTGACCTTCTTCGGCGAGAACCGCGCCGACGAGCACACCAGGAGCCACATCAAGGAGCAGCCCTGGGTGGTCGTGGGACCGCTGGTGGTGCTGGCCCTTCTCGCCACCGTCGGCGGATTCACCGGCGTGCCCCATGCCCTGGGCGGAAGCAACCGCATCCACCAGTGGCTCGAGCCGGCCATGTATCATCACGACGGCGGCGCTCATGCCCAGTGGCAGGCGCCCGCCCTGGTGTCGACGGCTATGGCGGCAGAGGACGAACACGGTCATGCCGCCGATGAGCACGGCGAGGCCGCCCACGGCGGCGACGGCCATCGTATGAACGGCGACGAGACGCCGGGCGAGGTCCACGAGGAAGCCTACGCCCACGACGATCACGGACACGGCGAACATCACGCCATCGATCCGGCCGAATACTGGCTCATGGCCCTGTCGGTGGTCGGCGCGGCCCTCTCGGGCCTGCTGGCGCTCTTCATCTACACCCGGCGCCCGGACATTCCGGCGAACCTGGCCAATCGCTTCAAGGGGCTCTACCAGCTCATCTACAACAAGTACTACGTGGACGAGCTCTACGACGCCACGGTGGTGAAGAGCGTGCTGCGCACCATGGTGGGCCTGGCGCGCTTCGACCTGAAGATCATCGACGGCATCGTCAACGGCACGGCCACTCTCACCCGCTGGACATCGGTAGTCAGCGGTTGGATCGACGCCGGATTCGTGGACGGTCTCGTCAACGCCGTGGCCGACGCGGCCAAGGTCGCCGGCGAGCGCCTGCGCCGCCTGCAGACCGGACGCATTCAGAGTTACGCCTACGCCGTGGCCACCGGGACCGTGCTCCTGGTGATCCTCGGACTGCTGATCGGATTCCCCCGCTAGTCGCGGGCGCACGTATGACGCGGACGACAGAGGAGGTCGCCTGAAACATGCCTAGCCACATCCTCAGCTGGATCACTTTCTTCCCCCTGATCGGGGCGGCGGTCATCCTGCTGCTGCCGTCGAGCCGGGAGAAGTGGATCAAGTGGGTCGGCCTCGCGGCCACGCTGCCGCCGCTCTTCTGGTCGCTGCAGCTCTACCAGAACTTCCAGCGTGTCTTCACGGGATCGCACCTGGAGCAGTTCCAGTTCACCGACGGTCCGTACACCTGGATCGAGAGCTTCAACATCACGTACTTCATGGGCGTGGATGGGATCAGCATCTCCATGGTGATCCTCACGACCATCGTGAGCACCATCGCGATCCTGGCGAGTTTCGGCATCAATCGGCAGCTGAAGGCCTACTTCTCGCTCTTCCTGCTGCTCGAAACGGGCATGCTCGGCGTCTTCTGCTCGCTGGACTTCTTCCTTTTCTACGTGTTCTGGGAAGTGATGCTGCTGCCCATGTACTTCCTCATCGGCATCTGGGGAGGTCCGAGGAAGATCTACGCGGCCATCAAGTTCTTCCTCTACACGCTCTTCGGCAGCGTGTTCATGCTCATCGCCATGATCTACCTCTACTACCAGGCGGGCAAGACCTTCAACATGGTCGAGATCATGCACGCCACCAAGGGCATCGCGGTGGGTGCACAGGCCCTGCTCTGGTTCGCGCTCTACATCGGCTTCGCCATCAAGATTCCGGCCTTCCCCTTCCACACCTGGCTTCCCGACGCCCACGTGGAGGCGCCCACGGCCATCTCGGTGATCCTGGCCGGCGTGCTCCTGAAGATGGGCACCTACGGGCTGCTCCGCATCAATTACGCCATGCTCCCGGAGGCCACGGCGAAATTCGCCTGGTTCCTGGCAGTGATCGGAATGATCAACATCATCTATGGCGCGCTGGTGGCCATGGCGCAGAAGGACCTCAAGAAGCTCGTGGCCTACTCGTCCATCAGCCACATGGGATACGTGATGCTCGGCATGGCGGCCATGACGCCCCAGGGCATCAACGGCGCCGTGCTGCAGATGTTCAACCACGGCACCATCACCGCCATGCTCTTCCTCTTGGTGGGCGTGGTCTACGACCGGGTGCATCATCGCGACATCGAGGGCTTCGGCGGTCTGGCGAGCCGCGTCGGCGCTTACACGGGCTTCACGGCCCTGGCCTTCTTCGCGAGCCTGGGTCTGCCTGGCCTCAGCGGGTTCGTGAGCGAGGTTCTGGTCTTCCTGGGCGCCTTCAAGACCTTCCCGGTCTACACCATCGTGTCTATGCTGGGCGTGGTGCTCACGGCGGCCTACCTGCTCTGGACCTTCCAGCGCATCTTCCTAGGCGAGCTGAATCCGAAATACAAGGACCTCACGGACATGAACGTGCGTGAGTGGATCACCCTGGTGCCGCTGGCCATCATCGTGATCGTGCTGGGCGTCTGGCCCATGCCGGTGCTCGATCTCATCAGCGATACCCTGAACTACCTTGTCGTGCACGTGGGACCTGTAACGACGGCGGGATTCTAATGGAGAATCTGAGCAGTCTGAGTCGATTCGCTCCCGAGCTCTGGCTCATGGCGGGGATCATATTCGCCTTCCTGGGCAGCCTGTCCAAGAAGCTGAGCGGCGGGCCCTTGATCTTCGTGCTGCTGGCCATCACGGCGGCCATGGCGCAGGTGGGCGACGAACCCACTCCGCTATTCGAGGGGCTCATCGCGTCAGACGGTTTCACCCACCTCTTCCGGCTTTTCTTCCTCATCGTGGGCGTGCTCACCATTCTCATGGCCGCCTACAGCAAGGAACTGGAGAAGCAGGGCTCGGAGTTCAGCGCCCTGGTGCTCACGGTCGTTCTCGGCATGATGCTCATGGCCTCCTCGCGCAACCTGCTCATGGCCTACCTGGCCATGGAAACCGTTTCCATCGTGAGCTACTCGCTGGTGGCGAGCCTCAAGGGCAACCTGCGCAGCCGCGAGGCGGGCATCAAGTACATCATCTACGGAGGGCTGGCCTCCGGCGCCATGCTCGTGGGCATGAGCTTCCTCTACGGCATGACCGGAACCCTGGACTTCGGCGGCATCGGCGCGACCCTCGCCCTGAAGCCGCCCAACACGGTAACCCTGTTCATCTCGGTGGCGCTGATTCTGGTGGGCTTGGGCTTCAAGGTGGCGGCGGTGCCCTTCCACATGTGGTGCCCCGACGTCTATGAAGGCGCGCCCATCGCCGTGACGGCCTTCCTCTCGGTGGGGCCCAAGGCCGCGGGATTCGCCCTGCTGCTGAGGCTCTTCCACTCCACGAATCTCGCTGCGGGAGAGCTGTCCCTGCTCTGGCCGGGGCTCATCGCGGCCATCAGCGTGGCCACCATGTCCATCGGCAATCTCACGGCGCTCTGGCAGGACAATCTCAAGCGCCTGATGGCCTATAGCTCCATCGCCCACGCGGGATACCTGCTCATGGCCGTGGTGCTCATGAACGAGGCCGGCATGTCGGCCATCGTCTTCTACCTCTTCGCCTACCTGCTCATGAATTTCGGCGCCTTCATGATCATCTCGGTGGTGGCCGACCAGGCAGGCACCGAGGACATCCGGGCCATGCGCGGGCTGTGGAAGCGCAATCCCTGGCTGGCCGTGATGATGGGCGTCTTCCTCTTCAGCCTCACGGGGCTGCCGCCGGCTTTCGGTTTCATCGGCAAGTTCTATCTCTTCGCCGCTCTGGTCGAAGGGGGATGGATCTGGCTGGCCGTGGTGGGTCTGCTCAACTCGGTGGTCTCGCTCGCCTACTACATGCGCATCGCCAAGGCCATGCTCATCGACGGCACCGAGGGCGAGATGATCCTGCCCGAGGGGCGCCTGCCCGCGCCGGCCGTGACGACCACGGTGGTCACCGTGCTGGCGGGCCTCACGGTTCTCTTCGGAGTGTACTGGGAGCCCATACGGGTCTTCGCGGAGCAGTCCTTCGGCCTGCTCTAAGCGCTACTTCAGAAGCAGCATCTTGCGCCGCTGGGTGTCCAGCGGCGTTTTGATTTGGACGAAGTAGATGCCGGAAGCCAAGGCTTGGCCGCTCTCGCTCCGCCCGTTCCAGGTGAAGTGATGATGTCCCGCCGGGAAGCTGCGCTCCTTGGCGAGAGTGGTGACGCGTCGACCGGAAGCGTCGTACACGGCGGCGCTAGCACGCTGCGCTTCGCCCAGGAGGAAATCGATTCGCGTGCTCGGATTGAATGGATTGGGGTGGTTCTGCAGCAGGAGCAGGGGTGGCGCATGGGAGGGTGCATCGTCCACGCCGGTGGGGTCGGTCATGCCCAGTGCTCCGAGGAGACTGCGCAGGTAGTTACCCTCCGGGAGACAGGGGGAGTGGGGCATGAGCATGAAGTCTCCATGTTCCCAGTCCACGAACTTGGGGTCTTTGGAGAAGATGCCGAGCCTGTGTGTGAAGTCGTAGCTGTCGGCGTGGAAGTCACCCAGCTCGTTTCCGTACACGCAGGAGGCCGAGAGGGCAGGGTATCCCGTGAAGAAAGCTCCCCAGTACCAGTTGTCCGTGGTGAAGT
Organism: uncultured bacterium; assembly: GCA_964410395.1. Lineage (GTDB taxonomy): Bacteria > Krumholzibacteriota > Krumholzibacteriia > JACNKJ01 > JACNKJ01 > JACNKJ01. The sequence goes on from CAYPGS010000040.1 coordinate 5,190, forward strand.
TGATTCCATAGCCTTCATTGAAAGCGATGATGCAGTTATTCAGCGAGGGGCGGAAATCAGGCAGGTGATCGTCGATGTACGCGAACACTCCTCCCGTATCGGAACCAGACCGCGGGCGATTTCCCACGATGGTCAGATTGCTCCAGATACCGGCGTCGCTGTAAGCGCGTATCCCCATGCCGGCGTCGGCCAGTCCGGCTCCCGTGATGATCAGATTCTCCAGATAGGCGTTCGCCCCATCCAGGTAGATGTTGGCTTCCGTGTAGCCGTAGATGGTGAATCCCTTCATGCGAATAACGGCGCTCTCGATGTGGATGTACAGGCCTCCGGCGCCGTAAATAGTGGCGCAGTCGGCTTCGCCCGTTTCGCTGAATAGGGAGATCCTGTCATTGATCGCTAGATTGGGTTCAGGATAGAAACCCGATGCAACGAGCACCGTGTCGTAGTCGCTCGCGATAAGCACGGCCTCTGTGATGGTCTCGTAGTCGCTCGGAACATGGATGACGAGGGCCTGGCCTGGCGATGCGAATACCACGACGGACATGGCTGCAAAAAGCGTAACCCAGAAAAAGCGAGGAGTAGGGGTCTTCATCTCAAGCCACCTCTTAGGGACAACCCGCGCCGAAAGTGCCGATGAGAATGCCGCAGGGGTTATTGTCCGGTAGGCAGGGGGAATCCGTGGTCAATTTGAAGTCTCCGTTCTCGGGATCGCAGAAGAGTGGGTCCACCTCGTAGTTGTCGTTGCTGCCGACTGGATCATCGAAGTTTCCTGTGTAGGGAACTTCACCGTTGTCAAAAAAGACTGAGCATTCGAAGTCGGATTGATAGTTGGTCGAACCGTGGAATGCCGCCCCTCCTCCGGTAGCCCTATTGAGGGCGAAGACCGCTGCTAGGAATAGCGATCCAGTCAGTTGGTTACCCGCCAAGGCCCCGCCCTCCCAACCAGCAATGTTGCCCACGATGGTCGTGTGAAGGATGTTGAAGGGTGATTCCAAGGCGCAGATCGCGCCTCCGTAGCGATAGGCGTAGTTCCGATGGAAGAAGCAGTATGCCATGGATGGCGAGGAGTCCTTCATATGCAGCCCTCCACCGTTGCCGTACTGACCGGGTGCCTCGTTGCCGATGAAATGGATCCCATTCATGATCGAGGCGCAATCCTCGATGGCCATTCCACCGCCGTTTCCCTCCACGGCATGGCAATCCTGGATCACCAGATCCCGCAGGGTCGGCGAGGCACCATGAATCAGCAGTCCGCCGCCACGGGAGCCTCCGGTAAGCTCTTCCGTCGCACGACCGTTCAGGATCGTGAAGCCCTCGATGGTCGCGGCGGACGTTTCCCCCAGATGCACGAGGAATCCGCGACCCGACTCCTGACAGTCCAGTACTGTCTGGTCGGAGCCTCCGATGGACATGAGCACCACGTCCTCGCCACGAAAGGTGAGGTCGCGGTTGTTCTCACCTTCGTAGAGACCTGGTGATACCAGGATGGTGTCGCCTGACAGGGCGATGGCAAGGGCTTCGCCGATGCTGGGGAACTCCTCGGGCACGAGGTGCAGTGTTGAGTAGTAGGCGAGAAAGTCCTGGTCTAGTTGATCTGCCTCGATGGATGAGTAGCTCCGGTCTCTGGGTTCAAAGTGATAGGACTCGAAGTAGGGAGAGATGACACCGGACCATCCCTCAACGCTGGGGATCACGTAGTCACCGAAATCGTCCGTGTAGTAGTTTTGGTAGTGTCCCGAAAGCTCGACGCCGGATAGCGGCAACCCCTCCTCGTTCTCGATATGCCCACTGATGGCGAACATTTCCAGATCGCAATCCGCGGCGGAATTGCCGATGAGAACGCCACAGTCGTTGTTCTCCGGCAGGCAGGGTGAGTTCACGCTTATGGTCAGGGGATCTTCGCCGCCGCCCAGGTTGCAGAACATGGGCTCCTCGGAGATGTTGCCGTCCGTTCCGGTGGGATCGTCGACGCCCTCGAAGTTGCCAGCATCATTGCCGAAGACGTTACAGCAGGTCATGGTGAGCGTTCCGGAGTTGACTCGCACGCCATGGCCGGGATTGTGGGCGATGAGCGTGTTGATGACTACAGCCTCAGAACCGCTCATGCTTATGGAAATCGCCTCATCGTAGTTTCCGGTGAACGTACAGTTGGTGACTTCGATGGAGGATCTGTAGAAACATGCTATTCCACCACCAGAGTCGTTTTCGGAATCGTTTCCGACGAAGCTGCAGTCGGAGAAAATGGCATGCGCTTCGTCCCCTTCGACCGCGACAGCTCCTCCGCCTCGCTCGGCCAGGTTGTTGATGAACATCATATTCGAAACCTGAGCGGACCCATGGAACACGTAGAGGCCCCCTCCGATATCGCCCTTGCAGTCCACCACTTTCGAATTGCTGATGGCTATGTTCCCATACCAGTGGTCGATGGCGGATTCCGACCCGGTTCTAACGTTGCGTATCTCGAGACTGTCGATGGCCGAGTAGGCGGAGGAGCTGTGGATGCCGTATCCCCAGATGTTCTCGATGAGGATCTTGTCCATGTACATGGTCGCGTAGGCGTAGCCGATGCCGTCGGTGTAGTAGTTGCCCTGACCGTCCACATGGATGTCTTCCAGATGAAAAGTTCCGCTGCTGCCGCCAAATCCTCTGCCGCCCTCGGGTAGTAGCAGTTTCAGGTTCCTCAG
>CAYPGS010000040.1:7973-14320 GCA_964410395.1 uncultured bacterium
AGCAGGGTGAAGGCCTGCGCGGAAACTGCGGAGAACAGCAGCAGGATGACAAATAATCTGGACATGGGCCATCCTCTTTGGAGGTGCCTGAGCTTGCTATATTAACATTATCAAGCCTCGCTAGACAAGTGGCGACATGGAAGCTGCGGAGAAGCCTGCAATCCTCGACGTTTTGCGGGTTTAGCCGAGGGGGGCAGTCCAATCGCAAAGTGTGGGTTCCCAGAGCGTGGAATTGGCGCTTTCGGAGTATGATATTGCTTACACCACACCCCTGGAAGGACCAAGCCCATTGAGGATTATTCAGGGGTGGTTCGACCAGGCCGGTAAGCCACTGATTTCCAGTGGCTTGTGAAGAGGACAATTGCGCCGTATTCCCACTGAATCCATCGATTTGACAGCTTCCGAAAGGGTGAATACGGTTAACCAGTGAATGTTTTCACATGAAGTCTTTTCCTCTCCGCCCGGGGGTCCACCATGGAAAAGGCCGTGCCCCGATTTACCCGTCTGTCCGCTTCTCCTCCTGAACTCGATCGTCGGACCTTCATGAAAACCTGCCTCCTGGCGGCAGCCTCCGTGGGGCTGCCCATCGAGGCCGGCATGAAGATCGCGAGGGCCGCGGCCGCCGGAGCGCTGCGGCCTTCGGTCATCTGGTTGCACTTCCAGGAGTGTACCGGCTGCACCGAAACCCTGCTTCGAACTTCGGCTCCAGACGTGGCCAAGCTTATTCTCGAGCTCGTCTCCCTCGATTACCACGAAACTCTCTTCGCAGCCGCCGGCGAGCAGATCGAAGATGTCCTGCACCGCGCGGTGGATCAGTTCCGCGGACACTTCGTGCTGGTGGTCGAAGGAGCCATCCCGACAAAGGATGAAGGCGTCTACTGCAAGATCGCCGGCAAGACCGCCATGGACATGCTCACCGAGGTTTCAGAGGCGGCCGGTGCCGTGATCTCCATCGGCTCCTGTGCATCTTTCGGTGGCCTGCCCGCGGCCGACCCCAATCCCACGGGCGCAGTGGGGGTGAGCGACCTCGTGGAAGGGGCCGTGATCAACCTACCGGGATGCCCCCCGAACCCCTACAACCTACTCGGCACCGTTCTCCAGTACGTGAGCCTGGGAACCCTGCCCGCCCTGGACAATCAGGGACGCCCGCTCTTCGCATACGGACAGACCATCCACGAGCACTGCCCGCGGCGGCCGCACTTCGATGCGGGACGTTTCGCGGGACGTTTCGGCGACGACAAGCATCGGGAAGGACACTGCCTCTATCAGCTCGGCTGCAAGGGCCCGCAGACCTACGCCAACTGCTCCACCAAGCAGTTCGGCGAAGTGGGGGCCTGGCCCATCGGCATCGGTCACCCCTGCGTGGGTTGCACCGAGAAGAGCCTGCTCTGGCGCACCGCCATCCACGAGACCGTGAACATCGAGTATCCGACAGCCCCCGCACACTATCCGGAGCTGAACCCGGAGAACGGACGAGTCAGTCCCTTGGCCACGGGAGTGGCCGGTCTTGTGCTGGGTGCGGGACTCGGCGCGGGCGTGATGTTCTCCAAGAAGCTCGCGGATTCGGAAGAGGAGGTCTGAGGTGAATCTCGATCGACGTACATTCCTCAAATGCCTGGCCTCGAGCGGAGCTCTGGCCGCTCTGCCGAGTCCCGCCGTGAGCAGGGGGCGAAAACCCCTGTCGCCGAAGGCCGTGGGCATGCTCTGCGACAGCGCCCGCTGCATCGGCTGCCGTGCCTGCGTGAGCGCCTGCAAGATCGCCAACGAGCTGCCACCCGAAGACATCGACTTCAGCGGCGGCTACTACGACGCGCCGCGCGACCTCTCGGACAAAACCAAGACCATCGTCAAACTCAGTAACACCACGCATGAGCATACATTCGTGAAGCGACAGTGCATGCACTGCGTGGATCCGGGATGCGTGTCCGCCTGCATTCTGGGCGCGCTGAGCAAGGACGAGCGGGGCATCGTGGGCTACGACCCAGGTCGCTGCATCGGCTGCCGATACTGCCAGGTGGCCTGTCCCTTCAACGTGCCGAAGTTCCAGTGGGAGTCGGCCACGCCCATGATCGTGAAGTGCGAACTTTGCCGCCATCTACTCGGCGAGGACAGGATCCCCGCCTGCTGCGAAGCCTGTCCGCGGGAGGCCGTGATCTACGGCCCCTACGAGAGCCTGTTGCACGAGGCCTGGCGGCGTCTGGACGAACACCCCGAACGCTACATGCATCACGTATTCGGCGAGCATGAAGCGGGAGGCACCCAGGTGCTGCACCTCGCGCCCGCCGACCTGGACTTCCAGGACCTGGGGTTTCCCGTCCTGGGGGGCGAGCCGGTACCGCAGCTCGGTGAGACCATCCAGCATGGCGTCTATCGCGGTTTCGTGACACCAGTGATTCTCTACGCGGCCCTGGGAGTCGTGATGATCATCAACCGGCAGAACGCCCGTGAGGAGAGAGAAAGGGGTGAGGCATGAATGAGCTAGCTCATCCCGTTGGAGGTAAAGTTCTCTCCCGTCCCATCAAGGCGATGGCCGTGCTCTTCGGTCTGGGCGCTCTGGTTCTCGTGTGGAGGTTCGCCTCGGGTCTTGGGGCACCCACCGCCCTGAACGACGGCTATCCCTGGGGCATCTGGATCACCTACGACGTGGTCGTCGGCACGGCTCTGGCCTGTGGCGGATACGCCGTCGCGAGCCTCTGCTACATTCTCAATCGCGGCCAGTACCACCCCTTGGTTCGCCCGGCCATCCTAACGAGTGCCCTGGGATACACCCTTGCGGGCTTCGCCATCGTCATCGACGTGGGTCGCTACTGGAACCTGTACAAGGTTGTGGTGATGCCGCACCTGTGGAACCTCAATTCGATTCTGCTCGAGGTCGCCCTCTGCGTGATGGCCTATATCCTAGTGCTCTGGATCGAGCTGTTCCCAGCCCAACTCGAGGCCTGGCAAGGCAGCCCATCAACTCGGCTGCGACGCTTCGCCATGCGCGTGGCGCCGCGGCTGGACAAGGCGCTCATCTGGATCATTGCCATGGGACTGCTGCTGCCGACCCTGCACCAGTCCTCCCTCGGCTCCCTCATGATGCTGGCCCTATACAAACTGGACCCGCTCTGGCACACGCCGCTGCTGCCCGTGCTCTTCCTTATCTCCTGCATTGCCATGGGATACGCGGTGGTGGTCTTCGAGGCCACCTTGAGCAGCGTGCTGCTGAAACGTCCTAGGGAAACGAAGATGCTGGCCTCGCTTTCGGCCTCGGCCGTGATCGTGATCTTCCTCTTCCTCATGCTTCGCTTCCTGGACCTCAGTACCCGCGACCAGCTTCACCGCGCCATTAGCTCGGGTTGGCTCAGCTTCTTCTTGATCCTGGAAACCGCGGCTTTCCTGGCGCCCGCCCTGATATTGCTGTCGCGCAAGGCACGCTACAGCGCGGGAATGCTCTTCTTCGTGGCCATGATCATCATGTTCGCGGGCTCGCTCTATCGCTTCAACGTCTACCTCATCGGTTTCGATCCGGGAGGAGGCTGGTCCTACTTCCCCTCGGTCTTCGAAATATTGGTGACGGTGGGGTTCATCGCCTTGGAAGTGCTCGTCTACATCGTCGCCATCCGGAAGTACCCGATCCTGGCGGGTCGCGGGCCCAAGCCGGCGAGTCCGGCCCCCGCTCCCGCGCCAAACCTGGGAGATGCCAATGTCTAAGCGGATCGTCATCGACCCCGTCACTCGTATCGAAGGGCATTTGCGTGTGGACGTGGAAGTGGACAAGGGAAAGGTCAGTCGGGCCTGGACATCCGGACAGATGTGGAGGGGCATCGAGAAGATTCTCGAAGGACGGGACCCCCGTGACGCCTGGCTGATCACCCAGCGCATCTGCGGTGTCTGCACCACGGTGCACGCCATCTGCTCGGTGCGCGCTGTCGAGAACGCCTTGGGCCTCGAGGTGCCGCTCAACGCTCAGTTCATACGGAACCTGCTCCTTGCCGCCCATGGCATGCACGATCACATCGTGCACTTCTATCAGCTCTCGGCACTGGACTGGGTGGATCCGGTTTCCGCCCTTGATGCTGATCCAGCGGCTAGCTCCAAGCTTGGCGAAAGCCTCTCCAGCTGGAAGGGCAACAGCCGGCGCGAGCTGGAGGCCGTGAAGAGCCGGCTCGAAGGGTTCGTCAGTTCGGGGCAGCTGGGAATCTTCAACAACGGCTACTGGGGACATTCGGCCATGAAGCTTTCGCCGGAGGTCAACCTCCTGGCCACGAGCCACTATCTGCAGGCTTTGGAGGCTCAACGCCTGCCCAACAAGGTCGTGGCCATCCTCGGCGGCAAGACGCCGAACATCCAGAACCTGGCGGTGGGCGGCGTGGCCAACGCCATCAACCTCGACAACCAGGCGGCCCTGAACATGGCCCGACTCTACGAGATTCGCGATCTCCTCGAGGAGACTGTGGACTTCATCCAGAACGTCTACTTCGTGGACGTCTGCGCGGTGGGGGCCATGTACGCCGACTGGCTTGCCTATGGTTCGGGCGTGACCAGCTATCTGGCCGTGCCCGACATGCCACTGAACACCGGAGGCACGAGCTTCGACCTGCCGGGCGGCACGATTGTCGACGGTGATCTGTCGACACTCCAGACCATCTCCGACTTCGACAACGCCTGGTTCGGCGATCACGTGTCCGAGAGCGTGGTCCACTCCTGGTACGAAGGCGACTGGACGCGTCATCCCTGGCATGGCGAGACCAAGCCCCAATACACGGATCACGATCCCGAGGGCAAGTACTCCTGGGTCAAGGCTCCCGGCTTCCAGGGGCGGCCAATGCAGGTCGGTCCGCTATCGCAGGTGCTCGTGGGATATGCGGCCGGACATGAACTGACCCGGAAATGGGCGAACAGGGCCCTCGAGATCGCGGGCTCGGTGGCGGGCACGAAGCTGGGGCCGGAGCTGTTGCACTCCACGCCGGGACGCTTGCTGGCCCGGGCAATCCGCTGCGCCATGCTCTCCGAGCTCGCGCTTCGTCACTGGGATCTTTTGGTCAGCAATATCGCTTCGGGTGATACCGAGGTGCTCAACGAACCCGTATTCCCCGCCGGCGAGCAGAAGGGCTACGGCATCCATGAAGCCCCACGCGGCACACTCTCGCATTGGGTTGTCATTCGCGACGGAAAGATCGCGAACTACCAGGCCGTCGTGCCTTCCACCTGGAACATCGCGCCGCGGGACGCCGAAGGAAACCCGGGGCCCCTGGAAGCGGCCCTGGTGGGAAATCCCGTTGCCGATCCGGAAAGGCCGCTTGAAGTCCTGCGGACCATCCACTCCTTCGACCCTTGCCTGGCCTGCGCCATCCACACCCTTGATCCCAAGGGACGGACCTTGGCGAAGGTCCGCGCGCTCTAGGGTGGGGAAATGAAGACGCTGCGGGTCCTTGGAATCGGCAACATTCTCATGGGAGACGATGGGGTGGGGCCGGCCTTCACCGACTGGTTTCGTCGGCGCCACCGCTTCGACGAATCTGTCGAAGTCCTGGATCTCGGCACACCGGGATTCGACCTGTCCCAGTATCTCGCCAAGGCTCGAGCTGTGATCATCGTCGACGCCCTTCGCGCCGAGGGGAGCAGCGGTGTGGTTCGCAGCTATCGAGGGAAGGACCTGAGCGCGGCCGCAGTCGATCCCGGCCTGAGCGCTCACGATCCGGGCTTGATATCGGCGCTTCAGCGGCTGAAACTGATCGACTCCGGACCCGAATCCGTTTTGGTCTTGGGCGTGATACCGAAGAAGGTCGAGGCCTGTCTCGAGTTGTCGCCGGAAATGATCGACACCTTTCCCCATGTCGAGAAGCTCGTACTGGACGAACTCGAGCGACTGGGGGCGACGCCAGTCGATGGGTAACTGCTGGGGATTTACTCGAGCGTCGTGATTCCGTACCGGATGGCCAGCTTGGTCAGCTCGGCCACGTTTCCGATTTCCAGCTTCTTCATGATGGTGGCCCGGTGCGCATGCACCGTCTTGTGGCTGATACCCAGTTTGAAGGACACTTCCTTCACGCTCAGCCCTTCGGCCAGCAGCTGGAAGATTTGCCGCTCCCGGGAGGTGAGCAGGCTGATGGGGTTGGCGGGCGACTTGGAATCCTCGCCCAGTTGACCCTGCACGAAGACGTCTGAGATAGCGGGGCTCAGATAGAATTGTCCCGACATGATGGTTTCGATGGCGGTGTCCAGTTCGGAAAAGGCACTGGACTTCACGATGAAACCCGAGGCTCCGGCACGGAAGGCCGCGTTCACGAACTCCTGATCCTGGTGCATGGTGAGGATGGCCACTTTCACGCGCCCCTCATGATCGGCGTGGATCCGCTTGCAGG
>CAYPGS010000041.1:0-13786 GCA_964410395.1 uncultured bacterium
ACCCTCTACGGCATCCATCGCATCATCATGGACCAGTTCCGTTGGTACGACTCGGTCAGCAGCGGCTTCTGGGGGCTCACGGTGAGCCAGTGGGTGAGCGTGGGATTCATCGTCAGCGGCATGGCCGTGTGGATCCTCGCCCTGAAACGTCGCGAGGCCGTGGCGTGAGCGCTCTCTGGAAACTGGCCCTGCTCGGAGATCCGGTGGCCCACTCCAAGTCGCCGGACATGCAGAACGCGGCTCTCGCCGCCGCCGGCCTGGAGGGCGGCTACGAACTCATCCGCTGCCCGGCCGGGGAACTGGCCGAGCGTCTGCCTCGCCTCGCCGAGGAGGGTTTTCGAGGCCTCAACCTTACCGTACCTCTGAAGGAAGAGGGGTTCGCCCTGCTCGAGGATCTCAGCTCCGAGGCCCGGCGCTTGCACGCCGTGAACACCCTGCGCTGGACGGGCGAACTCTGGCAGGGCCACAACAGCGACCTCGAGGGCTTCGCACATGCCGCCCGCGATCACTTCGGCGAACTCGCCGGCAGGAGCGCTCTGATCCTGGGCGCCGGCGGCGCGGCGAGGGCCGTGCTCGCGGCCTTCGTCGACATGGGCCTCGCCCGGGTGGACATCCTCAATCGCGATGAGGGGCGGGCTCGCGATCTCGCCTCGGCCTTCGATGCTGCGGGCACCGAAATTGCCACGGTTCAAGAAGTCAGTCAGGTCGACGTCGTGATCCAGGCCACGAGTCTTGGGCTGCACGAGACCGACGCTCTGCCGCCCTTGCCGCTGGCGGGCGGTAGTCCCGCGGTGATGGATCTCGTCACCCACGACACGCCCTGGCTGCGCGACTGCCGCGAGCGCGGCTGCAAGAGCGCCGATGGACGCGCCATGCTCCTGGGCCAGGGCGCGGCGGCCTTCAGCTACTGGACCGCCATGCCCGCTCCCCTCCAGGCCATGAGCCGGGCCCTCGAATCGCGCTGAACCTTCCGCGACCTCGACCCATCGAGGCCATGCTCGACCAACTTCTCGGCAGGCTGTTTCCCACGCGCTGTCACGGCTGCGGCGAGGTATTCGCCTATGGTCGCCTGGAGGGAGGGCGCGTCCCCTTGCTCTGTTCGGGCTGCCGGGCTGACTTGAAGCCCGATGGAACGGTGCGCCCACTTCAGCCGGACTTCCCCCTGCTGGCCGCCTTCCTGGCCGAGAAGCGCCTGCTGGGACTGGTGAAGGCCTGGAAGTACGCCTCCGACGATGCGCCGTCCGCGATGCTGGCCAGGGCCATGGCCGAAGGTCTCGCGGCGAGCGGATGGCCCGAACCCTGGCATCTGATACCGGTACCCCTCTCGCCGCTTCGGGCCCTGAATCGCGGCTTCAACCAGAGCCGGATCCTGGCCGAGATGATCGCCCGCCGGCTGAAGCTGCCTCGCCCGAAGAGCCTGTTGGCGAGACGACTTTTCGCCGGACGGCAGGCCGGCCGGGACAGGCTCGAACGGCATCGCCTGGCCGCCGGCGAATTCCGCCGCCGCGGCGAACTGCCAGAGGGCGGCACCCTCGTGATCGTGGACGACCTGGTCACCACCGGCGCCACCCTCCTCGCCTGCCGTGGAGCCCTGGGCGTGGAGGCCGAAGGCCGCTGCGCCGCTCTGGTGGCGGGCCGCGTGCCCGAGCGCCGCCGGGATCGACCCTTGACAGTCGGAAGCGGCGCTGACTACCTTTTTCCCAAGGCTATCCGCCTTTCTCAGGATACTCAGGCCGTTCGGGAGGATGACATGCTCGCCAAACTCAGCGTCCGCGACCTGAAGACCGTCGGCAAGACCGTCTTCGTTCGCGTGGACTTCAACGTGCCCCTCAACGATCGCCAGGAAGTCACCGACGACACCAGAATCCGCGCGGCCCTGCCCACGGTCCAGATGCTTCTGGATTCCGGCTCCCGGGTGGTGCTGGCCAGTCACCTGGGTCGACCCAAGGGCAAGTACGTCTTCGAGATGAGTCTGGCTCCCGTGGCCGATCGTCTGGCCGAGCTTCTGGACGCGCCAGTGCATTTCGCCCGGGACTGCGTGGGGGAGGACGCGAAGAAGGCCATCTCCGAGCTCAAGGAGGGCGAGGTGCTCCTGTTGGAGAACCTGCGCTTCCACCCCGAGGAGGAGGCCAACGATGCCGAATTCGCAGGGCAGCTCGCCGACATGGCCGACATCTACGTGAATGACGCCTTTGGAACGGCTCACCGGGCCCACGCGTCCACCGAGGGCATGGCCCGCCTCATGGACATCCGCGCGGCCGGCCTGCTCCTGGAGAAGGAACTCGAGTTCCTGGGCGGCCTGCTCTACGAGCCCCAGCGCCCGGCCGTGGCGCTGCTCGGCGGTGCGAAGATCATGGGCAAGATTCCCGTGATGGAGAACCTCATGGAACACGTGGACAGCATCCTCGTGGGCGGCGGCATGACCTTCACCTTCTTCAAGGCCATGGGCCTGTCGGTGGGGGCCAGCATCCTGGATGAGCAGCTGCTCGAAACGGCGCTGAAGATCACCCGCAAGGCCAAGGAGCTGGGCAAGGAACTCCTGCTTCCGGTTGACGTGGTGGTGGCGCCCGAGGTCAAGGCCGACGCCGAGACCAAGATCGTGCTGCCCACGGACATCCCCGACGACTGGATGGGCCTGGACATCGGCCCGGCCACCATGGAGCTCTACGGCGACAAGCTGCGGGCGGCCAGGACCATCTTCTGGAACGGTCCCATGGGCGTCTTCGAGGTGAAACCCTTCGCCCAGGGCACCCTGGAAATGGCCCGCGCCATGGGCGACGCCACCGCGAAGGGCGCCGTGACGGTGGTGGGCGGCGGCGACTCGGTGGCCGCGGTGAAGCAACTCGGCCTGGAGGGCGGCATGAGCCACATCTCCACGGGCGGCGGCGCCAGCCTCGAACTCATGGAAGGCAAGCTCCTGCCCGGCGTGGACGCCCTGTCCAGCGCCGAAGAGGTGGTCTCATGAGTCGGCGACTGATGATCGCCGGCAACTGGAAGATGAACCTGGATCCCGCGGCGGGCGCGGCCCTGGCCGACGCCATCCGTCTGGGGCTTGAGGGCAGGAAACTCGAAGCCGACGTGCTCGTGGGCCCCACCTTCCTGGCCCTGCCGGTGGTGGCGGGCGTGCTCACGGGTTCGGGCATCGGCGTGGCGGGACAGAATCTGCATCCGGCGCCGTCCGGAGCCTACACCGGCGAGGTCAGCGCGCCCATGCTGCGCGCCGCGGGAGCCGACTGGGTGATCCTGGGGCACAGCGAGCGCCGGAGCTATTTCGGCGAAACCGACGCCGGGGTGGCCGAGAAGGCGGCCGCGGCCTTCGACGCGGGCCTGCTGCCCATCCTCTGCGTGGGGGAGACCCTCCAGGAGCGCGAGGCCGGCCGCACCCTCGAGGTGGTGCTGGGGCAGACCGAAGGGGTCATCGCGGGACTCGGCGAGGAGCGCCTCGCCAAGGTGGTCCTGGCCTACGAGCCCGTCTGGGCCATCGGCACGGGACTGACGGCGAGCCCGGCCCAGGCCCAGGAGGTCCACGCGGCCATGCGGGCCCGGCTGGCCGAGCTCATCGGAGCCGATCTGGCCGGCGGCATGCGCATCCTCTACGGGGGTAGCGTGAAGCCCGACAACGTCTCCGAACTCATGGCCTGCGAGGACGTGGACGGGGCCCTGGTGGGCGGCGCCAGCCTCGATGCGGACAGTTTCCTGGCCCTGATCCCGCCCTACGGGGCGTCTTGACAGGCCCTAAACCTTTTGATAACTTGCCCCTCCTTGACCCAAGCTTATGGGAGTAGGCGATGTACGCCATTCTTCTGACAATCTTCCTCCTCGTCTGCATTGCGCTGGTTATCGTCGTGCTGATGCAGTCCAGCAAGGGAGGCGGCCTCGCGGGCGCCTTCGGCGGCTCCAGTGATGCCGCCATGCTGGGCGGTCGCGCCGCGGGCAACCTGCTGAGCCGTGCCACGGGATACCTGGCCGGCAGCTTCATCGTGCTGGCGTTATTGCTATCGCTCATGTCCTCCCGTCAGGGTACGACCACGCGGGAAGGCGTCATCGCGCAGCAGCAGCGCGAGACCGCCGGCAACGAGCTGGACGTGGCGCCGGGCGCTTCGATCCTCGATCAGATCCAGACCGAGGGTGTGGAGGCCGGTGATGCGACGGGCGAAGAGACGGCACCCGCCGAAACGGGCGAGGATGCGCCCGTGGGCGAGCCTGAGCCCGCGACTCCCTAGAGGATACGCCCCGCCCGGGTGGTGGAATTGGTAGACACGCTGTCTTGAGGGGGCAGTGGACGAAAGTCCGTACGAGTTCGACTCTCGTCCCGGGCACCGATAACGAAACCCGAGCCAAGGGCTCGGGTTTTTGCTTGGCTAAAAATAGGAACCGCCTGCAACCAAGCTTCAGGAATCCCTGCGACGAAAAGGAGCAATCATGCGAGAGACCCAGCGACGCCTCTTCGGAATACTCACGCTCATTCTACTTCTAGGCGGTACCTGCTGGACGGGAGCGCAGGAAATCTGGTCGGGGGACGACCTACTCTTCGTGAAAGACGAATTCGTCGATTGGACCCAGGCTGAACACCAAGATCGACTCACCGAGAATGTCTGGCTCACCCGTGCGGACACCAAGGGCATCTTCAACATCGCCATCGAGGACGAGTTCGACAACATGGGCTTCCTGAGTCCCCTCGATACTGAGTGGGCCACGGGATCTGCCTTGAATTGGGATGCATACACCTATGATACCTGGGACAACTGGCATGGCGCGGCACCCCTGAGCGTGATTGGAGTCGACGCCGTGGTGCATCTGATCACCGACGACATCTACATCGATATCCGTTTCGAGAGCTGGAGCCAGGGAGATGGCCAGGGTGGCGCAAGCGGGGGCGGCATGACCTATTGGCGGGGGGCCGATCCCACGGCCTCCTACACCGGCACCTGGAGCGCGGTGAAGACCCTCTACTAGACGCAGACCAGCGAGCAAAGAAAACCCGGGCCTCAGGAAGGCCCGGGCACCTTTGTTTTCCGGCCCAGGTGGGAATCGCAGGTCGGCCGGAAAAGGAGGAGAACATGGTCTGCTGCACAGGGAAGCGCTCTGCATTTGCCCTTAGATGTCTGCTCCCCACTCCTCATGCAACGTTCGAGCATAACAGACCAAAAGGTCCGAGGTCAAGGAGAGCCTTAATTACCGGGGGTTTGCGGGCTTAGGGGTGATTTTTATTCACCTCGTCGATGAGTTCCCTCGTGTGCAGATCACGCACACTGATGCGCATCGTTCCCTCTTCCAGAACGATCCAGGCGTAGCTCGGAGGAAAGCCTCCGCGGGGCAAACGGAGCGAACCGGGGCAGACCATGAATCCCGTTTCCACTTCCTCGATGCGAGGCCGGTGGGTGTGGCCGTGGAGGAAGATCGAGGGCGCGGGCCCACGCGAGAGGGAGCGCCCGTCCCAGGGATAGTGACGCAGGTGGAAGTGAATGCCGCTCTCGGTGAACTGCCGCAGGGGCGGCAGCTCGGGCTGCCCCGGCGCGTCGTTGTTGCCCTGCACGGCCAGGGTGGGGGCGATGGCCTCCAGCTCCAGGAGCAGATGTGCCGGTCCCAGGTCGCCCAGGTGCAGGATGCGCTGGGCGCTGGCCAGAGCCTCGAGGGTCTCGGGGGGAATGCGTCCATGGCTGTCGGAGACTGCGGCGATCCTCATGGGGCTCCATTTCTCTGGAAATCGTTCGGCAGCCTGATATATTACTCACCGAACTGTCAAGAAGGGGGATGCCCATGGCCGACGAATCCGGGCTCAGCGCCGAGCAGCAGCAGGAAATGCAGCGCCTCGAGGCGCGTCTCAAGGAACTGCTTCGCGAGAAGTACAAGGCCTATTGGCGGCCGAAAGGCGCGCCCGGCGAGGATGTCCCCGATGTGGCCCAGTTCCAGGGCGAGATCAAGGAAGTTTTCGACGCCCTCCGGCTCATCGACAAGAAGTACAAGCTGCCCGCCTTCTCCATGTACGAGAACTAGTCCCTGCGGCAGCGTGCACGAAAAAGCCCCCGGCCATGGCCGGGGGCTTTCTGTATCTCATTGGATCGAACTACAAACGGATGGAGTAACCCAGGCTCGCACCCATGATCCAGTGGCTCTGGCTTTCGAAGGCGGCGCGCTTGAACTCGAAGGTGGTCCAGTTGGCGCGGATGTCGAAGTTCAGGCCGAAGTAGCGATGGAGGAAGAAGATTCCGCCCGTGCCGATGCTGAGGCTGGGGAAGGTGTCGTTGGGCAGAAGCCAGGTGATGTCCCTCGGGGCCGCTGGGTAGTCCTGCGAGTCAGAGTCGTAGTCCACAGGAACCAGCAGGTTGCCGGAGCGGTGATAGGCCACCGCGCCCGCGCCCACCGAACCGTAGAAGTTCCAGACGTTGTTGTTGCTGCGGAAGTAGACGTAGTCGAGGTTCACACCGAATCGGAAGATGTGATAGGTGGGGAACTCGCCTTCCACCCAGTTCAGATTCGAACTGTCGTCGTAGGGATTGGTCACGCCCTGATAGCGCGTGAAGCTCGCCGAGGGAACAGTATTGTTGTTGAAATCGATGACCAGATCGGCCGGCGTGTACTTGAGGTATCCCTCGATGCCCAGACGCGGCGACAGGGCCGAGCGCAGGCGGAAGCCCAGGTCGAGATTGCCCTGGAACTTCATCTTGATCACGTTGCGGTTCTGGCGGGGATCATCGATGTCCATGGTGTCGTCCCAGGACTCCGGGTTCACGTTGGGGTTCAGGTCGTAGATTCCGAATCCCCAGTTGAGATCGTCCAGGGGGATGACCAGGCCGCCGCCCGTGGTGACCTCGTCGGGCAGTTCCCATTCCTGGAAATCGGCGAACTCGAAATACTCGGTGGATCCCACGAGGTCGAAACTCATGTGATGGTTCCCCAGTAGGATCGCGTGGGCCGGCATCACCCAGACCAGCGCCAGAACGAGCATGGACAGCCGCTTGAACATCGTATCCTGAACCTCCGAAAAGGGATGTCTTTGGGGAGCCTGACGGGGGAACTCGGAGGGAAAACTAGGGGATAATCCCCGCATTGTCAATGGCTTGATGGCTCCGGGAGGGGGGACGGAGGCGGTGAATTCGGCCATCCCGGAAGCATTCATTTTCTGGCGCTGACTGGCCTGGAAGCCCATAATCAGGTAGAGACCTTTTCCGGAGGTGCCTCATGCCCTATTCGAGCGAAAAGATGGTCGAACTGGCCGTCCTGGACGATTCCGTCGAGGTTTCCGTTCTGGCGGCCTTGCTGGAAGAGCGGGGAATCCGTTATCTCATGGAGCCCCTTGGCTCGACTCCCTACAGCGGGATATTCGAGATGCAGAAGGGGCAGGCCCGCCTGAAGGTATTCCAGTCCGACGCCGACGAGGCCCGGATACTCCTGGACGATTTCTACCAGGCGCCGCCCATGGATGATCAAGAGGAACCAGAAAGGGATTTCGCAGAATGACCCTCTTTGCTTTTTTTCCGCTTTTCTTCGACCCGACCATGATCCTGTTGCTTCCGGCCATCGCCCTGGCCCTCTGGGCCCAGGCCAAAGTGCGCAGCAACTACAACAAGTTCAGCCAGGTCCCCAGTAGGGGCGGGCTCAGCGGCGCCGACGTGGCCCGCCGCATCCTCGCGAGCAGGGGACTGTCCGAGGTGGAGGTGCGCGGCGTGGACGGGCAGCTCAGCGACCACTACGATCCGCGAAATCGCACCGTCAACCTCAGCCCCGCCGTCTACCAGGGGCGCAGCCTGGCGGCCCTGGCCATCGCCGCCCATGAGACGGGCCACGCCATGCAGCACGGCGAGGAGTACTTCCCCCTCACCGTCCGCAGCGCCATCGCGCCCACGGTGAGCATCGGCTCCACCCTGGCCTTCCCGCTCTTCTTCGTGGGCTTCCTCTTCGCCGCGAAGGTGGGATGGCTCATGGACGTGGGCATCTGGTTCTTCAGCGCCGCGGTGGTCTTTCACGTGATCACCCTGCCCGTGGAGTTCAATGCCAGCAGCCGGGCCATGGCCATCCTCAAGGACGATGGCTACCTGGCCCAGGACGAGGCGGTGGGCGCCAAGAAGGTGCTCGACGCGGCGGCCATGACCTACGTGGCTGCGGCCGCGGTTTCCGTGATGCACCTGCTGCGCTTGCTCATCCTCAGGGGCGCCCGCGACTAATCGAAACAGGAGGAGCCATGCTGGCGTTTTTCACCATCGCGCCCACCGGCGCGACTGACCATCTGAGCGAATACGTGGCCCAGATGCTCGACCTCATCGACCAGAGTGGTCTGGACTATCGCTTCGGTCCCATGGGCACCACGGTGGAGGGCGACTGGGACGAGGTCATGGACCTGGTCGGCCGTTGCCACGAGCTCATGGCCGGGCAGTTCCCCCGGGTGGGCACCACCATCAAGATCGATGATCACGTGGGCCGCGAGGGCCGCCTCGAGGGCAAGATGGCTTCGGTGGAGAAGAAACTCGGGCGGGAGCTGCGCAAGTGAGCCAGCGCCTCGAGGTGGTGGCCGCCCTGATACGCCGCGACGGCCGATACCTGCTCGCACGTCGCACCAAGGACGACGCCATCGGGCGCGTGTGGGAATTCCCCGGCGGGCGCGTGGAGGACGGCGAATCCGAGGAGACGGCCCTGGTTCGCGAGTTGCGGGAAGAGCTGGGAGTCGCGGCCGCAGTGGGGGAGAAGGTGCTCAGCTGCGAGCATGACTATCCCGATCTGTGTGTGCGGCTACATTTCTTCCGCAGCGAGATCGAGGGCGAGCCCGAGGGCCGCGAGGGGCAGGATTTGATGTGGGTGGCGGCCTCGGAATTGCCGTCGATGGAGATGCCCGAGGCCGATCGGGATGTGATTCAACTGCTGCGCAGTGGAACTTGAACTTGAACATGAACGTGAACACGGCTTAGTTCAAGTTCAGGTCCACGTTCAAGTTCATAGCTTCTCCACCCGCCGAGCCTGCCCCTTCCATTCTCCCTTCCCCCAGACCTTCTCGAGAATCTCGAAGTAGGCCCGCGTTGGCGCACTCTCCAGAGGCATGGAATCGAAGAAGAGCCCCCGTACCCAGAGGCGGTCCACCTGGCCGGCCATGAGGGCCTCGTAGAGGCGTCCGCCGAGGTGCTTGCCCACGGCGCGGGTGAGGTCGAGATGCTCGTGGGCGGGCAGGCGGAAGAAGCGCCCGGCCAGGGCCGTCTCGTCGCCGTCCCGCAGATAGTTCTGCTCGGCCTGGAGGTAGCGAAGCAGGTTCCTCGCCCGTCCGCGCCAGCCGTTGCGGCCGGGACGATTCCGCTCGAGCATGCCTTCGAGCTTGGGGATGTCCCGATACTTGCGCATGGGATTGATGACCTTGCTGGCCAGGAAGGTCAGGGCCGTTTCGACGACGCGCAGGTAGAAGTCGTCCACGAGGGTGCGCGGCCGTGAGGTGATGCGCGCGCTGCGCGCCAGCAGGATGCGTCCGGCCATCTCCGCCACCCGATTCTGGCTGAGCTTGGCCAGGAAGCCGAGATTTCGCGAGGGCAGGTAGCAGCCGTGTCCCCAGGCCAGGCTGGTGGTGACCAGGTTGATGTCCTCGGGGGTCCAGCCCTCCAGGCCTTCGGCGAGGCTGGTGAAGTCGTCCTGGCCGGTCCAGAGGATGGCCGCGGGGTCTTCCTCGAGAAGCGGAATCTTCAGGAAGTGGGCCACGCGGTGGAGGAGCTCGTCCACCTCCTCGCTGAGATCGGCGATCAGCTCACCGGGATCCTCGGGCGGGCTGGCGGATACCGTATCCTGATCGAGTTCCTGTCCCGTGATCCAGTAGTGATAGCTCTGCAGCTTGACGATGGGCGTGGCGCTCTGGATGGCCGCCTCGCCGCCCTCCAGTTCGAGAATCTCCGGGCACTCGCCCAGGCTCTCCAGGGCCTCCCAGTAGAGCGGCGCCGGATTCTGGAAGCAGCGGCGGATCTCGCCCTCGAAGCCGGCTTCGCGCATGGCCGCCGGCAGGCCGCCCTCGCCCAGGTGGAAGTCTCCCATGAGCACGAAGAGCGGCTGATCCGGGTGCGCCTGGCGATGACTGGCCAGGATTTCCGCCGCGCGACGGTCCCGCGCTTCGAGGGGATCCTCACCTTCGCTGGGATCGCTGTTGAGGGCCAGCACCGGCAATTCGTGGTAACGCGCATAGGTTAGCAGGGTGCGCACGGGCTTGTAGGGGAAGTCCCAGCCCTCGCGGAAGACCTCGAGGAACTCGCGGCCCTTCATGGCCCCGCCGAGGAAGGCATCGAGTTCAACCTGGCGATCGGCGGGAATCATCTCGAGCCCAAGGGCCGGGCGGAAACCTTCCCGCATCAATCGCTTGAGCAGGCGCAGGGCGGTTCGCTGGCTCTGGGCCAGGCTGTGGAAATCGCCCAGGAGCACCGCGTCGGCCTCGCTCAGGCGCCGGGTAAGCTCGGCCGGGCTGAGTCGGCGGCCCGTCCAGGACGGCAGGGTCCGGAAATACTGTTCACGGTACTGGGTGAGGATCGGCGACTCTGGCCCCAGGCGTTCGCGCAGGGAAAATTCGAGCCGATCCTGCAGCCGCTTCTGCAGGTCCATCCATCGGTGGAAGCTCTGACTGGCTTCCCGCCCTTGCCGAATCTTTCCCATGCTTTCCATGCCTTCTTGGATGCGGATTTCGCCATCCGGGGACTGCGAAAAGCGGGCCACGGAAAGGGGGTTTACAGGGGCCTGCCGGTCCCCTAAGTTTTGCCCACGGAGGAAAGCCATGCGCCTGTCACCCAATAAGATCGAGTACCTGTCCGACAAGCTGGTCAAACTCATGCGCGAGCGGGAAGGCATCTTCATCGCGGGCGAAGAGGATGAAGTGGCTCGCATCATCGGCTGGGAGATCACCGAGGAACTGAAGATCGAGGACGAGATCGACGACGAGGTGGACAAGGTCCTCGAGCAGTACGAGCGTCAGATCTCCGCCGGCGACATGGACCAGGCCATCCTGCGGCGCAAGCTCAAGACCGAGCTGGCCAAGAAGAGGGGGTACACGCTGTGAGACTGAGCGAGGAACGCATCGAGATCATCGCCGCGCGCATCGTGAACCGCCTACTCGACGAGGAGCTGGTCGACATCACCCTCACCGAGCGCGCCTTCGAGGACGTCATCGAGACCTGGATCACCCACGACCTCGAGATAGAAGACCAGATCAACGAAGAGGCCGCCGCGCGGGTCGATAGCTACCAGCGCAAGATCGTTCACGGCAGCTCGGAGTGGGAGATCCTCATCGACAAGGCCAAGGACGAGCTGGCCCGGGCTCGCAACTACGTGATCCGCTGATTCCATGACCGATGCCCGATACTCTCTGCCCGGCCACCTGCCGGGCCGCCGCGTCTTGCTGGCCATGAGCGGAGGCGTGGACTCCTCGGTGGCCGCCTGGCTGCTGAAGGGGGCCGGCGCCGAGGTTGTGGGGGCCACCTTCCGCAACTTCTGTTTCAGCGAGCGCGACGATCTTCCCGAACGCAGCTGCTGCTCCCTCGAAGCCGTGGACGACGCCCGTCGCGTCTGCGAGAAGCTCGGCATCGAACACGCCCTCGTGGACGAGACCGAGCGATTCGAGCGCGAGGTGGTGGACGACTTCCATGACGAGTACGCCCGCGGCCGCACGCCCAATCCCTGCGTGCGCTGCAACACCGCCGTGCGTTTTCCGCGCCTTCTCGACGAGGCCGAGCGCCTGGGCTGCCAGGCCGTGGCCACGGGGCACTACGCCCGCATCGTCGAAGAGGAGGGCGAACTCTACCTCGCCCGCGGGGTCGACGGCGGGAAGGATCAATCCTATTTCCTTGCCGGCATGGACCCCGCCGGCTACACGCGCACGCTCTTTCCCTTGGGCGAATTCGAGAAGCCCGCGGTGCGCGAGATGGCGCGGGAGGCGGGCCTGCACATCGCCGAGAAGGGCGAGAGCCAGGACGTCTGCTTCATGACCGGGCGAAGCCTCGAGGACTACCTGACCGATTTCGGCGCGCTGCGCCGGGGCGAGATCGTAGGGCCCGATGGCGAGGTGCTGGGGGAGCATCGCGGAGTGGAGCTCTTCACGGTGGGACAGCGACAGGGCCTGGGCGTGGCGCTGGGGCGGCCCGTCTACGTGACTCGCGTGGAGGCCGAAACCGGCCGGGTCTACCTGGGCGAGGAATCGGACCTGCTCGCGCGCGCGGTGAGGGCCGGCGCGGCCTGGCTGGCTCCGGGCGCGGAGTCTGCCCCACTGACAGGGAAGATCCGCTATCGCAGCGAGCCGCGGCCCGTGGAGTCGTTGGTTTTGGATGGCGACCAGCTGAGCCTTCGCTTCGCCGAACCCGTGAGCGCCGCTGCGCCGGGGCAGAGCCTGGTGCTGTATTCCGGTGATCGTGTCATGGGGCACGGCATCATCGAGGAGGCGGGGCCATGAGCTTGCGCGGGCGAGGGCTCACACCGTTGTGTGAAAGCTGTCTGCAAATCAAGCCCATCACCTTGATTTCCAGACAGTCTCTCGTCGTGCTCATATTGCTCGCGCTAGCGGCTGGCGCCATGGCCGCCCCACCGGTGATGATGATCCACGACGCCGAAGACAGCGCCCTCGCCGATGAAATCCAGCGGGAAGCCGAGGCGGCCCTCGCGTCCTGGAGCGGTCCCCTGGGACCCGAGCCCCTTCGCATCATTCTGGCGCCCGATGCCGCCGAATTCAGCCGCGAGGCCCGTGGACGCAATCCCGAGTGGGCGGCGGCGCTCATCCTCGAGCCCGGCCGCACCGTGCTGCTGGACAAAACCCGCTTCTTCCAGGTCGAGGACCGCCGGCGCATCCTGCGCCATGAGATCGGGCACATCGTGCTCGACCGGGCCCTGCCGCGGGCGCGTCTGCCGCGCTGGTTCCATGAGGGGTTCGCTCAGGTCTTCGCCGCCGAATGGGAGGAGCGGGATCAATGGCTCCTGGGGCGCGTGGCCTGGTTGGGGAACGGCATTCCCCTGGGCGAGCTGCGCGGGCGATTTCCCAGCGGGGGATCCCGAGCCAATCTGGCCTACGCCGAGAGCCAGGCCGCGGTGCTCTGGCTCTGGAGGGATCCGGCCGCCTGGAATCTGCTGTTCCGGGACCTCGCCCGCGGCGTGCCCATTGAGCAGGCCCTGCCCCTGCGCTACGACCTGGGCGGAATGGCCTTCGAGGAGTTCTTCGACGCGGAGATCCTGCCCGGGCACCGCAGCCTCGGGCTGCTCTACGGCGGGGGACCCTTGCTGTCCCTGGGCCTGGTGCTCTTCCTCATCGCCTGGCTGAGGAGGAGGAGGCAGCGCAAACCCGCCCTGGCGGGGGATGGAGAGCTGAACTACGATGCCGCCTGGCTCGAGCGGGAGAAGCTGGAAAGCGGTCGCGGGCAGGCGATTCCGAGGCGGCGGAGGCGTCCGAGAAACTCGCGCAGGCGCCTCAATTGACAGAATCCCAAGGGCTTGATATATTGCGCGCCGGCCTGATTTTGGCTACCCTCCGTGCGCCGGAGGACTAGCCTAACTGGTAAGGCAGCGGTCTTGAAAACCGCCGGGCTTTGCCCTTGGGGGTTCGAGTCCCTCGTCCTCCGCCTGGCCTCCGGAGAGGTGACCGAGTGGCTGAAGGTGCTCGCCTGCTAAGCGAGTGTGGGTGTAAAAAGCTCACCCAGGGTTCAAATCCCTGCCTCTCCGCCGAATAGGGTCTTGGGTTGCCGCGCCAGCCTCTGACCCGGCACTTCGGTGCCGAATGCGCCCATAGCTCAATTGGATAGAGCGTCTGACTACGGATCAGAAGGTTGGGGGTTCGACTCCTCCTGGGCGTACC
>CAYPGS010000042.1:0-10577 GCA_964410395.1 uncultured bacterium
GGCGTCAGCTCGTTGATCTCGCTGAAGCGGAAGGTGCCGTGGCCGGCCTGGATGAGCCCCCAGAAGAGCAGGCTCATGCCGATGAGGAAGCCGAAGTCGCCGATGCGGTTGACGATGAAGGCCTTGTTGCCGGCGGTGGTGTTTGGCAGGTGCTTGAACCAGAAGCCGATGAGCAGGTAGGAGCAGAGGCCCACGCCCTCCCATCCCACGAACATGAGCAGCACGTTGTCGCCGAGCACCAGGAGCAGCATGGCGAAGCTGAACAGGTTCAGATAGGAGAAGAAGCGCGAGTAGCCCGGATCGCCCTTCATGTACCCGATGGAATAGATGTGGATGAGCATGCCCACGCCCGAGACCACCAGGGCCATGATGGCGCTGAGGTGATCGAAGGTGAGGGCCGCGCCGAGATCCAGCTCGGGCAGTGCGCCGCCGCCCACGTGGATCCACGTCCACATCTTGCTCGTGAAGGCCAGGGGTGCGCCTTCGGCCGCCAGCATGCGGAAGCCGTTCACCGACAGGATGAAGCTGCCGAGCACCGTGCCCACGCCCACCGTGTGCGCGACGCGGTCTCCGGCCCGCTTGCCGAAGAAGATGTTGAATGTGAAGCCGAGCAGGGGCAACAGGACGATCCAGCCGATCCAGCTATGCTCCATGCTTCCTCTCCCGTTCCTAGCCCTGCAGGGCGTCCAGCTTGTCCGCCTGGATGTTACGCAGGTTCTGGTAAATGGCCAGCACGATGGCCATGGCCACCGCCGCCTCGGCAGCGGCCAAAACGATCACGAAAACCGAAAACACGGCGCCTTCGAGGCCGCCTTCGACGAATCGTCCGAAGGCCGCGAAGTTCAGCGCGCCGGCGTTGAGGATGAGCTCCACGCCCATGAGAATGGCGATGGCATTGCGCCGACTCAGCACCGTATAGACGCCGAGGCTGAAGAGCAGCGCGCCCACCACGAGGAAATGCGTGAGGCCGATCATGCCGCACCTCCTTCATCGTTGCCCCGGGTCTCGCGCCGGGCGATGATCACCGCGCCGATGAGCGCCGCCAGCAGCAGCACCGACACCACCTCGAAGGGCAGAAGGTACTTGCCCAGGAACATCTCGCCCATGCCGGCCGAGATGCCTTCGCCGGGCGGCAGGGGCGCCGACTGGCGGAGCCGCCAGTCCGTGTTGAAGATGAGCACCAGCAGCATGGCGAGCACGCCGGCCGAGGCCAGGGCGCTGGCCGGTCGGTTCATCACCGGGTTGCTGCTTTTGGGATCCTCGATGCCGCGGGTGAGCATGATGGCGAAGAGGATCACCACGGTGATGCCTCCCGCGTAAACCAGCACCTGCATGGCCGCCAGGAAGTCGGCCGCCAGCAGGATGTACAGGCCCGCCACGCCCAGGAATGTGAAGATCATGGCGAAGCCCGAGTAGACGATGTTCCGGCTCGTGGCCACCACCCAGGCTGAGAGCAGGGTCATGATTCCGAAGACGTAGAAGGCCACCGCATAGGCGCTCATGATTCGTCTCCTCCCTCGGCTTCGGTCTCGGGCTTGGGCGGCTTCGGCACCTTGGGGTTCTTGTAGACCGGAAGGGGCGTGTCCACGAACTCCCGGTAGAGATCGCCCAGATAGCCCGAGGAACCCTCGAACTGCGGCGTGAAGTGGATGGACCCTGTGGGGCAGGGTTCTAGACAGAGGCCGCAGTACATGCACTTGCCCAGGTCGATGTCGTAGCGCGTGAGCGTGCGTTCCTTGGTTTCCTCGTCCTTCTCGACATCGATGTAGATGATGTCGATGGGACAGGCCCGCGCGCAGGCCAGGCAGCCCGTGCAGATCTCCACCTCGTTGACCAGGAAGCCGCGATAGCGCTCCGGCAGCTCCTTCTCCACCTCGACCTCGGGGTAGAGCACGGTGCTGGGCTTGACCGTCCAGAGGTGACGCGTGGTGATCTTCAACCCCGTGAGCGTGGTGCTCACCGCGTCGGCGATGTTTCGGAAGTATTTGGCGACGGCTCCCACGATCGGCTCCTAGAAGATTCCCGCGATGAGGTCGTAGATCCCCTTGCCCTTGAACAAGACGAGCCAGACGGCGGACATCACGACGTTGAAGAAGGAGATGGGCACCAGGTATTTCCAGCAGATGCTCATGAGCTGGTCCACGCGCACGCGGGGAAGGGTCCAGCGAATCTGCAGGATGAACACGGTCAGCACGGCGCTCTTGGCGAGAAAGACGAGCGTGCCCAGGGCGGCTCCCAGGAAGCCCTGCGGATCGACGGGCACGCCGGGGAAATTCCAGCCGCCGAGGAAGAGCGCGGTGGCGATGGCGGCAACGATCCAGACCATCGCGAACTCGGACAGGAAGAAGGCCGCGAAGCGGAAGCCGCTGTACTCGGTGTTGTAGCCGCTGACCAGTTCGCTCTCGGCCTCGGGAATGTCGAAGGGAATGCGGTTGTTCTCGGCCAGAGCGCTGGTGAAGAAGAGGAAGAAGGCCAGGAAGCTGAAGGGATTGTGGAAGACGTACCAGCGGAAGATTCCCAGTCCGCCGCTCTGCTCCACCACCATCTGGCTCAGGCTCAGACTGCCGGAGAGGACCACCACCACGAGCAGGCTCAGGCCCGTGGGAATCTCATAGCTCACCACCTGGGCCGCCGATCGAATGCCGCCCAGGAGCGACCACTTGTTGTTGCTGGCCCATCCGCTCATGAGGATGCCGGCCACCACTAGGCTGGTCACCGCCACGAGGTAGACCACGCCCACGTTCAGGTTCGACACCACCAGTTTCTGTCCGAAGGGAATGATGGCCAGGGCCATGAATGTACCGATGGCCACGAGGTAGGGCGCCATGCGGAAGAGCGGCTTGTCGGCCTCGCCGGGGATGATGTCTTCCTTGAGGATGAGCTTCACGGCGTCGGCGACCCACTGCAGGAATCCTCCGGGACCCACGCGGTTGGGCCCGACGCGGCTCTGGATCTTGCCGGCCACCCTTCGCTCGAGGTAGGTGAGAACGCCGGCCACGGGGGTGGCGAAGGCCAGGATGAAGACCAGGGCGAAGAGCAGCATGAAGCCGATCTGGGCCCAGAGAGCCTTGCCGACGAGCCAGGTGCTGATATCCATGCTTCCCCCCTACCGATCGATCTCGGGCGCGACGATGTCGAGGCTCGCGATGATGGCCACCAGGTCGGCGATCATCACCCCCCGCGACAGCTTCTCGATGATGCTCATGGCGCTGAAACTTCCCGTGCGGATCTTCACGCGAACCGGCTTCTTCCCGCCGTCGGACACGATGTAGTAGCCCATCTCGCCCCGCGCGCTCTCGGTGCGGGCGTAGTACTCGCCCTCGGGCAGCTTGATCACGCGCTTCTCGTTCCAGATGGCCCCTTCGGCGCTGCCCAGCCTATCGATGGCCTGGCGAATGATGCCCACGCTCTGGCGCATCTCCTGGATGCGCACCCAGAAGCGGTCCCAGCAGTCGCCCGTGGTGCCCACGAGCCCCTCGCCCACGGGCACCTCGAACTTCATCTCGGGATAGAGGCCGTAGGTGTCGTTCACACGGCAGTCCCACTTCAGGCCGGAGGCCCGAAGATTGGGCCCGACCAGTCCGTAGTCCTTCGCGTCCTGGTCGGTGATCACCGCCACGTCGCCGAGGCGGTGGCGGAAGATCTTGTTGAAGGTGATCAGCCGGTCGAATTCGTCCAAAGCGGGCTCGAACTCTTCGAGGAATCGCAGGCACTTGTCGGTCCAGCCCCGTGGAGCGTCGAAGGACACGCCTCCGATGCGGATATAGTTGTGGGTAAGACGCGCGCCGCAGAGCTCTTCGATGAGGTCGTTGGTCACCTCCCGCTCGCGCAGGGCGTGCAGGAAGGGGGTCACCGCGCCCATGTCGGTGGCGTTGGCGCCCACGGCCACGAGATGGCTGCCGATGCGCACGAGTTCGGCGCTGATGATGCGCAGCAGCTCGCCGCGCTCGGGCACCTCGATGCCGCCGAAGCGCTCGACGGCCACGGCCCAGCCGAGATTGGCGTTGATGGCCGCCACGTAGTCCACGCGATCGGTGAAGGGCATGAACTGGTAGTACTCGAGGTTCTCGGCGATCTTCTCGATGCTCCGGTGCAGGTATCCCACGTCGGGAACGCACTGGTGGATGATCTCGCCGTCGGTCTGAAGCACGAAGCGAATCACGCCATGGGTGCTCGGGTGCTGCGGCCCCATGTTGAGGGTCATCAGGTCGGTTCTTACTTCTGCCATGACAACCACTCCCGGTCACGTTGCGTGGGGATGCCGTGGTATTCGGGTTTCTCCTCGAAGTCCTTGCGCAGGGGATGACCCTCCCAGTCCTCGGGCAACATGATGCGCCTCAGATCGGGGTGCCCCTCGTAGACGATGCCCACCAGGTCCCAGCTCTCGCGCTCGTACCAGTCGGCGGCGGGCCAGATGTGACTCACCGTGGGCGTGGCAGGATCCTCGCGGGTGACGTCGACATGGAGGGGAAGGACCCTGTCCACCTCGAAACTGTAGACGTGGTAGCTCGTGCGCAGGACGTCTTCGGGCAGGTCCACGCCCGCCAGGCTGGTAAGCATGTCGAAGCGCAGGTCGGGGGTTTCCTTGAGGAAGCGCGCGAGGTCGGCGATCTTCTCGCGGGCCACCTGGAATCCGGGCTGGGGACGATCGGCGAGCAGCTCGATTCCCTCCTCGCCGAACTCGGCCTGGATGCGTTCGTATAGACCCTGGATGTCCATCCTAGACCTCCTTCCGCACGAAGTAGCGCTCGCTCTTGATCTTCTTCTGAAGCTGGTGGATGCCGTCGAAGAGGGCCTCGGGACGGGGAGGGCAGCCCGGAATGTAGACATCCACCGGGAGGATGGCGTCCACGCCCTTGACCACCGAATAGCCCATGTTGAAGAGCCCGCCGCAGTTGGCGCAGCTGCCCATGCTGATCACGTAGCGCGGCTCGGCCATCTGATCGTAGAGCAGCTTCAGGCGATCGGCCATCTTGTAGGTGAGGGTGCCGGCGACGATGAGCAGGTCGCTCTGCCGGGGCGTGGCGCGGGGAATGGAGCCCATGCGGTCCATGTCGGTGCGCGGGCCGCCGGCCTGCATCAGTTCGATGCCGCAGCAGGCCAGGGCGCTGAGCAGGTACCACACCGAGTTGCCCCGGGCCAGGTTGACGATCTTGTCGAGGTTGGTGAAAACCGCCGCATCCGGCAGGGTATCCACCAGCGTGGGTATCTCTCGCTCGGGCATTTCGCTCCTACTGGACCTTTCTCTGACGGATGAAGACCTCTTCCTCATTGGACAGCTGGAGATCCTTGATCCAATCCAGGTCGCCCTTCTTCCAGATATAGATGAGTCCAACGAAAAGGATGAAGGCGAAGACGAGGATCTCGGCCAGGGCGAACCAGCCCTGGCCACGAAGGGTCAGATCCTTCAGGACGCGCGCCACGGGAAACATGAAAGCGATCTCCACGTCGAAGATCAGGAAGGCGATGGCGACCAGGTAGAAGCGGTTGTTGAACTGCAACCAGGAGAGACCCTGCGGCGGTTCGCCGCATTCATAGGGTTGCAGTTTGACTTGGGATTTTCCTCTCGCGGGTCCGAGGAGCTTCGCGAGGATCAGCACGCCCAGAATGAAGATGAAGGTGAAGAGGGCGAAGAACAGAACGCTCGCATACTGAGTGAGCATGCAGCTGGCCTCCGGGCGGTGCGATGAGTGAGCGGATCCGGCCTCGAAACGGGCCGGCATTGGGAGACAGGCTAGTGATCATTTACTTTCATTGCAAGGGTTTTCGCGTGTTTCATCTCTGAAAAAGTCCGATGGACCGTTGCCTGGAACAAGCGTCTTGCGCGCCCTTCCAAGAGGTCGCATTCTGTGCGGGATTGCGGAGGAAACGACCATGAAGCCCGAAAGCCAACTCATCCTGAACGGTCCTGTCGGACGCCTCGAATGCCTCTATCGCGAAGCCGGCGAGGGCGGCGGCGTGGTGATCCTGCATCCTCATCCGCTCTACGGCGGGAACATGCACAACAAGGTGGTCTTCGCCATGGCCCGGGCCCTGGGCGCGGCCGGCCTCGCGACCTTGCGTCTGAACTTCCGTGGCGTGGGGCTCAGCGAGGGCGACTATGACGACGGTCGGGGCGAGCAGGACGATCTGCTCTGCGGCCTCGACTTCCTCGAAGGGGAGTTGCGCGGGCGACCGTTGTTCCTGGCCGGCTTCAGCTTCGGCGCATGGCTCGCGCTCAAGACCGGCACGGAGGACGAACGCGTGACCGCCATGCTTGGCGTGGGCACGCCGGTGGGATGGGGCGACATGGACTGGCTGTATCCCTGCGAGAAGCCGAAGCTCTTCATTCACGGCTCGGTGGACGAGTATTGCGACCCCGGGCGTCTCGGCGAGGAGTTCCGTCGCCTCGCCGAGCCCAAGCGCCTGGTCTGGGTCGAGGGAGCCGACCATTTCTTCATGGAGCAGATCGACGAGTTGAATTCGGCCCTCGCCGAGAACCTGCCGTTCATTCTGGGCTGAGCTACTGGCTCTCGGAACTTTCGGTCAGAGTGAAACGCTGGTCCCCCACGCCATCACTGAGCTCATCCAGCACGATGATGAAATGCAGCTCCTGCCCGAAGACCGGACCGACCTCGGGAGCATAGATCGCCCGCCCGATGTCGATGAGCCGGTAGTAGCCGAGGATGTCGTACGGCCCGTTGCCCAGCAGGCCAGCTGATCCATAGTCGATCATGTAGACGCAGCTCACGCAGTTCTCGAACTCGGCCTCATCCGTTTCCCAGCTTCCGTGGGCCTCGATCATGCCATGAAGCCAGATGTCATCGGCCAGATCCGGCACCAGTTGAATGGAGAACTCGTGCCCGATGGCTAGATTCGCCTCCAGGACAAGCCAGGCGAGATCCTGATTGAGGTCCCCGTATCCGCCGATGAACTCGTTCGTCTTGGTAAACGCCATGCCTTGAAGAATCCAGTGCTGGAAGATCAGGCGCTCGCGAGACCCTGCGACTTCCTCCTGAGAAAGGCCGAGGAGTTCCTCCAGGTCTGGTCGAGCCACGGCGATCCGAGCCAAAACTCCACCCCGAGGAGATTCACGCCGACCCTCCCAGACCAAGGTTTCAGCAAGATTCTGAGCGGTCACTCCGCTGGCCGTCGTGATCGTCCCATCGAACTCCAGTCTCAGGCTTCCCTCATGGAACTCGACCACGTCTCCGGGCTCGACCGGGTCGAATAGTTCGGTGATCTCGCCAATTGCGGGGGCGGCTGGTACCAGATCCTCGGACTCGTACAGATTCGCTTCCAGAAATGCTTCGAACTCCTCGAAGCTCATCCACGACTTGCCGCTGGCGGAGTACTCCCACCAGTTCCCGTCTTCGTTGGGCCAGATGTTGTCCAGATCGGGATCCGGAACCGAACTCGAGGGACCCTTGCTGCAGAGCGCAGCCATCAGGAAGGGCAGGGTAGCCAGAATCAGAATTCCGCGTCGCCAGTTCATCGTCGACCTCCTCGTCCACGATTCAGTATAGATCGCATCGGGTTCGATCTCAAGTGACGGGAAGGATCAGTCCAGCCCCAGATTCATGATGATGGAATTCGATCCCGGCAGGGCCACCCGACGTCGTGCATGGATGCGGTTGGATTCCAGATCCACGCAGACCACTTCCTGTCCACCCAGGATGGTCAGAAGCCAGCGGCCCGAAGGACTCAGGGACCCCGGCCCGGGATTCTGCTCGAAGCTGAGAAGCTCCACTAGTCCGGACTCGGGGTGGAAGCGGCGCAGGCGGCCGCGGCCGTCCCGGCTCGCCTCCAACAAGAGGAAGGCTCCGGTCTGGGGAAGCACCTGCACCGGATGGGCTCGGGACTCGATGATTTCCAGGACTTCCAGATTGGGAAGACCATGCACGTATACGGCCCCGGAGCTGTTCTCATCCTTGCCTCGACAGGCCGCGTAGAGGCGACCGGCATCTCCGTCGATGCTCAGGGTGAAGGGACCCGGGCCGGTGTCGACCGTGGCGATGACCGCGCGACTCGCGAGGTCGATGCGCGTGATCGTGTGATCGCCGTTGCCGGCCACATAGGCCTCGAGTCCATCCGGTGAGATGACGACGCCTATGGGATCGGCGCCCACATCCACGGTCGCCAGGATCTCACGTTTTCCGGCGTCGATGATGGATGCCTTTGCCGCACCCTTGGCAAAGGCGATCTGCGCTCCGTGGGTCACCACGAAGACTGAACCGTCGGGTGTGAAGGCGCCGCTCTGAGCGGCCTGTCCCGCCCTGAATCGGAGCATCAGCGAGTCGCTTCGGCTGTCGATCACGGCGATGTCGCGGCTTCCCTCGCAGCAGACCCAGAGTTCATCACTGCCGGGACGTTTCACCGGCTGCATGGCGAGTTCACCCAAACCGATCTCGCCTTCCAGGTGCAGTTCCGGGTAGGAGTGGATCAGCACCTTGCTGTAGCCGTAGGGAAGGTTGAATCGAGGCAGATAGACCTTTCCGGCATCGTCGGATCCGGTTCCGCAGCCCGTCAGGACCGCAAGGATCAGAAGTGCGATGATCTTCTTCATTCCGAATGCACTCCGTCCACGATGCCCACCACCATGGAACGCACCGGCGCGGACTTGTCGCCGAGAATCTGCCTGGCGCCGTTTCCCTCGTCGAGAACCAGCACGGTCTCCCCCGCACCCGCTCCCACCGAGTCCATGGCGATCAGGTAGGCACCGGTGAGTTCGCCGTCGGCGCCGAGCTTGTCCACGACGAGCAGTTTCTGATTCTCCACGCTGGGATGATGGATGGTCGAGTAGATGCGTCCGGCCACGCGTCCCAGGATCATGGCGCGTCTCCATCCAATTGGGTCCCGTCCACGATGCCCACCACCGCGTGATCCACGGGCACGAACCAGGGGTCCAGGGTGAGGGCCGCCTCGCGGCTGGCCTCCCAGTACACCATTTCGCCAGGACCGGCCATGCGCGTGCCGTCGGCGCAGACGATGGGCCCGCCCTCGGCCTGGCCATGCTTGTCCAGGGGCTGCACCCAGAGCATGGGCACGCCTTCGAGCCCCTCGTAGATGGTGGCGGGAACCACGGTGCCGATGACTCTACCCAGGAACATGAGTCTCCTCGGCGCCTTCCGGCACGAGACCTTCGACTTCTCCGAATCGCGTGGCCTGGTCGAGCAGCTTGCGAAGGTTCTCGTCGAGCCTGGGCAGGAGTCGTGTGGCGAGCAGGCGATCGACTTCGAGCCGGCCCGCTCCGATCTCGAGAGCGGCCTCCACCTCGTGCAGGGGACCGTCGAAGAGCGCGAAGGCCCGGCCGCCCAGATCGTCGCTAAAGCGGATCTCCGCGATGTCCACCAGAGCGCCCTTCACCGCGGCGTCGGCCGCCCGCAGGATCGCGGGCGCGGTGTTCGTTTCCAGTACGCCCAGAGCCTCGGCTTCCAGCTCGCGGCGCTTACCGATGGCAGCGTCATGGACCTGTTCATGGACATCAGGCAGCAAGATCTCGTCGCCGAGCAGCTCCATTTCGCGGCCGAGGGCATGGGCCTCTTCCACGCTGGCCACGGTTCCTCCGAGCAGCACCAGGTAGCGCCCGGGGTGCACGGTGCCGCAGCGAAGCAGGGCGATGGGCGCGCGCTTGGTCATGGCGTCGGCGGCGGCGATGCCGGCGGCCACGCTTTCGAATTCCAGGAGTGCCAATGCCGGGTGTTTCATCACACGATCCTGAAGTGATCCACGAGTACGCAGCGACGCCGGCGGCTGAAGCTTTGGGGCCCCGTGAGCCCTTCGCCCGTTGGACTGGCGATGGTGAAGCTGCTGTATCCCTCGCCGCCCTCGCCCAGCCCGGCGTAGATGGGTCCGTTCTTCACGAAGATGCTCGTGTTGATCTCGCGGGCCATGCGGCTGAGAGCGTCGATGTCGCGGGAGTGCATGCTCGCGCTGTGGCCGAAGCCGTGCTCGGCGGCCTTCGCGAGTTCGATGCCCCGGTCCACCGAATCCACGCGGGCCACGGGCAGCACGGGCATCATCTGTTCGGTCCAGACGAGGGGATGATCCACGGGAACCTCGGCCACGGCCAGCCTGCAGTCGTCCCCCACGCTCA
Organism: uncultured bacterium; assembly: GCA_964410395.1. Taxonomy (GTDB): domain Bacteria; phylum Krumholzibacteriota; class Krumholzibacteriia; order JACNKJ01; family JACNKJ01; genus JACNKJ01. The sequence continues at coordinate 10,076 of CAYPGS010000042.1, forward strand.
CGCCGATGCGGGCGAGTATTTCTCCGGCGTTCTTGCCGATGAGTTCCTTGCGCACCACCGCGGGCTTGCCGGGACCGCGGGTCTCCTCGAAGATCTCGCGCTCGAGGCGACGCATTTCCGCGGCATCGAGCAGGTAGGCTCCCGCCGCCTTCATGGAGGTCAGCAGATCCTCGGCGGCCTCGTCTACCGCGAAGACTTCCTTCTCGTCCACGCAGATGATGTTGTTGTCCAGACTCGCGCCGGCCACGATGTGGCGACCCGCCTTCTCGAGGTCGGCCGTGGCGTCCACCACCACCGGCGGATTGCCCGGCCCGGCGCAGATGGCCCGCTTCCCGCTGGCCATGGCCTCGCGCACCACGCCCGCGCCGCCGGTGACCACGAGAAGCCGTACGCCCTCGTGTCGCATGAGGGCCTGGGCGCTCTCGATGGTGGGCTCGGCTACCGCCGTGGCCAGGTTGGGCGGACCGCCCGCTTCCTGCACGGCGCGATTGAGCATGCGCAC
>CAYPGS010000042.1:10677-13701 GCA_964410395.1 uncultured bacterium
TACTCCGCGCCCTTCTTGTAGCGCTCCTCGCCCTCGATCTCCCAGCTGTCCACGATGGCCATGACCACCGCGTCGCAGGGACGGGCGTCGGTCATGCGCGTCTGCCGGGCCGACGAACCGGTGGCGTAGAGTACGTACTCGCCCACACCGGCACCCACGGCATCGGCGGCCACCACGCTGGCGCCCGTGCCTTTGCCTTCGCTGTCCACCACTCCGAGCAGTAGGAACTTCAGCCCCTCGAGGCTGTCCTCCTTGCGCGTCGCGACCACGGTTCCCAGAACCTTCGCGAGATTCATTACTTCTTCGCGGGTTCGGCCTGGCGACCCAGCGGGATGACCATGTCCACGTTGCTGTGGGGACGCGCGATGATGTGCACGGCCACCATTTCGCCCACGCGGGCCGCGGCGGTCTGTCCGGCATCGCAGGCGGCCTTGACGGCGGCCACGTCGCCCCGGATCACCGCGGTGGTGTAACCGCCGCCGGTCTTCTCATAGCTCACCAGTTCGACGCGGGCGGCCTTCACCATCGCGTCGGCCGCTTCCACCATCGCGGGGAAGCTCCTGCATTCAATCATGCCCAAGGCTTCAGCCATCTTTCCTCCTTATAAAGGACTACTTCTTCGTAACCGTCCGTCCGCCCAGCTCCTCGATGGCCTTCACGGCCGCCGGCTGGGCCACGGCGATGTCGCGTTCCTCGCCTCCAAGGTAGACCCGGCCGAAACTGCCGAAGGTGCGCACCTCGAGGATATTGATGTCCGCGGCCTTCTCCGCCTCGTTGGCTGCCAGGGCGGCGTAGGCCGCCGGCTCGCACTCGAGCACGAAGAGGGTCTGCCCCGCGAGAATCAGGTTTCCGTGCCGCATACGATTAATGAGCATGGTCTGGTGGTCGTCCAGATGCCTCACCACCGTGTTCGAGAGCACCCGCGGCGCCATGCGCGAGCTTTCCTCCACCTCGAGACCATCCAGGATGGCCCGGCCCGCGGCACGGATGTCGGCCTGGCTGTCCGAGTGGATCTCGAGCATGCCGTAGAGCCGTTCGACGATCTGCATGCCCGGCGTGACCCGGGTGGACTTGAGGGCCAGGTCCGTCACCCGGTTGATCTCGATGCCCGGACTGATCTCCACGAAGAGGCTGGCCTGCCCCACCCGGGGCAGGAAGCCTTGGGCCACCGTGGCCAGGAAGCTGGCGAACTGCGGCTGGAGGCTGTCCAGAAACACGAATGCTCTCAGGTCGACCATTTTCCTCCTAGCTCACCGTGAGTTCGGCGGCCTCTTCCACGATGGCCACGCTGGCGCTGGCGCCGATGCGCGTGGCGCCGGCCGATAGCATGCGCCGGGCGTCGCTGAAGCTTCGGATGCCGCCGGAAGCCTTCACTTCCATGCCTGCACCGCGGACCTCCTCGGCCATGAGGGCCACGTCCTCGGCGGTGGCGCCCCCGGGGCCGAAGCCCGTGGAGGTCTTCACGAAATGCGCGCGGGCCTTGCGCGACAGTCGGCAGGCCGTTCGCTTTTCCTCGTCCGTGAGCATGGCCGTCTCGAGGATGACCTTGCACACCGCGCTGCCGTCGCGGCAGGCCTCGGTGACGGCGCGGATGTCCTTCAGCACGAGATCGAGATCGCCGCTCTTGAGCGCTCCCACGTTGAGCACCATGTCGATCTCGCGGGCGCCGTCGCGGATGGCGCGACGCGCCTCCAGGCCCTTCACCTCGGGGGTGGCCGCCCCCAGGGGAAAGCCCACCACGGAACAGGCGAGCACCGGACTGCCGGCGAGCTCGCGGGCGACGGTAGCGATCCAGACGGGATTCACGCAGACCGAACGGAAGCCATACTCCCGCGCCTGGGAGCAGAGCTCGACCACCTGCTCGCGGGTGGCGTCGGCCTTGAGGAGCGTGTGGTCGATGGTGTGGGCGATGTCTTCCGGGATGCCATTGGCCGTGGCCGGCCCTGCGCTGAGGGCACCGGCTCCCATTTCGAGAATCTTGCGGGCCGTGTCGGGCTGATCGGCCACGCCGGGCGCCTTCCCACCTGCGAGACGGGCGCCCAGCATGGCTTCGAGCCGGTCGACGATGCGGTCGAGGTCGGCTTCGCCGATCTCGAAGGGGCCTGCCCCCGCCGGGCTCTCACCCGTCCCGGCGGAGGCGACCACCGCGCTTGCCGCGCTTTCGATAAGGTCGGCCCTACGAAGGTGCCGCTCTTCGGTGCAGTCGGTGGACAGGAACGCCTCTACGATCTGCTTCGCCAAGGCCGGGCCGATGAGCCCCGCACCCAGGCTGAGCACATTGGCGTTGTTGTGCTCGCGGCTGTTTCGGGCGCTGGACAGGTCGTAGGCAAGGGCCGCCCGCACACCGGGCACCTTGTTCGCCGCCATGGCCGATCCGATGCCCGCGCCGTCCACGATGACACCTCGTTCGCCCCGCCCCTCGGCCACGGCCTCGGCCACGGCCCTCGCGAAGATGGGATAGTCCACTGCTTCAGATGATGAAGTTCCGATGTCGATCACGGCATGCCCCTGCCCCTGCAGGTGATCGGCCAGGAGCTGCTTTAGCTCGAAGCCCGCATGATCCGATCCGACAATGACTTGCACTGAGCTCTACCTCACGGGTTCAGGACCAGACCTGGGAGTCGTCGTCGCGCTCCCCGGCCAGGACGGGACGGATCACCACGTCGGCGGTCTTCAGGATTGACTGCAACTTTCGAACATGAAGCTTCAAGCGCTCCAGTCCGAGCTCGGTCATGTGGAACTGGGTGAAGGATCGCCGACCCTTCATGCCCTTCTGGATCTCAACATAGCCCGCAGCCTCGAGTTTGCGGGTCTGGACGTGCAGATTGCCGTCGGCCAGGCCCGTTCTCCTCTTCAGGTCCGCAAAGCTAAGAGAATCACCAGGCGCGAGAGCAGCCAGAATGGACAGTCGGGCCGGCGAAGTTATGTTTTCGTCGAAATCCCAATTCCCCATGTCATACCTTTCGACGGAGTTGCTTCACCATCGAAAGCTATCTCTGTTGCAAGAAGAGTGTCAAGTGGAAT
>CAYPGS010000043.1:0-13176 GCA_964410395.1 uncultured bacterium
ACATTTCCCACTCCAGATGTCGGCGTCTCCGGGAGGAGAAGAGAGCGGGGAGGGTGCAGTCAATATAGCTAAACGCCCCTGACAAATCAAGGGTTAACTTCAGTTATAACAAGGGATTAGGGCGGCCTACCGGCACGGATCTTGCCGCGGCAAGGCAGTGAGTCCACCTGGGTGGACGGCGCCCCCTCAACCCAAATGCCTGCTCCCCGGCTTCACGGCCTGGCCGCCCTCCGCGCAAAGTGGACACTCCGCCGGATCCCAGGTCTTCACTTCCACCTTCAGCAGGGAATGGAAGGGCGCGCCGAAATCGATGTCGCGGTCGCCGCTGCGGTCCACCACCGTGGCGCAGGCCAGCACCTCGCCACCGGCCGCGCGGATGAGATCGGCCACTTCCAGCAGCGATCCGCCGCTGGTGATCACGTCCTCTACCACCACCGCGCGGCAGTCTTCGGGAAAATCAAAGCGTCGAAGGCTCATAACGCCCTCGACCCGCTCGGTGAAGAGGAAGGGCACTCCCAGGGAACGGGCGACTTCATGTCCGATGATGAGCCCGCCCATGGCCGGGCTGATCACATGGGTGATCCCCGCGGGCATCTCGGCCGCGATGGCCTCACCGCAGGCGGCGGCGTGTTTAGGATGGGCCAGCAGCCGCGCGCACTGGAAGTACTGGTCGCTGTGCAGACCGCTGGTGAGCTGGAAATGTCCTTCGAGCATGCCGCCGGTTTCGCGGAAGGCGTCGAGCAGGGTTTCGCGCTTCATGGTTCCTCGTTTCAGAGTGCCACTTGCATTTCGTCGAGAATGGCGCGACAGGCCGCCGCGGGATCCTCGGCCTTCGTCACGGGCCGTCCCACCACCAGATGGCTGGAGCCGCCGGCCAGTGCCTTGCCGGGCGTGAGCACGCGCTTCTGATCGCCGACCTCGGCCCCCGCCGGACGGATGCCCGGCGTGACGATGAGGAAGTCCTCTCCGCAGGCCTCGCGAATGGCGCCGGCCTCGCGGGCCGAGGCCACCACGCCGTCCAGCCCCCACATCTGCGCGAGCATCGCCAGACGCCGCGCGCTCTCGCTCGCCTCCAGCTTCGCCCCCCAGACTTCGCCGAGATCTTCATCGCCCAGGCTGGTGAGCACGGTGACGCCGATGAGCTTCATGCCCAATCCCGCCGCGTCGCGGGCCTCCACCGCCGCGCGACACATGGCTTCGCCGCCGCTCAGGTGGATGTTCGTCACCGCCGCTCCCAGATCCGCCACGCTCGTGACGGCTCCGGCCACGGTGTTGGGGATGTCGTGGAACTTGAGATCCAGGAAGAGATCGGACTTCGCCGCGAGTTCGCGAACCAGTTCCGGCCCTTCCGCCGTGAAGAGCTGCAGGCCGAGTTTCAGACCCACTCCCAGTGGCGCGAGTTTGTCAGCCATGGCGCGAGCGCCATTCGCGTCGGGAAAGTCGAGGGCCACATAGAGTCGGGACGCGGTGCTCACACCGTCTCCTTCCAGCTTTCACGCAGGGCAGCGAAGTCGGCCAGACCGCGCGAGTCGAGGTAATCGTTCAATTCATCCAGGATGCGTGCCCCCGCGCCCGGATCGGCGAAGAGCACCGTGCCCAGCTGCACGGCCTCGGCACCGGCGGCCAGGAACTTGAGCAGGTCGGTGGTTCCGCTAGCGCCCCCCACCGCGATGGTCGGCACGCCCTCCCCGGTTGCGATGCGCCACACCGCCGCCAGGGCCACGGGAAAGATCGCCGGCCCCGAGAGCCCCGCCGTGTTCATGGCGAAGGGGCTTCGGCCGGTGGCCAGGTCGATGTCCATGCCCAGCAGTGTGTTGATGGCCGTGACCGCTTCGACCCCCGACTCGCGGGCGGCCCGAGCCACGGCGGCGATGTCGGTGACGTTGGGGCTGAGCTTGATCCAGATGGGCCGCGGGAAGACCGCGCGGGCGGCCTCGCCGATCTCACGAACGGCGGCAGGATCCGTGGCGAAGTTGCGTCCGTGTTCGGCCACGTTGGGACAGCTGAGGTTGAGCTCCAGGGCGTCCGCCCGCGGGTGCTCCGCGAGCCGCGCGGCCATCTCGGCGAACTCGCCGGCCGATCCCGCCGAGACCGACACCACGATCTTCGTGTCAGCGCCTTCCAGGGCGGGCAGCTTCTCGTCGAGGAAGGCCTCGAGGCCCACGTTCTCCAGACCGATGGAGTTGAGCATGCCCGCCGGCGTCTCGGCCAGACGCGGCACCGGATTGCCCTTCCGCGGCGCCGGGGTGATGGTCTTGGTGACGATGCCGCCGAAGAGCGAAGGGGGAATCACCGGATCGGCCTCGAGGCCGTAGCCGAAGCATCCCGAGGCGGCCAGCAGGGGATTCTTGAGCTCGAGCCCGCCGGCGCGGACGCGCAGATCAGCCATGGGCATCCTCCCCCATGAGGCAGGCCTCGCCGTCCGCATTCACTTCCACGAGTTCGTCGGCGTCGAAGACGGGACCCTGGCGACAGACCGTGGCGTAGTGCCAATCCGCGGCGTCCTTCACCGGCGTCACGCATCCCCGGCAGAAACCCATGCCGCAGGCCATGCGCTCCTCGAGGCTCAGCTCCATGGGTTCGTCCTTGCCGCGCACGGTCTTCAAGGCATCGAGCATGGCATGGGGTCCGCAGGCCTGGATGCGCCCGGCGGGTCGCTCGCCTTCCAGGGCCGCCACGGGGTGACCCTTCTCGCCCGCGCTGCCATCCATGGTGAAGAGTTCGGCGACGACGACGAGCCGCGAGAGCGCGGCATGGGGAATGTCCGCCGCGGTGTTGAAACCGAAGAGCACGCGATGGTCGATGCCGCCTGCACTCAGTCGCCGCGAGAGGAAGCAGAGGGGCGGCACGCCGGCGCCACCACCCACCAGGATCGGCGGCGGATCGGCGGCGCGCGTGAAGGTTCTGCCGAGAGAACCGAGCAGGCGAAGCGCATCGCCCGGCTCTGCGGCGGCCAGCAGGGCCGTGCCCTTCCCCACGCGCTTGAAGAGGATGTCGAGCCGGTCGCCCTCGTGATCCAGCACGCTCATGGGACGCATGAGCAGTGGATCGACAGGCGGCGCTTCGGCCTCGCCGAGGCCGATCATGAAGAAAGCGCCGGGCTCGGAGATCGTGAGGCCGGGCGCTTCGATGGACAGGTGGAAGTAGAGGCCGTCGCGCCCGATGGAAAGCACGCGGCCGCTAGCGTATGCCGCGGAGAGATCTCCGCTCACGGCGTCCCCCCCAGTTCCGAAGACCAGTTCACGACCCACTTGGCAGCCTCGCTGTCGGGATAGTCGGTCAGCAGGCGCGAGGCGGCCGCGAGGGCCGCGCTGGTGTCGGCCAGGCTGTAGCGATGGATGTAGCAGAGCGCGTAGGCCGCCCGGGGCGCCCAGTCGCTTTCGGGATAGTCTGCGAGCACGCTGCCGTAGACTTCAATCGCGGCCTCGGGATCCTCCAGGCTCAGGAACTGGTTCTCGGCGAGCCGGAACTGGGCCTCGGCCAGGGAACTGTCGCCCTCGGCGGTGCTGGCGCTTTCCTGGGCGCGGATGAAGTCCTCGAGCACCTGCTTGCGATCGCTGGCCAAGTCGCGATAGACGCCGCGGCCGCCCTCGGAGACCGCCTTGCCGAAGGCCTCCAGCGCACCGTCGGGATCGTCCTGGTGGATCTGCCGGATCAGCCCGATGCGATACCAGGCCTCGGCGGCGAAGACCTGGTTCACGAACTCGGAGGCCACGTCCTCGAGCAGCAGCAGGGCCTCGTCCATGCGCTGCTCCTTCTCGTAGGCCAGGGCCCGGAGCAGCAGCACCTGCGGGCGCTTGTGGAAGTTCTCGGCCACGGGCTCCATGTCGTCGAGCTGCTCATGGGCCTCGTCGAGACGACGAAGCTCGAGAAGCGACTCCACCATCTGCATCTGTCCGTCGAAGGCCAGGCCGCGCTTGCGAGCGGTCTGGGAGAGCAGTTCGAACTCCGTCACGGCGCTCTCGTGATCTTCCCTGTCCACGTGGATGCGACCGCGCTTCAGCCGGGCCTCGTCGTTCCAGTCGCTGCGCTCGAAACGATCCAGCAGCTCGCCGAAGCCCTCGAGGGCCGCGTCCCAGTCGCCCAACTGATACTCGGCCTCGGCGCTGCGGTACATGGCTTCGGCCAGATGCTCGGATTCGGGATAGCTCTCCGCCAGTCTCGCCAGAACGGCAATGGCGCGGCTCTCCTCTTCCCGTTCGAGGTGGGCCACCCCGCGCATGAAGAGGGCTTCCTCCTCGAAGGGATGCTCGGGAAAGCGCTCCTTGAGCTCATCGAGGCGGGAGAGGCAGCGTCCGTACTCCTGCTTGCGGAAGTAGGACTTGCTCATGAGGAAGAGGGCGTCGTCCACCCACTTGCTGTCGGGGAACTCGTCCAGAAGCTTCTGGCACTTGGTGACGCAGACGTCGTAGCTGCGACGGGCCTGGGGCGAGAGCTTGCCCTGGGAGTCCAGGGGCATGTTCTCGGCCTCGCGGAAGGCCTTCTTGGCGTTGGTGTAGGTATTGAAGTACGCACAGTCCGTGAGCGCGCCGACAAGCAGCATCAAGGATAGCAACGCCAACCACTGGCGCGCTCTCGGAACTTGAACTGAGAACTTGAACCTGGAGCTACGCGATCGCGGCTTCCTTGGCCAGGTTCGGAGTGAAGCTCTCATGGCTCTCTCCATTGTCTTCGTATCGGCGGAAGACGGGGCGACCGGCCAGGAAGGTGGCGCGCACGCGACCCGTGAGTTCCATTCCCTCGAAGGGCGTGTTGTCCGAGCGCGAGGCGGTCTCCGTGCCGCGGACCGTCCAGCGCTCGGCGGGATCGAAGAGTACCAGATCCGCCGGCGCGCCGACAGCCATGCGTCCCTGCTCCACGCCGATGACGCCCGCGGGCTTGCTTGTCATCAGCGCCACCGCTGCGGGCAGGTCGAGGAGTCCGGGCTCCACCAGTCGGGTGATCACCGCCGAGAGACTGGTCTCCAGGCCGGTCACGCCGAAGGGCGCGTAGCCGAACTCCACGTTCTTCTCGATCTCGGTGTGCGGAGCGTGGTCGGTGGCCACGGCGTCCAGGGTTCCGTCGATGAGCCCGGCCACCAGGGCCTCCTGGTCGCTCTTCTCACGCAGGGGCGGGTTCATCTTCTTGTGGGAGTCATAGGTCGTCACGTCGCCGTGGTCCAGCAGAAGATAGTGGGGCGTGGTCTCGCCGGTCACCCGCAGGCCCTCGGCCTTGGCCCGGCGGATGATCTCCACGCTGCCGCCGCTGCTCACATGGCAGATGTGCAGTCGCGCACCGGTCATCTTGGCCAGGCGCACCTCGCGCTCCACGGCGATCTCTTCACTTTCCCGGGGGATGCCCTCCAGGCCCAGTCTCGCCGAGACCGCACCCTCGTGCATCTGCCCGCCCTGGCTGAGGCTGGCCTCTTCGGAGTGGCTCATGATGAGCAGGTCCCAGGCGCGGCTCAGATCCATGGCCTTGCGCATGAGGCCGGCGTCCTCCACGGGCCAGCCGTCGTCGCTGAAGGCGATGGCGCCCTCGTCGTGCATCTCGCCCAGGTCGGCGAGCTGCTTGCCGTCGGCGCCGCGGGTGATGGCTCCCACCGGCAGCACCCGGCAGAGGCCGGCCTGCCGCGCGCGGGCGCGGATGAAGGCCACCTTGGATCCGTCATCGCAGATGGGATTGGTGTTGGGCATGGAGCACATGGTGGTCACGCCGCCGCGGGCGGCGGCCATGGCGCCGGTCTGAACCGTTTCCTTCTCTTCGAAGCCCGGCTCGCGCAGGTGCACGTGCAGGTCGATGAGACCGGGTGCCAGATGCAATCCCTCGCCGTCGATGACCGTGCCCTCGCCGGCGCCGCTCTCGCTGATCTCGGCGATCTTGCCGTCCTCGACCTTGAGCGCGCCTTCGAAGACGCGCTCCCTCTCGGGATCGACGATCTTCACGTTCGCGAGCCAGAAGTCGCTGTTCTCACAGATCTCTTTCCAATCCTTCACGCCAGGACCTCGCTCTTCTCCAGGGATTTCTCTTCGCTCTGTCCGCGTTCGAGTTTCTTGCGGGCCTCGCTGAGCAGGTAGAGCACCGCCATGCGCACCGCGAGTCCGTTGGTGACCTGTTCGAGGATCACCGAGCGCGGGCCGTCGGCGACCTCCTGCGCGATCTCCACGCCGCGGTTCATGGGGCCGGGATGCATCACGATGCCGTCGGGCGCCAGCATGTCGAGATGGTGCAGACCCACCTGCCAGTCGCGGGCGTAGGCGCGCATGCTCGGCATGAGCCCGCCCTCCTGCCGCTCTTTCTGAACACGCAGCACGTTGACCACGTGGGCGCCCTTGATGGCGCGGTCGATGTCGTAGTCCACGCTCACGCCCAGGCTCTCGGGCTTGGGCGGCATGAAGGTGGGCGGTCCGCTGAGCACGACCTCGGCGCCCAGTTTGGTGAGGCCGTGGATGTTGCTCCTCGCCACGCGGCTGTGGAGGATGTCCCCCACGATCACTACCTTGCGGCCCGCGAGGTCGCCCAGATGGTGACGCATGGTGAGCATGTCCAGCAGACCCTGGGTGGGATGCTCGTGCTTGCCGTCGCCGGCGTTGATCACGCTGGCCGGCACGCGCTCGGCGAGGTAGTGAGGGGCACCGCTGGCGGCGTGGCGCATGACGATGATGTCCATCTTCATGGCCAGCAGGTTTTCCACGGTGTCCAGCAGGCTCTCGCCCTTCTTCACGCTGCTGGTGGACTTGCTGAAGTTCACCACGTCGGCGCTGAGGCGCTTCTCGGCCAGCTCGAAGCTGATGCGGGTGCGGGTGCTGTCCTCGAAGAAGAGGTTCACCACGGTGAAGCCGCGGAGCGTGGGCACCTTCTTGATCTCGCGCTCGCTGATCTCGCGGAAGCTCTCGGCCGTGTCGAGAATGTGAATGATCTCGTCGGCGCTCAGGCTTTCCAGGTCGAGCAGATGCATTCGGTCGAAGCTCATTCGCTCATCTCCCCAAGCAGGACGATTTCCGCCTCGTCGATTTCCTTCAGTTTCACTTTGACGACCTCGCGCCCGCTGGTGGGCACGTTCTTGCCGACGTAGTCGGCGCGGATGGGCAGTTCGCGATGGCCGCGGTCGATGAGCACCGCCAGCTGGATGGAGGCCGGGCGACCGAAGTCCATGATGGCGTCCATGGCGCTGCGCACAGTGCGGCCGGTGAAGAGCACGTCGTCGGTGAGGATCACGTGCTTGCCCGCGATGTCGCCGGGGATGATGGTCTCGCCCACCCGCGGCTGGGGACCGATCTGCGCCAGGTCGTCGCGGTAGAAGGCGATGTCGATGCTGCCGGTGGGCACCTCGGCGCCGCCCTCGATGACGGCCAGGTAGCGGGCCATGCGCTCGGCGATGGGAATGCCCCGCCGGCGGATGCCCAGGATGACCAGATCCTCGGCGCTCTCGTGGCGCTCGAGAATCTCATGGCTCATGCGTTTGAGGGCCCGATCCATCTTCTCGGGGCTCATGAGCACGGCCTTCTGGGTGAAAGTCTTCAGGGTCTCGGTGGACATCAGGCCTCCCCCGCCCGCGTCAGGGGGAGGGACGGCGCCAGTTCAGGGCAAAAAAAAGCCCGAGTCCTTCTGGACTGGGTTTCTCTCTCGGCGCTTTGCATGTCCCTCCCTTTTCGACCTCGCGGGATCGATTTAAAGGTGTGAAGGGCCGGTGGTCCCGGCTCCGTCCATAGTAGTAAGGATGGTGGTGACTTTCAAGGGTGAAGCGGCTAGGATCTGGCCCCGAACCGCCAGCCCCGGGCCCCGAGCCCGAGGCCCGAGGCTCGTAGCTCGAGGCCCAAGGAGTGCCCATGTCGCCGGAACATCTCGATTATTGGCTTCACGAAATCCTGCCCCTTCCCACCGCTCCCTTCCATGAGGATGCCGTCCGCGCACGCGTGCGCAGATTGGCCCGGGAGCGCGGCCTGGGCATCAAGGAGGACCGGGCCGGCAACCTGCTGCTGGAGTACAGGAACCCCGGGCGGAAGAGCAGGCCCGTGGCCTTCACCTGCCACATGGATCATCCGGGCTTCGAGGTCATGGAGAACCGCGGCCGGCGAGCCAAGGTGCGCCTGCTCGGCGGCGTGGATGAGAAGACCCTGAAGGGCAGCCGGCTCGTTTTCGAGACGGGCGGCAAGCGTATCAAGGCGCAGACCACGTCGGTGAAGATGGCCAAGGATCGCCGCAAGGAAGACACCGTGCTTCGCGTGAAGAGCGACACGCCCCTCACGCCGGGACAGTTCGGCTGGTTCGACCTGGTGCCGCTCTCGATCAGCCGCGGACGCATCCGCTCCAAGGCCCTCGACAACCTCATCAGCGCTGCGCTCATCTGCGCGCTGTTCGACGAACTCGCGGCGAAGAAGAAGAAGGCCCACGTCTACGGTCTCTTCACCGTGGGCGAGGAGGTCGGCTTCGCCGGCGCCATGGAAGCGGTGAAGGGGAAGCTGCTGCCCAAGAAGCTGCCCGTGATCGTCATGGAGACGAGCCGCGAGCTGCCGTCCTTCAAGATCGGAGAAGGACCCGTGATCCGTGTGGGCGACCGCATGAGCGTCTTCGACGACGGCATGACCCTCTGGCTCAGCGACACCGCCGAGGCGCTCACGAAACAGGACAAGAGATTCAAGTATCAGCGGGCCCTCATGCCGGGGGGCTGGTGCGAGGCCACGCTGTTCCAGCTCGCGGGATGGACCACGGGCGCCCTGGCCATCGCCCTGGACAACTATCACAACATGGGCAAGAAGGGCGCGGCGGCCGAGGCGGTGTCCCATTCGGACACGCAGCAGATGTTGCAGCTCATGGAAGCACTCTCCCTTACGGGACCCGATCCGGTCAGAAAGGAAAAACTGTTCCGCGATCTGGAACGCGTGCATCGGCGCTACGCCCCGAGATTCAAGGGCCGCAAGCCTGTCCGGAATTGAATTTTTCACTCGTTTCCGTTAAGATTATGCGGTCAGGGACGATGCGGGCCCATACCCGAGTCGTCCCTTCCTGTACAGGACTGCCAAATCCCGAAGGGGGATACTCATGCGTCTCACGCTACCGCGTCTCGTCCTGGGCATGCTCGTGCTCGCGTTGGCCCTGCCGGCCCTCGCCCACAACGATCTGCAGCCTCGGACTTTCCAGAACCTCGAAGCCGCCGTCGCCGAGGGCCTGATCAGCCCCAGCGAAGCCGCGCTCAACAAAGCCTACTTCGCCTTCGAGCCCGAAAGAGTGGACGACCGCTTCTTCGTGGCCTCCGACTACGATCGCAAGTACAAGGACGGCACCTGGGTCTTTCACAGCATCCTCATCGATCCCGAAGTGGATCAGTCCGTGAAGGACTACCTGAAGGCGCAGATGGACGCGCCCTTCGAAGATGATCGTGGCGATCGCGCGACCTTCATCTCGCCCATGGGCTGGTTCCTCATGAGCTACAACACCTTCGGCCCCAATGCCGTGCCCAGCGCCGACAGCGACAGCAACGGCACGCCCGACTTCGTCGAGTGGTGCGCCGACTACATGGACTTCAGCTGGCAGACCGAGATCGTCGACATGGGCTTCATCGCTCCCTACGTCGCCTCGGGCAGCTACTACCAGATCACCTTCGAGGACATGCCCTACTACGGTTACACGACCGTCATGAACGCCGGTCTGGGCCAGACTCGCATCGTCCTGCACAACGACTTCCTGGGCTTCCCCAGCAACGATGACCCCGAGGGCAACCAGAAGGGCGCCGCGAAGGTCACCGCCTGTCACGAGTTCAAGCACGCGAGCCAGTACAAGGGCAGCCGCTGGACCGAGGGCGGCTGGGTGGAACTGGACGCCACCTGGGCCGAGGAAGCGGTCTATCCCGTGGTGAACGACTACCACAACTACATCGCCTACTCCGGCAGCCCCCTCTACAGCCCCGAGCAGTCCCTGGATCAGGGCGGCAGCGGAAGCTACGAGGACTGCCTCTGGCAGCAGTGGATGACCGAGAACTACGGCAACCAGATCATCGTCGACCTCTGGGACTGGCGTGTGGGCAACACCGGCCAGAGCATGATCAACAGCTATCGCTACTGGTTGCAGCAGTACGGTACCGATCTCGAGCCGGCCTGGGCCGACTTCATCCGCTGGAACGACATGACCGGCATCTACGCGCAGGCCGGACACAGCTACCCCGACGCCCCCGAGCTCTACTCGCGCCGCAACTGGAAGAACACCGTGGGTCTCACCTCGGGACCGCAGACCATCACCTGCAACCACCTGGCGACTCGCTTCGCGCGTCACTGGAACGTGAGCGGTGAGGCTGACTACCCGAAGGTCGTCTTCAGCGGCACCACCAGCGACGAGTACCGTCCGCAGATCATCGTGGACAAGCTCGACGGCACGGTGAGCTTCTATGAGATGGAACCGGACGGCAGCGGCAACGCCACCCTGATCGTGCCGATCCTCTTCTCGGCCATCGACGAACTGCACATCGGGTTCGCCAACTGCGATCAGTACTCCAACGGGATGATCACCTACGAGCTGCTCACCGATCCTTCGGGCGGCTCCGGCGCTCCCACCATTCCGGGGCACGGCAGCATGCGCCTGCTTCCGAACTATCCGAACCCCTTCAACCCGAAGACGACCCTCCGCTTCGAGCTGGCCGCCGATTCGCCGGTCTACCTCGACGTGGTCTCCCCGGGTGGACGCGTGCTGCGCCACCTGATCACCGGTGACAGCTACGGCGCCGGCGATCATGAGATCGTCTTCGACGGCAAGGACGACAAGGGCCAGGAGCTGGCCACGGGCGTCTACTTCACGAGGCTGCATCTGGGCGAAAACGAGACGCAGGTCCAGAAGATTCAGCTCATCAAGTAGGCGAACGGGGAGGACAGAGGTCCCCCCCTCACTAGAGCTTCGCAAATCGTTCGGGGAGGACCTCTGTCCTCCCCGTTTTCTATTTGAACGCTGAATCTGCCTCTGCCCGGTACGCGAAGTGGACATTCGAGCATGACTTGTGAGGCGGCCCGCCTGGAGTAGAGGCTACGGAAATGGCTGAGCCGCCGAACCGGAATGCGAGAATGTGCCACGAGCGTTACGAGCGTTACTCGTTTATTTGTAAACAGTTGTTCACTCAGACGGATGATTTTGGACATCCACTATCGGCAAGTCTATATTCCATCCCTAATTCCCCAGCGCCCTAATGCACCCCCTTGCCAAGCTGTTGACAAAACGGGGCAAATCACTAAGATTCCACCGGTTCCAAGGAGAGATGCACCTCGTACCCGCGAGGGCGCTCACGGTCTCGAGCAAAGAAGGTCCCATGCCTCTTCCCTGGTACGTGCTCATCCCCTTGGTTGCCGGCATCAGTTGGGCTGTCCAGGAGCTCTGCCGGGGCGTGGCCATTTCCATCGGTCTCGTCGATCATCCGAATTCCCGCAAAATCCATAGCAAGCCCATCCCGCTTTCGGGCGGCGTCGGCATGTTCCTGCCCATCTCGATCTTCCTCATCGTGTGGATCGCGCGGGGTGCCGACGGCATGGGCATCCTGGCGGGCATCGGCGTGCTGGCCGCGCTGGGCATGATCACCCTGACCGGTTTCATCGACGACTTCCGTCCGGTCTCCCCCAGCAAACGTTTGCTGGTGCAGGCCATGGCGAGCTTCCTTCTCTGGAACGTGGGTGTGCGCCTCGACCTGATCCACTTCGGCGCCTTCACGCTGGACCTCGGCCTGATCTCCCTGCCCCTGACCATGCTCTGGTTCATGGGATTCATGAACACCAGCAACTTCATGGACGGCATGGACGGGCTCTCCGGTGGCATGAGCCTCATGGCTCTCGGCGCTCTGACGGTCACGGGCATGATCGCCGGATCGCTCTTCGGTCCCGCGGCGCTCATTCTCGCCGTCATCACGGCGATCTACCTCATCTTCAACCTGAGTCCCAACCGGAAGATCTTCCTGGGCGACTCGGGCAGTCTGACCCTGGGCCTTAGCGTGGGCATTCTGGCCATCCTCGTGGCGAAGGTTCCCGCGGGCGGCCTCGACTGGCATGTGATCGCCCTGGCCCTGGCGGCCTACTCTGTGGGCATCCTCGACGTGCTGGTGGCCATCATCCGTCGCGCGCGTCGCGGCGCCAGCGTCTTCAAGGCCGACAAGCATCACTTCCATCACCGTCTGCTCCGCGCCGGGCTCGGCGAAGGATGGACCCTCGCCGCCCTTCACGGCATGGCGGGACTGGTGCTCTTCGCGGTGAGCCTGCCGGGCTACGGCAGCGGCTGGGCCATCGTGCAGTTCCTCGTACCGTCTTCGATGGTGCTGGGCGCGGGCCTGCGCCTGTTGCGGGTGGCCATGGTCAAGGGTTCGGTGGTGCTGCCTCTGGAAGGCGAGCCGGCCACCAACGCCAATCCCAAGCTCAGCGTCACCGACTCCAAGGGTCAGGACAAAGCCGCTGAGAGGGCTGCCGGCCACTAGTCACCGAGATTCCCCAACTAGTCAGATCTTTCGGTGATCACATCGAAGCGGTAGCCGTTCGCCGTCAACTCACTAAAAAGCAGCTCGAGTTCTCCACGTGAAATGACGTAGTCGACATCGTCGTCAGTGATGCGATGGGCATGCATGATCTCAGGCGGATCTCTTATGACGTTTTCGATGGATCGGTTGTCGATTCCAACGCTATACAGGATGTTCGGCCCTTCCCGATCGCTCACACGCAGGGTCTCGAAAATGGTCAGGCAGACGGCGTCCAATGACGGAGTGTGAGACCCTCCCGGATAGGCGAAAGAAACCGGATCGAATCCTGCGGCCCGCATAGCGTCCGTAAGCTTACCTAGTTAGAGGACCACCCTTAAGTGGAGCTTTCTGGCATAGTGATGAGCCAGGAGGTTCTGATGAAGCAGTCGCGATTCACCGAGACCCAGATTATTGCGATCCTCGAAGAGGCTGACGCCGGCCGGCAGGTGAAAGATCTCTGCCGGGAACACGGCATCAGCCCCTCGACCTACTACCAGTGGAAGTCGAAGTACGGTGGCATGGGTGCCTCCGAGCTGAAGCGGATCAAGGAACTCGAGGCCGAGAACGCCGAACTCAAGCGCATGTTCGCCGACGCCAGCATGGAGCGCGACGCTTTGAAGAAGC
This sequence comes from uncultured bacterium, assembly GCA_964410395.1. GTDB lineage: Bacteria > Krumholzibacteriota > Krumholzibacteriia > JACNKJ01 > JACNKJ01 > JACNKJ01. Next base: position 13,082 of record CAYPGS010000043.1, read on the forward strand.
TGCTCCAAAAAAAACTGAAAGGCCGCTAGACCGCAGAGAAGCCGTCAGGTGTCTTGTGGCCGAGGAGAATCTATCGATACGCCGTGCCTGCGATA
>CAYPGS010000044.1:0-12698 GCA_964410395.1 uncultured bacterium
TAGCTTCTATCCTCAATCATGTGTTTGGGTGCATTGGTCGTTCTAGGGGGGTGTATGTCGGAGTTCATTGCTCGTTGCGGGACTTGCGGAGCTGATTGGGCAAGAGGAGAGTATTCCGAAGATTGTAAGGAGTGTGGTGGGGGAGCTATGGAGATAGATTGCCCTCTATGTGGAGGGAAGTGTGGCCAGAAGTGGCGGCGTGCTGTTCTAGACTCGAACGATTTCGGCGATGGGCACTTCGGTGGTGCATGCGATAATCCACCAGATCGTTTTCGCAAGGCATGAATCTCGTTTGAGTCTTTATCTGATTGGAAGCGACACCGCTGCGCCGACGTTGCTCCCTATGGCCGTCTCGCACACTGAATCAGTGACCATTTCAGTGACCACTTTCCCTGTTTTCCCTGCTTTTCCTGACTTTCCTGCGTTGGTAAGTCGTTGAAAGGAAAGCATCGAACACAGGGAGGACCCCTCGGAAAGCAATTCACACGCGTGAGGTCACTGGTTCGATCCCAGTATCGCCCACCCCACAAAAGGCTCCTTCGCAACGACTTGCGGAGGAGCTTTCACTTTGCCGCTAGGTTGATTGCCCGGCTAATGACCTCTAGTAAGAGGATACTGGCGGGGATCCGCATGCGGGACGGATCACTCACTCATCGCTCATCAACAATCACGTCTTCGAAATGTTGGACGCCGGTCCGCTTATAGAAGTCCTCGAACTTCTGACGATCGAGTTCTATCTGATCATCGGCCTTCATCTTGAGCAGAGAGACCACGAAGCCTCTGTCGATATCCTCTTCAATCTCCAGCTTGCCACGGATCACCACCGGGATGTTCCTGCGGTAGGGGATCTTCTGGCCTGCACTAGCTTCGACCAAGATCCACTCGGTCATCTCCGGGGCGACGCCATAGCAGCAGATCATCATGCTGCGGACCAGAATGAACTCAGTCAACGCGTCGACCGTGCCGGCCATCGGCATCATGAAGCCCAGAACGGCAATTTCCTGACCATGCAGATTCCGAATGCGCTCTGGGATGCGCATCTCAAAAGGGCGGTCCTGATCACTGGGGGTTGGCGGTGCTAGGTAGGTCAGGCGCGTGCCGGGCGGCGGCTCGTATTCGAAGTCGTTGAGGTGTTCGAAGGTCAGTTCGAGGTATCCATCAGAGTCGGGACCTAGCGCCGTCCACATTTCCGGATTGCGGGAATCGGTGCCCTCAGCTTGGGTCGGCGGAGCATCAGCTGCCTGACCGGGGCCATCGACCGCTACGATACTGCCGGTCGCCAAAGCCCAAAGCACGAGACCGAGCAGAAGCCTGCGCCAGAATAGTGAGTAGCTCCTGGTGCCACCTGCCTGCCTATCAATGGTCATGATCGTGGTCGGAATGGTCGTGGTCCGAGTGCTCATGGTGCGAATGCTCGTGGTCATGCTCTTCGGCGGCTTTGCCACCTGAAATGGCGATATCCTCGAACAAGACGCCTCGTAAGGTGATGGCGCGCAATTGGCCGGTGAAGTGAGAGGCCCCGACGAGCTTCGAGTGTGCCGCCGCGAACTCGGACGTGTTCCCAACCTCTTCACCGGTCAGCAAGCTGGCGACGGCCTGCAGTTGCAATGCCTCGGTTTGGATCTCCTTGTCGTCGATGTGCAGGATATCGAGGATGAGCTTGGGGTCGGTGATGCGGATAGGATTCTCGGCATGCGCGTCCAGCACGTAGAGACGCACCGTCCCGTCTTCGGAATCGAGCAGAAGCTCGACGTGGCCGACGTGATCACCCAAGGGGATCAGGGTGCCGCCATGCGGGGCCGCATGGGCGTGATCGCAGCCTTCATGCCTTGTCTGCTTCTCCGCCGGGGCGTGCTCGTGAGCGGCGTAAGAGTTCATGGCCAGTAGCAATAGGCTGGCCGTCAGGAGTAAACGGGACAAGGAACGCATCATCTTTTCGATCTCCTCAGTTTCGGTCGGCCAGTTCACCGACCACATCCGTTGAGTATGCGCGCAGCGCCGGCACCACTGCCGCCAGCATGCCCAGTGCCACCATCACCAAGGGTGCGATCACCAGGGCAAGCAAGCTGTCCCCCAATGAGAGGACCATTCCCACCTGATGGCGCATGGCCGATGCGGCTACCAGGGCTAGGCTGATGTACACGGCGTAACCCAGCAGCGCCCCCGCGGTGGCGAGCAGGCCCGCCTCGGCCAGGATCAAGGCGACAATGCGCCGCCGTCGCGAGCCAAGGGAGCGCAGGATCGCGAAGGTTCGCCGCCGCTGTCCGAGGGAAGAGGCGATGCCGGCGAAGATCGTTGCCGAGGCAACGACCATCACCATCGCAGCCACGACCTCTAGCAAGCGGCCTACCCAGCTAACCTTTTCCATGAAGTCCACGACGATGGTGCTGATCGGCCATGCGAAGGTTGCGACAGTGCCCTGTCGGTTGATGGTCTGATTAAGGGAGAAGCCGGCCTGAGGGCCGCTAAGTCGCAGGAGAACCGCACTGACTTCCTTGTGAGCGTCTGGGATCGCCAATCCCTCGCTAGGCTCGTAGATCTCACCGGAGCCGCGCAGAACGTGCCCTTCCATGCGGTAGACTGCATCCAGGGATACCCAGATCACCCTGTCGTTCGGAGTGCCGGTGGGTTCGAGCACACCGCAGACCGGGTATTTCTCCCGATGCTGCATTCCAGGGTCGAAGACGAGCCCGTGATAGGGCTGGATCGTGTCGCCTAAAGCCAACCCCAGGTGATCAGCGACGATGCTGCCAAGGACGGCCTCGCGTGCTCCGATTTCGAATTGGCGACCGGCCGCAAAGTTGAAGCGAGGTTGATCGTCTCGATCTAGTCCTGTGAGGAGTTCTTCGGTCGTGCCCACGATGCGATAGCCGAAGTAATTGTCTCCGAGCACCAGTGGGACGGCTTCGGTCACCCGCGGGTCTGCCGCGATGGCCTGGTAGATCGACCATGGCAGATTGCCCTGGGAATTCTCAATGTGATAAACGGCGTTGAGTACGAGCTGCAGAGTGCTGCCCCGTGCGCCGAGCACGGCATCGAAGCCGCCGTCGCTCTGTTCCACGGCGCGGCGTGACTGGTCCTGGAGCGCAAAGACGGCCATGACCAGACCCGTGGCCATGGCTACCGAAAGCAAGGTTACCACCGTGGTCAGACGGTGGTGCAGGATGCTGCGCAGGGCCAGATTCAAGACGCCAAGAGGTCGCGGGTGTCTCATGTCGATTCCTGCCTTGCCTGCGTCACGGAATCCCACGATGTCAGCCTCGCCACGCCATCTTGCTGCTCGAGATGGAAACGCCGATCGAAGGTGGCCGCGATACCGGGATCATGCGTGATGATCATCAAGGCGGCCTGCTGCTGCTGGCAAACGTCTCTCAGGGTTTGGATGGCTGCGGTCGCAGCCTGCGGATCGAGATTCCCCGTGGGCTCGTCAGCGAGGACGAGCCGGGGACGATTGGCCAGCGCGCGCGCAACCGCAAGGCGCTGCTGCTGCCCTGCCGACAGGCGTGCGGGAGGTTGATCGCGGCGGGAGGTGAGTCCAAGCCGTTCGAGGAGCTCGACCGCGAAGGCCGGGTCATGCGCACCGGCGCAATTCTGGGCGATCACTACGTTTTCCAGCGCGCTGAAACCGGTAAGCAGGTGAAAGCGCTGGAAGACGAGGCCGATGTGACGGCCGCGGATGCGATCGCGTGCCGCCTCTCCGACCCCGCTGAGTTCTTCACCGGCGATGGCCAGTCGCCCTCGTTTAACCGGCAGCAGTCCCGCCAGCAGGTTCAAGAACGTGGTCTTGCCGATGCCGCTAGCGCCCGATACGGCGCACTGCGAGGCCATGGGTAGCTCGAAGGAATCGATCTGCAGGTCGAGCAGTACCTGGCCATGCGGGTCAAGGAAGCGTTGCCGCAGGTCTTCGACGATGACAGCCGTTGAGGTCATCTGTACGGGTAGCTCCAAAGTTGAAGAAGGGGCTAGCTACAACGGGGATTGCATGTTAATGCAAATGCACCAGCAGCATAGAGTTTAGAGTGGTGGCGTGCAAGGTGTTGATTCGCCCTCTGTGCGGCGGCGAAGCCGTTCAGGCGAGCGCTTCAGCACTCATGCCGACTCTTCCTCCATCTGAACCTCTGGGAACGGGTTCTCGAGTTTTTCCCATGCATCGCTGCCGGCAGAGGCAAGGATCTCGTCGAGCAGACATCCGTCCAGTCGAGCGCGTATCGCCGTCTCGTCCAATTGCTGGCCGATGAAGACAAGTTGTTGCGTTCGATCACCGAAGCGCGGATGCCAGTTAGGATGCTCGTCAGGCCGCTGCCCCTCCGGGTGCCCCCAGTGTTCCTCGGGTACGGCCGCCCACCAGGTTCCAGCGAAGCCTATGTTTCTCACACCGCCAGCTTGAGCCCACTCGTAGGCGACCCGGTGGTCGGCAGCGACCCAGAAGAAACCTTTCGAGCGGAGCACGCCATGCCAGTTCGCATCGTCTCGCAGGAATTCATCCAGCTTCACGGCGTCGAAGGGGTGCGAGGTCTGATAGGTGAAGCTCGAAATCCCGTATTCTTCGGTCTCCGGAGTGTGCTCGCCTTGTAGCTCTTTGATCCAGCCGGCAGAACTCGCCGCCTTGTCGTAGTCGAAGAGGCCCGTATCAAGTACGCTTTCAAGAGGGACATTCCCGTGTGAAGTCCTGATGAGCTTCGCGCCGGGGTTGAGGGCTTTCACTATGGCTTCGACCTCAAGGGCCTTTTCTTCGTTCACTAGATCGACTTTGTTGAGCACGATGACGTCGGCGAACTCGATCTGGTCGATGAGCAGGTTGGTCACAGTCCGGTTGTCTTCCTCACCCAACGATTCACCACGATCCGCGAGTGCCTCGGCGGCATTGTAATCTTGCAGGAAATTGGCCACGTCGACGACCGTGACCATGGTATCGAGGCGGGAAACCTGACTTAGACTCACGCCATCCTCATCTTCGAAGGTGAAGGTTTGCGCGACCGGAATCGGTTCGGAGATTCCCGTGGACTCGATGAGCAGGTAGTCGAAGCGTCCTTCTTGGGCCAACCGCGAGACCTCGGCAAGCAGGTCGTCTCGAAGCGTGCAGCAGATACAGCCGTTCGACATCTCGACCAGCTTTTCTTCGGTTCGCGAAAGCTCCGCACCGCCGCGTTCGACGAGCGCCGCGTCTATGTTGACCTCACTCATGTCGTTCACGATCACGGCTACACGCAGCCCCTCTCGATTGTTGAGGACTTGATTGAGCAGCGTGGTCTTTCCGGCTCCAAGGAAGCCCGACAAAACAGTGACGGGAAGACGGGGGTGGTCGGAACTGGCATCTCGGTTCATGGGATCAGTCTCCTGGTCAGGTTATCTCCGGAACTTTGGGACCGGGATCAGAGAGTCGATTACTTGTGATTTGGGTCAGTTATGATAAGCAGCGGTGCCGCCAAGCAGTGAACGGCGCAAAGAGCCGAAGCGCCCACTCCCAGTCGATCCCATCGCGAGTTGGAACTCGGATTGCTGGTCTGACAGGTCATCAAGTCGCCGCCTGGCATTCGGCACAGGTGCCGAACAGAAGGATCTCGTGCCCGGCCATGGAGAATCCACGGGGGAGTAAATTCTCCAGGCCATCGTGATTCCCCGAGATGTCAAAGGCCCGCTGGCAGGCTGAGCACAGGAAGTGGTGGTGGTGCCTTCTTCCCGCGGGCTCGTATCGGATCGGCCCTCCTGGCAGTTCGATTGCTACGAACTCGCCCGAAGCCACGCCGCTCTTCAGGGCTCGATAGATCGTCGCAATGCCGATGCGCGAGTCTCGAAGCTCTTCCCAGAGCTCATTCGCCGAACGGGGGCCTGCCGCGCTTGCCAAAGCCTGGGCGACCTGATGCTGTCTGGTCGATTTCTCACTCATAGATAGATGATAATCAATTATCATGCGCTGTCAAGCGGCACTGCCTGTACAGGCTGCTAAGCTCGTAAGATAAAGTAAATGAAGCTTATACGCTGAATTGCCAGCATTGGGCATGCAGTTGGATGTGTCACGACGATGTGGAAACTAGGCCGCTCACCACGATCGAGTATCCACACCAGTTTGGCTCACTCGGGGCCGGCGAACCCGATCAGGTCCACTAGGGATCGATCAACTCCACCGGACCGTGATCGTCGCAGTGATCGCCGTGGGGGTGGTGCAGGTGCCCATCCACCAGGTAGTCGATGTGGTCGCCGTGAGGGACCGCGGGATGCCCGCAGCCGGGTCCGTGCACGTGGTTCGGGTCGTGTCCCTTGCAGGTGTGCGGCCTGCATCCGTCGGGATTGGTCTCCGAGACCTCGATGCGGTGCTCGTCGTAATGGTCCTCGTGGGGGCAGTGAAGGTGTCCATCGTGCAAGTATCCCACATGATCTCCGTGTTTGATTGCCACGTGGCCGCAGCCGGGGCCATGCTCGTGCGAGTGATCCTCGTGGATCTTGTGGCTCATTCAATAACCTCCTTAAGAAGATGGAGCGGCCTGTCCAGCCGATCAGAGTCTATCCGGACCGGCCTCCTGCCCGCTTCAAACGACACTCTAGATCCAACTCGGCGAGCTAGCAAGCGGAGATCCCAAGTACTGTCAAGAGTCAGGGCGAAGCCTTCCTGGCGTGAGGTCACTGGCTCGATCCCGGCATCGCCCACTCAAAAAAGCCCCTTCGCAAGGACTTGCAGAGGGCTTTCGCAGTGTTCCTGAACGCAGGGTTTTTCGCTGCCTTATCGCAGCCAGCGCTGATCTCAATCACTAATTATGCTAAGATCCCTGCGTTCACGATCTCTTGATCGGAAACCTGGAGCCAAGGAGCAACCTATGTTGAAAGGAAGCATCGTGACGAAGTGGCATCTTGGTAGCACCTTATTGGTATTGCTAATACTAGTGGCCAGTCTGGCGACGGCGGCTGAGACGGAGTGGATATCACTGGATGGCTCTCCCGAAGAAACGCCTGCCGAGCTCTTCCTCGAGGAGGATAACAGCAGTCCCGAGCAAACCTGGATGAAGCTGGTCATCCACGGCTTCTGGATCGTGGAGAGGCAGGGACCGGCAGGCGAACCCTATCACCAGGTCATCGTGCCGGGCATGGGCAGCCTCAACCAACCTGGTGCTCCGGACCTGCCCGCATGGAAGGGGCGCCTGGGCGTTGCTACCACCGCCCAACAGGTCAACTATGTGGAATACGTAGTACTGGCCGAGGAGACTTTCGATTCCTTCTTCGACATATGGCCACAGGTCCATGGCGAAACCGAACCCGTCGAGGGCAATCTGCCCGAGCGTTTCGTCATCAACCAGGATATCTACGCCACCAACAGCGACTGGCCTCAGGGGAATGCAGCGGTGGATGCCGAGCTTGGTCACCTGCACGGACTGGACACGGCCGGTTTCGAGCTAACGCCCTTCCAGTGGAATCCTGTCAGCGGCCTGCTTACCGTGGCGCAAACCATGCGTGTGGTCATCGACCTTGCGGGTGAAGTCCTGCAGCTGGGACCCTTCACCCGTGATCGGTTCGACTACCTGGGAAGCACCTTGGCCAACATGGCCTCGATCGACGACCTGATGCTGCTGGGATGGTGGCACTACGATGCTGACTATCTGATTATTGCTCCTTCAGCCTACATGGACGCACTCGACGACTTTGTCTTCCTGAAGCGGAGTCAGGGCTATCATGTCAGCCAGCGCAGCGTCGATGAAATCGGCGTCAACTGCAATCTCATCCGCGCCGCCATCGCTGATTGGTATGATGATGCTCCCATCAGTCGCGACAAGTATTGCTTGCTCGTGGGTGATACCAACAACATCCCGCTCTGCGTCTCGCCATATATCAACGATGACTATCCCGCCGGCGTGGCAACCGACGATCTTTACGGATCGGTCAATGGTGATGACCTCGACGAGGAGGTCTTCGTCGGACGCCTTAGCGTCGACAGCGAAGGAGACCTTGCGCAGCAGCTAGACCGCATCATCGCCTACCAGTCGGGAGGCCATCTGCTCCAGGATCACAGCAAAGTTGCTCTCGTTGCACATAGGGAGAATGCACCTGGCAAGTACACCGAGGCCCATGAGTCGGTCCGTTTCGCGAGCTACAGTCTGCCGCCCGTGTTCGAAACCTTCTACGGCTATCTCGGGGTGACCGATGAGCAAGTCAGCAACGGTATAAACGAGGGCTTCGGTCTCGTCGCCTATCGGGGACATGGTTCGACCACCGCTTGGACCAGCTGGAACAGCCACTACGAGTACTACAACGACAGCGACATCTCTGGCCTCACCAACTTCATTCACCCCGTGGTCTGGAGCTTCTCCTGCGGCAATTCGAGAATCGGCGCCCAGGACTGCTTCGCCGAGGAGTGGATGGAAAAGGACGAGCATGGTGCCGTTTCCCACTACGGTTCCACGGTTGCCAGCTACACGTCGATCAACCATGAGCTGGACCGGCAGATGTTCCAGGCCGTATATGATGAGGGCCTTACAATCCAGGGCCAGGCCATCCAGTATGGAGAAGAGCTGACTGGAATCCTCGCTTCCCCCTCGAACAACTGGATGTATCTGCTACTGGGTGACCCCTCAATGCGGATCCGCACACACGGAGCAATCACCTATGCTTTTTCCCTTCCAGAAGTCATCTACCTGGATCCGGAGAATCCCATTGATCTGATCTTAGACATCAACGAGAACGGCGAAGCTCTGGAAGGCGCACTTTTCGCGACCTGGAAACCCGATGGTAGCCGAGAACGCGAGGATGAGGTCTTCGACAACACCTACAGCGACGAGAACGGCAGGGCAGCCTTGAGCATTCAACCCGAGAGCGAGGGCTGGCTCTATTACACCATTCGCGACGACTACGGTCGTGCCGTCTACGATTCCATCGAGGTGCGTGCGGATCCAACCGGCGTTCCGGATATCGGAACTAGCCAATTGCGCTTTTGGGCTGAACCCAGCGTGATCAACGGTTCGGGCAATCTACGGTTGAGTCACGGCTTGCCGGTGCAGGCTGAAATCGAGATCTACGATGTTTCGGGAAGACGGATCCGTAGCATCAAGCTCGGACCTGAGCAGGAATCCGCCGTCTGGGACTGTCGCAACGACCAGGGCGGAAGTGTGGGGGCTGGTGTCTACTTCGCCCGCATCAGTGAAGGCGGTCGTCAGCATCATACCCGGCTTGTGGTCTTGAACTAGCTTGGCGCACAGAGTGCGGGAAGCTCCTCCGCTTAACTTGCGGGGGAGCTTCGTGTTTCTGCTCAAACACGGACGGTGTCTGCTCACTTTATAGGAGTTGGACTCCTCCGATGTCCTTCCCATATTCACCACTCTGGGCCATAATCCCAATAGCCAATCTGGGAGGTGAGGTATGTCGGGATATCGAACGAGATGTGTCCGCTGGGCACTCGTCTTCGTGTTCATCGCCGGGACATGCGCGGCACTCAGCCTATCCCCACGCTGGGAGTTCACCGTGCAGGGCGAATTCCACTACGACTATCGACATTGCGGCCTGACCCATGATGGAACGCACTTCTGGTCCAACCGCTACGGCACAGACTCGGCGCTGCCGACATTCAGGAGCTACGATAGCAACGGGCTGCCGGTCAACACTTGGAAGTATTCCCCCTCGACGCAGTACGGCTATCACGACAGCGGCTGGTACAACAACTATCTGTGGGGCAGCGAATGCTCGCTGCTGCATGCGTATTGGACCTGCGGCGGCTACGCTGGATACGTATACGGTCCAGACGTCTTCAGCCCCAGCACGCCGATCCGCAGTGTCAGCTGGAAGGGCAACACCTGCTACGTCGGAGGATGGGGAACGCGAGTGTACAAGGGCAGCTGGAACGGTGCCTTCGGAACCACGCCCAGCTGGGAGCCTCTGACCGAGAGCGTCGTCCCTCAGCTTACTGGTCTTGCCGCCGACCCCGAAAACCACCTCATCTGGATGACTCGCTCCGATTCGCAGAGAATCTGGACCATAGATGAAGTGCTCGGGGAGGTGGCTCCGGGCCCAGTGGTCGTCATGCCCGGAAACCCCATGGGCGCCGCCCGATATGGAGAACCGATCGGCGATTTCCTCGCGGTGCTTTACGGGAATTGCGGCTCGCGGTCCGAGGACATCGTGGTGGTCTACGAGATAACTCCCACGGCCGCCGATGAAACCAGCTGGAGCGAAGTCAAGGGGCTGTACTGAGGTCGATGAGACCTCTCGTTTCGAAATCGGACACGAAGAAACCCCCTTCAGGCCGCCTGAAGGGGGTTCTCCATTGGCTTTGATTCTAGTAGAGGGACTTCAGTTCTCCCCAACTGCCCTCATCCGTGGCCACGGGTTCCTCTTCGCCGCGCATATAGGAGAAGCCGCCGCCCGGACCGCCGCCGCTCCAGCTCAGGAAGACGATGTCGACATAGATGTCGTCGGTGATCAGATGGACCACGGCGTCCACGCCGATGGTGCTCGGCGGGGAGCCGCCCGACCAGGTGTTCCAGGGGGCGAAGGTCAGCGAGGCCCAATCGGCGGCCGCGCCGGTGGCCCACTCGGTATCGACCGGGCTGCCCGCTCCGCCGCTGTAACCGCTCTCCTGGGCGATGTTGAAGAGGCCCTGGGTGTCCTTCCGCGTCAGCCAGACGTTGGGCGTGATGCGGTCCTGGTTCTCGGGAAGGGTCCAGTCGGCGAAGTCGACCTTCTCGAAGGTGTAGGTGGTTCCGGACCAGACTTCCTGGGCGATGGCGGCCGGGGCGGCGATGATGCTGCCGGCCACGATCAGTAGGAGCAGCCCCCTGAGGTAGTCGCGATGGCTCATGGTGTATTTCCTCTTTGTAAGTGGGGCTGTGCCCAACGGTGATTGATGTAGAGTTTGCGCGTTGAATTATACCACATTGCGGCATTGTTTTCTTGAATGCGTGTGGCCGATCCCGTCTTGCGGATACGGTTGGTGTTCGTGCCTGCCGATTTCCGGAGGAGAGAGCCTGCTATTTCAGAAGAACAACGCGGTCCATCGTGGTGAATGATTCCGCATGCATCCTTATGAGGTAGACGCCGCTTGGCAGGGACTGCCCTTCCTGGTCCATGCCGTTCCAATTCAGTTCGTGGAGGCCGGTGGAAAAAATCCTGTCGGCCAGCCCGGCCACGCGCCGTCCGTCCACGCTATGCACCGAAACGCTCACGCGCCCTTCCACGAGCGCGGAAAAGCTCACGGTCACCTTCGGATTGAAGGGGTTCGGATAGCAGCCTAGAAGCTCGAAAGCGGGAGCGGAGGGATCGTCCACCGAACTCGCTTCCTCTCCATAGCGCAGGGCCCGCGCGATGTTCGATCCGTGGGTGTATTCCCAAACCACTTCGCCGCTCTCGGTCACCTCGAAGAGATAGCCTCCCTGGGTGACGCAGATCAGGGTATTGCCGTTGGGCATGCGGAATGCGCCGCACTGAGTGCCGCCGGACTGAAACTCCCCGTTGTCGCCGTAGGACCAGGTGGGGGTGGCGGGGCCGAAGGGCTGGCCGCTCTCGATGATGTAGTTGCCTTCACCGTCGATGGGGGGAGTGATCTCGACGACCTTCGAGTCGGTCATGGTGCCGTTGGGCCCGTTGTCGAAGACCAGGATGTTCCCCTCGCCGGGCATGCCCTCGTCGATGAGATTGGCTCCGTGGACGACATCGAAGAACTGGTCGGAGGCGTCACCGCGATCGTAGTGTTGAGGATTGCCCCAGCGATAGAGGAAGTCACCGCCCTTGCCGCGATTGCCGCCGGTGTGCCCGGCCGCCTCCTCGGTGCTGGTGCTGTGGTCGATGACGTAGATCTCGCGGCTGGCCCTGGCACCGAAAATGATCTCGTCGCGCACGGGATCGTAGTCGATGGAATTCACATGGATCCAATCGCCGTCCTGGGACACGTTGGCCGCGTTGATGTCCATGAGTTCGGGGTGATCGGCGACCACTCCATAGTTGGGTTTGGCGGGATCCACGTCCTGGATCATGTGGTCCCAGAGATGCCACTCCCAAACCACCTCGCCTCCGGTCGGGCCCTGGGGCTCGATTTCGGCTATCAGGGTAGGCCACATCTCGCCGTTGAGCCCTAGACGCCCCATGGCCTCGGCTTCGGCTTCGGTCTTCCTCTCCCAAGCGACCACCAGAACATTGCCATTGGGCATGGGCTGGATGTCGTGATGCTGCTGGTACTCGTAGGTGGAGAAGTAGTAGTCCCAGATCAACTCGTCCTCAGGACCGATGATCTGAAAATGGCCGCCGGCCGCGGCCGCCCCGAATTGTCCGTCAGGATCTTCGCTGGGACGCAGGATGACGCCTTCCTCGAGCAGGAAGGCCATGCTCGACACGCGTCCGGTGCCGGTCCAGCTCTGGATGACATCGCCGTTCATGTCCAGGAGCGAAGTGACGTCCGAGTTGAAAGGCGAGATCAGCGTCCGGCCTTCCCAGGGCTCCTGGGAAAATGCCGTGGTTGCGATACCGAGGAGAAGCAGAAGTAGGGCAAGGCGCGGATGCATGGAATCTCCAGTTGCGGATGTGGTCTCGGTGAACTTGTCTCCAGGTAGGACACCTGGGCGCCCGAATCGCGTTAATTGTACCTCATTCCGGCCTTGTTTTCTTTACCCTCCTGGTCCGGGAGCGGCCCTGAACTCAATCGCAAGTCGTACGACTTGGCGGAATCAGAGCAGCATTAGCGGAACCGGACCTGCCGATTTCCTAGAAATCGAATCTCTGGGATCTTG
>CAYPGS010000045.1:0-12445 GCA_964410395.1 uncultured bacterium
CGTCCCGATGGCGATCATGAAGGTCCAAAGGTGCAGGGAGAAGGCCAGGTGCAACTGAAAGAACTGTTTTCGCTGGAATGCGGACAGAATGCCTGCAGTGACGAAGGGTGACAGCAGATTGATGAATGGAAACAGAAACTGCACTCGTTCCTGAAGCTCGGTATCAACGCCCGTTCCGGGAGTCATCATACCATTGCCTGCTTCGAAGACGCCACGCAGTGTCATGGCGGCGATGGAGAGCGCGCTCACGATGATGTAGAGCCGCAGGGGTCCGCTGTAGGGAGCCCGTCGGCCTTCGGCGAAGTCGAGTGTGGCCTGTCCCGGTTGCAGCAGGATACGTTTCAAGGTTCTGAGCAGCTTCGAATCCAGATTGATGAAGGTATCGAGAAAGTCGCCCAACCAGGCTCTGAAGGGGACCAATCGCGCAGTTCTGGCCTGGCCGCATTGGCCGCAATAGGGACCCTCGAGGATCGCCTGGCAGTTGAGGCAGCGGTTGTCGTTTTGAATCGTCATCGTAGATAGGCCAGAGCCCCTTCGATCCTTCCTCTTTACTCGTAGGGAAGGCATGTCTCCTGCGGTTTTCAGGCATGCTCTTCGACCGGGATATGGATTCCACCCAAACACAGTCGTTTTTCACTGTCAAGCTGGCCGGACCTCCGACGGCCCGGTCCTTCGAAGACCCTAAAACCCCTCCAATTTAACTGTTTCCAGGGGCTTGCAATCGCCTGTCCGATCTCTTAGCATGATCCTGTAACAGCCCCCGGCGCCCCGAGGCGCCGTTTTTCCTGATCGAAATACGAGGTTCATCTTGTCCGAACAGACGAAGGACTTCAGCCAGGCCAAGTCCATCCTGGCCACCGATTGCGGCTCCACCACCACCAAGGCCATCCTCATCGAACTCGTGGACGGCGAGTACCGCCTGATCAAGCGAGGCGAGGCGCCCACCACCGTGGAAGCGCCCTTCGAGGACGTGACCAAGGGCGCGCTCAACGCCATCAAGGAGGTCGAGGAGCTCCGCGGCCGGCAGATCCTGGACGGCGAGACCATCATCTCGCCCCAGAACGGCGACACGGGCGTGGACATCTACATCTCCACCAGTTCGGCCGGCGGTGGCCTGCAGATGATGGTGGCCGGCGTGGTGAAATCCATGACCGGCGAGTCCGCCGAACGCGCCGCCCTGGGCGCGGGCGCCATCGTCATGGACGTGCTCGCGAGCAACGACGGGCGCCTGCCCCACCAGAAGATCAGCCGCATCCGTCAGCTGCGCCCCGACATGATCCTGCTCTCCGGCGGCATCGACGGCGGCACCGTCAGCCACGTGGTGGAACTCGCCGAGATCCTGCACGCGGCCAATCCCAAGCCGCGCCTCGGACACAGCTACAAACTGCCGGTGATCTACGCGGGCAACAAGAACGCGCAGCCGACCATCCACGAGACACTAGCGGGCGTCACCGACCTGGACATCGTCGAGAACATCCGCCCGGTGCTCGAGCGCGAGAACCTCAAGCCCAGCCGCGACAAGATCCACGACCTCTTCATGGAACACGTCATGGCCCAGGCTCCGGGCTACAAGAAGCTCATGAGCTGGACCGACGCGCCCATCATGCCCACGCCGGGCGCGGTGGGAGCCATCATCCAGACCGTGGCCGAGCGCGAGGGCATCGCCGTACTCGGCGTGGACATCGGTGGCGCCACCACCGACGTCTTCTCGGTCTTCGAAGGCATCTTCAACCGTACGGTGAGCGCGAACCTGGGCATGAGCTACAGCGTGAGCAACGTCATGGCCGAGGCCGGCCTCCCCAACGTGCTGCGTTGGGTGCCCATGGAGATGGACGAGCAGGAGCTGATGAACCGCATCGGCAACAAGATGATCCGTCCCACCACCATCCCGCAGGCTCTCGAGGAACTCAAGATCGAGCAGGCCATCGCGCGGGAGGCCCTGCGCCTGAGCTTCATCCAGCACAAGGAATTCGCCGTGAGCCTGAAGGGCGTGCAGAAGGAGCGCACCATCAGCGACGCCTTCGACCAGTCCGGCAGCGGCGAGACCCTGGTGGACATGATGGCCCTCGACCTGCTCGTGGGCTCCGGCGGCGTGCTCAGCCACGCGCCCAAGCGCCACCAGGCCGCGCGCATGCTCATCGACGCCTTCCTGCCGGAGGGCATCACGCAGCTGGCCGTGGACTCCATCTTCATGATGCCTCAGCTCGGCGTGCTATCGACGGTCAACGAGAAGGCCGCCACCGAGGTCTTCGACAAGGACTGCCTCATCCACCTGGGCACCTGCATCGCGCCCGTGGGTCCGAGCAAGCCCGGCAAGAAGCTGGCTGACATCAGCCTGACCCTCGCCGGCGGCGAGAAGGTGAGCCGCGAGCTCATCCAGGGCGAGATGTTCGTCGTTCCCGCCGATCGCGAGGACGAGGTGACCGCCGAACTCAAGCCCGTCAAGGGCCTGGACCTGGGCGCCGGCAAGGGCCAGGAGATCAAGACCACCCTTCGAGGAGGCGTGGTCGGCCTGATCTTCGACGGCCGGGGCCGCCAGCCCTTCGTCCTACCCGAACAGCAGAGCGAGCGCGTGGGCAAGCTCCAGGAATGGAGCGAGGCCACCGGAGAATACGAAGACGCCGCCCAGCCGGTCGCCGGCTAGAGAAAGGAAACCCCGTGGCGCACGCATACACACCCGGACTGAAGGTTCTGAAGGAATCCCTCATCGCCAAGACCCGGCTGCTCCCCCTCAAGGGCGAGGTGGTCGTGGGCGAGGGCGATCAGGTCAATCCCGAAACCGTCGTGGCCCGCACCGAACTGCCGGGCAACGTGCAGATGGTCAACGTGGCCGGCACCCTCAACATCGAGCCTGCCGACGTGGACGAGTGCATGCTCAAGAGTGCCGGCGACACCATCGAGAAGGACGAGCTCATCGCCAAAAGCAAGGGCATCTTCGGCCTCTTCAAGACCTCGCTGAAGAGCCCCACCGACGGCACGGTGGAGTCCATCTCGGCGGTCACCGGCCAGGTGGTGCTGCGCGAGGCGCCCATCCCCGTTGAAGTGGATGCCTACATCGAGAGCAAGATCACCGGCATCGTTCCCGACGAGGGTGTCGAGATCGAGGCCCATGGCGCCTTCATCCAGGGCATCTTCGGCGTGGGTGGCGAACGCCAGGGGAACATCAAGGTGCTCGTGGACGATCCCTCCGTGGAGCTGAGCCCCGAGCTGATCACCGAGGATTGCAAGGGCAAGATCCTCGTGGGCGGATCCTTCCTGAGCCTGGCGGCCTTCCAGAAGGCCAACAGCGTGGAAGTGGCCGGCATCATCGTGGGCGGATACAACTACCAGGATCTCAAGCCCGTGCTCGGCTACGACCTGGGCGTGGCCATCACCGGCAGCGAACCCATCGCCACCACCCTCATCGTCACCGAGGGCTACGGCAAGATCAACATGGCCGCCCGCACCTTCGAACTGCTGGGGGCCAACGAGGGACGCGTCGCCAGCATGAATGGCGCCACGCAGATCCGCGCGGGCGTGATCCGGCCCGAGGTGATCATCCCGCTCACCGAGGCCGAGCGCACCGGCGACGACTACACCGGCGAGCAGATCACCGGCATCGAGGAGGGCAGCGTGGTGCGAATCATCCGCGCCCCCTACTTCGGCGTACTGGGAACCGTGACCGGACTGCCCGCCGAGCTTCAGCAGATGGAGAGCGGTACCTTCTGCCGCACCGCCGAGGTGGAGCTGGCCGGAGGCGAACGCGTGCTGCTGCCCCGAGCCAATCTCGAGATGCTCGAGACCGACTAGTGGACGAGGCCGAAGGCAAGACCGAAATCCTCGAATGGAGGATCTTCCTCCTGGGCAGCCAACCGGCCCGCGGCGCGGCAGTGGTGGCGGTCTGCGCGGTCACGCTCTGGTTCGTCCACAGCTACGGACAGAGCGCCTGGATCACCGGCTTCGCGGCCTTCGTATTGCTTGCCAGTCTCTCCAATTTCATTCTCCCCACGAAGTACCGCCTGGACGAGACCCACGCGCTCATCCGCAATCCCCTCTACTGGCGAAGGCGCGCCTGGACGGAGTTCCGCGCCATCAGCCATCGCGGCGATCGGGTGAATCTGCGCACACTGCCTCACGAATCCCGCCTGGATCACTACCGGGGCATGCTCATCATCATGGATCCGGATCGGCGGGAGGAGATTCTGGCCTTCATCAAGGCCCGCATCGAGGGGGATCATGGCACTGCCTGAACGCCCCGAAACCCTGGAACAGGGCGACTACGATCTGCTGCTGGGCCTGGCCGAGAAAACGGTCAAACGAGGCCTTTCGGTGCCAGCCATTTTCTTCTTGGAATCCACCAAGCCGCTCTCTTACATTGGTTCCCAGGCCATGGTCTTCTTCGGCCCCTTCGTGCGCATTCTCTTCGAGAGTCCGAACTACTATCGCTATCAAGAGATGCTCGAGGACCGCGCCAACGTGGAACTGCTGCTCCAGATGATCGAGCAGCTCGAAGGCGAGCGTTCTCGCGCCGAGAGGGAAGCGAAGGCCGCCCGGAAGGCCGCCGGCCAAAGCCCCCGTTGGAAATTCTGGAGCCGAAAGCGCTCCTGACACCGTCCCGGGAGATTCGATGAAACGGATCCTGAGCCTCTCATTGATGCTGCTCGCCACGGGCCTCGCGGCCCTGCCCCTCGGACCCGCCCCACCCACCGACCTGAATGCCGAAGACAACCCCAACGACCGGGGGCACGCCATCCTCGTGAGCTGGATGTCCTCGGCCGACGACGCGGGCGGCGCCGTGCTCGGCTACGACGTCTACCGCGCGGAGGACGCCGAGGGAGCCGTCACCGGACTCCATTGGGAGCGCGTGGGCAACCGCTCGGCCGCCGGTGAGCCCGGCGTTCAGGTGTCCTTCACCGACGTGTCCGAGGACCTGGAAAACGGCGAGCTCTACCTCTACCGGGTCGACGCCTTGGGCGAAGGCGGCGCCACGCCGGCCCACCTCGACACGCCGGCCTCCCCCGCCGCCCAGTGGTTCAACTTCGGACGCTTCACCATGCTCATGGCCGTGCTGGTCATCGGCGGCGGCATCATCTTCTGGATCTGGAGGGCCGGCAAGGGCGACGGCATCTACCTTCGTCCCGTGGCGGGCCTGAAGGCCTTCGACGAGGCCGTGGGCCGCGCCACCGAAATGGGCCAGCCGGTGCTCTTCGTGCCGGGCATCATGGACATGGACCAGATCGAGACCCTCGCCGGCGTGAGCATCATGGGATACGTGGCCAAGATGACGGCCCAGTACGAAACGCCCCTCGAAGTGCCGGTGAGCCGCTCGCTGGTCATGGCGCACTCCCGCGAGGTGGTGCGCGAAAGCTATCTCAGCGCGGGTCGTCCCGACCTATACAATGACGACATGATCCACTACCTCACCGATGACCAGTTCGCCTACGCGGCGGCCGTCGACGGGATCATGCTCCGCGAGAAGCCGGCGGCCTGCTTCTACCAGGGCAAGTTCTACGCGGAGAGTCTGATCCTGGCCGAGACGGGCAACAGCATCGGCGCCATCCAGATCGCGGGAACCGCGAGCCCGGCCCAGCTGCCCTTCTTCATCACGGCCTGCGACTATACGCTCATCGGCGAGGAATTCTTCGCGGCGAGCGCCTACCTGTCCGGCGACAATCGACTCATCGGATCGATCCGAGGACAGGACGTGGGCAAGGTCATCTTCATGACAGCGCTCATCCTGGGTCTGCTGCAAATCATTCTGACGAGTTCGGGGCTCGACCTGCCTGCCTGGTTGCAGGTCAGTCGTCTCTTCGACGTGAGCGGAGGTTAAGGCATGCTGCTTAAATACTGGATTCCGCTCTTCATCCTTATCTTCGTCGGACTGCTCACGCTGATCAGCTGGTTCGTACCGCATGATCCCATCGGAAATCTCGGGCGCGACTTCAGCCAGTTCTTCGACATCATCGCGTCCTTCGCCATCATCCTGGGCGGCGCGAACCTGCTCAAGCTGCAGGGTCTGAAGGTCTACCACCGCAAGCGGAACTGGCCCTACAGCCTGGTGACCATCATCGGCTTCTTCGTCACGGCCTATGTGGGCATCAACTTCGCCAGCTACTTCGGCGGACTGCCGTCGGACATGAGCAACTACATGGCCGGCGCGCATATCAGCCACCCGAACAGCCATTTCTTCTGGATCTGGTGGTACGTCTTCACACCGCTCAGCGCGACCATGTACGCCCTGCTCGCCTTCTACGTGGCCAGCGCGAGCTTCCGCGCATTCCGGGCGCGCAACGTGGAGGCCACTGTGCTGCTGGTGGCGGGCATCATCCTGATGCTGGGCCGCGTTCCGCTGGGTCAGATGTTCACCTCCTGGCTGCCGGAGTCGGGCTTCCTGAGCGTCTTCCGACTCGAGAACATCAGCGACTGGATCTACACCTTCCCCAACGCGGCCGGACAGAGGGCCATCCTCATCGGCATCGCGCTGGGCGTCGTGTCCACGAGCCTGCGCCTGATCCTGGGCATCGAGAAATCCTTCCTGGGGGAGGAATAGGATGAGCTTCATCGAGAAAGTCAGCAATCTGGACCGGCGTTGGATCTTCCTGATCATCGCGCTGGCGGTGGCCCTGCCGCTGATCTTCCCCTTCTCCATGCCCATCAAGGTCTCCGAGCACGTGCGCACGGTCTACGAGGCGCTGGAGGAGATTCCCGAAGGCGCCACGGTGCTCTGTTCCTTCGAGTACGGGCCGAGCACCATGCCCGAGGTGCATCCCATGAGCCGCGCCGTGATGGACTACTTCATGCAGAAGAACTGCAAGGTCATCGTCATGGCTCTGTGGCCCGACGGTCTCTTCATGAGCCGGGACATCCTCGACGAGGTCTGCGCCCAGAAGTACGGACGCGAGTACGGCGTGGACTACATCAATCTGGGCTACAAGGCCGGTAACGAGGTCGTGATCAAGTCGGTGGTCGAGAGCTTCTCCACCACCTATCCGGTGGACACCCGGGGCGGCGCGCTCTCGGAGTATCCCATCATGCACGGCATCGAGAACCTGGCGAACATCGACTTCATCTTCAGCTTCTCGGCGGGCTACCCCGGCACCGTGGAGTGGGTGCAGTACGCCGCCGACACGCTGAACAAACCCATGAGCACCGGATGCACGGCGGTCCAGGTGACCGAGGTCGTGCCCTTCGTGCAGTCCGGCCAGTGCCAGGGAATTCTCGGCGGCCTCTCGGGAGCGGCCGAGTTCGAGGCCCTGCTCATGGACAAGGGATACATGGAGCAACTGGGTGCCGGCAATCGGGGCATGGCCGCCCAGAGCGTGGCCCACCTGGTCATGGTGCTCTTCATCATCATCGGCAACGTCGCCTACTACCTGGTGCGTCGCGCCCAGCGGAAATTCTAGGAGGCCTTCATGGCTGAGACCGTAGGAATCTGGTTCGCCGCCTTGCTGACCCTGGCGATCTTCAGCTTTCTCTACAAGGACAACCCCTTCTACAAGTTCGCCGAGCATCTCTTCACGGGCGTCTCGGCGGCCTACTGGATGGTGGTGGCCTTCTGGGTTCAGGTGCACCCGAACCTCTTCGGCAATCTCTGGTGGCCCGAGGGCTTCCTGAAGAAGTATCCCTCGCTCACCTACATCTGGGTGGACAGAGTGGAGCATGCCGGACAGGTCTACTCGAGCAACGCCATGGTCGACGGAACCCTCAGCGCCGAGGCCCTTCAGCAAGCCACGATCGTGAACAACGTGAATGGTTTCTACTACGTGCCGCTGCTCCTGGGCATCCTCTTCTTCACGCGCCTGATTCCGAAGATCGCATACCTGAGCCGTTGGCCTTTGGCCTTCGTCATGGGCATGGCCGCGGGACTGCGCCTCTACGTCTTCCTGCAGTCCAACGCGATGATCCAGATCCAGAGCACCATCGTGCCGGCCTGGGATCTGAACAGCTTCGTGGCCTGGGCCAACTACCTGGTGCTGGGCATCGGCGTGTTCACGGGACTGGTCTACTTCTACTTCTCACGCGAGCACAAGGGCGTCTTCGGAGGCATGAGCCGCATCGGCGTCTACTTCCTCATGGTTTCCTTCGGCGCGTCCTTCGGGTACACGGTGATGGCGCGAATCAGCCTGCTGCTGGGCCGCTTCCAATTCCTGCTGGGAGACTGGCTGAACATAGTGAACTAAACGAACACGAGGAGCTCCATGCCCCTGTCCACGACCCTGTGGTTCCTCCTCTCCCCCATCGTCATCCTCCTTATCACGCTCGCCACGGAGCGGAAGGGGGATGATTCTTGAGCCCCCAAGCCGTCGGTTTTATCGCCTATCTCGCCCTCGTGATGATCGTGGGCATCGCCACCGCCCGAAGCAACCGCAGCTCGGGCGATTTCTTTCTGGCCGGACGCAGGCTGCCCGGTTGGGTCATCGCGCTGAGCGAGAGGGCCAGCGGTGAGAGCGCCTGGCTACTCATCGGACTGCCGGGGCTCTTCTTCGCCGAGGGGTTCGGCGCGATCTGGACGGCCGTGGGATGCGCCGTGGGCATTATGTTCAGCTGGACCTGGATCGCGCCACGACTGCGCGAGGCCACGGGCACCTACGGATCCCTGACCATTCCCGACTATCTCGAGAATCGCTTCGGCGACGAGAGCCGCCGACTCCGGATCCTGGCTGCCCTGGTGGTCATCGTGTTCTACACGCTCTATGTCTCGGCCCAGATCGTAGCGGCCGGCAAGGTGCTGAACACGGCCTTCGACATGAGTCCGCTGACGGGCATGATGCTCGGCACGGGCATCATCGTGCTCTACACCCTGCTCGGCGGATTCCTGGCCGTGGCCATCACCGATGTGATCCAGGGCCTGCTCATGGTCTTCGCCCTGGTGCTGCTTCCCATCCTCGGCATCGCACAGCTCGGCGGGTGGAATGGCCTGGGCGGGGCCATCGCCCAGGTGGACCCGAGCCTGCTGGAGATCAGCGCCGGCAAGAGCGGCCACGCGCTCTGGGTGGGACTGGTCATCGGCAGTTTGGGCATCGGGCTCGGCTACATGGGACAACCTCACCTGGTCACGCGCTTCATGGCCGCGCGGTCCACGAAGGATCTCGCCAGCGGCAGGCGACTCGCGGCGGTGTGGACGGTGCTCTCCTTCTGGGGAGCCATCCTCGTGGGCGCCGTGGGATTTGCGCTCATCACAACGGGTGGCCTGCCCGGAGTCGAGAACCTCGCCGCCCTGGACGATCGCGAGCGCATCATGCCCCTGGTGGCTCAGGCCCTCCTGCATCCCTGGATCGCGGGCGTGCTCATCAGCGCGGCCATCGCGGCCATGATGTCCACGGCCGACAGTCAGTTGCTCGTCGCCACCAGCGCGGTGGCCGAAGACTTCGTCCACAAGCTGATGGGACGAAACATCGACGAACGGCGTCTCGTAGGGATCAGCAGGATCACGACATTGCTGCTCGGATTCGTCGCATTCGCCCTCGCGCTATTGGCCAAGGACTTCGTCTTCAACTTGGTGCTCTACGCCTGGGCGGGCCTGGGTGCCGTATTCGGCCCGGTGCTGCTGCTGGCGCTCTGGTGGAAGGGAACGACGCGGACGGGCGCCTTCAGCGGAATGCTCGCGGGACTGGTCACCATTCTGGTCTGGACCCGCGTCCCTGCACTCAAGGCCGCGGTCTACGAACTCGTTCCGGCTTTCCTGCTGGCCTTGCTGGTCACGTGGCTGGTGAGCTTGAGGACGGAGAATCACTAGAGAAGGAGATTCAAATGGAAAGCAGCATCACGCAAACACCGCCTCCCGTGGACAATTCCATCAAGGAGATTTCGCTTCCGCTTTTCGAGACCAAGGGATGGATTCGCTTCCTCGGCGTCATGTCGATTCTGGGAGCGATACTCGTTCTGATCACCACCCTGGGAATCGGAATCGTCTACGCCTGGCTGCCCATCTGGATCGGCATCATCCTGTTCCAGGCGGCCGGCTCCATGGAGGAAGCCTATCGCAATGGCGACAAATATCAGCTAGTCTCCGCCAACAAGAAGATCAAGACCTACTTCATCATTCAGGGCGTCACCACCTTGATCGGGTTGGTCTTCGGAGCGATATCGATTTTCGTGGCGGGAACGGGTGTCTTCCTTGGTGCGCTGAGCGAGTTCTAGAAGCGGGAGCAACATGAGACGAAGCCGCATCCTGGGTCTGGGCAAGGCCCTGCCCGACAATGTCGTCACCAACTTCGACCTCGAGAAGCTGATGGACACCAGCGACGAGTGGATCCGCCAGCGCAGTGGCATCGTCGAGCGACGGCACATCGTGCCCGGCGAAGAATCGACTTCGGGGCTGGCCATCAAGGCTTCGCGAGCGGCCCTGGATGCGGCGGGCCTGGAGGCCGGCGACCTGGACCTCATCGTCGCCGCGACCTTGAACCCCGATCACTTCTTCCCGGGCATCGGCGTCTTCGTACAGGAAGGTCTCGACTGCGAGACCATCGGCGCCCTGGACGTGCGCACCCAGTGCACGGGCTTCGTCTACGGACTCTCGGTGGCCGATCAGTTCATTCGAACGGGCACCTATGACAAGGTGCTCGTGGTGGGCGCGGAGATCCAGTCCACCGCCTTGGACATGACCACCCGCGGTCGTGACGTGGCGGTGCTGTTCGGCGACGGCGCGGGGGCTGCCATTCTCGGTCCGAGTGAAAGCGAGGATCGCGGTGTTCTCGACACACGGCTGCACTCCGAGGGAAAATGGGCCAAGGAGCTCTGGCTCGAAGCGCCCAGCGCGCTGCTTCCCCGCGATGAAGACATCTCCACAGGCATGGATCCGCGCTGGTTTCCGGTGATGAACGGACGCAAGGTCTTCACCCATGCCGTGCGGCGTTTCTCCGAAGCCATCGGCGAAGGGCTCGCCGCCACGGGACATGCGACCACCGACATCGACCTGCTCGTCCCGCATCAGGCGAATCTGCGAATCACCGAGGCCATCGGCAAGGCGCTGGAGCTGACGCCCGAACAGGTCTACTCGAACATCCATCGATATGGGAACACCACGGCGGCCAGCGTGCCCATCGCCCTTACCGAAGCCGTGGAGGAGGGCCGCATCGCCGAGGGCGATCTCGTGGTTCTGGCCGCCTTCGGTTCGGGCTTCACCTGGGGTTCGGCCGTCATACGCTGGTAAGGAGGAACATGAAGCTGGAAATCGGCATGAGCGTGAAGATCATCACCAGCGCCGACCGGAACTTCAAGGGCAAGATCGTGGAGATCCAGGACGACGGTTGGTTCGTCATCGCCCAGGAATTGGGCGACCGCGTTCAGATCAATCCGGCACACATCGTTGCCATCGAGGAATAGCGTCCGCTCTTTCTTCCATCGCAGTCCTGCATCATGAGGCAAGGAGGCCCCATGAATACCATCCTCAGTCCGGAAAGCATCGAAGCCATCAGAGTCATGCTCATCGGTTTCGCGCCGAGGCTCCTGGCGGCGGGCGTCATCCTTCTGGTCTTCTGGATTCTCTACAAGCTGATGGGCAGGGCCCTGCGCGCCTTGCTGGAGCGCTCCGAGATGGAGCCCACCCTGTCGAACCTCCTCGTGAACAGCATCTTCCGCTTTGTGATGCTTGTGGTCGCGGTGGTCATGGCCGCGGGACAACTGGGCATCAATGTGGGCGCGGCTCTGGCCGGGCTGGGCGTGGCTGGCATCGCCGTGGGATTCGCCGCGCAGGATTCCCTGGCCAACACCATCGCCGGATTCATGATCTTCTGGGACAAGCCCTTCGAGGTGAACGACTGGATCACCGTGGCGGGCGAGTACGGACGGGTGCACGACATCACCCTTCGCAGCACCCGCATCCGCACTCCTCGAAACACCTACGTGGTCATCCCCAACAAGAGCATCATCGATGAGGTGCTCATCAATCACAGCAAGTACGGGGAAACCCGTATCGACCTGCCCGTGGGCATCGCGTACAAGGAAGACATTCCCCGTGCGCGCGAGGTTCTGCTCGCCGCCATGAGAAAGATTCATGACATTTCGGAGACACCCGCGCCCGATGTGGTGGTCAGCAGGTTAAATGACTCGAGCGTTGATCTGCTCGTGCGAGTCTGGGTGAGCGACGCGAAAGATGAAGATCCGGTCAAGGTGGCGGTACTGGAGGCCAGCAAACTGGCTCTCGACGCCGCGGCTATCGAGATTCCCTACCCACACTTACAGCTCTTCGTGGACGAGGTCAGGGAGAAGGCCGTCGACAGTATGAAATCTCTGAGATGATTCGCTAACCGGCGGGATTACCTCAATAAGACAATTTCCTAAGGTAAACAAGACTCTTCCCTGTAGGACCCCAGTTGCCATTGCCCTACAATTGAGTTGAAGCATCCGTTTGTTTGCCTCGCCCTTTTCCTGACAGACCTGACAATTGATTCATCAAGTTTGGATGGGAGGCAGTTTGGCGACTGCCTCCCACTTTTTATCAAGGATTTCCATTCCAGAACCCCAT
>CAYPGS010000046.1:0-8865 GCA_964410395.1 uncultured bacterium
TGGACCTCTACGGCCGCGACATCCTGCGCTACTTCCTCATGCGCGAGATGACGCCGGGTCAGGATTCCAGTTTCAGCCAGGATCTCATCGTTGAACGCAACAACTCGGAGCTGTCCAACGACCTGGGCAACGGGCTGAACCGCGTGACAAAGCTCGTGGAGAAGCACTTCGACGGCGCACTGCCGGCTCCGGGAGAAGAGGGCGAGGCGGAGGTCGAGCTCAAGGCCGTGGCCATCCGGGCCGCGGAGGCGGTGGAGAAGGAGATCCGCGACTACCATCCCAACGGGGCCATCCGCGAGGCCATGGAGCTCTCGCGGGCGGTGAACCGCTATCTCGAGCAGCGTGCTCCCTGGAAGGCGATCAAGGAGGATCGCGACGCGGCCGGCGGCACCCTCTACCACGCCGCCGAGGCACTGCGCATCGTGGGCGTGTTGCTCCATGCGGTGATGCCGGAGAAGTGCGGCGAACTGCTGAGCCGCCTCGGGCGTCCTGACAACCCGGCGGACTTCACCCTGAGCGCTCGCTGGGGCATCCTGGAGGCCGGATCGCCGGTCCGTTCGGGGGAGCCCCTATTCCCTCGTTTCGAGATGGATGAGGAATGATCCGCCAAGCTACTGGCACGTAATAGTTTAGGGCGGGCTGCTGGGCTCGCCCTTTCTCATGCCTGCCGGTGGGGGCGAAAAATTCCTAGTAATTTCGGATCAGGTATTCTTGAAATGACCCTCCTGTGCTAGAATCCGGGGGCGCAGGGGCTTAGGTGCACCGCGTCTTATCGGTTCTCCTAGGCCCCCTGATGATCATCATTCAAGACATCATTTCTATGAGGATCCCATGCATAGAATGTTCATGCTCGCGCTCGCCATTCTTGCCATTGCCGCTTGGGCGAGTGCCTCCACTCTAAACTCCGCCGGCCTCGTGATTCCCGGAACCGGCGATCAGAATTCCGCGGATCGTCTGGGACTCATCGATGACGGAAGCTTCGAGTCCGGCCTCTGCGGCGTTGTTTGGACCTGCTACACCGACACCAGCTGCGAAGACCGCATCCTCGATCCCCTCGGCGTCTGGGGCTATCCCGCCTATGACGGCATGTACGCCGCATGGGTCGGCGGATTCTGCGGAGGCATTCCCTCCAACAACGGTCTCTGCCACAGCATCTTCATCGACGGCATGTACCTGGACTGGTACTGGATGGGCTACATGGAGTACGAGAACGGCGGCGTCGTAACCTGCACCTTCGACGGCGTGCCGGTCTTTGAACACTTCATGGGCCTGGCCGATCACACCTACGGAAGCTGGAACACCATCAGCAGCTTCTTCGGCATGATCGATGTGGCTGCCTACTGCGGTCAGACCGTGGAAATCTGCTTCGATTTTGCGGTGCTCGATGGCGGCGGCAACATGCTCATCGACTATGTGACCCTGGACGAGAGCTGCGGCACGGCGGCTCAGAACAGCGACTTCTCCACGGTGAAGACGCTCTACTAGTCCTGAATCGCATTCGTTGTTTCGAACCCCCGGCCTGAGCCGGGGGTTCTTGATTTTAGGCGACAATCCCGCTATGAATCGCCTCTGCCCGGCTCCTCCCGCCGGAACTCTCTCAACCCTCCGAACGATATCCGGGAGGCCTCGTGTCCCCTTCGCGAAAATCCCAAGGTCGGGCCCACTCCCCGCGCCACATCGAGATCCGCGGTGCGCGCATCCACAACCTGAAGGGCGTGGACCTGAAGATTCCGCGCAATACGCTTTCGGTCTTCAGCGGCGTCAGCGGTTCGGGCAAGAGCAGCCTGGCCTTCGATACCCTCTACGCCGAGGGGCAGCGTCGCTACATCGAATCGCTCTCGAGCTATGCGCGACAGTTCCTCGGGCAGATGGGAAAGCCCGAGGTTGACTCCATCACGGGTCTGTCGCCGGCAATCTCCATCGATCAGAAGACGGCCAGCGTGAATCCCCGATCCACGGTGGGCACGATCACCGAGATCTACGACTACCTGCGCGTGCTCTTCGCCCGCCTGGGCACGCCCCACTGTCCCCAGTGCGGACGGGAGATCGGATCGCAGACCGTGGACCAGATGGCCGACCGCATCCACGAACTGCCACCGGGCACGCGCTTCAGCGTGCTGGCGCCCCTGGTGCGAGGCAAGAAGGGCACCTTCAAGGATCTCTTCGGCAAACTGCTGAAGGACGGCTACTCCCGCGTGCGCGTGAACGGCGAAATCCATCGTCTCGAAGAGCCGCCGATCCTGGCAAAGACCCGTCGTCACGAGATCGAAGTGGTGGTGGATCGTCTGGCCCTCACCGACCACCTCGGCACGCGGCTCGTGGACGCCCTGGAAACGGCCCTCGGGCTCACCGACGACGCCGTGCGGGTGCTCACCACCGGCGGCGAGGAGATCCGCCTCGGCGCGCGTCATGCCTGTCCCGATTGCGAGTTGAGTTTCGAACCCGTGGAGCCAAGGAGCTTCAGTTTCAACAGCCCCTACGGCGCCTGCGAGAGCTGTCACGGGCTCGGACTCGTGCGCGAGCCGGTGCCCGAAGCGCTCATCGCCGATCATGACCTGACCATTCGCGAGGGAGCCATCAAGGAGATCCGCAACTGGATCGAGGGGAAGGGTCACTACAGCCGCGGCCTTCAGCGGGCCCTCGCGCGCTACGACATCGACCTGGACACGCCCTTCAGGAAACTGGGGGCGAAGCAGAAGCAGATACTCTTCCATGGCGATCCCGAGGCCAGGCAGGCGACCCGCCGCAAGGACCACTTCCTCGTGCCCCTGGGCGAGGAAGGAATCTGGGAGGCCACCGAATGGCGCATCGGCGGGCTGATCCCCACGATCATGCGACGCTACCGCGCCACGAAATCCGATGGCGCCCGTCGCTGGTACGAATCGATGATGGCCGAGCGACCCTGCTCGGACTGCGAAGGCAGGCGCTTGCGCCCCGAGAGCCTGGCCGTGAGTTTTCGCGATGTGGGCATCCATGAAATGGGCGAGCTGCCCCTGCGCGAACTGGGCGCCTTCTTCGACGAGGTGACCCTGGAGGGCGACGAGATCGAGGTGGGCGAGGAGCTCGTCATCGAGATTCGCGAACGCCTGGGTTTCCTGCTACGGGTGGGACTGGACTACCTCACCCTATCGCGACCCGCGCCCACGCTCAGCGGCGGCGAGAGTCAGCGCATCCGCCTGGCCAGCCAGATCGGTCGCGGTCTCACCGGCGTGCTCTACATCCTCGACGAGCCCTCCATCGGCCTGCATTCCCGCGACAACCGCTCTCTGCTCGACACGCTCATCCGCCTGCGTGATCTGGGCAACACCGTGGTGGTGGTGGAGCACGACGAGGAGACCCTGCGCAGCGCCGACTGGGTGGCCGACTTCGGTCCCGGCGCGGGCGCCGAGGGCGGAGAGGTGGTCGCCAGCGGCACGCCGGCGAAGGTGCGTGCCAATCGCAAGTCGCTCACCGGCGGATATCTCTCCGGGCGGGTGAAGATTCCGCGTCCAGATGCCCGGCGCGAGGCCGGCAGGGCCAAACTGCTGATGCGCGGCGTGAAGCACAACAATCTTGCGGGGCTCGATCTGGACATCCCCCTCGGGCTCTTCGTGGCGGTCACGGGCGTTTCGGGGTCCGGCAAGAGCAGCCTGGTAGCCGAGACCCTCTACCCGCATCTGGCCGCGCACTTCCATGGTGCGCAGGTGACGGGCGGCTCGCTCAAGCGTCTGGGCGGCCTGCAGCACCTGGACAAGGTCATCGAGATCAACCAGAAGCCCATCGGCCGTACTCCACGCAGCAATCCGGCCACTTACACGGGAGTTTTTGACGAGATTCGATCCCTGTTCTCGCAGCTTCCCGAGGCCAAGGCCCGCGGATACAAGCCGGGGCGCTTCAGCTTCAACGTGAAGGGCGGGCGCTGCGAGGCCTGCGAGGGCCACGGCCAGCGTCGCATCGAGATGCACTTCCTGCCCGACGTCTGGACGGTATGTCCTGTCTGTCGCGGCATGCGTTTCGACCGTGAGACTCGCGAGGTCACCTACCGCGGTCGCAACATCAGCGACGTGCTCGACATGGATGTGGAAACAGCTCTGGCGCATTTCCATCCCGTGCCGAAAATCCGTCACCTGCTCGAGACGCTTCGCGATGTGGGTCTCGGCTACATCAAGCTCGGGCAGAGCGCCACCACCCTGAGCGGCGGCGAGGCCCAGCGCATCAAGCTGGCGCGTGAACTGGCGCGTCCCGCCACGGGGCGCACGCTCTACATCCTCGACGAGCCGACCACGGGCCTGCACTTCCACGACGTCGCGAAGCTGCTCGAGGTGCTGCAGCGCCTGGTGGACTCGGGCAACAGCGTGCTGGTGGTGGAACATCACCTGGACGTGGTGGCTGCGGCCGACTGGGTCATCGACCTGGGGCCCGGCGGAGGCGACGAGGGCGGCAAGCTGGTGATGGCGGGCACCCCGGAGCAGGTGGCCCGCTGCAAACAGGGTTTCACGGGGGCCTTCCTGAAAGAGCAGATATAGGTTAACTTCGTTTTTGACAAAGCCTTGCGAATGTGCGAGTAATGGAATCTTCAAGGAGGATGCCATGCGCGGATTCGCAATGCTGATGATCATCGCAATCGTTTCACCTCTGGCTGCCCAGGAGTCGCCCGACAGTCTCCAGACCTGGTGGATGGATCCCATCGTCGTGGAGGCCGGCGGGCTGCGCCATGGCGAGATGGAGATCCTGCTCGACAAGGGCAATCACAAGGAGATGCTGCGCCGCGGTGGATTCGCCCTCATCGACAAGGGCGTGGCCTTCACCAGCGATCTCTACCTGGAAGGCTTCAAGCGTGACGACATCGTGCTGCGCGTCGACGGTGAGCGCTATCCCTGCGCCTGCGCCAACCGCATGGACAATCCCTCCACGCGCATCAACCCTCTCGAGATCTGCAGCAGCATGGTGGACAAGACCTCCAGCAGCGCCGGCGCGGGTCTCGGCGGTTCGGTGGAGTTCGTTCGTGCGCGTCCCGGCGAGGAACCGAGCCTGCGCGTCCTCAGCTCGGGAGAGGTCGCTGGGGGCACGTCCTACGACGCCGCGCTGGCCTTCGACTACCGCGGGTATCGCAGCACTGCCCGCTTCGCCCAGGGGGAGCCCTACGAGGATGGCGACGGCGCGAACTTCGCCGATCTCTATCCCTATGCCGAGAACCATGCCTACAGCCTGTACGAGCTGGGCATCTACGGCGGACGGGGCGACTGGGGTCAGGGTTTCAACTTCTCCCGCAGCGAGGACGTTCTCTTTCCCTACCTGAAGATGGACGAGCGCCAGACCGATTTCATCGGCCTGCACGGATCCTGGAAGGGCCATCGCCTCTACTACAACCACACCCGCCATCTCATGGACAACGAGCTGCGCGGCGGTCCGACCCTCATGGTGTCGGACGCCTACAACACCACCTTCGGCCTCACCGGTAGTCACTACGAGCTCTACTACCGCAACTGGGACACGGAAAACTACTTCGACAATCCCACGGCCGGCTTCCACATCGACAATCACCTCATTCCCGACATCCACCTGATCGCCCTGAGCGCGGACAGGCAGTTCAGACCGAAGGGGAATCTCGAAATGGGAGCCCGGCTGGGCCTGCAGTACGTGAAGATGGGGGACGAGGAACGCCTCGATTTCCACAAGGCGCTTCACGTGGACGGGGAAGAGGCACGATTCTTCCTTCCCTTCGGAGCCCATGCCGGCGTGAATACGACCCTCGGCGGCGACATGCTCGCCGGCCTCCAACTCGAGGTTGCCGGCGAACCGCCTCATCCACGAGACCTCTACATCTCGGTGAAGAAGCCGGGCACCAAGCCCTGGTGGAGCGGAAATCCGAAGCTCGACATGCCGTTCCGCGCGACCCTCCGGGGAAAGCTGCGCGAGGGGCCCTTCAGCTTCGAGGCCTACGGCGGGCGGATCTGGAGTTACGTGAATCTCGCTTCCATGAACGTGGGCGAGCAGAAGTATCTCAGTTTCGAGAACATCGACGCGGCCCTGGCCGGCCTGCGCTTAGTGGCGACGTGGACCCATCTGGATATCCGGGCCGACTACACGATCGGTTGGAACCTCAGCGAAGATTCTCCCCTGGCGGAAGTGCGGCCCTTCAGCGTGGAGACCATCGGGCACGCGCCGACATTCCTCGGGGTGAAGGGCTGGCTGCGCCACATCTACTCGGACGCGCAAACCCGCGTGGACGAGAGCTTGAATGAAACTCAGACCCCCGCCTGGAATCGTTTCGACCTGGGTTTGAGCCGTCGTGTCGGATCACTGGGAATAAGTTTTGAGATGAGGAATCTCGGAAACGAGGTATACTACGAACATCTGGCCTACCTGCGGGATCCCTTCGCCTCGGGTGCGGAGGTGAACGCGCCAGGCCGCACGCTGAGGATGGCACTTAGCTATCAACGCTAGGAGGGGGCATGGGGCGCGTATTCAGGTTCTTGTGGATTCTGGTGATACCGGTACTGCTCGCCATGGACTGCGGCTCCAACATCACGCCTCCCGAGAATAGCGGCGATACCTTCGAGTACTACGATTTCCAGGTCGACCGCTTCGGCACGGTGATCCAGGACATATGCTACACGGAAAACGATACCGATCCCGACAACTATGACCTGGTCATGGTGGGCGAGGGCGGGCGCGGCTTCCTGATCGACAACTCTGACGACTGCCATGTCCTGTTTCTCATGGTGGAGGCCGATCTCAGTGGAGTGTCGAACTGGAGCGACAATCGCGCTTCGGTCGTCGGTGAGCGCCTTCTGGACGCGCCTGCGCCGCTCATGTTCTTCCGCGGTGACATGTGGAAGGGCTACTCCCATCCAGCCCAGGGAGATTTCACGGACATCACCCGATCCACCGCCTGTACGGATTTGGGTGAAATCGTCCAATCGCGTGGGGACGGTAGTTTCGAGGCCGATGTCCTGTTCCAAACCCCCGAGAACAAGCCGCTCACCGCGATTGCCGCCGGACTGGATCCCGAAGATCCCGTCTTCGCGGTGGGCCCCAATGGAACGGCTTTTCACAGAGAGCCCGGAGGCGAATTCTTCGATCGATCCATTGAGGATGGCCCCGACTTCGCCGATGTGCTTTCCGACTGCTCATCCTTTGGCGACGTTTGCGCAAGCTACGCCGTGGGCGAATCGGAGATCTGGAGATTCGAAGGCGGATTCTGGAGCCAAGTCTACGAAGGCTCGGGAGGCGAACTTCGCGACATCGCTTTCAATCATCTTGGGAGCGTCACGGCCGTGGGTTCAGCAGGAACCTATCTCGAACACGATGGCTCGAATTGGAACGAGACAAGTCTCGGCGCCGATCTGGATCTGATCGCCGTCGCCTTCGGTCTAACGGGAACGATTGACATTCTCTCCTCGGACGGCCGGCACTTAACCTGGGGTGTGGACTCCTGGAGAGACAGGCAACTTTTCCATCGCGAGGACTGGTCGGACCTCCACGGTGTGGATGGGGGCATGCTCTACGCGGCCAGCGGCGACAGTCTGCTCCGTGGGGGAGCCGGTGGCTGGGAACTAGTTTCAATGACGCCCTTCGGTGAGAAACTCCGCGAAATACATGTCGAGTCGGACAACCAGATCTACGCCATCGCCGGGGAGGAAGGCGGCATCGACGATTTCCTATATCTCTACGATGGGGCTGCCTGGCAGGTTCAACATCACTCCAGCTTCGATCTCTTCACCTCGATTTGGAGCGATGGAGACGCCCTTCTTGTATCACTTGAGAACGGCAGTATCTGGAGGCACCTTGGCATCGAGTGGGAATGGATGGATGCCGACGGTATGGACATCAACGATCTGGACGGCGACAGTCTCGAGAATCTTCGCGCCGTTGGAGAGGATGGACTGATCCTCCGCTACCATGAGGATGGCTGGATCGAGGAGGCCAGAGGTGGAGAAACGCTGCTGGCCATTTCCGGTCCGGTCGCGGTGGGTGAGGGGGGCGCCATACGCCTACGCGAAGGCAGCACATGGCATGCGGTGGACTCGGGCCTCGATGCCAGGCTGAACGACGTCTGGTACGGCTCATACGAAGAGATTTGGGCAGTAGGTGAGAATGCCACCTGCCTTCGCTATGACGGTGAATCCTGGATCCGGCTGGTCACGCATTTGCCCGGTGTGGATTTCCTTGTGGTCCACGAAAGTTCATCTGGCAGAATCTGGATTGGCGGAAGCGATGGCCACCTGCTCAGAGACTAGCTCGAATTCTCCGCATCGGCCTCTTCGATGAGTTCGAAGTGCAGGCGCCGCGCTTTGAGCGCTACGATGGCGGTCTCGAGAGTGCCGCCCATCATCATGAGAATCGTCCCCAGGAGCGCCCCGTTCCAGGTCGGATTCATCCAGACCGCCGTGAAACCCACCAGGATGATGATCGCCGTCTTGACCAGGCTGCTGCCGCCGATGGCCCGCGTCCGCCGTCGATTCATGAGGAATCCCTGACTCACCGAACGCATGCCCAGGGGGATGGGCTGATAGGGGATGAGCATGATGGCGGTGGCCACGTAGAGGGCCTTGTCCATTTCCAGCGAGAAGACCTTCAGAAGCAGAATGTCGCGCAGGGGCGTCCAGACCCAGATGCCGATGACGCTCACGAAGATCATCACGGTCACGCCGGCGAATCGGATGATCTTGCGGAAGTCGCGCCGGTCCCGCACGAGCACCAGTGTGGTGCTCTGCAGGGCCCACAAGGGCGAGGCCATGAGGATGAGCAGGGGGAAGACGAAGCCGAAGCCGCCCTGGGCCAGGTCCGGATCGGCGGTGCGCCCCACGATGGCGTTGATGATGGGTCGCATGGCCGACCAGGTGATGGTGCTGACCATGAGGGGGCCGATGAAGTCGAAGA
>CAYPGS010000047.1:0-7484 GCA_964410395.1 uncultured bacterium
ACCGTCATGCCCGGCTTCTACGTGGGCATGGAGCACGACGTCAACGATTGGCTGACCGTTCGTGCGTCGGGTTACAAGGCTTGGATGGAAGAGACCGCCGGCGATGCAGATCCCGTCGAGACCTTCCCCTTCACCTTTAACTTCGGCTTCGGCATCCACCTCGGTGACTTCGATCTGGACGTCGCCTACGACGAGTCCCAGATCTTCGACACCTTCAACTGGTTCATGGGCGGACCCGACGGCCTCGGCGTCACCGCTCTGCAGATCAAGTACTACTTCTAGTAGAACGAACTGCTGCAAGAAAGGCCCCCGCCTGCAGGCGGGGGCTTTTTTCGTCGCGCGTTGCCGGCGCTGCCGCACGCAGCTCGGGGCCCGAGGCTCGAGGCTCGAGGCACGAGCCTTGATTCGCCTCGG
Source organism: uncultured bacterium (assembly GCA_964410395.1). Classification (GTDB taxonomy): domain Bacteria; phylum Krumholzibacteriota; class Krumholzibacteriia; order JACNKJ01; family JACNKJ01; genus JACNKJ01. The sequence goes on from CAYPGS010000047.1 coordinate 415, forward strand.
GCATGAAAAGTCATCAAGGGCCTCGGATCCGGCACGAAATCCGTGGCCAGTGCCCTGTGAATGTGCTAGTTAGAGAACAATCGAACCGGACGCGCGGAGGCGCTGGCGGACCTGTCCGTCCGGCGCCCACGTGGTCAGCGGGGGACGATGCCCGGAGCCGGCGTGACCAAGGCTGAACGTCGACTGCTGCTGGGCGAGGGTGCATTGATCCGGGATGACCATCTCCTGGGCGCCTTCCTGTCCCCTCTGGGCATCGCCGATGCCAGCGCTACGGCAAGGAGGCTCCTGAGGCGCTACGGGGGGCTCTATGGCCTGGGGCGTTCGACGCCCGGGGAGTGGAAGGAGGAGGAAGGGCTGGATCCGCGAGCGGCCTTGGCCCTTTCCGCCGGAATAGAGCTGGGCCGACGGGTTCGGGATCCGCATCTGGGAGAGCGCCCGCGCATCCTGGAACCTGCCGCCGTCCACCGTCTACTTGGACGGGAGATGGCCGAGCTCAGGCAGGAGCAGTTCCGCATCCTTCTCTTGGACTCCCAGCATCGGTTGATCCGCGTCTGCCTGATTTCGCAGGGAAGCCTGAACGCGGCGGTGGTGCATCCGAGGGAGGTGCTCCGGCCCGCCATCCTGGCTTCCGCGCAGGCGGTGGTCCTGGTTCACAATCATCCCTCCGGGGACACCGAGCCCAGCGAGGACGACGTCCGTCTGACCTACCGCATCGAGGAGGCATGCGGACTCCTGGGCATCGAGCTCCTGGATCACATTGTTCTGGGCGCGGAAGGATTCCGCAGCCTGAGGGAAGGCGGCTACCTTTCCTAAAGAAGAGACGAGGCAAGCCTTGCTCGGAAAACTCTCCCGCTACTTCACGAATGACGTGGCCATCGACCTGGGCACCGCCAACACCCTGATCTTCGTGCGGGGCGAGGGCATCGTGCTCAACGAACCCAGCGTGGTGGCCCTGAACGCCAGCACTCGCAAGGTCCACGCGGTGGGTGAGGACGCCAAGCTCATGCTCGGGCGCACCCACCCCGATATCGAGGCCATCCGGCCCATGAAGGACGGTGTCATCGCCGACTTCGCCGTGGTCGAGATCATGCTGCGCCAGTTCATCGAGAAGGCGCGCAAGAGGCAGACCTTCATCCGTCCGCGCATCATCATCTGCGTGCCCAGCGGCATCACCGAGGTGGAGAAGCGCGCCGTGCGCGATTCCGCCGAGCACGCGGGCGCCCGCGAGGTCTACCTGGTCAGCGAGCCCATCGCGGCGGCCATCGGCGTGGGACTGCCCGTGGACAAGCCCGCCGGCAATATGGTGGTCGACATCGGCGGCGGCACCAGCGAAATCGCCGTGATCGCCCTGAACGGCATCGTCACCGATCAGTCCATCCGCGTGGCGGGGGACGAGCTGGACGAGGCCATCATCAACTTCATCCGGCGCAAGTACAACCTCATGATCGGCCAGCAGACCGCCGAGGCCATCAAGACCCAGATCGGCAACGCCCATCCCTCGGTGAAGACCCTGGCCATGGAAGTGAAGGGCCTGCACCAGGGCGACGGCCTGCCGCGCACTTTGCGCATCACCAGCGACGAGATCCGCGAAGCCCTCGAGGAGCCCCTGGCGGCCATCGTGGGCGCTCTCAAGGGCGCTCTGGAGCATACGCCGCCGGAATTGGCCGCGGACATCGTCGATCGGGGAATCGTCCTCACGGGCGGCGGAAGCCTTCTGAAGGGCATCGAGGAGAGGTTCAAGGACGAGACCAATCTGCCGGTGAATCTGGTGGACGACCCCCTCACCTGCGTGGTGCTGGGGGCGGGCAAGATCCTGGACAACCTCGACGAGTACGAACAGGTCGTGATGCACGGCCCGGAAAGCTGAGATGCCCCGACCCGGACTGCTCCTGCATCGCTACCGGGATCGCGGCCTTCTCCTGCTCTGCGTGATCCTCACCTTCGTCCTCCGAACCAGTTCCGAGGAGTTCCGATTCGAACTGGCCCGTCGCGTGGCCACGGTCTTCTATGCGCCTTCGGACGGCCTGGCCTGGCTGGGCCACACCCTGGGTCAGTGGGGCTTCGAGAACGAGGAGCTTCGCGCCCGCCTGCGTGATCAGGAACACCAGTGGGCCCATATCCAGGAAGTCCGGCGCGAGAACGAGCGGCTGCGCGAACTGCTGGGCTTCGCCGGTAGCGAGGCCTATCGCTTCCTGCCCGCCGAACTCCTGAGCTACCCCCTCACCTTCCAGGACCGCAACCTCGTGCGCATCGACAAGGGCTCGGCCGACGGCGTTCAGCTCGGCATGCCGGTGGTGGGCTACGAAGGCCTCGTGGGACGCGTTGAATACGTGGAGCCCCAGCGCTCTCAGGTTCTGCTCCTGGGCAGCAAGACCTTCACCCTGGGCGCGCGAAATCTTCGCAGCCGCGTGCTGGGGGCCTTCAAGTGGAATCCGCGCCTGGGCTTCCACGTGGACCGCGTGGATCCCGGCGAGGACGTGCAGGTGGGCGACCGCTTCGTCACCAGCGGACTGGGCAGCGAGTTCCCCGGCGGCTTCCTGCTGGGAACGGTGCGCGAGGTTCATCGCATCCCCGGCGCCCTTCGCATGGAGATCCTCATACGCCCGGCGGCGCCGCTCAACAGCCTCGAGAGCCTCTTCGTGGTCACCCGGGTGGGCGAGGGGGCCGCCGGCTACCCTCATGATCCCGAGCCGGTAGAGCTTCCGGCGGAAGAGGAGGCGCCGTGAGGGAGAGTCGACCCCAACTGGCCGTCCTGCTTCTGTGCTTCCTTCTGCATCCTCTGCTGGAGCGCTGGATCTCGCCCTGGGGCCTGGCTCCCGACTTTCCCTACATGCTGGTCTTCTGGGTCGCCATCCGCCGGGGCAAGCTTCCCTCCCTTTTCTGGGGTCTAGGCATCGGTCTGCTGCGCGATCTGGCGGACTACCAGTTGCTGGGCGCCAGTTCCCTGGCCCTCGGCGTGAGCGGATACTTCCTCGGCGCCATGCGCGATCGGGTGGACCGCGGCAGTCTCGCCATGCGGGTCATGCTCTTCGTGCCCGGCGCGCTCATGGCCCAGGCCCTGTTCCTGATCATGTCCCTGGGCGGTTCGCCCGTCTTTCTCTTCCTGCAGTGGTTGAAGCACGGCCTGCCCGTAAGCGTGCTCAGTCTGGCGGTCTATCTCGCCGTCCTCGGACTCGTCTTCGTGTTCAGCGGCGGGCTGCATCTTTTCCGCGAGGAAGACGATGTGGACTTCTAGCGGCAAGCACTTCCAGGGACCCCAGGGACGACTGATGCTCATGGTGGCCCTGATGATGGCCATCCTGCTGGGCCGGCTCTTCTACCTGCAGATTCTCGATTTCGAGAACTACCAGCGGCACTCCCGGGAGAATCGCTTCGAGCAGCGCCGGATTCCTTCGGCGCGGGGGCGCATCCTCGATCGGAACGGACAGGTGCTGGCCGAGAACCTCACGGCCTGCGAACTGTCCCTGAGCCTGGCGGCCCACGACTCCGACTCCACGCTGCTGGCGCGGGTGGCCGGCATCCTCGATCGGCCGGTGGCCGAACTGCTCGCCCGGGTGGAGTTCGCCCGGGAATCGGAACTGCCGAGGGCCGTGCTGGAGCGCGATCTTCCCCGCCCGGCCCTGCTGGCCCTGGAGGAGCAGATCCACAAGCTGCCGGGGCTCAAGCTGCAGGACTGGGCTCGGCGGAACTATCCCCATGGAGAACTCTGCGCCCACCTGCTGGGCTACGTGGGGGAGGTGAGCGAGGAAGAGGTGCTCGCCAAGCGCGGCAGCGACGAGCCCTTCTTTCCCGGAGATCTGGTGGGACGATCCGGCGCGGAGCAGCGCTGGCAGGAGCGCCTGCGCGGCCGGGACGGCAAGGAGCTCTTCCTCGTCAACGCCCGCGGCACCCTGCTCGAGACGGTGGAGTTCGTGCCGCCGGTGCCGGGGGAAACCCTGGTGCTCACCCTCGACATTGAGTTGACCGCCCTGCTCGACAGCGCCCTGACGGCCTGGGGCCGGGGCGCCGGCGTGGTCATGGACGTGGACCGGGGCGAGGTGCTCGCCATGGCCAGCAGTCCATCCTACGACCCCAACCTCTTCACGGGGGGCATTCCCACCCAGCTCTGGGAAGGACTGGCCAACGACCCCGAGCGTCCTCTCTTCAATCGCGCCCTTCAGGCCACCTATCCCCCCGGCAGCACCTACAAGCCGGTGGTGGCCCTGGCGGCCCAGGAGCAGGGCACCCTGAATCGGCTGGGGCAACTGGAATCCTGCTTCGGCGGTTTGCAGTTGGGCCGGCGCTACTTCCGTTGCTGGCTGGAGCAGGGTCACGGCGCCCTGGATCTCGAGCACGCCATGGAGCGCAGTTGCGACGTCTGGTACTACCAGGTGGGCGAGGCCCTCGGCGCCAACGACATGGCGCGAGTGGCCCGACGCTTCGGCCTGGGCTCGCCCACGGGTCTGGATCTCGGTTACGAGTCCCGCGGTCTGATACCTGACACCGACTACTACGACGAGCGCTACGGGCGCAGGAAGTGGTCCCGCGGGCTGCTCTGGAACATCGCCATCGGACAGGGAGAGGTGCTGGTCACGCCCATCCAGATGGCTCGCTTCTACGCGGGGCTCGCCAGCGGCAATCGCCTGCCCGTGCCCCATCTGCTCCTGCGCAGCGAGGGACAGGAGAGCGGCCAGCCCTATCGTCCCGCGCCGCCGGAGGACCTGTCCCTGCGCAGCAGCCATCTGGCGCGTGTGCGCGAAGGACTGGAGCTCGTGCTCCACGGCACCTGGGGCACGGCCCGAGCCAGTTCGGTGCCCGGCATGCGCGCGGCGGGCAAGACGGGTACCTCGCAGAATCCCCACGGACTCGAGCACGGCTGGTTCTGCGGATACGCCCCCGCCGAAGATCCGAAAATCGCCGTGGCCCTGATCATCGAACACGGCGAACACGGCAGCGACGTGGCGCCCATCTTCCGGCGCCTGGTGGAGAAGTGGCGTGAACTGGAGGAGCGAAGGGAGCCCTTGCCATGAGCTTCCGCCTTCAGCCGGCTGTCCTGAATCCGCGTTTCCTGCTGCCGCTTCTGCTCATCCTCGGCACGGGATTGCTCATGCTCTACTCGGTGACCTCGCCGCCGGGCAGCTACAGCCTCGACGAGGCCCGCGACAGCTACACCATCAGCCGGGCATTCTTCCGGCGGCAGATCATGTGGGCGGTGCTGGGACTCCTGGCCACCTTCATCGGCTCCATGATTCCCTTCTGGGTCTTCAAGGACAGCCTTTCGAAGATCCTCTACGGGCTGGGCCTGGGCGTGCTGCTGGCCGTTCTCATCCTGCCGCCCATGCGGGGCGATACCCATCGCTGGCTGGTGCTCGGCCCGGTGGGGGTGCAGCCATCGGAGTTCTTCAAGATCCTGATGATCTTCATGCTCGCCTCCTACCTCGCCCGAAGGAAAGGGGACCCCAATCGCCTGAGGGTGGTGGCCGGGGCCCTGGCCCTGGTCCTGCCGCCGGCCTTCCTGGTGCTGCGACAGCCCGACCTGGGCACGGCCATGACCTTCCTCTGGCTGGTCATCCCCATGCTCGTCTGGAAGGGTTTCGATCTGCGTCGCCTGCTCATCATGGGAGCGCCGGCCCTCAGCGCTTTCATCGTGCTCTACGGACAGACCGTGGGCAGCGAGGGATTCGGCATGCCGCACTGGGCCTGGGGAGCCTTCATGGTGGCGCTCCTGGCGGTGACCCTGCTCTACCCGATCATGGGACGACTGGAGCGCATCCTCTGGTTCGTGGCCAGCGTGGCCACCGGGCTCATGGTGCCGCTGCTCTGGGGAGCCCTGAGGGCCTATCAGCAGAAGCGCATCCTGGTCTTCTTCGATCCCGATCTGGATCGCCTGGGCGCGGGCTACCAGATCTTCCAGTCCAAGGTGGCCATCGGTTCGGGAGGACTCCTGGGCCGGGGCTTCCTGGAGGGCACCCAGAAGGGTCTGGCCTTCCTTCCGGCCCGGCATACCGATTTCATATTCTCCGTGCTGGGCGAGGAGTTTGGCTTTGTCGGAACCGCTTTGGTATTAGGGCTTTACGCATTTTTGATCGTGGAGGGCATTAAGCTCGCCGCAAGGGTGCGGCAGCCCTTCGCGGCCCTGCTCTCGGTGGGCGTGAGCGCCTACATGCTCTTCCACGTCTTCGTGAACGTGGCCATGACCATAGGGTTGGCGCCGGTCACGGGGCTGCCCCTGCCGGGGCTCAGCTTCGGCGGCAGCGTGCTCCTGTCCACCTGTTTCCTGGTGGGCGTGCAGATGAATATCTCCCGCAACTGGACTCGATACTAGCGAGCTTGCCGCCACCGCTCCGGGCGGCTAGCTTTGCGGGAAAGAAAGGACGACATGTATCCGGACACCTTCCGCCTCGGCCCCCTGCACCTGCATCCCTATGGCGTACTGCTGGCCCTGGCCTTTCTCTTCGCCCTCTGGTTCTCGGGGCGAAAGATCCGCCAGCGCACGGGCGTGGGCCAGCCGGTGATCCTGGACCTCTTCCAGATCATCCTCATCAGCTCCATCCTCGGGGCGCGGCTCTTCTTCGTGGCCTTCCACTGGGAGCACTTCTCGGAGAATCCCCTGCGCATCTTCGCCATCTGGGAAGGAGGGATGACCCTCTACGGCGGCATACTGCTGCCCATCGTCGCGGTGTGGGTCTACGTGCGCAAGCAGGGCATCAGCTATCTCGATGTATCCGACGGCGTGGCGCCGAGCCTGGCCATGGGCATCGCCATCGGGCGTCTCGGCTGCTTCCTGCGCGGTTGTTGTTTCGGACTGCCCACGGACTCTTCCCTGGGCATGCACTTTCCCGAGGGATCGGAGGCCAGCGAGATGGGACGCGAGGTGCTGCTGTCCCACGGGCACCATTTCGCCGACCTGCCCGCCTCGCCGCTCATTCATCCCAGTCAGCTCTACTCGGCCTTCGGCGCTCTGCTCATCTTCGCCCTCGTCCTCGTCATCGAGAAGACCGTGAAGTTCCGCGGCGCCATGTTCGCCGAGTTCCTCACCCTCTACGGCATCCATCGCATCATCATGGACCAGTTCCGTTGGTACGACTCGG
>CAYPGS010000048.1:0-6972 GCA_964410395.1 uncultured bacterium
ATCTATCAGTGCGAGGACTGCGGCGGAAAGAAGGTGCAGACGAGTCGAGGATTCCTCGAAACCGAAGCACCCACCGACGATGCGCAGGTGCTCGGAAACGACGGCGTGAACCGTAGAAGCATTCCTCCGAAGACGCGAAACTCAGTCCTAGCGCGAGATCGGCACAAATGCCAGAACCCTGATTGCGGAAACACTCGTTTCTTAGAGGTGCATCATCTCAAACCTCGCAGCGAAGGCGGAGGCAATGAACCTAGTAATCTGACCACACTATGTTCGGCCTGCCACCGGCTGATTCATGACAGAGAAGACTGTCAGATAGATCCTGCCCAGCGCATATGATATCATTCTCTTCATCGCAGGAGGTGGTGATATGGTCAGGTTGGGAATTGCATTTATTGGATTGCTGATCTTGTCGAGTTCTGCTGGCGAGGTCCGCTTCTATGCAATCGAGGAGGATGAGTTTGTCTGTGATACGGACATCGAACCATTCGTGCCTGTTGAAATCTACCTCATCATAAGATGGAGTCCATACAACTGGAACGAGTTTCCCGAGGGCGTCACTGGTGCCAGATTTGGCGTTTCCAATCTCCCTGACAACCTGGGTTATCCAACCGGCTGGATCATCGAATCCTGGTACTCCGATCACTACTATGGAGATCTCGAAACGGAATTCACGGTACTCTTCGATGAGCCGCAAGGAGCTCAATCTCGCTATGTCGTCTGCGGAAGCCTTGAGTTCCTGATGTTCGACCCGCTTTGGATCGGCCATGATTACATTTTTAGCATCGTGCCAGGTGACGACTGTCATTGCATCTCCATCTTCGACCACGAAGGGCATGAGCACGATGCCTATGGGTCGGGCTTTGCCTTCAACTGCATCCCGGATCCGTGTGGGTGGGGCAGCTATGAGGTCTGCTGGCCCCTCACGGTGCCAACAGCCGCAAATTCCTGGAGTACCGTCAAAGCCCTCTTCTAGCGGATTCTTCCCCTTGATCCCTGCGCCTCGCCGCGCCATGATCGCGGCATGAAGATCTATACCAAGACCGGTGACGGCGGCGAGACTGGCCTCATCGGCGGCGATCGCGTGGCCAAGGATCACGTGCGCATCGAGGCCTACGGCACGGTGGACGAGCTCAACGCCCAGATCGGCGCGGCACGCGCCGCCGGAGTGTCCGAAACGCTGGACGGTCAGCTCGCCGAGATCCAGAACGAGCTTTTCGTGCTCGGGTCGCAGCTCGCCTCTCCGGACCCGAATCCCAAACTACCCACCCTCGAGAGCGCCAGTATCGAGCGGCTGGAAATCTGGATCGACGAGACGGATCTCCCGGAACTGAAGCAGTTCATCCTGCCGGGAGGCTGCCCCGCGGGGGCCGCCCTGCATCTGGCGAGGACGGTCTGCCGACGGGCGGAGCGGCGGGTGCACAGTTTGTCCCGCGAAGCGAAACTCCCCGGCGAGATCCCGGTATTCCTCAACCGGCTATCGGACTACCTCTTCACGGCCGCACGCCTGGCCAATCACCAGGCCGGCGCCGCGGAGGAACCCTGGAAGCCCCGCTAGGGGCTCTCAATTATAAGGAGCAAGCATGAAGCGCATCTTCACGGTCGGCCTGCTGATCACGGCCGTCCTCATCGCAGGATGTTCCCGCAGCGCGAAAGTGACCCGCCTGGACAGCGACACCACCATCGACCTGTCCGGACACTGGAACGACGTGGACAGCCGCCTCCTGGCCGAGAAGGTCGTGGTGGACTGCATGGCCCACCCCTGGATCGGCAATCACGTGCGCGAGGACGGCGCGCCGCCGGTGGTCATCGTGGGATCCATCCGCAATAAGACCAGCGAGCACATCGCCACGGACATCTTCATCAAGGATCTCGAACGCGCCTTCGTTAGCGGCGGCCAGGTGGACGTGGTGGCCAGCATGGACGAGCGCGAGCAGCTCCGCGACGAGCGCATCGATCAGAAGGTCCACGCCTCGCCCGAAACCGTGAAGGAGTTCGGACGCGAACTGGGCGCGGACTACATGCTCATCGGCGTGATCAACGAGCAGGGCGACGAGGAAGGCGGCAAGCGCGTGATATTCTTCCAGGCCGATCTCGAACTGGTCGACATCGAGACCAATCGCAAGGTCTGGATCGGCAGCAGCGAGCACAAGAAGCTCCGCGAGCAAGGCCGCTTCTAGGATAGCGCTTGAAGCACCGAAGATCCTTCTCGTTCTGGTTATGGCTTCTGCTTCCGCTCCTGCTGGCGGGCTGCTCTTCCCACGCGGCCCGCGACGCCCGGGTGCGCGAGGCGCTCTACGCGGCCGATCCCGACGCGGCCCTCGCCGTCTTCGATGAAGAGGACGAGTGCGACAGCGTGGACTGCCTGCTCCAGCGCGGGCATCTGGCTTACCTGGCCGGCGACTATCTCTACGCGCAGCGCAATCTCGCGGCGGCTGAATGGCTCATCCAGGAGCTCTGGACGCTCAATCTCGGCCTGGAGGCCGCGAGCCTGGCCGTCAACGATCAGGTGCGCGACTACGGCGGTGAGCAGTTCGAGAAGGTCTGGGTGAACTTCGTGCGCGCCCTGGGATATCTGGCCGCGGGCGAGCCCTGGGAGGCCGCCGTGGAAGGGCGGGCCATCACCCGCAAGCTCACGGTGCTGTCCGATCAGGGCGACGATGTCAGCGAGTACCACAACGATCCATTCCTTCAGTACTTCGCGGGGCTCCTTGCCGAGGCCGACGGCGAGATCAATCGCGCCTGGATCAACTATCGCGCGGCCGAGCGGCTCTACGCCGCCGAAGAGGTCTACGGCGTGAACACACCGGCGAGTCTGGGCGCCGATCTCATTCGATGCGGCACTCGCCTGGGCTTCGACGAGGATGTCGCCGAGCTCCGTGACCGCTACGGAGAGGTTTCGGCGATCGAATCCGGCGAAGGAGAGCTGGTGATCCTGGTGAGCGAGGGGCTCATCCCCGAAAAGGTCTCACAGAACATCAGCTTCCCCATCTTCGAGGACTACGACGACGATGATGACAGGGATCGCGACGCCTGGCGGGTGGCCGCCTACTCCTACGATCACTGGCGTACGCCCGTGGGCGAGGTGGATTACTTCGTGAACATCGCCCTGCCCGCGGTGGCAGAGGGCACGCCGGCACCTCATTTAGACTGGCGTGCATCGGGTCGCGGCGGCGATCTCGATCTGGCCGCCGATCTTGGGCATCTTTCCCGGCGGAATCTCGAAGAGCGATATGCTACGGTGGTCATTCGCACCCTGGCCCGTGGGCTCATCAAGTACTGGGCCGCCGAGAAGGCCGAGGAGAAAAAGGGCGAGGTAGCCGGCCTCATCGTGAACCTTCTGGGCGCGGCCACCGAATGGGCCGACACACGGGGCTGGGCGAGCCTGCCCGAAAGGGTGTTCATGGCCCGGGTGACGCTACCCTCGGGCCAGCATCACCTCCGGGTGGGGCCGGCTTCGGGCGAGGTTAGCATCGTGCCGGGCGAGCTGGGCTTCCTGCATCTCAGACTCTACTAATAGGAGCGACATGAAAGGCTTCTTCGAAGACGGAACCTTCGACGGCATGAGCGCGCTGGTCACCGGCGGCGGCACGGGACTCGGACTCGAGATCTCGCGCCTGCTGGCCCGCCTGGGCGCCAAGGTCGCCATCGCCAGTCGCAGCGCGGACAATCATCAGGAGTTCCTGACCGACGCCGAGCGTGAGGGCTGGACCGCCAGTTCCCATGTGATGGACGTGCGTGAGCCCTTCGCGGTGCGCGAGGTCTTCGAGAAGGTGGCCGGCGAATTCGGCGGACTGGACATCCTCATCAACAACGCGGCGGGCAATTTCGTGCGCCCCGCGCTGGACCTTCCGCCCAAGGGCTGGCGAGCGGTCATCGATATCGCGCTCTCGGGCGTCTTTTTCTGCTCTCAGGCTGCCGGACGCATCATGGCCGAGCAGGAGGGCGGTGGCGTCATCGTGAACATCATCGCCCCCTACGCCTGGACCGGCGCGCCGGGCGTCGTGCATTCGGTCACGGCCAAGGCGGGCGTGCTGGCTATGACGAAGACACTCGCCGCCGAGTGGGCGGGCAAGAAGATCCGCGTGAACGCGGTGGCGCCGGGTGCCTTCGAGAGCGAGGGGGCCGGGCAACGTCTCTGGCCGACCAAGGAGATCTACGAGGCCATCCGGAACGAGATTCCCGCGAAGCGATTCGCCGACCCAGCGGAGATCGCAAGGTCGGTGATCTATGCGGCGAGCCCGCAGGCAGACTACATGACCGGCGCGGTGATCACCGTGGATGGCGGCATAAGCCTCGGCAAGGGCCTGGCCGGCGAGATGGAGCCGGACGCCGTGAAGCGGAGGCTATGATGGGCAGCTCCAGCGCCGTCACCCGGGGTTTGCGCGTGGAAGTGGAGAGCTTCTTCGTGGCCGAGAATTCCTCTCCGGCGGAGGATCACTACTTCTTCGCCTACCATGTGACTATCGTCAACGAAGGCGAGCTGCCGGTGCAGCTGGTGAGCCGTCGCTGGGTCATCACCGATTCGGACGGGCAGGAGGAGATCGTCGAAGGCGAGGGCGTGGTGGGGGAACAGCCCATGCTCGCGCCGGGGGAGGGCTTCCAGTACACGAGTTTTTGTCCTCTGTCCACACCCGCGGGCACCATGCAGGGCAGCTATCGCATCATCGATTCAGAGGGCCGCGAGTTCGACGCGGAGATCGCCGTTTTCAGCCTCACCGTTCCAGGAAGCATGAACTAGGAGCCACCATGGGTCGTTTCATCGGATTCGTTCTTCTCATTCTCTGTTCAGTCCCCCTGGTCGCCGACGAGGTCAGCGGCGTGGTCTTCGACGACGCGAACCGCAATCGCCAGTGGGATGCGAACGAAAACGGCATCGAAGGCGTGCCCGTGAGCAACGGGCGAGACATCGCGCTCACCGATGCCTTCGGCCGCTACAAGATCGAAGCCCCCAAACACGGAGCCATCTTCGTGATCAAGCCCGGGGGCTGGATGCCCCACACGGACGAGTTCATGCGTCCTCAGTTCTTCTACATCCACAAGCCCGATGGCTCTCCCGAGTTCGAATACCCCGGAAGCGAACCCACCGGAGAGATCGAGGGCAGCCTCGATTTCCCCCTCTACCGGGTCACCGAGAAGGGTCGATTCCGCGCCCTGATCTTCGGCGACACCCAGCCGGATGATCAGCGCGAGATCGACTTCATGGCCCACGATGTCATCGAGGATCTCATCGGATACAAGGCCGAGTTCGGAGTCGTGCTCGGCGACGTGCTCAACGACGACCTTTCGCTCTTCGATTCCCTGGCGGCGACCATGGCCACCCTCGGCCTGCCCATGTACTACGTGCCGGGCAACCATGATCTAAACTTCGACAGCCCCGACGACCGCTTCGCCAATGAGACCTTCGAGGCGGTGATGGGTCCGCGCTACTTTTCGTTCGACATCGCCCAGACTCATTTCGTGGTGCTGGACAACGTGCACTGGAAGGGCAAGGTCACCGATCCGGATCAGTGGGCGGGCGGCAACTACATCGCGGGCATCGACAAGGATCAGTTCCTGTTCCTGAAAAGGGATCTCATGCTCGTGCATCCGGACAAGCTTGTTGTCGTGATGATGCACATTCCCTTCAACCATCGCTGGGACGAGGACGACAAGGCCGAACTCCTGCGCATCCTGAGCAAGCGTCGAAACTGCATGACCCTCGCGGCCCACGCCCACTACATGGAGCACGACTTCGTCACCGCGGAGGAGGGGTGGCCGGGCGAGCAGGAGCACCATCAGTTCATCGCGCCTACCGCCTGCGGGAGCTGGTGGACGGGTACCCCGAACGAGTACGGTATTCCCCACACCACCATGCGCGACGGCGCTCCAAACGGAACCACGGTCGCCTTCATCGAGGGACACAACTACCGGCTCGACTTCCTTCCGGCGGGTCATGCCTCCAATTATCAGATGAGCATTTGGGCGCCGAATGAAGTGGTCATCGCCGATCGCGAGGCGGTGGAGTTCTTCGTGAACGTCTTCGCGGGATCGGAACGCTCGAAGGTGGAGTTTCGCATGAACGGCGAGACGGCCTGGCGGGAGATGAAGCGGGCTCCCATCGCCGATCCCTATTTCGTCGAAATGACCTCGACCCAGGGAGCCGAAGAGGTGCCTTTCGGGGTTCGCACGCCTCGGGCGCGGGGTGAAGTGCCGCATATCTGGAGCGCGGTGATTCCCAAGCCCGGCAACCCGGGTACCCGGTACATCGAGGTCCGCGAGACGAATATGTGGGGACGCATGCACGAGGGGAAGCGAGTCATTCGATTCAAGTAAGGTTGTGAGAAAGGCAGAAGCCGGGGGGCTCCTGCCTTTCTTCCTTAGCGTTGCCGCACGTGAGCATCGCTAATTCCGTCACTGGTAGTACTGGATTTGTTCTATCGAAAGATAGATGTTTTTCTGGATCGGATTCCAGTTGCACTAAAGGCGTCTGGTGGCATCTTCGATCTATCCCGGCATGATTGAGGATCCTCGAAAGGAGTCGTGATGCCAGAGCGAATGAGCTACGAAGAGGCAAAGGACAGGGTGGAGCAGCTGCGGGGATTCTATGGACACCTCATCGCCTATGTCCTGGTCAACTGCTTCCTCCTCATCGTCAACTTGATGACCTCCCCCGAGGATTGGTGGTTTCAGTGGCCCATGCTGGGCTGGGGGATCGGGCTCGCCATCCACGGGGTTAGTGTCTTCTGGGAGGGTGGCATCTGGGGCAAGCAGTGGGAGAACAAGAAGATCAAGGAACTCACGGGTGAGGACGAGAGGCCGGGGGGCCAGTAGTAGATGCAGGTCCGGCGACATGAAGATGGGCGACTTGGCCCCCTTGACACCCGCCCCGGCCGCATCTACCTTCTAAGCCCCCTCAGGGGAAGTACTTGGCGGCTTAGCTCAGTTGGTTAGAGCATCGGAATCATAATCCGAGTGTCCGGGGTTCGAGTC
>CAYPGS010000049.1:0-6402 GCA_964410395.1 uncultured bacterium
ATGTGTCTGTTAGCTAGAGGGCCAAGGTGTCCGGATAGATCTGGCAACGTACACCACCGGTCGAGTACGAGAGAAGCAGAAATGTTGCTTAACCGAGTGTCGGAAATACTAAGGCAAGATCAGAGGTTCGTTCGAGGAAACTGGTCTTGGTGGAGTGATTCGACGACAAGAGGGGAAAATGAATAGACTACTCGCGACCATCAGCATGATCTGCATCACCGTTCTGCCTGGCCTGGGCGGCGTACTCTTCGTGGGGCTCGAAGGCTCCGCTCCGCCGACCATGTCGAGCGATCTATCGGGCTTTCCCAACGTGACCTGGCAGAGCCACTACTCCTTCGACGTGAGTGGCGCGGCCGCCACGCCCGACGGCGACCTCTACCTCTGCAACGGGGCCTTCACCACGCGCCTCTACGCGGCCACCCTGGATGTCTCGCCCACGCTGCTGTCTACCATCAGCGTGGACATCAGCGCCCTGGCCTACGGGCGTGACACGCTGTACGGGTACTCCAACTACGCGACGCCCAAGGGCATCTACTCCATCGATCCGGCCACGGGGCAGGCCACCGCGGTGCTCGACGTCTACACGGGCACCGGATTCCGATTCTTCGGTCTGGGATACAATCCTGCGGATGACCTCTTCTATGGCTACACGGAGTACGGCGACGCGGGGCTCTACTCCATCAACATCGACTCCGGCGAGATGATCAAACTCGTGGGCACCATCCCGGCCAGCAACGGGCAGGGACGCGGGCTCGCCGTGGGCGACAATGTGGTCTACCTCACGGCGACCCGAGGCGACGACGACATTCCCCATTTCGCCTATGACCTGGCCCAGGGAGTCGGCGGCGAATGGGTGGGCTTCACCAACGCCTATCCCGCTTATCACAGTACCGGAGGCGCGGCCTGGATCCCCACGGGAACCTCGGTGGGCGAGGGCGATACGCCCGCAGAGGCTCCACGCTTGATAGCCTGGCCCAATCCCTTCAATCCGCGGACAAGCGTGCGGGTTGAAATGCGGTCGGCCGGGGCCCTTGAATTGATGGTTTACTCGGCGTCGGGACAGCGCGTGGCGACGATCTTCGAGGGACAGGTTGAAGCGGGGAGCCACGATTTCGTCTGGAATGCTAAGGATGATGCAGGGCGGCAAGTGTCCGGTGGAGTGTACCATTGGACTATGGTGACGGACGACTATTCGGAATCCTTGAAGTTGGTCCTGCTGAAGTAGGCCAGGGAATTGTACACGTGTACAGTAGAGGCCCCGCGCGATTGACCCGCGCGGGGCGTCTCGTTATGATCCGGCACGTTCCAACCTGGAGGCACCGCCCTGAGCAACGATATCGAACGCCTGGACAAGCTGCACGCGGCCCACGACACCCTCAAGACCGAGATCGCCAAGGTCATCGTGGGCCAGGACGAAGTGATCCGCGAGATGCTGGTGGCCCTCTTCGCCGGCGGGCACAGCCTACTGGTGGGCGTGCCGGGACTGGCCAAGACCCTGCTGGTGAGCACCCTGTCACGGGTGCTGGATTTGAACTTCAATCGCATCCAGTTCACGCCCGACCTCATGCCCAGCGACATCACGGGCATGGAGATTCTCGAGGAAGACCGCAGCACCGGGCAGCGCGTGTTCCGATTCGTGAAGGGGCCCATCTTCTCCAACGTGGTGCTGGCCGACGAGATCAACCGCACGCCGCCCAAGACCCAGGCCGCGCTGCTGCAGGCCATGCAGGAGCATCAGGTGACGGCCGCCGGGCAGACCTTCAGCCTGGACGAGCCCTTCTACGTGATCGCCACGCAGAACCCCATCGAGCAGGAGGGCACCTATCCCCTGCCCGAGGCCCAGCTGGACCGCTTCATGTTCAATATCAGAGTGGGATACCCCGGCGAGGCCGAAGAGGTGGCCATCGTGGAGCGAACCACGGTGGGGGAGCAGGCCGAGCTACAGCCCTCGCTCACGTCGGCCGACATCATCGATCTGCAGAAGCTCGTGCGCCGCATTCCCGCGGCCGAGCAGGTGGTGGAGTACGCCGTGAAGCTGGCCCGTTCGAGCAGGCCGGGAGACGGCGCGCCCGATTTCGTCAACGAGTTCGTCAGCTGGGGCGCGGGGCCCCGCGCCGGTCAGTATCTGATACTAGGCGCGAAAGCGCTGGCGGCCCTTGAAGGCAGGCCCGTGCCCAGCCTGGACGATGTGCGCGCGGTGGCGCCGTCGGTGCTGCGGCACCGGCTCGTGACGAACTTCAACGCCGAGGCGGAGGGTGTGAGCACGGATGATGTAGTGGAGAGGCTACTGGAGGCCGTTAGATCGTAGGCCTTGATTCCGCTTGAATCGTCAATCGGTATAATAATCAAAAAGATTGTTGGTAAGGACCTTGCCGGAGTGTCCAATGGGGGATACTTCCTCGTTTCCTGTGGAAACTTAGCTGGAGTGGAAAAACGAATCTGGGAGGCAGCATTGCTACATGAACAAGACACCAGCGTCCCTGCAAACTCTTTCTGGCGCCACATCGTCTTCGCCCTGTGGAACAAGTGGGAACTCGTCATGGTCGAAAGTCCATACTGTCGTTGGAGATAATGGGTAGGCCTGACACCCTAACCATTGATTCGCCGATCTTGTAGCCGGCCCGAGCAAGCTAGTCGACATGGGCTAGGAATTGAATGCAATTCAACTGCGTGGAGGGACCGAGCCGGGATCCATAACCTGAACAGATATTCCCTACAACGGATTGAATATGTTCGGATTTTCGGACACCTGTACGGTTCGCCGAACAACATCGACGCTCCCTGTAGCGTCTAAAACAAAGCAATGCGCACGGTTAGCATCAGGCGCCCAGAATACGAATAAAACTAGTCAAATCGGAATGCAACTGGCAAGCTCCAGGCAAGACCCTGGGGCTGTTTCTAGTTTGCGAATCACCTGCACGACCATCTAGATACTGTTTGAATTAGACAAGTCAGTCTGATAAGATCCTATTCGCCTATTAGGCCAGCCCCGAAACCAAGGAGATTGCTGGCATGTGGCGAAATCAAAAACTTACCCGATTATTCGTTTTGATGTGCCTTCTACTGATGGTGCTCTCCGCTAGTGCGTCCATTGCCAAGATGACCGACCCACCGCCGCCGCCGATCATGAGCGATGGGTATACACCAGATCTCGGTGATGACTGGGATGATGATGGTATTTCTGATGGAAGCGATATCAGAAGCATCTTCCAAACGATACTTCGCTGGTTGATTCAAGGGGCATTCTGAGTATGAAGAGAAATCCCCAACAAGAAGACAGAGTTGTTCAGGGAGTGTTTGCTACTCATGTTCTCGAATGGGGATTGATAGACAAAAAGGCACAAGCAGAGCTTGAAGGATTAGTAGAAGACAAGAGTCTTTCTGACCTAGACTTATCACTCGTCCACTCGAAACTCGCCTGGCATTTTTCCACGATTGGGGATGCAGCCAAGGCAGATCGACATTCAATCAAGGTTGCTACAGAGCACCAATCATCCCCTCAGATTGATGCTGCTCTAAGGGCTATTGCAGCAAACAGCCTACTTGCTGAATCAAAAGAAACTGCAGCACTTGAACTTCTAGATGAAATAGACTTCAGGGGTTTAAACAGCTCGCATATCGGCCGGTTGCTATCACTAAAGGGGAGCATTCAGCGGAGGATCGGTGACTACAAGAATGCTGAGATCACCTTAGAGAACGCGAAGTATCTACTTCATGACGTAAGCAAGTCACTTTTCGGCCTTTCTTTGTCGAGACTTGGTGTTTTGTATGCCAATCAGTCCGAATTCGTTTTGGCGGGGAGATACTTCAGCCGGGCTAGTGAGCAATTCTCTGGAGATGGAAACTCTCTATGGAAATCCCGAGCTCGTTTCAATGAAGCAATTGCTTGTAGAAAGTCCGGAAGACTCATATCAGCAAGGGACATCATTGCAGATCTGGTTGAGTCTCGGATTGAGCAAACTTTGCAAGCCCGCTATCACAACGAGTACGCGCGCCTCTACATCGCCCTGGAGGACAAGAAGACCGCCTCCTATCTCCTGCGCTTGATCGAAGACTACACCGACGAGAACACTCCGATACGAAGCCGAGTGATAACCTGCGAAGCTGAAGCTGACTTCCATTGCTTGAGCCGCGATTGGGATCACGCGCTGGCGGCTCTTGGTCGCGGTATCGAAATCGCGTTGACCATCTCGAAGTCCAATGACCTCCTTGCAGAACTCTACCGCCGGAAGGCACGTGTCCTATATGAGATCGGTATGGATGACGAGGCTTACGATATGGCCAAGGAATCCCTTGAGATCTGTCACCAGGTGAACGAGATCTACGAAATCGGTGCGAACTTCCGAACCCTGGGCCTCGTGGCAGAACGCCGAGGCGAATACCACGAAGCCGAAAGCCTGCTCGACCAGGCCGTTAATTTCTACCAAAGCAAAGATGAGAAATTCGAGCGAGCCCACAGCCACAGGGATTTCGCCAGTTTCTATCATCGAAGAGGTGACAAGGAGGCCCTTCGCAAGGCCTTCAAGCAGGCTGCTACCGCCATGGGCCTGTTTGAAGAAATGGGAGTTGAATCACGAGTCCTGGAGATGCGGGAGCTACTCGAAACCTTGAGCAAGCAGATTCCACGGAAGCCGTTCATCGTTCCCGACGGCCATCAACTTGCCCAGATTGGCGAAGAGCACGGAATCATTACTGGCGACGCAAAAGTCAAGCAGGTGCTCGAGGCAATGGTGCGCGTGGCGCCGACAGCATCGTCCATCCTTGTGACGGGAGAGACAGGAACCGGGAAGGAACTCGTCGCGCGCGCGATTCACGCAATGAGCGACCGCGCGGAAAAGCCCATGATAGTCGTGAATTGCGCGGCCATCCCGCGTGAGCTCATGGAAAGCGAGATCTTCGGTCACCTGAAAGGATCTTTCACCGGCGCGGCCAGTGACCGTGTCGGGAAGTTCGAAATGGCGAACCAGGGAACTCTCTTCCTTGACGAGATTGGCGACCTGGATCAGCAGCTGCAGGCGAAGCTGCTGCGGGTTCTAGAGGATGGAAGTTATACGCCGGTGGGAGCGGACAAAGAGCGTCATGCGGACGTTCGTGTCATTTCAGCCACTAACCGCAATCTCGCTGAGCTCATCAAGAAGCGTCAGTTCCGCGAGGATCTACTGTACCGATTGAACGAGGTGATGCTGCAACTTCCGCCACTGCGCGATCGCCCGGGCGATGCGGAGTTGCTGACGCTCTACTTCCTTCACCAGGAGGGTGATCTCATCGGCAATTCGGTGCAGATCGATCCCCACGCCCTGGACTTGATCGTGCATCACAACTGGTCTGGAAATGTCCGCCAACTACTAGGATTCCTTCGCCAGCTTATTATCAACGCTCAGAACACAGGCCTCATCACCGTGGACCTTTTCCCGGACCACTTCTTCGAAAGGAGCCGAAAGGAACCACGGAATCTGGCCGGCATCGTGCGAGAGGCGGAACGAAAGGCTATCCTTGATGCGCTTATCCGCGCCAAGGGCAACAAGGCAAAGGCCGCCCGCGATCTGGAGGTCAGCCGCTCCACTCTCGGCGACAAGATTACCCGCCTCGAGCTCGATGAGGAAATCGAGCAGATCCTAGAACGAGAACAGCGGCAAGGCGATCGCTAGCCGCTACCGAAAAGCTCTCGGAATCTTCAACTCCCCTAAAACATGCGACAGTGGGATGGCTCGGATATCCTTGGCGACTGCATGCGATTCTTTACCGGCATGGATGACGTCCAGGCGATTCAGCTTCAAATCTTCCTTGGCTGTATGCATCGATTTCGTGGCTGACCCATGTGAGCCATACTTGAACTCGAACCCCCAGCGATAGTCGCCCTTGATCACGAGCAAATCCAACTCGGCGCCTGCATGCGTGGCCCAGAAGTAGCACTCCCAGGATTCCGCTTCGAGATGCTGGACCACTGCATCCAGGGCGAACCCCTCCCAGGAAGCTCCCACCTTGGGGTGCTTGCCGAGTTGATCTTTCGAGCGAATATCCAGAAGCGCGTGAAGAAGGCCGCTGTCCGTGATGTAGACCTTCGGCGACTTCACCTGACGCTTGGCGAGGTTCTCCCGAAATGGCTGTAGTCGCCGCACGATGAAGGCGGAGCTGAGAATGTCCAGGTAGCGCTGAACGGTGGTATTGGCCACACCGAAGGAGCGCCCGAACTCGGAGGCGTTAAACACCTGGCCATGGTAGTGGGCGAGCATCGCCCAAAACCGGCGCAGGGTTTCCGCGGGAATCTGTATTCCAAGCAGAGGCAGATCTCGATCAAGGTAGGTGCGTACGAGTTGCTGCCGCCAATTCCAGCTATCGTTCTCGGACCACGACCACGGAATCGCCCGGCACCACGGCGTAATTGGCGATCTCGATGTGAAT
>CAYPGS010000050.1:0-6039 GCA_964410395.1 uncultured bacterium
ACGTCCCAGACATCGATCTGTGTGAGGGAGGCCCGATCCAGGACTCGCACCTGATCGGTACCGCGATCGGTCACGTAGAGGTAGGTGCCATCCGCCGAGACCACCAATTGCCAGAGCGAGGTACCGATGTTCACCTGCCTGAGCAGGGTCTCGCCGTCGGCGGCGATTTCGTAGATCAGTTCGTCGTACCAGTCCACCACGTAGAAGAGACCGCTCACGGGATCCAGGGCGATGTTTCCAGCGCCTTGATATCCGGTGGGAAGCGTGGTGATGGCCGTCACCGTGTAGGTGGAAGCGTCCACCTTCCAGACCCCCTCGCCATCGCGACAGGATACGAGGGCGAAGGCGTTGTTGGCCGCGAAGGCGACCGAAACCGGATACTCTCCCACGGGAATCGTATGGGTGACCGCAGCCGTGGCGCGATCGATCACCACCACGCCATCGCCCGAAGCCCCTGGGATCCATAGCTCGGTCCCGTCGGGACGGATGGTGGCGTCGTAGGGATAGTCGCCGAAGGGCAGCAGGTCGACGCCGGCCCCGAACTCATAGGAAACCAGATCGAAGGGATCGGAGGAATCAGAGAAGGAGCAGCCCACATAGCCGTTGATGGCCAAGACGGGCGATGCGATGAAGAAGGTCGCGAGGACCCAGGCCAGGGTTTGAACGCGAGTGCCTGTCTTCATGGTTCTTCCTTTCCGGTCATTTGACCAGGACGGCCCGAAGGGTGCGCCGCTCACCCGCCCCCTCCAGGGTGAAGAAATAGACGCCCGAAGGCAGAGACTCCGGAGCCGTCCATGACCACTCGCCTTCCCCGGCGGGGAAGGAGCGTCGTGGCAAAACCTGGATGCGTCGGCCGGAGCTGTCGTGAATCACGAGACCTAACTCTGCGCTCTCAAGCAGCTCGAATCGGATGACGGTGGCCGGATTGAAGGGATTGGGATGAACTCACGCATTCAACAGGGTCGAGCTGACCGGCTGATCATCGATCGAGACGCGGATCTCGGCCAGCACCATTTCCTCGCCATCCAGAAGTCCGGCCAGGCGATAGCGCGACTGGGAGCCGCCTGAATGATCTTCGAAAGTGTACACGCCGTCGCCGAGGAGGGGAAGCTCATTGAGGCGGACCCAGGATGATTCCTCCTGCAGGCGGATCAAGTCCACGGCCTCCCTGGCACTCACATCGCCGATGGCATGGGACCGGGCCAGGATCGAGCGGCCGGCCTGGCGTCCCTCTGCTTCATCGAGGCGATAGACGTAGAAGGGCAGTGCGTCTTCACAAGTCCAGGACAGCTTCACTCCGCCCGCGGATGCCAGTCGGGCCCTCGCCTCAACGCCCGGCCAGGATTCCACCGGCGTGGCCGAGCCGCCCTCCAGGGCGTAGGCGAATCCGCCGCCGCTGAGGTACTGCTGTCCGGCCACCGCATCGGCGGCGCCCGAGTCGTTCAGATCGCTCACGCCGCGCACCGTGTAGTGCCGACGTCCGGTGGTCCGGATCCAGAGGGTGTCCCCCGTCGCTCCGTTGAAGAGATAGACCTTGGTGTCGAAGGATGCGCCGACCACTTCATCCACGCCATCGCCGGTGAGATCGTCGACGCGATCCACAGCCCAGAAATCACCGCCGTTGGTGGTGCCGGCATAGGAGATCCAGATCAGCTCGCCGGTGCGCCCGCTCACCACGCGGAGGCCATTGTCCCAGGAGCCCACGGCGATGTCGGGGAAGTCGTCCCCATCCGCATCGGTGATGGGGACCAGGCGCATGATGTAGTTGTAGCTGCCCGCATTGAAGGTCCAGAGCTGTGCGCCGGTAGCGCCGCTGAGTGCTTTCACCTGATTGCTCGAGGTCCAGGTTCCCGAGACCACATCGTTCACGCCGTCGCCATCGATGTCGCCGGTCACGCATAGCGCATAGTTGCTGCCCCCCGTGTTCGTGGACCAGATCTCCTGGCCGGCCACGGAACTGGCGCCCGACACGCAGTACACGTTGTAGTCATTGTCTCCGGCGGCAAAAATCACATCGCTGACTTCATCGTCATTCGCGTCTGGAATCACGCGGGTCATGTAGAGTGCGTCGAAGGGATCCACGAAGCGGAAGATCACCGAGCCGTCGGCGCCGTCTAGCAGGTAACCGGCGTTGTTGTCGCTCCCCACGGCGCAGGCGATCTCGGGCAGGCCGTCGCCGGTGCGATCGGGGAAGGTGTCCAGGGAGTAGATCCAACCGGAGTCGAACTCCAGGTAGGTGTCGAAGGTCCAGAGCACGGTTCCCGCCATGCCGTCCACCGCGTGCACCGAGCGATTTCCCCAGGCGGTCCCCAGGATGACGTCGGGATACCCGTCGCCGGACAGATCCGGCACGGTCATCAGGCAGTCATCGCTGTAGCCTCCGCCATTGCTGGCACCGCTCTCGGGGCGGATGGACCAGAGTATCTCGGGCGATCCTGCATCCCCACCTGACAGGCAGTAGAGATGATCTCCCACGGCCCCCGCGTCGTAGGTTTCGATAACCACTTCAGGGGCGCCGTCGCTGTTCTGGTCGGGTAGTTCCGCAATGCAGCGGATGTCTTCGATGCCCTGGAAGGTCCAGATGATGTCGCCGCCCTCGGCGATGACCAGGACGGGCAGGGAGAGGCATAAGGCGAGCAGGCTGAGGATGCGGCGCATATGAGAACCTCCGGGATGGGGAGATTCCCATTCTAGCAGAAAATCCCTCGGCCTAGCTATTGAAGCAGCGACATCTTTCGAGTGAGAGTCCGGTCAGGACCTTGCAAACGATAGAGATAGATACCCGAAGAGAGCGTTTCACCCTCGGCATCCCGCCCATCGAAACTGAGGGAATGCCTGCCCCCCGACTTCCAGCCCTCCACGAGCACGCGCAACAGACGCCCTTCGGAGTCGAAGAGCGAGAGCCGAATCTGTCCGCCACCTTCGGGCAGATCGTAGACGATTCGCGTGCTGGCGTTGAATGGATTGGGGAAGCAGGGATGGAGGGCCAAAATTTCAGGATCCGGAGGCTCCATGCCTAGCAGCCCCACCTCGATCTGAACCACGGTCTCGGCGCTCGTGCCGCCGGCATCGGTCACGCGAAGGCGCGCCGCATAGTCGCCGGCCTCCTGATAGACATGGAAATGCGGACCCCGGCCTTGCGCATCCCAGATCCCGTCGTCCTGGAAGTCCCATTGCCAGTCTACGATGGGCTCCCCGAAACCGGGAGCCACGATCAGGCTTCGGTCATAGAAGCCGATGGTTTCGGAGACCAGTGGCTTCGCCGGATGAAACTCCATCCGCGCACGGGGCGGTCCCTCGGGATCGAATACGCACCAACGTGTGCTCGAGGCGAAATTGCATCCGCTCTCCCAGGCGATGTAGAAGAAACCATCCATGCCCCAATCCTCGCCCCAGCTGTTCTTGGCGATCCAGTACTCCCCGGGCGCGTCGTAGCCGATGATGGTGACCAGATGTCCTCCCACCCGTTCGCCGCTGGCCACGTAGACGCCGCCGCCGTAGGCTCGGAAGGTTTCGTAGACGGCCATGGTCGCCGTGAGCGGGCCGATATTGTGGAGCGCATCGCGGATCAGATCCACGTCGCTCCCCTGAACGGTGACCTCCCCCTGCTCGCCGAAGAAAAAGGTTCCGGAATCGGCGCCGGAACATCCCTGTCCACAGGGAATGGAGGGATCACCCTGATAGGGAAGGCAGGCCTCTTCCAGCATCCCCCATTCGGACGCGAAGCGGAAGACGTTGTAGGGCGAACCTGATCCGCATCCGCCGGGAGCTCCGAAATCGTCGAGGCAGGAGAGAACGTGCTGCTCGGACAGGTCGAAATCGCGTCCGCTGCCGTCACCGGTGGCGATGAGGAAAGCGCTCTCCATCACCGCGCAGGCCGCCATGTTCCAGCAGCAGGCGCAGTCGCCCTGGTCCCGGACGCCAGTGACGAAGTCGCCGCCATGGTATCTCCAGTCCAGGCGCTCGGTTTCTCGAGGGTAGCCACGGGGAGTGTAGTTGGATGGACCTTCTCCAGGCAGTGCATCCAGGGGCATGAGCAAGACCTGGAAGTCCTCGAGGTCCATGCGCAGTTGAGGGGTTTCCCGGGCCGTCCAGGTTTCACCGCGCAAGGCGATGCCCCGCCTGATTGTATCGAGTTCGTCCGATGGGGATGACGAGGTCCGACCGGCGGCGCCCGCGGCGATCACCAGGTGGAAAAGCAGGAAGATGCGGATCGTGACAGAGATCTTCATACGCGCTCCAAGCGGATGAAGATGGGATTCCGGGCACCCACAATTATAGCCCCCCAAGGGGATCCCAGGCCAGGAGAGCCTCGGAATGGGGACTTCCATTCGCCGGTTATTTGTTATATTCAGAAACTTGATACAGTATTCACAAGCCTAATCCACATTGACATCTGGGCCTTGTAATCCGAATATGTTCGCATGCGGGGCGACAAGATCGCCTCATCAACCTATTTGGTTATAATACCAAGTGAAGGGGATGATAATGACCTCGAAAAGATTGATCGTGATCTTCGCCCTCATCCTTCTGCCCAGCCTGGCGATGGCCACCAACGGCTACTTCAGCCACGGCGTCGGCATCAAGGCCAAGGGCATGGGTGGCGCGGGAATCGCCCTG
This sequence comes from uncultured bacterium, assembly GCA_964410395.1. GTDB lineage: Bacteria > Krumholzibacteriota > Krumholzibacteriia > JACNKJ01 > JACNKJ01 > JACNKJ01. Next base: position 4,621 of record CAYPGS010000050.1, read on the forward strand.
TCCCAGGACGCCATGGCAGGCGGCAACAACCCCGCGGGCTTCGCCTTCCTCGGAAAGCGCGTGGAACTCGGTGTGGACTACTTCCGTCCCGATCGCGGTAGCTCCATCACCGGAAACGCCTTCCCCGGAGTCGATGCGGACTACGACGCCAACGACACGGCCCAGTTCTTCATTCCTGAACTCGGACTGTCCTGGCCCCTCAACGACTCCTTTGCGTTGGGCCTGTCCGTCTACGGAAACGGCGGCATGAACACCAGCTACACCACCCCCATCGGACTCTTCATCGATCCGGTGAACGGTGGGACCAACGCGGGCGTGAACCTGAGCCAGCTCTTCATCGCCCCCACCCTGGCCATGCAGATCATGCCCGGCCATGCCATCGGCGCGACCTTCAACTACGCCTGGCAGAGCTTCGAGGCCACGGGTCTTCAGGGATTCGCGGCGGCCTCCATGGATCCCGACAATCTAACCGACAACGACGCCAGCACTTCCACCGGCTTCGGATTCCGCGTGGGATACATGGGGCAGTTCAGCGAGGCCCTCTCCGTGGGTCTGGCCTATCAGGGCACGACCAACATGTCCGAGTTCGACGAGTACGCGGGCCTCTTCGCCGAGGCGGGCGACTTCGACATCCCCTCGAGCTACGTGGCGGGCTTCGCCTATGACGCCGGTGTGGCCACTCTGGCCTTCGACTACATGGTCATCAACTATACCGATGTGGCCTCGGTCTCCAATCCCATCTCGAAGATGTTCGAGGGCAATCCCCTCGGTGGCGACGAGGGACCCGGCTTCGGCTGGGAGGACATGACCGTCTTCAAGCTCGGCCTCATCTACCCGGCCAGCGAGACCCTGGACCTGCGCGCCGGATTCAATCATGGCGCCCAGCCCATTCCCGCGGGCGAGACCCTCTTCAACATGTTGGCTCCCGGAGTGGTCGAGAGCCACTACACCTTCGGCGGCACCTGGACGACGCCAAAGGGCTGCGAGCTGAGCTTCGGCTTCATGTACGCCCCCGAGGTCGTCCTCGAGGGAGAGAACTCCATCCCTCCGGGCAATCCTCCCGGAATGGGCGGAGGCGAGGCCGATCTTCACATGAACCAGATGACTCTCGGCCTGAGTTACGCCAAGCCGTTCTAAGTTCATTCAGCAGAGTTGCTTACGAGGGGCCTTCGGGCCCCTCGTTTTTTTGTGCCCGAAGGGCCAGATTTTTCCAAAGCGGTGCTAAGCTTCTACTTGCGGGATGCTAGCAGTGTCACGGTGTAGTGATGAGGAGGTCGACATGATGATCCGGAGCTTCGCGCTGATGATGATTCTTGTCCTTCCCGCGGCGTTTGCCGCCAATCTGAACTGGGAGAAGGGCACCGCACACGTGGGGAAGAATCCAGGAGTTCCGGACGGCCGCGAAGGCGGCGAAACCAT
>CAYPGS010000051.1:0-5660 GCA_964410395.1 uncultured bacterium
AAGAGCGTCGACAGCGCTCCCGGAGGCGCTTGCAGGCCAGAGCCCCGTCCACCTGCTTCCATGTATCCCAGGATACCCTGGTCGGTCACGGTGAGACGGAGCGCTCCGTTCTCGATGTCCACATAGTCGAAGTTGCGTTCGCAGCAGACTTCCGCGGAGATCTCCGATTCGTTGCCGGCCTGATCCACGGCGATGACGCTGTAGTAGTACTCCTTGCCCGTGGGCGGCAGCGGGCTTTCGAGGTCGATCCAGTCCCATTCGGGAGTCTCGGGATTCGCGTCGCAGACCGAGAAGCCCACGAGCTCGTGATCCTCCGGCGGCGCGCCGAGAATCGTGTCGCGCAGCACGAAGAAGCTCATGGGTTCGGGGATGCCGGACACGTCGAAGACCGGGTGCTCCCAACTCAGCAAGACGCTGCGCGTCTCGGGAATGCAGGGATCCTCTTCGATGACCTGCGCCGCGAGCACGGGTACGGGCATGGGCTCGTAGAGGTCCACCTCGATGGGCAGAGCCATGCCGCCGATGGGCTCGAAGGGATAGGTCTCGATGAGGTACTGGTTCAGGGTGATATATCCCGTCTCGCCGTGGCCCGCCAAGGGATCGGGATACACGGTGACCTGCAGATCGATGACCTGCAGCGGATCCATGAGTACGAACCAGGGACTGGGCACGAAGCCGTAGCCCTCGGCGAAGAGTTCGAACATCCAGCCGGGGGGCAGTTCAGGCTCGACGATCTCGACGACCATCTCCCTCGGCATATCGTAGGGATTGTTCACCGGCACGTTGAGCAGCGCCGGCTCCGGAGGATCCTCGCGATCGCCTCCCACAGTCACTGACTCGCCCGAAAGGGCGGCCAGCTTGTCGGCCACCTGGCTCTTTCGAGGCGGACTGCCGGCCTTGCAGTAAAGCTGCTTGCCGGTGCACATGGCCAGGTTGTTGTCCATGGGGACCAGGCCGCTGCCGTTGAGCGGATCGTTCGCGGTGGTCACCTTCACGCCCACGCTGTTGGGCCAGCAAGGCAAGGGATACCAGGACAGATACCATGGGAACTCCACGATGGCGCTGTCGCCGGCCGCGATGGAGAACTCCACCACCGTACCGATCTTGGGACAGGTGGCGAAGGGATTGTCGGGCTCATGGGGCGGCGCCACCGGCGGACAGAGCCCCTGGCTCAGATCGTAGGCCTCGATGGTCGCCCGGTCGATACCCTGGGGCCGAGGTTGCGAACCTTCACGAAAAGCCGGTTGGTGGTCCCCAGGGGACCGCGCTGGGGCTGATCGGCAATGCCGTCGCCGTCGTTGTCCACCCAGATGTCGCAGCTGTCGTACTGGCGCCGGTAGAACATGCAGTCGCAATTGGGCGACGAGGGAACGGTTCCGTCGTCGCGGGTGCAGTCCTTGATCCAGACGTCGTGGGACGGCCCGCCAGGATTCCCCACCGAGACGTCGGCGAAGATCGTTCCGGTGGTTCCGGTGATATTGTCCACGGCGAAGAGGCTGGGACCGCCGCCATAGAGCATGCTGCTCGGCGTGCTGCCGGCGTTGAAGGCCGTGTTGCCCCCGGTACGGAAGAAGTCGCCGGCGTCGCCCAGGTTGTTCTGGGCGGCCAGGTCGTCGTTGTTCATCTGGTGATCGGGAGCCCACTGGTCGGCGCATTCCACGTCGAGGAAGAGATGGGTCTCCTGCCACTGCAGATCGTTGTCGTGATAGTTGACGAGGCCGTCCATATCATAGTCGGCGAAGGCTTCCCGCCCGTCGAAGTGGTAGATCAGCAACCCCGTGCCCGGCAGTGCCGCGTCGAAGCCAACGGCCTGCCGGTTCTCCACGAGGAAGGCCTCGGCAGGTCCCGGCCAGGTGGCCCAGGGATGGGAGTAACCGATGTCCATGCCGGGACTGTTCCACCAGGGAAAGTTCGTGACCACGGTGCCCGTGGTTTCAACGGCGGGAATCGGCATGTTCGGCACGTTCACGGTCACGTAGATCAGGTTCGCCCAGCCGAGGAAGGCCTTGGACCAGGCGCTCAGGTTGAAGGGCTGGGTCGGATTGGTGCCTCCTGCCCCCCATCCGCCGAAGCCCATGAGGTCGTAGGATCCCACGCCGCTGTGCGCGCCGAAGAAGGGCAGCCAGACCTGGGGACAGGTGCTCCAGAGATCGGGCAGTCCGAAGGCGTGGCCCAGCTCGTGGCAGAAGACGCCGATGTCGCGGATGGTCGAGCCGGTGGTGCCCGACAGTTCGGACTGGATGGTGTACATGTCCACGGTCACGCCGTCGTTGGTGACGAAGGGACCGGGGCCGTTGCCGCCTCCGAGCCAGAAGCAGTGGCTCCATATGCGCATCTGAGGCAGCGAGGGCGTGTAGGATTCGGCGGCATAGCCGCTGAAGACGAAGATCACGTTGTCCACGACGCCGTCGGAATCATTGTCGTACTGGGCGAAGTTGATCGTGGCGTCGGCGAGGGTGAGGGCGTCCCAGACGAGACCCTGGGAGTTCATGGGAAAGCTGTTGAGCATTCCTCCCCCGCCGTTCACGTACCATCCCTCCGGCCGCGGCAAGGTGAACCAGCCCCAGGTCGTTCCGGTCACGTTCACCGCCCCCTGGGAAACTTCGTCGAAATAGTCATGCATGGAGTTGCTGCCGGCCGTGGGCGTGAAGAGAGCGGTGTTGAACGCCGGTACGGTCTGCACGCCGGTGCGCCCCTGGTACTGCACCAGGATCGCGGGGATGTTCAAGGTGCCTGTCGGCGGCAGCATGCGCTCTCCGGCGCCGTCCTCGAGGCCGGGGAGCAGGTCCATCTCCTGCAGCATGGCGTAGCCCGGATCGATGGCTGCGCCGTCGCCCCGGTCATCCAGCACCGGCTTGGGCGGCATGGCCCCGGCTGGTGCGATGAAGCTTGTGAGTAAAACGAAAGCGGCTCCCGCGATGATCAGATCTCGGAGGGACCTGCTCGCGGGAGCCCCGTTTCCATGGATTGGGTGTTGCATGGCACGCCTCCTGTTCGTCGTCCCGTCATCCTTTCGTGCATGGAGTGTGTTCCCGATCGGCGGATCGTGTCGTAAGCGCCATTACCAGTTTAGCGAGGTTTTTCAAGAGCGAAGGAGCGATCCTCGAAGACTGCCGGCAGGCAGATTTCGCCCCCGTCTTTACGGACTGCACGGCTTTCTGTTAGCTTCGGATTTCACAATTATCTGTCGATTCGCTTTGGCGCGAGGAGATTCGATTGAAAAGCCTGTCCATCACTTTTCACGGAGCCGCGGGAACGGTAACGGGAAGTCGCCATCTCTTGGAGTTCGACGGCCGGAGGATTTTGCTCGACTGCGGACTCTTCCAGGGGCGCAGGCAGGAGAGTCGCGATCTGAATCGCGAACTCCCCTTCGACGCCTCGAAGATCGACGCGGTGGTGCTGAGCCACGCGCACATCGACCACAGCGGAAACCTGCCGACCCTGGTCAAACATGGATTCAAGGGGAAGGTCTTCTGCACCCGGGCCACGGCAGATCTGCTGCGGATCATGCTTCTGGATAGCGCGCACATCCAGGAACATGACGCGGCCTGGTTGAACAAGCGCCTGAAGCGTGGCGAAAAACCGGTGGAGCCTCTCTACGGATCCAAGGAAGCCGAGCGCCTGCTCGAGCTGCTGGCCCCTCAGCGCTATCGGAAGGACTTCGACGTTCTGCCCGGCCTGAGCTGCCGTTTCCTGGATGCCGGGCACATTCTCGGATCGGCCATCAGCCTGCTGGACTTCGATCGTGGCTCGGACACTCCCTACCGGCTCGTGTATTCCGGGGACCTGGGCCGCAAGAATCTGCCGATCCTGAAGGATCCGGAGCCCGTGGATCGCGCCGATGCCGTGATCATGGAGTCGACCTATGGGGATCGTCATCACGACGAGATCCTGGACTCGGAAGAGCGGCTGGGCGAGATCATTCGCCGCACTTCGGCGCGGGGTGGAAAGGTGATCATCCCCGCCTTCAGCGTGGGGCGAAGCCAGGAAATCGTCTACGAGCTCAGCGAGCTGATGAATGACGGTGAGATTCCCGAGATTCCCATCTACATCGACAGCCCGCTCACCGTGAAGGCCAGCAAGATCTTTCGCGATCACCAGGAGTGTTTCGACGAGGAGACCTGGGAGATCCTGCACGAAGGCAACGATCCCTTCGGCTTCGATCGCATGCACTACATAACCAACGTGGAGGAAAGCAAGCAGCTCAACTTCCGCCACGGTCCCTGCGTGATCATCTCGGCTTCGGGCATGGCGGAGGCCGGACGAATCCTGCACCACCTTCGCAACAATGTGGAAGACTCCAAGAACACGATCCTCATCGTGGGCTTCATGGCCGCCCATACTCTCGGCCAGCGACTCGAATCCGGGGTGCGCCGGGTGCGCATCCTCGGCGGTGAGCATGATGTGCGGGCGGAGGTGCAGAGCCTGCACGCGTTCAGCGCTCATGCCGATCGCGACGACCTTCTGGAGTTCGTGGGCGGCATGACCCGGCCGCCCGGGCAGATCTTCCTGGTTCACGGGGAGGAGAGCCAGACGGCGGCCCTCGCGGAGGGGCTCAGGAAACAGAGCACAGCCGAGATTCAGATCCCCAAGCTCGGGGAACGCTTCGAGCTGACCTGATCGACCTGCTTCTGCTTAGTCCATGTCTTTCAAGGGATTTGTAGGCCAGCCTACAGTAGCTTGAGCCCGGCGCCCCCAATTCATGCCATTACTGCTATAATTACGACAAATATGAGTGCACCCCGAACCCGGGAGATTCCCATGTCTAGCTCCAGCCACTTCAAGATCATGATCCTGATTGCAGCGCTAACCAGCACGGCCTTCGCAGAGCCCTGCGAGCTGCCCGACAATGGAAACGCGACCATCGACTTCCCTCCCGCCTGTCCGGATGGCTACCAGGGCGTCATCGAAGTCACCAGCGGCCTGCCGCCCGAGTCGAGCATCCATATCGACGCGACGCTCACCGAATTCTATGACGTGTTCCGGGTGCCCGGCGGGGATCTGGGCGGCGAGGAGCAGACCTGGAGCGCCGTGCTCTACCTCGACATGACGGGCACGGGAGAACTGGATGGCTTCAATCGGAACATCTTCATGTACGTAGAAGGTGTGACCGAGACCGCCCCGCGGGAAGGCGATCCCGTGCAGGAGTTCGACACGGAAATGGTCATGCTTGAAGGTTCCATCTTTGGGGATCCCGACTTCGACCTTTTCACCATCGTCGCGGGACGCGATCACAACATGCCCAGTCCGGGACACACGGCCATCACCAACCTGGGCGGCGGAATGTTCAACGTGGACAGCTTCTTCGACGTCTTCTACCAGGTCACCTTCGAGGGCGCGCCGGGGAGCATCTTCTCGGAAATGGCCGGAAGCAATCGCGGGGACGATCGATTCCGTGTGGGCGAGGGAGCCGGCACCTCAAGCGAGGAGTCCACGCCTTCCTCAGGTCTCACGCTGCTGGGCAATGTGCCCAACCCCTTCAATCCCTCGACCCGGATCCACTATCGCGTGCCCGAGGGCGGCGCCGACCTTCGGCTGGAGATCCACGATCTCGCCGGCCGGCGGGTTCGCATGCTCCTGGACGGATTTGAGAGCGAGGGCGACAAGCAGGTTGCGTGGAACGGGAAGGACGATCAAGGCGAGGATCTGCCCTCGGGTGT
>CAYPGS010000052.1:0-3969 GCA_964410395.1 uncultured bacterium
TGGAGGCTGGAAACTCCGCTTTCAACTGGTCCTCTTGACGGGGAAGCTTACGTGGCCACGGCGACATCCGTGGTCACGATGGATAGCGGCAGCCCCTCCAGCCTTGCGATTCCCGTGCCGCAGTACGCGGACGGAAGCTACGCCAGCGAAGAGGAGATCCTATTCACTCTTCAATGGGAGCACATCGTGGAGTATTTCGAGTATGCGATGTATCAGGAAATCAATGTCAGTTGGAGCGGCGGCCCGACGATGAGCATGAGCGTCGTCCACAATCATAACGGCGGCGAATGGGTCTGGACGATCAAGTCCTACGCCTTCCGGCAGGGCTCGGTCGGCGCGGCGCCCATGGATTTCGGCCAACTTAAGAGCATGTTCGAGTAGGTTTGTGTCTATATGGGGAGGTGAGATGAGATGAAGTACACAATAGTCAGCATGACGCTCCTGGCATTGACTCTGTTCCCAACTACGGCAATCGGAGTGCAATTGTCGGGCTCACAGACGGCATCTTTCACCGCATACATCCATGGTTCGATTACCGTTATCATGGAGTCCAACAGCGAAGGCCCCACCCTTTTGGGCTGGATTCCTCAATCCTGTGTCAGCGAGTTTGCCACTGCCAGCTCTACAATCGAGTACGTCGACAACATGGCCTACCCAGTACCAGTCCCGCAGTTCGAGGATGGTACCTACGCCACCGAGGAGGAGATCCTCTTCGCTGTTCAGTGGGGCTGCTACGCTGCGGAGCTCTTCGTAGTTGATTTTGAGGCGAACGCAACTTGGAATGGTGGCCCTGACGTCTATCTTGGAGTCAACAACAGTGTCGGTGTAGGGGTCTCCTGTACCATTACATCTTACGCCTTCCGGCAGGGCTCGGTCGGCGCGGCGCCGCTGGACTTCGGAACACTCAAGAGCATGTTCGAGTAAGGCTCGTTTGAACTAGACCCACATGCGATCGACACCCGCGGCCCGGCGGGCGTCGGCCAGTTGGCCGCGGTGCATGTACCAGTGGTCGGCCATGAACTGGAAGCACTTGCGGTAGGTGCCGAAGGTTCCCTCCCAGCCTTGGGGCACCATCTTCCCGAGGCGGTCGAGGTCCTCTTCCGATAGCGACTTCAGCAAGACGAGGGTGTCCTCACGGGTTTCGCGGCACTTGTCCAGCACATCGTCGAATGGAGGAAAGGCACTCGCATCGGCAGCCACATCGCTGCCGTCGAACATCTCCTCCCATTGGGCCAGTGGATTGTCCTCACCCAGCATGAGATGCCGGATGACCAGACCCTCGATGTAGGCCAGATGTCCTATCACCCAGAGGGTGTGTGCACCACCGTTCTGAGTCGGAAAAACCAGCGCGTGAGGGTGCATGTCCTCGATCTTCAAGAAGACGAGGTCCCGGCTCTTCCTCAGGTTGTCGCGAATCAGGTCGATGGATTGCATAGCGCCGGGCTCCTCTGCTTCCAGAAATTGTAGCTGCTGCCGAATAGGGCCGTGGAGATGCTCAGGTCGAGCGCTCCGACAGCCAGCAAGGAACTGAAGTGCCCGTGGGACAACTTCGAGAGCGTGACGCCAAGTGAAATCATAAGGGCGAGAGCCAGGAAGAAACGGGGGCGGAAGAACTGCCAGAGCTTGGGCTCCTCCAGTCCATCGATTCGCGACAGATTCCTTCGGCAACTCCAGGAGAAGAGCGTGGCCGCCTTGGCCAGGCCAGCCGCGAATCCGGCGGCGATGGCCATCCAGAGCCAGTTCGAGTCCGGACGAATCGTTCGGGCTTCCATGAACAGACTGCCCGCCTTGAGCAGGAGCGCTATCGCTCCGCCGTACCAGACCAGCGCGGCCAGGAGTTTCAGAAAGCGATGGCTGGTGGTCATTCAGGGCTCCCGGCCTTGGCCTAGTCGGACAGAAAGTACTCCACCGTCGAAACGACGCGGATCCTCTTGATGTGCGGGTTGTTCTTGTCCCGCGAACTGATGCTGAACTGGCCCTGCGAGGCCTTCTTGATCTTACCGAGCCGGCTGTCCGAATCGGACGCGAACTTCTCGGCGACCTCCCGGGCCTTGCGAGTGGCTTCCTCGACCATCTCGGGCTTCACCTCGTTCAGTCGAGTGAAAAGATACTCAGTCTGGGACTGATAGTCACCACCCGTGAACACGATACCCTGCTTCCCAAGTTCGGACAGGGAACTCATCACCGACCTCACGGTCTCGATCTCCTGAGAGTAGACCGTCACGGTCTGCAGGGCCGTGTAGCGGAAGGTCGGGCGGGCGCCACCGCCATACTGCTGGGCGGACTTGTCATTGATCGCCGGAGCCGAGAAGGTGATCTCCTCGCTGCGGATCCCCCTCGCCTCCAGGAAGGCCCTGATTCGCTCCGTGTTTCCATCGATGGAATGGTACAGCGATTCCAGGTCGTTGTCGGCGGCCGCAAACTGGATGGGCCAGATGACGATGTCGGCCGGATACTCCCGCTCGGACAGTCCTTTCACGGTCACGCTGCGATCGTATTGCTTGAAGTCGATCAGCGCCTTGCCGAGCAGAAAACCCAGGGCGGCCAGGCCGATGAAGATGAAGACTCCCAGCGTGAACGCACTCAATCGATCGTTCTGCACGTCTCTCCTCCTAGTCCTTCCACTTCACGTAGAGACCATCGAAGGCGGTCTTCCAATCGCCTTCGGCGCTGCGGGTTTGCCAGTGCTGGCGCACCGAGCCGTCGGGATTGGGCGTCCAGGTGATGCGATGGCAAGGTCCCGCCCCATCAACGCTGCAGCCCTCGCTCTTGAGCACCATGCTCTCGCCGTCGTATCCACCCTCGAGCAGAAGCAGTAGGCCCGTATTGTCTACCCAGGTCTGATGCCAGACTCCGCGAGCTGCGTCATAGGTGTTCAGACTCTCACCTCGATAACCGGTCTCGGTGGAGTAGTTCTCGTGAATGACGCAGCCTCCATACTCCAGTTCGATCCGATTAGTGCCCGCAAGAACGCCACCGGGGCGAAAAACCTTCCACTCCCCGAGCCAGAAATCGAACTGCCGGTGCTCGGGGCTGTCGCAGGGGCCCTCCGCCGTGACGAATCCAGGGGACATCGGAGTTAGGCAGATGGCAATAAGCAAAAACTGTAGAACGCGATGCATCGATCTCTCCTCGTGGTTTCAATCCTCGAGAACGTAGAGATTCACATCCTGCTCGAGATTGATGGGACCTGGAACGGTTCGATAACGCTTCAGGAAGCGGAATCCAAGTTTCTCGACCACACGATTCGGCGCGGGATTCTCCGCGAAAGGTTCGCAGTAGATGCGATCGAGACGATACAAGCGCATGAATTCCTTGGTCGAAGCCTCGAAGAAACGCGTGCCCAGTCCAGCCATGCGCAGATCGCTTCTCCAGAGATGCAGATGGATGGTGGCCTCTTCTCCCACCTTGATCCTGTTGATGCTCGAATGGCCCACGAGCTCGCCGTCATAGATCCAGGCGAGATAGGCCCTTTCCTTTTCGTCATCGGCACGATGGTGATCGAGCAGTGCGGCTTCGATCCACTCGTCTCGGGAGGGAAGCTTGCTCACGTCCACGCCCATGCCTTCCAGGAAGGACGTGTCGGCATCCAGAAAGTAGTCGACCATGCGCGCGTACTCATCGCGGCTTTCGAAGGGACGAATGGCGAGATGGTTTTTCCTAGTCATATTGATCACAAGCCTCGGATCGCTTGGCTATTGTGGCACCGACGCGAGCATGATAAGCAGAACCATGAAGAGAGTCGTAGCCAGCGGCACGCTGAACAGGATAGCGCCGCATACGGCTAGACGATTGAGTAAAGGCATCGGGTATACGCGACGATGGGCCACAAACAGGTACGGGACCGAGATCAGGGAGACACCTGCGAAGGCAAGTAGCGACAACATACTGGTCGTTGGAATGAAGATGGGCGGCGTCCCGATGGCGATCATGAAGGTCCAAAGGTGCAGGGAGAAGGCCAGGTGCAAC
>CAYPGS010000053.1:0-3029 GCA_964410395.1 uncultured bacterium
CTCTTCCTGAGGCCGGCGGTGAACCGCATCTATCACACCCGGCGGGAGCATCCCTTCCAGCCGAAGTCGCTGCTGCGTCTCGTGCGCGTGGGCGCGCCCATCGGCGGACAGTTCTTCCTGGATATGGGCAGCTTCACGGTCTTCATGACCATCATGGGCCGGCTCAGCGTTGAAGCCCTGGCGGCCAGTCAGATCGGCATCCAGGTGTTGAGCTTCTCGTTCATGCCGGCCAACGGCATCGCCAAGGCTGGCACGACCATGGTCGGCCAGTATTTGGGAGCGGGGAAGAAGGCCTTGGCCGAAGCCTGCGGATGGATGGTGCTGAAGATGAACCTCATCTACAGCCTCTTCGTGGCCGCGGTCTTCCTGCTCGCGCGCAAGCACCTCTTCACGATCTTCAACAATGATCCTACGGTGGTGGCCTACGGGGTGAGTATCGTGCCCCTGCTGGCCCTTTTCCAGATCGGCGACGCCATGCAGATGGCCTACAGCAGTTCCCTGCAGGGCGCCGGCGACACGCGCTTCCCCATGCTCACCCTGGCCCTGAGCGCCTGGTTCATCTTCGTGCCGCTGGCGTTGCTCTTCGCCTACACCCTGGGCTGGGGCGTGGTGGGCGGATGGATGGGTGGGGTGGTGCACTTCACCGTGGTGGCGGTGATTCTGACCATCCGCTTCCGCCGCGGGAAGTGGAAGGAGATTCAGTTTTAGCTTTGGCTGAAGCTGAAGCTGAAGCTGAAGCAAAAAACACCCTCCCCGGAAAATCGAGGAGGGTTCTTTCTTGCTTCGGCTTCGGCTTCTGCTTCCGCTAGGGCCGGTAAACTTCTAGCCCCTTCCGCAGGATCTCCATGGACTTCTTCAGGTCCTCCGCATTCAGCACGTAGGCGATGCGCACCTCGTCCTGGCCCATGCCCGGCGTGGCGTAGAAGCCGTTGGCCGGGGCCACCATGACCGTATGGCCGTCCACGCGGAAACCGGTAAGCAGCCAGATGGCGAAGGCCTCGGCGTCTTCCACCGGCAACTTGCACACGGTGTAGAAGGCGCCGGCGGGCTTGGGCGCCGTGACGCCGGGGATCTCGTTGAGTTCCTCGTAGAGCACGTTTCGACGGATGTCGTACTCATCGAGCACATTCTTGAGATAGCTGTCCGGGGCGCCGAAGGCCGCGGCTGCGGCGATCTGGTCCACGGTGGGCGGGCAGAGGCGGGCCTGCCCGTAGCAGATGGCCGATTCCAGGATGGCCTCGTTCTTCGTGGCCAGGTAACCGACACGTGCGCCGCAGGCGCTGAAGCGCTTGCTCACGCTGTCCAGCACGATCACCCGGTCGTCGAGGCCCTCGAGGTGGAAGGCGCTGATGAACTCCGCGCCCTCGTAGACGAATTCGCGATAGACCTCATCGGCCAGCAGGTAGAGTCCGTGCTCCGCGGCCAGGTCTCCGAGCAGCTGCATCTCCTCGCGGGTGTAGACCACGCCGGTGGGGTTGCCCGGATTGCTGAAGAGGATGCCCCGGGTGCGCTCGTTGATCACCGCTTCGAAGGCCTCGCGGCCCGGCAGGCGGAAGCCGCTGTCCACGCTGGTCGGCAGGGGAACGATCTTCACGGAGGCCGCTTCGGCGAAGCCCAGGTAGTTGGTGTAGAAGGGCTCGGGTACGAGCACCTCGTCGCCGGGATCGCAGATGGCCAGCAGGGCGAAGTTGATGGCTTCGCTGCCGCCGGTGGTCGCGATGACCTGTTCGGGGCTTAGCTCCACCTTGAAGTGTTTCCAGTAGTCGGCCACGGCCTGGCGATACTCGGGCATACCGGCGCTGGGTCCGTAGGCCAGGACCGGGCCCTCGAAATCGCGGTAGGCCTTCAGCATCTCGGCCGGAGTCTCGATGTCGGGCTGGCCGATATTGAGGTGGTAGACCTGCGCCCCGTCCTTCTTGGCCTGGTCGGCGTAGGGCACCAGGCGGCGGATGGGGCTTGCGGGGGCATTCTGGCCGCGGCGGGAGAGGCTGACCTCGGTCTTCATCATGGGAAACCTCCGTGGAATGCCCTCAGAGTAAGATGTTGCGGGCCAATAATCCAGAGGCCTGACGCCGGAACTGTCCCGCTGGCAGGATTCGTCAGGATCACGCCATCATGACAGTCTTCGGAGCTGACATATTGGCGGCGATTCAACCGGTAGGACCGTGGATTGTGCGACGGAATCATCTTAACTCAATGTCTTTATTCACGCTCAGGTTGATGTTCTAGTTTGGCATCTCGCTTGCGGTAGGACGGGCGAACACGAAAACCACGGCAAGCGCCGAGAGATCCAAAAGGAGAAAGCCATGAACATGATCAAAGTGAACAACATGCCCTTCGGACATCGTCATGCCCGCCACAGCCATCCTTTCGCCGACTTCGACCGCATCTTCAACGAGTTCTGCGGAGAGGGCGCCGAGTGCAACTGGAGCCCCCGCACGGATATCGTCGAGACCGGCAGTGAGCACCAGCTCATCATCGAGCTGCCGGGCCTCGAGAAGAGCGACATCAGCATCAAGGTCGAGGACCGGATGCTCATGATCAGCGGCGAGGTGAAGCGGGGCGAGGAGTCCGATGACCTGCGCTTCCGCCGGCGCGAGCGCTTCAGCGGCAGCTTCAGCCGCAAGTTCCGTCTGCCGGCCGCCATCGATGCCGAAAAGATCGGCGCCGAGTTCAAGAACGGCCTTCTGACCGTGATCCTTCCCAAGAGCGAGGCCGCCGTCGGCCGGGAGATCGAGGTCAAGTAAGTCGGTATCATCAGCATGTTTCCCCCTCCTTGTGTCAGAGCCCCCTACTTCGGTAGGGGGCTTGCTTTTGGGCGGGGATTCAAGTAGATTGGGCGACCCGTTTGAGGGGGCCCATAGCTCAGTTGGTAGAGCGCTGCGTTCGCAATGCAGAGGTCAGGAGTTCGACTCTCCTTGGGTCCACCGTGTGGGCGGTTAGCTCAGGTGGGAGAGCGCATGCTTCACACGCATGAGGTCACTGGTTCGATCCCAGTATCGCCCACCCCACAAAAGGCTCCTTCGCAA
>CAYPGS010000054.1:0-2411 GCA_964410395.1 uncultured bacterium
CAGGAAGATCTGGAGAAACTAACTCAGGACTTGGTCGGCTGAGGGGGGAAGGTCAATGATCACCATGGACCTCTATGGGCATCTCATGCCGGAGACCAACAAGCTGGAGACCGAACGCCTGGACGTCACGGTTTTCGGGGAATCGAAGGCAAGTGGAAACAAAATGGAAACATCGGCCTAGTTTGGAGCTCTGAGCAAGATCCGCCTAACCAGCAACCCATTGCTATTAAACAAGATACATCCGCCCGGGGAAACTCAAACCCCCGGGCGGAATCACACCCGGGGACCGATTCCCGAGATGCCCGATGGCCGCAGCCTCCCCCGAGGCAACTGGGGCATAGTTTTCTGGTTTGGGGAAAGCTCGGACACGGTCGTTCGGGATGTGAGCTTCGTCAACGCCTCGGAAACCGCATTCTACGTGTGGTCTGCCTCTCCCACCATCCAGAACTGCCACTTCATCGGCAACTTCGGCCTCGACGGCGGCGCAATCCAATTCTGGGGTTCGGAGAGCAGCGTGGAGAACTGCCTGTTCCAGGGCAATTCCGCGAACAACGGTGGAGGCCTGACTGCCTGGGAATGCGCCCTGGACATCAACGGGTGCATCTTCGTCGAGAACCTCGCCTACAACGAGGGCGGCGGCATCTACGTGCAGCCCAGCTCGAGTCCGGATCAGGATCAGCGCATTCGGCATAGCCTCTTCGCCATGAACAACGCCACCTTCGGAGGCGCGATCAGCCAGAACCTCGCTGTGCCCGGTGCGGAACTGTTCCTGCAGTGCTGCACCCTCGCGGAGAATGGCGCGGGAATCGGCAGCGGCATCGCTCTGCACAGCGGCGACCTGCGTCTGTGGACTTCACTGGTGGCCTTCAACAACGGCGCGGCGGGCATCGAGTGCAACAGCCCCGGAACCCTGGATATCGCCTGCACGGACATCTTCGGCAATCCGGGCGGCGACTGGGTGGACTGCATGGCGCCCTGGGAAGGCGTTGCCTACAACTTCTGGTTGAATCCGGAGTTCTGCGGCAATCTCGGCACCGGCATCTACACATTGCAGTCCGATTCGCCCTGCGCGCCGGACAACAATCCCTGCGGCATTCAGGTGGGCTGCGAACTCGTGGATTGCGGCGAGAGCAACACCGCCATGACGACCTGGAGCGACCTGAAGGTTCTCTACTAGCCTTCGTTTGAACATCGACCCGGCGGATGACTCCGCCGGGTTATTCTATGGACGAATGCGCGCGGCGATCTCCGCGCAGCGGGCCTTCACTTCGGTGGGGTCGCAGCGGGTGAATTCTCCTCCGCGGAGCAGCACTTCTCCGTCGATGATCACCGTGTCCACATCATCGGCCCGAAGGGCGTATCCGAGATGCGAGACCGGATCGGCCGGGGGCCAGGCGTGCAGACCGTCGGTCCGGATCAGTGTGAGATCCGCTAGGAAACCTTCGGCGATCTGTCCCAGGCTGCCTTCGGCTCCCGCCGCGACGGCACCCCCGCGCGTGGCGGCGTGTAGGGCCTTGGCGGCGCCGAAGGAGCGGGCGTCGCCATCGCCGGCCTTCTGCAGCAATGCAGCCCGGCGCATTTCGCCGAGGACCGAAAGGTTGTTGTTGCTGGCGCTGCTGTCAGTGCCCAGGGCCACCGTCACACCGGCCGCGAGCAAGGCCTCCGCGCTCATGATGCCGGCGCCGAGTTTCATGTTCGAACTGGGATTGTGGGCCACCGTCACCTTTCGCCGGGCCAGGATCTCCGGATCGCCATCGCTGAGATGGATGCAGTGGGCCGCGGTGGTCGGGTGAGCGAGGAGCCCCCAGTCCTCCAACAGTTCCACGGGACTGGCACCGTACTCCTGGCGGCAGCCGTCGATCTCGATCATGGTTTCCGAACTGTGGATCTGCACCCTCGCCTCGTGCTCGCCGGCCGCCTCCACAATGCGATCCATGTAGGCACGAGAGCAGGTGTAGAGTGCGTGCGGGCCCAGATCGAAGTCGATGCGTGGGTGACGACGGGCATTCCATTCGGCGAGTTGTTCGATGGCCGCATCGAGGGTCTTCCATTCCGGGTCCTGGGTCTCCAGCAAGACTTCGGACAGGCGGGCGCGGATGCCGAGTTCCTCGCAGGCCGAGGCGATCCCCTCGCTGTCGGGAGACATGTCCAGGAAGCAGGTGACACCGGAACGTATCATCTCGAGGATAGCCAACTTCGAGGACCAGTGCCGGTCCTCCGCGCTCATGGCCGCCTCCATGGGCCAGACCCTGTCGCGAAGCCAGTCCATGAGGGAGAGGTCGTCGGCCGAACCGCGCATGACGGTCATGCCCACATGAGTGTGAGCGTTAATGAGACCGGGAACGAGCAGGCATTGGCTGCCGTCGATGCGCTCGGCTTCGGACCAGCCAGGATCCTCGCTACCCACGAAG
>CAYPGS010000055.1:0-1781 GCA_964410395.1 uncultured bacterium
CGACGATGATCAAAAGGTGACTCGTCATCTGATAGGGCATGCCGCGGCTGGCTTCACCCGGGCGATCCAGCAGGCGTTCGTACTCGGCGGCGCCCTTCACTCCCGGCAGCAGTCCAAAGATCTGACGGCTCTGAAGGTAGGGGTAGTAGTCCGAGGCCATCACGCCCGTCACGCCCAGGGCCACCGGCACGCCGTACTTTGCGTTGCCGTACTGGATCCACATGTCGGCCACGTTGCCGCCGGCCATGCTGACCACGCATTTCACGTCGCTGAAGTTGTGCAGGTCCTCCATCATGGGAATCTCGTCCACCGGTGTGCCGTAGTAGTCGGTGGGGAAGGGCACACGGAAGTCCGTGCCCATGGCGAGAATCGTGATGGCCGGATAGGGTTTGTAGCCGAGGAAGGTGTAGTCGATGCCGTGCTCCTTCCCCTGCTCGGTGGCCACTCGGGTGATGAGCTCGTCGGCCATGGCCGGCCCGAACTGGGACAGGGTCGTCACGATGACTCGCGCGTCCTTCTCGAAGGCCTGACGCAGGATGCCCTCCGCCATGGGATGCAATTCGGCGAGAGTGCTCGGATCGTAGTCGATGGCCAGGTGAAGCACTTCGCCGGGCTTCAGGTCCTCGATGAAATCGTAGACCGCCCGAACCTCGCCCGAGATGCCCACCGGGACCGCGAAGGGCCAGATGGCGGGAATCACCACCGCGATGGCCATGAGCAGGTAGATCCACCGGCGGTCGATGTTGAGCAGCTTGTCGTACCAGGGCACCTGCATCATTCACCTCCCATGTAGCCGCGTTCGATTCCGAGTATGATCTTCATGCTGTAGCTGATGGCTCCCAGGCCCACTCCGATGATGATCGCTCGCTTGGCCGCCATGTTCGGCACCGCGAGGATCCACTGGACCAGAGAGCTGTTCCAGCTGGACAGCGGCTCCGGCAAGGGAATGATGCGGAGCATCACGATGAAGGCCGTGACCAGCAGCACCGAAGCGAGGATGGTGCGAACCCGGAATGCCCGGTAGGCCGCGCTGGCGATGTAGAAGGCCAGCATGGAGAAGATGGTCGCCTGGCATGGAATCATGATGTAGTAGAAGAGATTCTGCAGCAGCGATCCCGGCGTGGTGAACTGCTCGCGCTGCAGCCCCGCAAGAACCATCACCAGGAATCCGGCGATGGTGGCCAGGGCGTAGAATCGCTCCTTCGGATCCTTGCGCGCCTTGTTCACCGTGCCGCGCATGAGCGAGAAGATGCCCAGCGGCAGCGCGAGAATGCCGATGACGATGACGAAGTCATTGGCATAGGTGAACAGGAACTCGGACCAGGCGTGCGGCACGAAGTACTGCATCACCATGACGATGCCGGTGATGAAGACGATCAGGATGGGTATCGATTTCTTCATATTCTATACCGGTGTCTGCACGAGTTTGAGGATGCCGTCCCAACTTGTGAAAGTCAGGGTGAGTATTCCCGCGACGATGAAGATGATGATGGCCACCTTGGTCCAGTCCTGGGCCTTGAGGGGGCCGATCTGCGAGGGCTCCTGGGAGAGGTAGGCCGAGGCCGCGTAGAGCTCCTCGCCGATGAGCGTGTAGTCGGTTGCGGCCACGAAGAAGGGGATCTGCGCGAGCTGGTCGGTGCCCGAGATCTGAATCGCGCCCGTGCCGCTACCCGTTTCGGCGAGCAGAAGGCTCTCCGCGTGGAAGACACCCATGTAGAAGCAGGTGGCCGGCTTCTCGCGTGTCATGAGCCCGTTGACTGCCGCCACGTAGGGGAACTGCA
>CAYPGS010000056.1:0-1780 GCA_964410395.1 uncultured bacterium
CGACGATGATCAAAAGGTGACTCGTCATCTGATAGGGCATGCCGCGGCTGGCTTCGCCCAGTTCATCGAGTAGCCGCTCGTATTCCGCCGCGCCCTTCACCCCCGGGAGCAGGCCGAAGATCTGACGCGACTGGAGGTAGGGGTAGTAGTCCGAGGCCATCACGCCCGTGACGCCCAGAGCCACCGGCACGCCGTACTTGGCGTTGCCGTACTGGATCCACATGTCGGCCACGTTGCCGCCGGCCAGACTGATCACGCACTCCACGTCGCTGAAATTGTGAAGGTCTTCCATCATGGGGATCTCGTCCACCGGCGTGCCGTAGTAGTCGGTGGGGAAGGGCACCCGGAAGTCCGTGCCCATGGCGAGAATCGTGATGGCCGGATAGGGCTTGTAGCCGAGGAAGGTGTAGTCGACGCCGTGCTCCTTGCCCTTCTCGGCGGCCACCCGCGTGATGAGCTCGTCGGCCATGGCGGGACCGAACTGGGAAAGCGTGGTCACGATGACCCGCGCATCCTTGTCGAAGGTCTGACCCAGGATGGCCTCCGCCATGGGATGCAATTCGGCGAGAGTGCTCGGGTCGTAGTCGATGGCGAGCTGAATCACCTGCCCGGGTTCGAGGTCCTCCAGGAACTCGTGCACCGCGCGCACCTCGCCCGAGATGCCCACGGGAACCGTGAAGGGCCAGATGGCGGGAATCACCACCGCGATGGCCATGAGCAGGTAGATCCACCGGCGGTCGATGTTCAGCAGGGTATCGTACCAGGGCGCCTGCATCATTCACCTCCCATGTAGCCGCGTTCGATTCCGAGAATGATCTTCATGCTGTAGCTGATGGCTCCCAGGCCCACGCCGATGATGATAGCTCGTTTGGCGGCCATGTTCGGCACCGCGAGGATCCATTGCACCAGTGAGCTGTTCCAGCTGGACAGCGGCTCGGGCAATGGAATGATGCGGAGCATCACGATGAAGGCCGTGACCAGCAGCACCGATGCGAGCAAGGTGCGCACACGGAAGGCGCGGTAGGCGGCGCTGGCGATGTAGAAAGCCAGCATGGAGAAGATGGTCGCCTGGCAGGGGATCATGATGTAGTAGAAGAGGTTCTGCAGCAGCGAGCCCGGCGTGGTGAACTGGGAGCGCTGCAGCCCCGAAAGCACCATGACCAGGAATCCCACGATGGTCGCCAGGGAGTAGAAGCGCTCTTTCGGATCCTTGAGCGCCTTGTTCACCGTGCCTCGCATGAGCGAGAAGATGCCCAGCGGCAAGGCGAGAATGCCGATGACGATGACGAAGTCATTGGCGTAGGTGAAGAGGAACTCCGAAGCCGCGTGAGGCACGAAGTACTGCATCACCATGATGATGCCGGTGATGAAGACGATCAGAATGGGTATCGATTTCTTCATGTTTATACCGGTGTCTGCACGAGTTTGAGGATGCCGTCCCAACTTGTGAAGGTCAGGGTGAGTATCCCGGCGACGATGAAGATGATGATGGCCACCTTGGTCCAGTCCTGCGCCTTGAGCGGGCCGATCTGCGAAGGCTCCTGCGAGAGATAGGCCGAGGCCGCGTAGAGTTCCTCGCCGATGAGCGTGTAGTCGGTGGCGGCCACGAAGAAGGGAATCTGCGCGAGCTGGTCGGTGCCCGAAATCTGGATGGCTCCGGTTCCGCTACCCGTCTCGGCCAGCAGCAGGCTCTCCGCGTGGAAGACGCCCATGTAGAAGCAGGTCGCCGGCTTCTCGCGTGTCATGAGCCCGTTGACTGCCGCCACGTAGGGGAACTGCA
>CAYPGS010000057.1:0-1503 GCA_964410395.1 uncultured bacterium
CTTCTGTCCTGCGCCAGCAATCCCGACGGACCGGGAGTGGTCAATCACGCTCCGGATATCTCGAACATCAGCTTCTCCGGTGGCCTCTCGGCCATCGGCGCATCCACCCTGGTCGTGGTGAGCGCGGTGACCTCCGACGTGGACGGCGACGAACTCAGCTTCGAGTGGAGCGGCGATGGAGCCTTCTCGGGCGCCGGTGAGCAGGTCACCTGGCATGTGCCCGATGATTACGGCACCCTCACCATCAGCTGCACCGTGAGCGACGGCATCGACTCGGATAGCTTCAGCAAGGACGTGGTTGTGGGGCGCCGCTTCACCGCCGCCGACTACGGCGAGGTGGTGGAGGGCGAGGTCCGGTGGGACGGCAGCGACGACGCTCCCTTCTACATCCTGGACGGTTCGGTGACCATCGAGGATGCCGAACTCGTGGTGGGTGCGGGCACCCTCGTCTACTGCGCCTCGAGCAGCGGCCTCACCCTTCGCGGCGGCGCGCGTTTCGAGGGCGTCACCTACGACGACCAGGCCGTGCTCTTCACGCCATGGGCCGAGAACATCAGCTCCCTGAGCTACTGGAACGGCATCACCATCAATTCTCCCGGCAAGACCATCGAGGTGACCGGCACCTACATCAAGAATGCCAAGCATGGCATCAGCATGTTGACCGGAACCACCCAGACCCTGGAGGCGGTCTGGTCGAAGTTCGAGCAGTGCGAGAAGGGTATCGAGGCTTCGCAGATTCCGGTGCGCGGCGAGCATCTCTCCTTCTGGGAGTGCGGACGCGGGCTGCAGGCCACGGTGCTGGATGAGCTCATCCTTCTGAACTGCTCCTTCTACGAGTGCGAGGAGTACGGTCTCTATGCCGGTGAAACACCGGGCCTCTGCACCCGAAGCCAGTTCTCCGGAGACGGCAAGGCGGCCTTCTTGGGTAGCGGCAGCCGAATCAGCATGACGGGCAATGTCTTCAGCATTCCCGATCCCAATCCCTTCCTCACCGTGGGGGGCGGATACGATGCGGGAGCGGACTCCCTCGATTTTCGTTGCAGTTTCTGGGGTTCGGGCGTGGGAAGCGTGGCGCAGATCCTGCCCCGCATCGAGCGCGATGCCGGGGCGCCGGGGCTGCTCATCGACCCAGTGGCCGACTCGGAGTTCGCCCTCTGCGGCGGCACCCAGGCGCCGGTGGTGGAGAGTCTAGTGGTTCTGGCCGATGGGCATCCCCTCGAGGATGAACCCGGATGGGAGGACTACGACTTCTCCCTTCCTCACAGTTCCTTCCCCGCCATGCAGCTCGTGCTATCCCTGGAAAACGAGGATCAGGTTTCCGCGACCTATCGCTGGCGAAGCGATGACGACGTCTACTTCTACTACGATTCGGGAGTCGCCGAAGATTTCGAGAATGGATACTTCGATTTCAGCGGCACCCACTACCCCGGCCAGACCGGCGGCGCCTTCGAATCGGTGATCTACGCGGTCACTAATGAAACGGACAGTTTCACCGTGGAAGTG
>CAYPGS010000058.1:0-1500 GCA_964410395.1 uncultured bacterium
GATCCCGAATGCGCGTCTCCCCCGACGGATGGGTGGACAGGAACTCCGGCGGCGCCCCGCCTCCACTCGCGGCCATCATGTTCTCCCACAGGGTCACGCTGGCCCTCGGATCGAAGCCCGCCCGGGCCATCAGTTCGAGACCGAGGATGTCGGCCTCGCTCTCGTGGGTGCGGCTGAAAGGCAGCATGACGCCGATGGTAGCTCCCACCCCGAGCAACTGCAGGATGTTCTCGCGATCCTGGGGATCCTTGTCTCCCATCCAGATCTCCACCACGCTGAGACCGGCCGTGGCGACGTAGCTGGTGCTGATGCGTTCGTTGCCGTGGCGGGCGATGACATGCCCCACTTCGTGACCGATCACTGCGGCGAGTTGGTCGGCATTGACCGCCACGTCGAACAGTCCCGTGTGCACGCCGATGCGTCCGCCCGGCAAGGCGAAGGCGTTGGGAGTCTCGTCCGTGAAGACCTGAACCTCCCAGTCGGCGACCCCGGTGGGATCGTCGGTTTCAGCCAGGATGGCTTCCGCCACGCAGCGTACGTAGGACAACACTCGCGGGTCTTGGGCCAGATCGCCCGTAGTCTTAAGCTCGTCGAAGGCTGCCATGCCGAGCTGATTCATCTGGGCGTCGGGTACCAGTTTCAACTGGCGGCGACCCAGGGGCGAGACGGCGCAGGAGAGGACGAACACGAATACCAAGACGAAGCTTGCCTGCAGGATTCTCATGGTACGTGGGCTCATGGCTGGCTCCTAGTTCCGGAACTTGTCGATGAGACCCTTAATGGCTTCCCCGGCCTCGCCTTTCAAGCTCTCCTCGACCATTCGCTTCAGTTCCTCCTCCACGGCCACCTGCAGGACCTGGTCATTCAGGGCCTCCATGATGGCGTTGCCGAGTTCCTCCCCGGTGATCCCCTGCTCGCCGCCGATGCCCTCGAGCCGCAGCGCCGGCAGGTCCACGGTGCTGGTTCCAGCGCCCATGGCCGTGGCGTCGGTTTCGACCTGTCCGTCCTCGGTATGGAAGAGATCCACCCGCATGCGCTTCCGCTCACCGCTTTCGGGCGCGGGCTCTCTCTCGGGAGGCCGATGGCGGTTCACATTGGACTGGATGACTTCGAAGTTCGACTTGCCCTCGGCATTCATCTCGACGAGAGCCTGGGGATTCACCACATGGATCTCCTCGATACGGATGACCTGGTCCCGCAGGCTCTGCAGGTTTAGTCGGAAGCTGATCTCATCCAGATTGAAGGCCTGTCGATCGGAGAAACCCTGGGGATTGCCGATGCTCAGTCCCCGCAGAGCCCCTTCGCCGCTGCGCAGGGATATGTCGGCCTCCGCCAGGGTCACCTCCGTACCGGTGATGTTCGATCCAGCGCGTTCCACCGCGGCCACCACCACGTCGTCGATCTTGCTGATGCCCACGAAAATCAGGATGGCCACGGCCACGATGATCACCGCCACCACACCCAGAATGATCCAAAGAGCTTTCATGACTCCCCCTTTCG